>JAIXYO010000016.1 GCA_027490215.1 Rubrivivax sp.
ACGTGCTGGAAGAAGTGGCCACGGGTACGGGCAAGTAATTGCCCCACCGGCACCGGGGCTCATGCCCCGGTGGTCACACAAGCCCGCCTCTGCTCATGCAGTGGCGGGCTTTTTGTTGCACCAACGTTTTCTGTGCTGGTGCCGCTGCAAGCCGGTCAGGGTCTCACTGCACCGCCTGGCGCAGCATCTCGACCACGGGCCGGCGAAGTACATCGCGCAAGCCCCACCAGCCGGCAGCCAGCGACAAACCGGCCCCGGTCATCGCGCCGAACAGCGGCACCCAGGGTGATGGCTGCCAGTTGAAGCCAAAGACCTGGCTGGCGAGCAGCCAGCCGACAGCCACGGCCGCCACCGAGGCCAGGGCACCGGCCAGCGCCCCCACCCCCAGCAACTCTGCACGCTGCACCTGCCCGAGCAATTTCCCGCTGGCGCCCAGCGCACGCATCACCGCGAACTCACGCGACCGCGATTCGCGCGTGGCAGTCACCGCAGCGAACAGCACCACCAGCCCGGCCGCCAGCGTGAAGACAAACAGGAACTCGACTGCAGCGACCACCTGCCCCAGCACGCTCTGAATCTGGGCAATCGATGCCGACACATCGATGTTGGTCAGGTTCGGAAACTGCCGGATGAGTGCATTGTCAAACTCGGCCGCGGCCCGGGGGCCACCCGCCGTCGGCGCCTTGAAGGCCGCGATGTAGCTGATGGGCATGTTGTCCAGCGCCGCGTTCGGGAACAGCACGAAGAAGTTGACCCGCATCGAGGCCCAATCGACCTTGCGCAGGCTGGTCACGCGGGCCTCGACCGCTTGCCCGGCGATGTCGAAGCGCACCGTGTCGCCGAGCTTCAACCCGAAGGTTTCGGCCAAACCCGACTCGACGCTCAGCCCCCCCGGCTCCTCAGCCACCCAGCGTCCAGCCGTCAGCAGGTTGTGCGGCGGCAGTTCGGCGGTGTGACTCAGGTTGAACTCGCGCTCGACAAGGCGACGTGCACGGTCGTCGGTCATCGTCGCGGCATCGAGCGTGCGGCCATTGATCGCGACCAGCCGGCCGCGGATCATCGGAAACCAGTCGTACTGCGTGATGCCGGCCTCGCGCAACCGGGCCTGGAAGGCTTCGGCCTGATCGGGCTGCACATTGATGACGAAGCGGTTCGGCGCATCGGGCGGCGTGGCATCACGCCAACTGCTCACGAGGTCGGTGCGCAGCAGCACCAGCAGCACCAGCGCAAGCAGACCCACCGCCAGCGCAGAGACCTGCAACACGGCAAAAGCGGGCCGCGCTGCGATCTGCCGTGTCGCGAGCACCAGCCAGCGCGGCGCATTGGACTCTGGCACTGCGCGGCGCAGCAGCAGCACCGCGAGCCAGCTCAGCAGCGCGAAAATCGCGATCGCCGCCGCGAAGCCGCCCACGGCGATCAGGCCCAGCTTCAGGTCCGACGACGCGGCGAGCAGCAGGCCCGTGAACCCCAGCGTGCCGGCCAGCAGCACGGCGATCGACGCCGGCTTCAGTGCACCCATCTCGCGGCGGATCACGCGCAGCGGCGGGACCCGGGCCAACTGCAACACGGGCGGCGCGCCAAAGCCCAGCAACAAGGTGAAACCGACACCCAGACCAAACAGCGCTGGCCACCACGAGGCGGCCGGCAGGGTGGCGGTGACCAAGCCGGCCAGCAGCCACACAAATCCGTAGTGCACTGCGAAGCCCAGGGCGACACCGGCAGCGCTGGCCAGCAAACCGACCAGCGCGAACTCGATCAGATACTGCAGCGCGATCGTGCGCTGCGGCTGGCCGAGCACACGCAGCATCGCGCAGTCGTCGAGGTGACGGCTGGCAAAGTCGCGCGACGCGATACCCACGGCCACCGCGGCCAGCAAGGCCGACAGCAAGGCCACCAGGTTCAGGAACTTCTCGGCCCGGTCCAGCGTCTGGCGCAATTCGGGCCGACCGCCCTCGAGCGACTCGACGCGCACGCCGCGCATGGCGGCAGACTTCAGCTGCGCCTCGGTCCAGGTGGTGAACTCGCGCACCCTTGGGTCGTTGCCTCCGGCCACGTCTTTCGACGCGACCAGCAGGCGGTAGGTGACACGACTGGCCGGTTGGATCAAACCTGTCGATGCCAGATCGACCTGGTTGAGCATCACCCGCGGCGAGAAGCTGATGAAGCCCGCGCCGCGATCCGGTTCGACCGCAATCACCTGCGCGATGCGCAGCGTGGCATCTCCGAGCAGCAGATCGTCGCCGACCTTGAGCGCCAGCGCGTCGAGCACCGCCGCCTCGACCCAGACGCTGCCCGGCACAGGCGCACGCGCGACGACCTCTTCGGTCGTGCCGGGCCCGGTGGTCAGGCGCAGCTTCCCGCGCAGCGGATAGCCATCGCTCACCGCCTTCACGCTGACCAGCCGCGACGCGCCGCCTTGTGCGTCGGCCGCGCGGCCCATGCTGGGAAAGGTCGTGGTGGTGGCAGTGAGCAGGCCCAGCGCACGAGCCTTGTCGGCAATGGCGAGCGGTGTTGGCTGATCGCTGGCGACGATCGCATCACCGCCCAGCAATTGCGTCGCATCGCGGGACAGGCCAGCGTTGAGTCGGTCGGCAAAGAAGCCCACGGCCGTCAGGGCCGCCACCGCCAACGCCACGGCCACGAACAACAGCCGCAGCTCACCGGCCCGGAAGTCGCGTGTCAACTGACGCCAGGCCAGCGACCAGACAGAAACGGAGCGGAGAGCCGGCGCAGTATTTGATGTCATGTCCACACCTTACCCGAGCGCCGCAGTCTGAGCCGGACGGGGGTGATTGGGAGGCTTCGGGCTAAAGCACCAACAGCGCCCTGAAATCGTTGACGTTGGTGCAGGTCGGCCCGGTCACGACCAGATCGCCGAGCGCCGCGAAAAAGGGGTATGCGTCGTTCCGATCGAGGTGGTCCCGGGCGCTGAGTCCGAGGGCTGCGGCGCGGGCCAGCGTATCGGGCGTGACGATGGCGCCAGCGTTGTCTTCGACGCCATCGATGCCATCGGTGTCGGCTGCGAGCGCATGCACCCCAGGCTCGGCCTGCAGCGCGATCGCGCAGCCCAACAGAAATTCGCTGGCACGCCCGCCGCGACCGCCCTTCGAAGTCACCGTCACCGTGGTCTCACCTCCGCTCAGGATCACGCAGGGCCGAGCGAACGGCGTACCGCGTCGCGCCACCGCGCGCGCCAGCGCGGCATGCACGCGGCCGACTTCTCGTGACTCGCCCTCCATCTCGTCGCTGAGGATGTGCGCATCGATCCCTGCAGCGCGCGCCACGGCGGCAGCCGCTTCCAGCGATTGCTGCGGCGTCGCGATCAGGTGCACCGCGTGGCCGGCAAAGCGTGAATCGCCCGGCTTCGGCGTCTCGAACCTGCCCTGCTCCAGGCCCACGCGAACGGACTCGGGCACATCGATCGCGTACCGTCGCAACACCGCCAAGGCGTCTGCACAGGTGCTGGGATCGGCCACGGTCGGCCCGCTCGCGATCACCTGGGGCGCATCACCTGGGACGTCGCTGATCAGCAGTGTGACGACCCGCGCGGGGTGGCACAGTGTGGCGAGCCGCCCGCCCTTGATCGCTGACAGATGCTTGCGCACGCAGTTCATCTCGTCGATCGCTGCGCCACTGTCCAGCAACGCCCGGTTGATCGCACGTTTGTCCTCGAGCGACACACCCTCGGCCGGCAGCGTCAGCAGCGCCGAGCCACCGCCGGAGATCAGGCACAGCACCAGATCATCAGTGCTCAAGCCCTGCACCAGCGTGGCGATGCGCTCCGCTGCCTGCAGCCCAGCCGCATCGGGCACCGGGTGCGCTGCTTCGATGACTTCAATGCGGCTCGGTGCCGCTCGATGCACTGGCGGCACATGACCATAGCGGGTAACGACCAGGCCAGACAGCGGCGCGTCAACAGGCCACCGTGCTTCGACCGCCGCAGCCATCGCGCCACCGGCCTTGCCAGCACCAACGACCACGGTGCGGCCCGCTGGCGGCGCTGGCAGAAACGGCGCGATCACCCCTTCCGGCTGGGCGCGCGCGACGGCAGCATCCAACAGCGCGCAGAGGAAACCTCGCGGGTCGATTTGCGGGGACGGCACGTCGCCAGGCACTAGCGGATGTGCACCCATGCGAATTCAATCCAGTTGTCGGCCCGGTGCACCACGTCGACGTTCTGCCGCGCCCCCCAAGGCACAACCTGGCGGTGCAACGGCAAGGTCAGCACCTGATCCTTCTGCTCCTGCAAAGCCGCCTTGATGAGCTGCTCGCGTTTGGCTGTGTCCGCCTCGCGGCTGGATGCAGCAGCCAGATCATCGAGCTTGGCGTTGGCGATCTGGCCGAAGTTCCACGCGCCGACGCCGGCCTCGCCGCGCGTGCGCAGCAGGGGTGTCAGCGTGGTTTCGGCATCGGTGATGGAGCCGCCCCAGCCGAGCAGGTACAACGAGGTGTCCAGACGCTGCAGCTTGGGAAAGTAGGTCGAGCGCGGCATCGCATTGACGCGCAGCTTGACGCCGATCTTGGCCCACATCACCGCCAGCGCCTGGCAGATTTCCTCGTCGTTGATGTAGCGGTTGTTCGGGCAATCGAGCGTCACCTCGAAGCCCTGCGGGTAGCCCGCTTCGGTCATGCCCCGCTTGGCCGCAGCCAGGTCGAATGGCAGCCTCGACTCCAGCGCCGGGTCGTTGTAGGCGCCCAGCGGTGACGGCGTCATGCCACCGGTCGGCAGCGCCTGTCCGCGCATCAGCCGGCTGCGGATCGTCTCGATGTCGATCGCCTGGTACAGGGCGCGGCGCACTCTCGGATCCTTGAACGGGTTGCGTCCCTTGACGCTGCTGTAAAGCAGCTGGTCACGCCCCTGGTCCAGACCGATGAACACGATGCGGTTCTCCGGGCCTTCGACGAGTTTCACGCCAGGCGTGTTGCGCAGCCTCGCCGTGTCTTGCGGCGAGGGGTCAAGCACCAAATCGAGCTGGCCGGACACGAGGGCAGAGATGCGCGTCGCATCGCTCTTGATCGGGGTGTAGACCACCTCCTGAACATTGCCCTCGAAGCGGCCCCACCAACCTGCGAATCGGCGATACACCGTTTTCACGTCAGGCTGCCGCAGCACCAGCGCGTAAGGTCCGGTTCCGTTCGCATGCAGCGCGGCATAACCCTCTTGCCGGCTCTTGTAGTCGATCGGCTTGCTTGCGCCGTTCTTCTCTGCCCACGATCGGCTCATGATCTGCACCGTGCTCAGGTGCTGCAGGAAGATCGGGTTGACCTGCTTCAGCATGAAATCCACGGTCAGTGCATCGACCCGTTTGGGCTCGCCCAGGGCCTGCGCATAGGTCCTGATATCCGATGCGCTGTCGCGTGCGCGCAGCACCGAGAACACCACATCGTCAGCGGTGAACGGCGTGCCATCGTGAAACTTGACGTTCGCCCTCAGCTTGAAGCGCCAGTGCAGTGCATCGCTTTGCTGCCAAGCGGTCGCCAGTGCCGGCACGATCGCCAATTGACGGTCGCGGCTGACCAGCGATTCATAGACCTGACTGTTCAGGTTGTTGGTCAGAGACTCGTTCTGCGAGTGCGGATCCATGGTCTGCGGATCGCCCTGCGAAGCCCAGCGCAGTGTTTGCGCCTGCGAGTCCGTCAGGCCGAGCACAGAAGCGAATGCGCACAGCCAGACCATGGCATACCGCACCGACATCCAGCGTGCGCCACACCTCACCGCAGACGCTCCAACAGCCATCCCTGCCCCCGAATCGGAAAGGGTCAGTGTAGGTCGGTCACATCTTCCGGTCGGGCTATGCCTTTCGGCCCATCTTGCGCAGCGTCTCCTCGCCAGCCCACAAGGCGTCCAGGTGGGTGAACTTCCACGTGTCGTTGGATTCACGACTGACGATGCTGTCGCTGCAGTTCGGGTTCGAGAGGTCCAGCAGACGTGGCGGGACATGCAGCCCCTGCTTGGTGGAGAAGAACACCTTGACCTCGGGACTGGTCATGGCTTGCGCGTTCTGCTGCGTGACCACAGCGAGCAGACCTGACTTCAGACGAACCAGCGACCCGACCGGGTAGATACCCAGGCTGGTGACGAAGGCCTTGAAGATCGTGAGGTCGAAGTGCCCCTTTGCCCAGCCGGCCATCCTGGCAATGGACTCCGCCGGATCCCAGCCTTGCTTGTACGGCCGATTGGAGGTGATGGCGTCATAGACATCGCACACGGCACCCATCCGCGCGAACAGCGAGATCTCGTCGCCTGACAGCTTGTCCGGGTAGCCGGTTCCATCCATTTTTTCGTGGTGATGCAGGCAGACATCGAGCTCGACGTCGTTGACCGATTCGCCGGCCAGCAGCAAGGCATGGCCATGCTGCGGGTGCGTCTTGATCAGTGCGAATTCCTCGTCTGTCAGCTTGCCGGGCTTGTTCAGGATGTCCAGCGGCATCACCGCCTTGCCCATGTCGTGCAGCAGGCCGGCCTTCGCAGCCATCCGCACCTGGGTGTCATCCATTTCGAGTTGCTTGGCCAGTGTCGCCATCAGGGCGGCCACGGCGACCGAATGCATGTAGCTGTAGTCGTCGTGGGTCTTCAGCCGCGCAAGGGAGATCAGCGCGCTTGGGTTGCGTCCGACCGAGGTGGCGATCTCGTGGACCAGCTCAGCGCACTGTTCGTTGTAGACGACGCGGCCCATGCGGGCCTCGGCGAACAGCGACGTCACCGCGGCCCGTGCCTGATTGCACAGCGCTGCCGCGCGGCGAACCTCTTCTCCGAACTCCGCCGGCTTGGTCGTCGAGACCGCAGCGGCGCGTACCCGGTCGGTCGCGGTATCGACATCCACAGCGCTGTTGACAGAGGCCGTGGCGATGTAGTCACGGCGACCCATGACTTCGATGTCGTCAATGACCGTGGCGACATCCAGTCCCTTGGAAACGTCGATCCAGCATTCCTTGATGCTGCTTTCCTGAAGCTTGGTCAGATCAGCCTGATCGCGCAGGACGAACTTCGTCTTCCAGAATGGATGGTCCAGCCACGCGCCGCACATCTCGTGCAGGTGCATGCCGAGACGCATCTGATCGACGGGGACTTTCTTGAGATCAGATTCCTTCATGTCAGCCAATATCGGCAGCGCCAGCCTGGATCTTTAGACCGTATGTTGGCTTGCCGAAACCGATTCGACTCGCATCAAAGAGAAAACCGCCCGTTGGGCGGTTTTTCTCGTCACACGAAAGCGTTCACGCCTCCGGATGAGACTCAACGTAGCGATGGTTGTGCGACAGTCCCGAGCGAACCAGGCAGCGAACCGATGTAGGCTGCCATTTCCTTCAATTCGGCATGGGTGTACTGCCGCGCCATGCCGCCCATGATCGGGTTCTTGCGCCCGACCAGCGGGTTGCCATCGACCTGGTAGGCCTTCAGCGCGACGTACAGGTAATCGGCGTGTTGGCCGGAAATCTTTGGATAAGACGGCGAGATCGGTGTGTTGAAGTTCTCGCCGTGGCACGAAGCGCAATTGGCCTTCTTCAACAGTTCCGCCACGCGGGGGGTCGGTGCCTTCTGAGGAGCGCCTGCCGGAACTGGCGCAATGCCCTTGCCCTGGGCTTCGTAGAAAGCGGCCAGATCGGCCATGTCCTGATCGCTCAGCGTGGCGGCAATGCCTCGCATCGACGGATGCAGGCGCTCGCCCTTCTTGTAGGCGGCCAGCGCTGCCACGATATAGGGTGCGTTTTGGCCCGCTAGCTTGGGAACCTTGTGGATCTCGGGAAAGCTGGCCTGGTAGCCGACGATGCCGTGGCAGCCAATGCACAACTGGGCCTTGCCCTCGCCAGCCTTCGCATCCTGCGCGACCGCGGCGGTGCTGAAAGCACCGGACATCAACATCAACGACAGGGCGAGCGAATGCAGTGGTCTCATGATCAGGCGAGTACGAAGTGCTTGTTGAAAATCAGCCCCGAAGTATAGAGGGCCACCCGTAGAACCCCTCGCTGGCGCTGAGGAACAGGCCGTGAGTCCGGCGGCAAACCTCCCTTCTCTATACTGCCCGTGCACCAGGTTCCCGCGGGCTGACAGCCGACAGACATGAAGTTCAAAGGCACGCAAGACTACGTCGCCACCGACGACCTGATGCTCGCAGTGAACGCCGCCGCTACGCTGAAACGCCCGCTGCTGGTCAAGGGCGAGCCGGGCACCGGCAAGACGATGCTGGCCGAGGAAGTGGCCAAGGCGCTGGGCATGCCGCTGCTGCAGTGGCACATCAAGAGCACCACCAAGGCCCAGCAGGGCCTGTATGAGTACGACGCGGTCAGCCGACTGCGTGACAGCCAGCTGGCCGACATCGATGGCGGCGACAAGGTGCGCGACATTCGCAACTACATCGTGCAGGGTGTGTTGTGGAAGGCCTTCACTGCCGAACAGCCAGTCGTCTTGTTGATCGACGAGATCGACAAGGCCGACATCGAATTCCCGAACGACCTGCTGCGCGAGATCGACCGGATGGAGTTCTATGTGTACGAAACGCGCGAGCTGATCCGTGCGGTGCACCGGCCGCTGGTCTTCATCACCTCGAACAACGAGAAGGAACTGCCCGACGCTTTCCTCCGCCGCTGTTTCTTCCACTACATCCAGTTCCCCGATGCGGCCACGATGCAGCGCATCGTCGAAGTGCATTTCCCCGACCTGAAGAAGAACCTTCTGGCCGCTGCCCTGCAGCGCTTCTACGAGGTACGCAATCTGCCCGGCCTGAAGAAGAAGCCGTCGACCTCGGAACTGCTCGACTGGCTGAAGCTGCTGGTCGCCGAGGACATTCCACTGGCCGCCCTGCAGAGCCAGGACGATGCGGTGGTCGTGCCGCCACTGCTCGGCGCGTTGCTGAAGACCGAGCAGGACACCTCCCTGTTCGAAAAGCTGTTGTTCATGCAGCAGCAGCGCCGTTGACAGCTCGGGCCAGCGCCTTGACTTCGCTGTCCGACCCCATCGAGTTGCGCGGCAGGCACGCGAGCCTGCTGCCGCTGAAGCGCGAACACGAAGCCGCGCTGGCCGAGGCGAGCCGGGACGGCGAGCTCTGGCAGCTCTGGTACGCCACGGTGCCCAGCCCCGAGCGCATGCGCACCGAGATCGATCGCCGCCTCGCGCTGCAATCCGCTGGCGCCATGCTGCCATTCACTGTGTTGGATTCGGCCGGTGAACCCGTCGGCATGACGACCTTCATGAACATCGACACCACACACCGCCGCATCGAGATCGGCTCGACCTGGTATGCGGCGCGTGTGCAGCGCACCGCGCTCAACACCGAGTGCAAGCTGATGCTGCTCGCGCATGCGTTTGATGCATTGAATTGCATCGCGGTGGAGTTCCGCACGCACCGACTCAATGTTCAGAGCCGGCGCGCGATCGAGCGCCTCGGGGCACAGCTCGATGGCATCCTGCGCTCTCACCAGCGCATGCCTGATGGAACGCTGCGCGACACCGCCGTTTACAGCATCACCGCCAGCGAATGGCCGGCGATACGCACGCATCTGCAGCATTTGCTGGCCCGTCCTCGATGCTGATCGACTTCTTTCTCTCGCTGCGCGAAGCGAAGCTGAAGGTCTCGGTGCGCGAATATCTGATGCTGCTCGAAGCGCTGCAGGCTGGCGTGCTGGACGACGACGATGCCACCGGCGGCCCCACGCTGGACAATTTCTATGTGCTGGCCCGTGCCTGCCTGATCAAGGACGAGACGCTTTTCGACCGGTTCGATCAGGCCTTCGCCGTCTACTTCAGGGGCGTGGAGACACTGACCGATTTCGCGCAGGACATCCCGCTCGAATGGCTGCGCAAGGTGCTTGAGCTTGAGCTGAGCCCCGAAGAAAAGGCCGCGATCGAGAAGATGGGATGGGATGAGCTGATGGAAACGCTGAAGAAGCGCTTCGAGGAACAGAAAGAGCGCCACCAGGGCGGCAGCAAGTGGATCGGCACCGGCGGCACCAGCCCGTTTGGCGCCTACGGCGTCAACCCACAAGGCATCCGCATCGGGCAGGACCGCAGCCGGCAGCGCAGCGCGGTCAAGGTATGGGACCAGCGCCGCTTCAAGGACTACGACGCGAACGCCGAACTCGGCACCCGGCACATCCAGGTTGCACTGCGCAAGCTGCGCCGCTTCGCGCGCCAGGGCTCGGCCGACGAGCTGGACCTCGACGACACGATCCGCGCCACCGCAGCCAATGCGGGTCACCTCGACCTGAAGATGATTCCGGAGCGGCACAACCACATCAAGGTGCTGCTCCTGATGGATGTGGGCGGCACCATGGACGACCATGTACACCGCGTCGAGGAAATCTTCAGCGCCGCCAAATCGGCGTTCAAGCACCTGGAGTTCTATTACTTCCACAACTGCGTCTATGACTTCATGTGGAAGCACAACCAGCGCCGCCACAGCGAGAAGTTCGCCACGCACGACATCCTGCGAAAGTACAACAAGGATTACAAGCTGATCTTCGTCGGCGACGCGACGATGAGCCCGTACGAGATCCTGCAGTCCGGCGGGAGCGTCGAGTACCACAACGAGGAAGCGGGCGCCGCGTGGTTGCAGCGGCTCACGCAAGCCTTCCCGAAGTTTGTCTGGATCAACCCCGAGCCGCAGGCGCTGTGGGGATACCGTCAGAGCATTGCGCTGATCCAGCAGTTGATGAACCAGCGCATGTACCCGTTGACCCTGCCGGGCCTGGATGCGGCCATGCGCACGCTCAGCCGATGAGGTGGTCACGAATCGCGGCAAGTCTCGGCTGCTGCGCCCTGCTGCTTGGCGTCAGTGGCTGCGCCAGCGTGAAGAACCTGTTCTTTGACGAACCCGCAGCGCCCACCGATTCGACAAGCGCCACGGCCAAGCCATCGGTTGCGGTGTATCGCCTCGACATCGAGGCGCCCGGAGAGTTGCGCACGCTGCTTGTCACCTATCTCGACCTGTCGCGGTTTCAGAACGTGCCCGAGAGCGAGGACATCACGCCCGCTGAAATCGATCGGCTCATTGCCGCCGCGCCGGCTCAGGTTCGCGCGCTGCTGGAAACCGAGGGCTACTTCAACCCCGAGGTGACGGTCGTGCGTGTCGGCGGCGACGCCACGCCGGCTGCGGCACGCGAGCGCGCCGAAGGGGCACAGGACGCAGCCTCTTCCAGCGCGACCACCGCACGGCAGTCCCTGCCCTTGCTCAGGGTGCGGGTCGAGCCCGGACCGCGCGCAACCATCCATCATTTCGCCTTCACGCCACAGGGCCCACTGAAAGAGGACGCCGATGGCGGATCGCTCGATGCAAAGGTGCTGATCGCACAGGTCCGCAACGGCTGGCGGCTGCCACCCGATGCGCCGTTCCGGCAAGCCGACTGGAGCAATGCGAAAAACAATGCCCTGGCCAAGCTGCGCGCCGACGGCTACCCTGCAGCGGCGATCAGCACCTCCAGCGCCCGGGTGGACGCGCAAGCCAACACGGTTCAACTCGATGTCGCCGCCGACAGCGGGGTGCTGTACCGGCTCGGGCCTGTGCGCATCAACGGACTCCAGCGCTACGGTGAAAACAGCGTGCAGAAGCTGTCGCTGCTGACGCCCGGTGAACCCTACCGCGAGTCGCAACTGATCGACTTTCAGGAGCGATTACAGAAAAGCGGCTTGTTCGAAGGTGCCTCGGTGGTGCTCGACGCTGACCCGACCACCGCCCAGGCCGCGCCAGTCAATGTGCAACTGCGCGAACTGCCGCTCCAGCAGGCCACCTTCGGTGCCGGCTACAGCGCCAACACCGGACCGCGCGTCACCGTCGAACACACGCACCGGCAACCCTTCGGTTGGGAGTGGATTGCCAGGAACAAGCTCGAGGTCGGCCCGAAATTGAAGTCGTGGACCGGTGAGCTGACGTCATATCCACTGGAGGGGCTTTACCGCAACCTGATCGCGGGCAGCGCCGAACAGTTGAAAACCGTCAACGAGGTGCGCGACTCCTGGACGGCGCGGATCGGGCGCACCCAGGACACCACCCAGATCGAGCGGCTGTACTACATCGAAGCCACGCATTCGCGGCTGGACACGACCTCCGACACCGGGACCACCACGGTGAACAACAACGCCATCACCGGCAACTACCACTGGGTCTACCGCGACCTCGACAACGTGCTGCTGCCCACCGATGGCTACACCTTTTCGGCCGAGGTGGCGGGCGGATACGCGGTCAGCGGCACTGGCGGCGAGAGCAGCGGGCCCTTCGCCCGCGTGTACGGCCGCTACACCTATTACCGACCTCTTGGTGGCGCCTGGTTCGCCACCGCGCGACTGGAGGGCGGTGAGGTGCTGGCCGGCAGGCAGGTCGGCATCCCGGACACGCTGCTGTTTCGAGCGGGTGGTGACGATTCGGTGCGCGGGTATGCCTACCGCTCCCTGGGGCCGAAGGTTGACGGCGCCTTGCTGAGCGGCCGCGTGCTGGTGACCGGCAGTGCAGAGGTGGCTCACCCGATCTCGGATCGGTTTCCTTCCCTGTGGGGCGCGGCGTTCATCGACGCCGGCAACGCCGCTGACCATTGGAAGAACCTGCATCCGGTGTTGGGCTACGGTCTGGGGTTACGCTGGCGCAGCCCGGTTGGCCCGCTGCGCATGGACCTAGCCTACGGCGATGACGTGCAGAAGGTTCGACTGCATCTGAGCGTGGGGATCGCGTTTTGAACGACGAAGACATCACTGCTCCCGCGCCGCCGGCCACGCCCGTGCCAGTGCGCCGCCGCGGGCCGCGCGGAAAGGTCTGGAGTGCCGCGCTCGTGCTGATGCTGTTGGTGATGCTGGTCATCGCATCGGGCGCGGGCCTGTGGTGGGCCGTGCGCAGCGAGGCCGGCAGCGCCTGGGTCGTGTCGCGATTGCCGGGCGTGGAAGTGACGGCACCGCGCGGCGTTCTGCTCGGAGACTTCGAGACCGGGCGCGTGGTGGTGAAGCTGTCTGGCAACGACCAGATCGTGTTCACCGGCCTGGGCTGGCGCGGCCTGCAGCTGGCGCGCAGTGAGGCGTCGGGCCAGTGGGCACGGCTGTCGATGGCCGACCTGCACGCCTTGCGCATCGATCTGCTGCTGACCCCGAGCGACGCCCCGATGACCGCACCGACCCGCTTGCACCTGCCAATCCAGGTCAACATCGAGAGGCTGCAGATCGGCGCCGTGTATGGCAGTGCTCTGGGTGACAACCCTTTGCGCGATGTGCTCGCCCGCGTGCAGCTGGGTGCGGCCGGTGGTGCCGAGCACCGCATCGATGCGCTGAGTGCGGTCTGGGACCGATTGGCAGCACGCGGTGCCGCCAGCATCGCCACCCGCTCGCCATTCGCGCTCGACCTGAAACTTGATGTGTCGCAGGTTCAGGCCCCACCTGCGGCATCGGGATCAGCAGCACCCGCAGCCGCGCTGGCGCAAACACCGATCGACCTGGCCGCCTGGCAAGCCTCGGTTGCACTTGCCGGCCCACTCGAAGCGCCGACCTTGAATACCAGCGTGCAGGCGCCCGCCACGTCAACCCATCCAGCGCAAACACTGACTGCACAGGCAGGGTTGCGACCCTTCGCCGCCTGGCCTCTGGCGGACCTCCAGGTTCAGACCCGCTCACTCGACCTGTCGGCACTCAGCCGCTCGGCGCCGGTCACCGCGCTGACCGGTCAAGTGACAGTTCAGAGCACAGCATTCGACCGGCCGATTGCCGCACAGATCGCACTGAGCAATGACGCCGCCGGACGCTGGAACGACGGGTTCGCGCCTCTGCGCCATCTGAAGGCCGATCTGAGCGCCCGCGCCGACGACCCCAGCACGGTCGATCTCAAGACACTCGACGTCGAGTTCGGCACCCAGGCGCAGGCGGGCGGGAGCCTGTCAGGCAGTGGCCGCTGGCACACCGATCGTTCGACGCTGAGCGCCACGCTGCACGCGCTGCAGCCGTCGGTTCTCGACGCGCGCGCGCCAGCGATGTTGATCGGAGGGCCGTTACTGGTTGCCCTCACGCCGACCGGCGCGACCGCGGTCGCAGCAGCATCTTCGCCCGCAACCTCAGCGGCAGGCGGCGGCGCACAGATCGAGCTGAAGTTCGACCTGACCGGCGCACTCTCGCCGTCGGTCGGCTCAGACCAGGTGGACACCGCGGGCAAGACGGTGCAGCTCAAGCTCGACGCCCTCGCCGACGCACAGCACCTCACGCTGCGTGAGCTGCGCGCCAGCGCCGGCGGCGCACTGGCCACACTGACCGGTGAAGCCCGCCGCCCCTCGACCAGTGAGCCCTGGCAGGCGAAGGGACGCGCCACGCTCGTCGAGTTCGACCCGCTGCCCTGGTGGCCCGGACGCACCGACTCACCCTGGCGGCGCGGGACCAACCGCCTCAACGCGACGGGCGATTTCGACCTGACACTGCCGCCTGAGCTCGGCGCGTCATGGACCGGGTGGCGCGGCAGTGCCCAGCTTGCGATGGTGAACAGCCTCGTTGCGGGCACGCCGGTCGATGGCAGCGCCAGCCTGCGCAGCCTCGACAGCGGGCACGCCGAAGCTGCGCTGACACTGCAGGTCGCCGACAACCGGCTGCAAGCACAAGGCCGCTTCGAGACCACGGCACGTGCCAATGCCACCAGTGGCAGCACCGATCGCTGGACCGTCAGCCTCGACGCCCCTGCCCTCGCGGGTTTCGAGCCGCTGTGGCGCCTTGTGCAGGCACCGGGAGTCGATGCAACACTGGCTGGCACGCTGAAGGCATCGGCGACGATCGACGGGCGCTGGCCCGCCATCACGACACAGGGCGAGCTGAGCGCAAACGGTCTGCGTGTCGGCACGGTCGCCGTGCAACAGGCCGGCGCGAACTGGACTGCGGGCACTGCCGCTGGCGATGCCGTGACCATCGACGCGAACCTGTCGCAAATGCGCCTGCTGAGCGCGCCGACGGCCAGCAGCAAACCGACAGCCTCTTCGGTCGCGACGGCGAGCACTTCCTCCAGCCCTCAGGCGAGCGCATCACCCAACATCGAATCGGCACAGCTCAAGGTCAGAGGTACCGTCGGCGACCACACCCTGGAGTTGCGGGCTGTTTCGAAAGCGCTGCCGCCCTCCTGGACCGACACAGTGCAGGCGACGGCGGCAGGCCAGGCGGCTCCGGCCCTCACGGGAGCGGACCCCGCAGCGCGCAGCATGCTGCTGCTGCAGGCCAAAGGCGCGTTCATCGACCTGGCAGGCCAGCGCTTGGCCGGTTGGCGCGGCGGTGTGCAGCGGCTTGAGCTGAAGGCGAGCAACGGCAACGCTGCACCGTGGGTCCGCGCGAGCAACATCGACATCGACGCAGCGTGGTCGGGTGAGCCGGCACGGGTCGCTGTGCAACCCGGCCAGGCCGAGGTGCTGGGTGCGGCCGTGCGCTGGAGCCAGCTGGTCTGGCAAGCAGCCGGCGGCATGGCGCGGCCGGCACGGATCGATGCACAACTCGCGTTCGACCCACTGCCGATCTCACCGCTGCTGGCTCGCCTGCAGCCTGGCTTCGGCTGGGGTGGCGATCTGACAATGGGTGGCAGCTTCGATGTGCACAGCGATGGCGGACTCGCAGTCAATTTGGTGCTCGAACGCAGCCGTGGTGACCTGACCGTCACCGACGAGATCAGCACCCAGTCGCTGGGCCTGACCAACCTGCGGCTGGCCGTGAGCGCAAAGGACGGTGTCTGGACGTTCTCCCAGTACCTGAACGGCAAGACCCTCGGCGTGCTGGCGGGGGCCGTCGTCGTGCGCACATCACCCGAGGTGCTTTGGCCCACACCCGATGCATCGATCGAAGGTGCCGCCGAACTGGACGTGGCCAACCTCGGCGCATGGGGCACCTGGGTGCCGACCGGCTGGCGGCTGGGCGGCCAGATGAAGACCAGCGCGTTGTTCGCCGGGCGCTTCGGCGCGCCCGAGGTCACTGGCAGGATCGAGGGCAGCGCGTTGAGCGCGCGCAACTTCCTCGAAGGCGTGAACATCAGCGAGGGCGAGGTGGTGATCTCGCTGCAGGGCAACGGTGCACGCATTGAACGCTTCAACGCCAAGGGCGGCACGGGCAGCCTCAGCATCGAGGGCTCTGCAGCGCTTGGCGAGTCTCCGAACGCGCAGCTGCGGCTGAAGGCCGATCGCTTCGTGCTGCTGGGCCGGGTCGATCGCCGCATCGTCACCAGCGGCTCCGCCCAGTTGGGATTTGGCCGCGACACCCTGAGCGTCGACGGGGGCTTCACCATCGACGAAGGCATGATCGACTTCACGCGCAGCGACGCGCCAACGCTGTCCGACGACGTGCAGGTGGTGCGGGCCGCCGCCAGCGGGGCGGCGCGCGGTGCGCCAGCAGATTCAGCGCAGTCGGGCTCCGCCGAGGCAGCCACACCCTCGCCCACCTCAACGACCTCGCGCAACGTGGCACTCGATTTGAAGATCGGGCTGGGTACCAAGCTGCGGCTGCGCGGTCGGGGCATCGAAACCGGCCTGCGCGGCGACCTGCGACTCACTGCCCCGGGCGGGCGGCTGGCGATCAACGGCACCATCACCGCCGCTCGCGGAACCTATGCAGCCTATGGCCAGAAGCTGACGATCGACCGCGGCCAGATCACCTTCAACGGGCCGCCGGAGAACCCGCAGCTCAACATCGAGGCCACCCGCCCGAACGTCGACATTCGCGTGGGGGTGCAGATCACAGGCACCGCGCAGAACCCGCGCATCCGGCTGTTTTCGGAGCCCGAGGTGTCAGAAGTCGACAAGCTGTCGTGGCTGGCCCTGGGCCGACCCAGTGATGGCCTGGGTGGCGCCGACACCGCCTTGCTGCAGACCGCCGCGGTGGCACTGTTGGCCGGCGAAGGCGACGGCATCACGGACCAGTTCACCAAGGCCATCGGGCTCGACGAGCTCACGCTGAAGCAGAACCAGGGCGAGGTGCGAGAAACGGTGATCTCGCTCGGCAAGCAGCTATCGCGCCGCTGGTATGTCGGCTACGAACGAGGACTGAACGCCACTGCAGGCAGCTTTCAGCTGGTGTACCGCATCGCCCGCAGCTTCACGCTGCGCGCGCAATCGGGTTTCGAGAATTCACTGGACGTGATCTGGACCTGGCGCTGGGGCTAGCGGTCGCAAATCCGCATGTGAAAATCCAAGGCTACCCGCCGTAGCACAATGGATAGTGCGCATGCCTCCTAAGCGTGAAATACAGGTTCGATTCCTGTCGGCGGGACCAGAGACAAGGCCGAAAGTCATGCGCTGCACCACCCATGAACGGCTGATGTCGATCATCTGGACCTGCGAGGATCAACGCGAAGCAGCACTGTCGCGATTCCTGGCGGGGTTGTTGGATCGATACCCCTCTCTGCGGGGCGATCCGATGTTGCAAGGGCGGGCCTGAACCTGATGGTCAGCCAAAGCGTCAAAGCCTCAACGAGGCCGCCTCTTGCGTGCCACCACAGCCGCGCCCAGCGCCATCAGTACGAGTGCCAACGTCTGTGGCTCCGGCACAGAGGCGGTCACATCGCCGGGGCGCACAGCCACGGCATACAGCGCATTGACCTCGCCGACGCCGTTCTGGCCGCCAAAGCTGGCGAAGAAGTACCACGCGCTGCTCGGATCCGGCGCGTACTCCGTACCGGACCAGTAGGCGCTGGGCTGCACGCCGTCAAATTGAGCCTTCAAACCTGTCAGCGAGCTGCCAACGTCGCTCCAGATGGACAGGTATTGGTTCAGCGCCCCGGCAACCGAACCACCGTCGCCGGTCGGCAAGAACCAGCCCGTGAAGTGAGTCTGCGCAGCACCTGCCGATGCAGCCAGGGCCTGGGCCGAACCTGCAGCAGCCGTGGCGCTCCAGAAGCCTCTGCCGATGTTCCAGTCGTTCAGGATCGTGACGTCCAGCGTGGTGTTGTAGAACATCGCGCACTTGGTCGCGCCGGACACAGTGCAGGTACTGCTGGCCGAACCGTCCGCGAGACGGCCCTGAAAGACCGGTGTCGCGTAAGTCGCGCTCGTGATGGCCATCAACGCAGCCGCTGCCAACCAGGCCTTGCAAGTTTTCATGATTCGATTCAGGTCGAGGGATTTGAGGAACCGCCAGGTAAAAAGCAATCTTCGAGCCTCTCCCCGGAAGGCCAAGCAATCTTCCCTGAAATCAATGACTTAGCAGTTCCGTTTCGTGCGGTACGGAGTGCGATGTAAAGAAAGCTGACAGCCCCTGCTTAGGGTTTACATGGCTGCCACCCGGGAGCACCAACGCCGGCACTTCGGCTCGCTCGATAAACACTGAACAGATCGGCGCACTGTGCGAGCCGCGATGCCGTGGGGGCAACTTTGGGGGCAGTTTTTCTCTTCGGTGTCGATCGTCTATATATAAATCAACTACTTAGGTTAGACGTTCGATTCCTGTCGGCGGACCAGAGACAAGGCCGAAAGTCATGCGCCGCACCACCCATGACCGGCTGATGTCGATCATCTGGGACTGCGAAGATCAACGCGAAGCGGCGCTGTCGCGATTCCTGGGGGGATGACGGACCGTTACCCCTCGCTGCGTGTTGATCCGATGTTGCGCTGATGAGTACGTGCCCAAACCGGGTTTGACGGACTCACCGTGGCAGCACCCCTCAAATGAGGGGGGCGCCAGGCCTGCGTTGCAACGCTCTTGCATCATCTCGCATGGTAGAAGTCGGTCAGGTGCGGCGCCCCCGCTGCAGCGTTGACAGGACATCGCCATGCGCTTGACCAGGAACACCCCGCTTCACGCTGCCGCACCCATGCGCTGGCTTGTCCTTGCCACCAGCTTGGCGGGCCTGATGAGTGCACCCACCGCGTGGGCGGGCTTCACCCTGTCCCGGGACTACCCGGTCCCGCCGCCTTTGCTGGAACTGCCACCGCACTTCTACAACCTCACGGCGCCCTTCGGGCTCGACCTGTCCCCGGGCATCACCGGGCAGGGCGTGGCGTCCGAGGTGCGGTATCTGGATCGGCTGCAATCCCGACTGCCCACGTTGACAGGGTCGGTGGACATCGTGGAGGACGTGGCCGATTCAGGCTGGATCACCACCCGGCAGTCGAACCGGACAGTCTTCGCCATCGCGTCGCTGGAATCGCAGGCCTTCAACGGCACCTTCCCGGTCGCGGCGCGCACCAGCTTCATGACCAGCCATGTCTATGCCATCAGCGCGTCCAGGGCCTCGTTCACCAACAGCGGACCGGTCACCTACGGTGGTGTCGACTACGCTGCCAACTCGCTGTACAAGCGGCGCTTCAGCCAGGCAACGGCAACGTCGTACTGGTACGACGCCTGGTCGGCCAGTGCGCAGCCGGGCTTGGTGCCCGTGGAGCTGGCCGTCGATGGCCATCTGCGCCCCGATGCCAGCCTGTGCGGCGGCCAGACCTGCGGCTTTGCCTTTCCGCCCGGCACGGGCACGGTGACCCAGACGCCGCCGTCAGCCACCTTCCTGGCCGAAGTGGCGGTGTTCGACCTGAGCCGGGAGGTCACCTGCCAACCCTTCCTGCTGGGGCCTTGCGGCCCGGGCAGCGTCTGGCCCGCGCCCGTGGTCTACATGGCCCTGGCCTACACGCCCGAACCGGGTGACAACCCGACGCTGTCCATCGACGTGAGCCACATCACCGAATTCCAGCCCCTGGCCAACCACCGCTACCTGTCGGTCGGCAGCGTGGTGGCCGTCAGCGACAACGGCAGCCTGCTCGATTTCGCCAACACCGCCAGGGTGCGGGTGCTGGCGCAGCCGGGCACGCTGTATTCCGACGGCCTCGACGGCGCCGACCTGGGCGTGTACTTCGCCCAGGCAGTGCCCGAGCCCACCAGCTGGGCGCTCATGCTGACCGGCTGTGGCGCATTGCTGGCCTGGCGGAGAAGGCAGGCGAAGTAGCGCTTGGCGGGACCAGAGACAAAGCCGAAAGGCACACCGAAAGCCCCAGAGAACTCGACGCTCTGGGGCTTTTTCATTCCGGGCTGCTCCTCGGATGCCGCCGGGGCCCGGTTGAAGGTTCCTGCGTTATTTCAAATGAGCCACGAAGATCGAAAACAGCGTCAGGAAGGCAAACACGGCGCTGAAAAAGACGATTCCAATGACGTAGATCTTGGCAAGTTTGTTTTTGGTTCTGTGGGCCAACGTTTCGGACATCACTACTGCTCCGTGAAAAAGATTCCAGCCAGTCAACAGGATTGGATGGCAACCGGGGAGAACACCATGCCCTCCCTTGCAAGTCGCATTTTCATCGCGGCTGGGAATCAGTGAGGTTCAGGGCGGGCGAGCCATCGCTCGTCGGGTCCCGTTGCTTGGCAGGGATAGGAGACCAAGATCCCTCGCTGCGCGGCGATTCGATGCTGCGCGGGCTGTCCTGGCCTGGTGCGATCGAAGCCTCGACATCTATCCGTGCCACTAAGGGATGACTGCACCGAAGTTCACCCGGCGACGTTGCCGAACAGTCCGACATCGCTTCTGCTCCCGCACCGGACAACTCATCCAGCCAGCGCGCGCAGGGCTGCGGGCGGGCGAAGTGGTAGCCCTGGAATTCTTCGATGCCGATGTCGCGCAGGCATTCGAACTGCCACGCCGTTTCAACGCCTTCGGCCACCGTGCTCAGCCCGAGGCTGCGGCACAGCTGAACGATGCCCTGCAGCATGATGATGCTGCGCCGGTCGGCTTCGAGGTCGTTGACGAAGCTGCGGTCGATCTTCACCTTGTGGAAGGGCAGTGCGCGCAGGTGGCTCAGCGACGAATAGCCGGTGCCGAAGTCGTCCAGCGCGATCTTGAACCCGTGGTCGCGCAGGCGCACGAGCCGCGCCGCCACCTGGCCGATGTCGGTCACCAGCGCCGATTCGGTCAGCTCCAGTTCCAGCTGTCCGGGGTCGGCACCATGGCGGGCGCAGGCGTCCATGGCCACCTGCACGATGCCTTCGTCCAGCAACTGGCGCGGCGAGAGGTTCACCGCCACGCTGTGGCGCAGACCCAGGCGGCGCAGTTGCGTGGCCAGTTGCGCGGCGGCGTCCAGGGCCTTCCGACCCAGGCTTTCGATCAAGCCCGATTGCTCGGCCAGCGGAATGAACTCTGCCGGCGACACCGGGCCGAAGAAATCAGTGGTCCATCGCATCAGCAACTCGCCGCCGGTGCACACGCCCAAAGCATTCACCTTGGGTTGCACGACGAAGTGGAAGGCGGCAGATTCGGCGTCGCTGCGCAGCTGCGCCTGCAGGCGGGTCTTGCGCTGCAGCTGCTCGTCCAGCGACGGCTCGAACACCACCAGTCGGTTGCGCCCGCGGTCTTTCGCAGCGTACATCGCGGCGTCGGCGCGTCGCAGCAGCGTCGGCGCGTCGCTGCCGTCGTGCGGGAAACACACGGCACCCACGCTGGTCGTGACCGACACCGACTGCCCCAGCACCGGCAGCGGCGGCGCCATCGCCAGTTGCAGGCACTCGGCAGCGGTGCGGGCCTCGTCCTCGCCGCTGGGGCCGGGCAGCACCAGCACGAATTCGTCGCCGCCCCAGCGGGCCAGGAAGGCCTCTGGCACGGCAGTGCCCATGCGTTCAGCCACCTGCTGCAGCACCAGGTCGCCGGCATGGTGGCCCAGCATGTCGTTGACGGGCTTGAAGCCGTCGAGGTCGACGAAGATCAGCGCGAATGGTTCTGCGCAGGCGGTTACTGGGTCGGCGCTCTGTCGTGCCTGCATGATGCGGACTTCCAAGTGCCGGATCAGCGCGGCGCGGTTGGGCAGCGCAGTCAGCGCGTCGCGCAAGGCCTGCCGTTGCAGTGCCGCCTCGGCCTCGCGACGCTGGCTGACGTCGCGCAGCGCCACGATGTAGCAGTTGCCGTGGCCGGGCATGCCAGCCACAGGCGCCACTGTCACCTCGACATGTCGCTCGTGGCCGGGTTGGCCGAGCACGCTCTCGCCGCACCAGACGCCGTCGAAGTTGGCGTATTCGTTCAGCGTCACCAGCAGCGCCAGCGGCTGCCCTTCCAGTTCGCCCATGGCCTTCCCGGCCAGCCCGCAAAAGGATTCGTTGGCCTGCACGATGCGGCCTTGCGCGTCGACCACCACCAGTGCCTCGTGTGCGCTGGCGAAGGCGTGGGCCAGCACCTGCAGCGATTGCTCTGCTTCGCGTTGCGAAGTCACGTCCTTGATGGTGCCGGCGATCTTCACAGGCCGCCCGGTAGCGTCGCGCTCCAGCGCGCGGCCGCGCAAGCGCACCCAACGCAGCGCGCCGGCGAAGGGCAACCGGAAGGCGGTGTCGATATCGTCGCTCGCGCCACTGGCGTAGAGCTTGAAGGACAGCATGGCCGCGTCGCGGTCGGCCGCGTGCACCTGGCCCATCAGAGCGGCCAGGGTGTCGATCTCCAGGGTCACCGGCTGCCCGGCCACTTCCAGGCCCTGCATGTGGATGCGGTCCTGGTCGGCTGACCAGTCCCAGATGCCCTCGCCGCTGGCCCACAGTGCCAGGGTCAGGCGGCGCTCGGAGTCGCGCGCCTTCTGCGCGGTGGTGTAGAGCTCGCGGCTCTTTTGCACCAGCAGTGATTCGGCAGCTTTTCGCGAGGTGCGCTCACGCTCGAACCGGCGCTGCAGCAACGCCAGTTCGCCATCGCCCGATGGTGCCTGACCGGGCGGCGGGTCTGCAGCAGCAGATCCGCTGGCCTCGCGATGGCTCATCTCAGCGTCTTGTCCAGCGTGAACAGCACGCCGTCGCCCTGGGCGCCGCTGCAGGGTGCATGGGTGATTCGGCAGTCGTCGCCGTAGTGTTGCGCTGCGCCTTCCAGCAGACCCTGCGCCAGCATTTCCATGTTCCGCGCCGATTGGTACAGAAGCGTCATCGTCGTGGGCGTGCGGGACAGCACCTTGAAGCGCGGCAGGGTGGCCTGATCGTAGAGCTTGTGCACCTCGACATGGATATGGCCGTCGATGGAGGTCACGAAGTCGAACAGGTTGGCGCTGCGCGCAAACATCTCGCCGTGGCCCTGGGTGAAGCGCTTCAGCAAATGGTGGCCGAAGCCCTTCACCAGTTCGGGCGCCGCCACGCCGGTGCGTGCCGACAGCGCGCCCACCAGCGCCAGCATTTCCTCGTGCGGGTAGTAGCCCACCGCGGTGTAGGCGCCGCCATGCGGCGGGGCCACGTCTTGCAGCACGGCGTCGGCCAGTGCCGGCGAGAACTGCTCCTCGACAAGTTCGACGAACTCGGTGAACACCATGCCCAGCATCAGGACCCCGCAGGAAAAACAAACATTCAGCAGCTTAGGCAAGGCGGGCTGCGCTGGAGCCGCAGAAGAGTAGGCATTGAACGCGCCATTCACCGCCGCGCGACCCTCAAATCCGGCCGTAGTATGGCAAAACCGCCTGCATGGAGAGGATCTGGGCGGCGCGCTGCGGCTGCATGGCGCATTGCTGGTCCGGCAGAGCAGGCGAGCGAATCAGCGCCCTACGGCGCGTCAGGCGCCGAATTCGATTCCTGTCAGCGACCAGAGACAAAGCCGAAAGGCATCTCGAGTTGCGAACCGCACGTGAAGGGCCGAACGGCTTCAGGATCGCGAGTCACTGAGCGGACAAGCCTGCGTTCCCACGACCACACAGAACGCTGGAGGTCGCCCAAGATGCCAGTCCTGCACCTTCTATACTGATCTCATCCTTTGGGGAGTAGCCGGCTTTCACCTGAAAGCGCCTGCGTCAACATACTCGGACTGCCTCGCAGCCCGTGGTGCAGGTAACCATTCTGGTTGGCGAGACCATCGGCGCGTCAACACGACGTAAGCCGGACTGTGTTGATGCGCCGTCGCTCTCGCCCGGCCGGAACAGCAGCCCCAATGAGTCTCATCTCGATCGCTTTACTGTCGTTGGCGATGTCCACCGACGCATTTGCCGCGGCCGTCGGCAAAGGCACTGCGCTTGAGCAACCGCGTTGGAGCGAGGCGTTGCGAATGGGCGGCATATTTGGCGTCATCGAAGCCATCACGCCGGTCATTGGCTGGGCACTCGGCCTGACACTTGCGGGTTACATCAAGGCGTGGGACCACTGGATTGCATTCGTCCTCCTGGGTGGTCTGGGACTGCGGATGGTGTACAGCGGCCTGAAGTCGTCCAGTGTGCAAAAGGGGGAAAGACTGAGCCGGCACCCTTTCTGGCTGCTGGTTCTGACGGGATTTGCCACCAGCATTGATGCGATGGCGGTTGGCGTCGGGCTGGCGTTTCTCAAGGTCGACATACTTCCCGTGGCCGCCGCGATTGGCTTCACCACCTTTGTCGCCGTGACGGCCGGCGTGATGGTGGGGCGCGTGCTTGGAGCGGTGGCCGGGAGGTGGGCCGAGATTTGCGGTGGCATCCTGCTCACCGGTATCGGTATCGCCATCCTGGCAGAGCATCTGGGCACCGCCTAGGCAAGAGCGAGCAGGCTGATCAAGACAAGGCCGGCTGAGCGTCCAGCGGCAGGTCGGGCATCAACTGTTGCCGTTTGATTCGAGGCGCTTTTCATGAAGCCGGTGCAAGCGCATCAGCTCGCTGGCCACCAGTGGCGCAAAGCCAAGCCGACCGCCGCGGTGGTCGATCAGCAATTCATCGAAGATCGCTTCGGTCTGCACAGGGTCTTCCCAGGCGGTGGCCAGGCGGTTGGCCAGCCGCGGATACATCGAGCACAACGCCAGCGGCCGCTCCCGTGCCGCGAGGCTGCGCAACCACTGCCGCGCCTGCGTTGTCAGTTTGTGGTCCTGCTCGCTCGGAAGTGCACGCCGCCGCTGGGCGCTCTGGATCAGTGGGTCTTTATCGGGCGTCGCAAGCCCGCTGTCCATCAAGGTCAGCGTTGTCACCGGGCCAGCTTTGGGCACTTTGAATAAGCGGAACATCGCGCGGCCTTGTCATCGGTCGATGCCCATGCTCGGCCGTGGCAGCTTGCCATCGCCGCGCATGCATGGACTTCAGCTCGCTATCGGCGCCACGGAGCCGAACTTGAGTGCTTGCGTCGACCCTTTGCGTCAGACTTGACGTCGATGCGGCATTTCTTTTGCCCCGCGACTTCATCATCTGAAACTAAGCCAGCCCGCGCAGCATCAATCCATCCCTGGGTTCTATACTGAGACGAGGATCGGATGCACAAGCCAGTTAGAAGGTCGGACATGGGTACGAAGCTCAAGATTTCAGGTTGGATCGCGCTGGGTGCGGTGGCCGGGGCATTGGTCACGATGCAGTTGCAGGCCACCGCGCGCAATTCGGTCAGCTCGCTTCCGCTCGACGAACTTCAGCAACTCGCGGCAGTGTTCGGCATGGTCAAGAGCGACTACGTCGAACCCGTCGATGAAAAGAAGCTGATCACCGATGCCATCGGCGGCATGGTGGCCGGGCTCGACCCCCACTCACAGTATTTCGACAAGAAGTCGTGGAAGGAATTCCGCGAAGGAACGACCGGTCGTTTCGTCGGTGTCGGCATCGAAATCGGCATGGAAGAAGGCTTGGTCAAGGTCGTCACCCCGATCGAGGGCTCGCCGGCCTACCGCGGTGGACTGAAAAGCGGCGATCTGATCACCAAGATCGATGACACCGCGGTCAAGGGCCTGACGCTGGAGCAGGCGGTCAAGCGCATGCGTGGCGAGCCGGGCACGAAAGTCGTGCTGACCTTGTTCCGCAAGTCCGAGGACCGTATCTTCCCCGTGACCATCGTGCGCGAAGAGATCCGCACGATCAGTGTCCGCGCGAAGATGGTTGAGCCGGGCTACGCATGGCTGCGCGTGAGCCAGTTCCAGGACCGCACGGTCGAGGACTTCGCCCGCAAGATCGAAGAGATCTACAAGCAGGACCCCAACCTCAAGGGCATCGTGCTGGATCTGCGCAACGATCCGGGCGGTCTGCTTGAAGCATCGGTGGCGATTTCGTCAGCCTTCCTGCCGGCAGACGCCACGGTGGTCACGACCAACGGCCAGATCCCCGAATCGAAGTCGATCTTCAAGGCGGCGCCCGAGTACTACCTGCGGCGCGGTGGCGCCGATCCACTGCGGCGTCTGCCTGAGGCGCTGAAGTCGATCCCGCTGGTGGTGCTGGTCAACGAAGGCTCGGCTTCGGCCAGTGAAATCGTCGCCGGCGCCCTGCAGGACAACAAGCGTGCCACGGTGATGGGCGCGCAGACATTCGGCAAGGGCTCGGTGCAGACCGTTCGGCAGCTGTCGCCTGACACCGCGCTGAAGATCACCACCGCTCGCTACTACACGCCGAGCGGCAAGTCGATCCAGGCCAAGGGCATCGTGCCCGATGTGATGATCGACGAAACCGCCGAAGGCAACCTGTTCTCGGCCTTGCGCCCTCGTGAAGCTGACCTGGAAAAGCACCTGCAAAGCGGCCAGGGCACCGAGGTGAAGGACGAAGCCCGCGAGAAGGCGCGCGAGATCGCCCGCAAGAAGCTGGAAGAGGAAAGCGCCAAGAAAGCCGCCTCGCCGATCAAGCCGCCGGCCGAGTTCGGCAGCGAAGATGACTTCCAGCTGGCTCAGGCAATCAACCGCCTCAAGGGCAAGCCGGTACTGGTCAGCAAATCGATGACCGAGCGCAAGGTTGATCCCGATTCGAACTGACGCATCGCAGCCGATGAGGGCAGCAGGCGGCCCGATGGTGAAGGCCAGCCGCACTCCACGATCTCCAACGCCCGCTGCATGCGGGCGTTTTTTCGTGTCTTCGCTCCGATGAACGACAACCAACTGCTGCGCTACTCGCGCCACATCCTGCTCGACGAGATCGGTATCGATGGCCAGCAGCGACTGCTGGCAGCTCACGTGCTGGTGATCGGTGCTGGTGGCCTGGGCTCGCCGGTGGCGATGTACCTCGGCACTGCGGGCGTTGGCACATTGACGATCGTCGACGATGACACGGTGGAGTTGACGAACCTGCAGCGGCAGATCGCCCACTCGATGGCGAGCCTCGGGCAGGCCAAGGTCGATTCCGCAGCGGCCACGGTGCATGCGATCAATCCCGAAGTGCAGGTGGTCGCCCTCCGCGAGCGCGCCGATGCCGTGCGGCTGAACGAGCTGGTCGCGGCAGCAGATGTGGTCATCGATTGCTGCGACAGCTTCGCGACGCGGCAGGCAGTGAACGCGGCCTGTGTTCGGCATGCCAGGCCGCTGGTATCGGGGGCGGCGATTGGCTTCGACGGGCAGGTGTCCGTGTACGTCACAAACCTGCGCGGCGACCGCCAGGCCGATCACCCCTGCTATGCATGCATCTTCCCGCCCGATGCCACGTTCGAGGAAGCGCGCTGCGCGACGATGGGCGTGTTCGCTCCGCTGGTTGGCATCATCGGCAGCGTTCAGGCGGCCGAAGCGCTGAAGCTGCTGGCCGGTGTCGGCGGCTCAGTGGGTGGTCGGCTGCAGATGCTCGATGCCCGCCGGATGGAATGGACTGAAATCCGACTGGCACGCAATCCCGATTGCCCGGTGTGCGCGGCATCTCGCCGTTGACACCCCCGCGCCTGGCAACACGCTAAGCTGCACCGCATGGACAAACGAACCGAACTCACCGCGCGCAATTTCCCGACGGCCCAGGAGGACGCCAGCACTGCCACGCCGCCCTCGCGCTACGGCGGCCCGGAAAGCGCCTACCGCCTCGCCTTCACCGACAACGATTTCCTGCTGCGCGAAGAACTTCGACCGGTGCGCATGCAGCTCGAACTGCTGAAACCAGAAATGGTGCAAATGGAAGCGGGCATCAAGTCGACGATCGTGATCTTCGGCAGCGCGCGCATCCTGTCGCCCGAAGCTGCCGCCGCCGGTCTGTCGGAAGCCCAGGCCCGGGACGATGCCTCGGCCATCCGCACCGCCGAAAACCGCGTGCTGATGTCGCGCTACTACGACGAAGCGCGGCGCTTCGCCGCCCTCGTCACGCAGCGAACTGCCGACATGGACACGCCGGTCTATGTGGTCACTGGCGGCGGCCCGGGCATCATGGAAGCAGGCAACCGCGGTGCGTTCGAGGTCGGGGGCAAGAGCATCGGGCTGAACATCGTGCTGCCGCACGAGCAGGAGCCCAACCCGTACATCACGCCGGAGCTGTGCTTCCAGTTCCACTACTTCGCCCTGCGCAAGATGCACTTCCTGATGCGCAGCATCGCGCTGGTGTGCTTCCCGGGCGGCTTCGGCACCCTTGATGAACTGTTCGAGACGATGACGCTGGTACAGACCGGCAAATGCCGCAAGCGGCCGATCCTGCTGTTCGGACGCGAGTTCTGGTCGCGGCTGATCAACTTCGATGTACTGATCGAGACCGGCATGATTTCGCCCGGTGACGTGCACCTGTTCCGCTACGTCGAGACCGCCGAGGAAGCCTGGGCTGTGCTCGAAGCGGAATATGGCTTCGACGCACCGCCAACCGAGACCGGCGAGTTCGCGGTCGACATCTGACGCCATCGACCGCTCGCGCATGAACCAGCACCTGAGCCTGATCGGCGCGCCCACCGACATCGGTGCCGGCAAGCGCGGCGCCAGCATGGGACCGGAAGCACTGCGAGTGGCGAACATCGTGCCGGCACTGCAGGGCCACGGGCTCGAGGTCCTGGACCGCGGCAACCTCAGCGGCCCGACCAATCCCTGGCTGCCAGCGGCAGACGGCTATCGGCACCTGCCGGAGGTGATCGCCTGGAACCGCCTGGTACACGACGCGGTCTATGCCGAGCTCAAACTGAACCGCATGCCGGTGCTGCTGGGGGGTGACCACTGTCTCGGCATCGGATCGATCAGCGCCGTGGCGCGCCACTGCCGTGATGCGGGCAAGCGGCTTCGCGTGCTGTGGCTGGATGCACATGCCGACTTCAACACCCAAATGCTGACGCCGAGCGGCAACCTCCACGGCATGCCGGTCGCCTGCCTGTGTGGCCATGGCCCTAAGGAATTGATCGAGATCGGAGGCCAGGTGCCCGCAATCAATCCGAAGTGGGTGCGGCAGATCGGCATTCGCAGTGTGGATGCCGGCGAGAAGCGCTTCGTGCACGAGCAGGAACTCGATGTCTTCGACATGCGCTTCATCGACGAGATGGGCATGCGCCACGCGATGGAACTCGCACTGGCCACGCTCGACGTCAACACGCACCTGCACGTCAGCTTCGATGTCGACTTCCTCGACCCGCAGATCGCGCCGGGCGTTGGCACCACCGTCCCCGGCGGACCCACCTACCGCGAAGCGCAGCTGTGCATGGAGATGATCGCCGACACCGGACGCCTCGCCAGCCTCGATGTGATGGAGCTGAACCCGGCGCTCGATGTGCGCAACCAGACCGCCGAGGTGGCGGTGGATCTCATCGAGAGCCTGTTTGGCAAGAGCACCTTGATGCGACGCTGAGTGACCCGCGTTGCGCGGGTGATCGGGTCAGCGCGTCAAGAGCCGGCTGACGGCAGTCACATCCTCGGGCTTCAACTGCCCTGCGGCTTGTCGCAAGCGCAGGCCGCCCAGCAAGGTGTCGTAGCGGGCTTTCGAGAGGTCGCGGCGCGTGGTGTAGAGCTGCGTCTGCGCGTTCAGCACATCGATGTTGACCCGCACGCCGACGCGGTAGCCGACCTGTGTTGCCTCCAGGGCCAGCGCGCTGGATGATTCAGCCGCCTCCAATGCGAGCACCTGCGCCTGCAATGACTGCACGCCGAAGTAGGCCTGCCGGGTGCTCAGCGACACCGCTCGGCGCGCGGCCTCCAGATCGTTCTGCGACTTGTCTTCGAGAGCCAGCGTTTCCTTGATCCGGTTCTGCACCGACAGCCCGGTGAAGAGCGGCAGGTTGAACTGCACACCGATGCTGCCGGTGTTAGTGGTGCCGGCGCTGGACAGCTGGCTGCCGCTCCTGCCGGTCGAGTTGTACTGGCTGCTGACGCTGGCCACCGCATCGAGCGTCGGAAAGTGGCCCGAGCGTGCCTTGCTGGTCTCGAGCCGCGCCACGTCGAGAGACAGCTGCGCCAGCCGCACCGACGGATGTTGTGCATCGGCGTTGCGCGCCCACACTTCTGCGTCGGCGGGAGTGATCGACGGCAGGCTGACCGGTGGTGTCAGGCCCTTGGGCTCGAGGTTGCTGCGGCCGACCAGGAGGTCGAGTGCAATGCGCTTGTTGCGCAGGTCGTTGTCGGCAGCGAGTTCCTGCGCGGTGGCCAGATCGAAGCGGGCCTGGGCCTCGCGCGTGTCAGTGATGGTCGCCGTACCCACCTCGAAATTGCGCTTCGCCGACGCCAGTTGCTCGCTGATCGCGACCTTGCTGGTGCGGTTGGTGGCCAGCGCATCCTGCGCAGCCAGCACATCGAAGTAAGCCTGGGCCAGCCGCACGATCAGGTCCTGCTCGGCCACCTCCAATCGCAGAGCGGAGGCCTCCAGCTCACGCTGTGCCTGGTCGATGGTGACGCTGCTGGTGAAGTTGAACAGCGGCTGGCGTGCGGACAACTGCCCCGAGCGGGTGTTGAACGAACCATTGCCAAAACCGGTTTCGACGCGCCCGGTGTTGGCGCTGGCGTCCAGGCTCACGCTCGGTCGCAAAAGTGCGTCAGCCTGTGCAGCGCGGTACTGGGCCGAGTCGGCCAGCGAGCGAGCCGACAGGTAGGTGGCGTCGTAGCCACGTGCGGCGGTGTAGAGCTCGTCGAGGCTCTGCGCCTGCGCGGCGCCCATGCACAGCGCGGCCAGATTCAGCAAGGTGACCGCCGCCAAGCGAACCCAGGGCTGTGGCCTCGGCGCCACCAAGGCGCATCGAGGGTGAATCGGCGGGGTCGGCATGGGTACGGCTCAGTGGGATCGATGAATGGCGGCGATCAGCTGCGGGACTCAATAACGAGGGACAGTCGCATCGACCTCGACCGACCACGCATCGATGCCGCCGGTGAAGTTGGTGACCGAGGTGAATCCCTGGCGCTGCTCGAGGAACGCCGCCACTTGCGCGCTGCGCACACCGTGGTGGCACAGACAGACGGTGGGTTGCGCCGGGTCGAGTTCACCGATGCGCTGCACGATCTCGCTCATCGGCAGGTTGACGGTGACGAGGCCATCAGCGCGCAGCGAAGCCAGCACGAACTCCCAGGGCTCGCGCACATCCAGCAGCAACGGCAATTCGGCTGTCTGCCTAGACGCTTCTGCGCTGGCAAGCAGCGCTGCAAACTCGCGCGCGCCCATGTGCTGCATCAGAAGTGAAACCGGCTGGGCTCGTCGAAGCCAACCAGCCTCGGTGCCACGGTGTCGAACAACTCGACACTGCTGATCGTGATTCGATCAGCAGTACCGTCGACCACGCCGCGGGTGTAAAGCACCGCCTGCATGATCGGCAGCTGGCCGACGATGGCCACCAGCCGGCCGCCGGGCTTGAGTTGATCGAACAGCACCTGCGGCACCTGCGGCACCGATCCGGACAACACGATCACGTCGAAAGGACCATCTGCGGCGCTGCCCTTCGATCCATCGGCCAGACGCACGGTGACGTTGGCAGCCCCGGCGCGGCGCAGGTTGGCGCTGGCAAAGGCAGACAGGTCGGCATCGATCTCCAGGCTCAGTACCTGTTGTGCCCGGTGGCCAAGCAAAGCCGCCATGAATCCAGAACCGGCGCCGACCTCGAGCACCCGCTCGTGCTTTCCGACATCAAGCTCCTGCAGCAGTCTGGCCTCGACCTTCGGCGCCAACATGGATTGCGGCTTGCCGGTGGACGTGGGCAGCACGACTTCGGTGTCGACAAAGGCCATCGAGCGAGCTTTCGGCGGGAGGAAATCCTCGCGCCGGATGGCTGCCAGAAGAGACAGCACCTCGGCATCGAGCACCTCCCAGGGGCGGATCTGCTGCTCGATCATGTTGAAGCGGGCGTGTTCAATGTCCATGGCGATCCTGGGCTGGGTGGCAGTGAGGTGTCATGCAGTGCGAGCAGATGAAAACGGGCAGCACCTGAAGGCAAGCGCCCATTTTATTTGCCCATGATCAGCGGTGGTTTGGCAGCGCTGTGGGAACGACGGGCCCAGCGCCGCTTGAACCAGGTCGCCAAGTCGTCAAGGTAGCAATAGACCACCGGCACCACAACCAAGGTCAGCAGCGACGAGGCAATGACGCCACCGATCACGGCCTGACCCATCGGCGCGCGCTGCTCCGATCCCTCGGTCAGCGCGAAGGCCAGCGGCACCATGCCGAAGATCATCGCCAGCGTGGTCATCAGAATCGGGCGAAGACGCACGCGGGCAGCCAGCAGCAGCGCGCTTTCGCGGTCGGTCGCCACCTCGCCAGGCACGGTGCCCTCCCGCGCGCGAATGGCGAAGTCGATGAGCAGAATCGCATTCTTCGTGACCAACCCCATCAGCATCACGATGCCAATGATGCTGAACATGTTCAAGGTGGAGCCGAACATCAGCAGCGTCAGCACCACCCCGATCAGCGTCAGCGGCAAGGACGTCATCAGCGCCAGGGGCTGCAGGAAACTGCGGAACTGGCTCGCGAGGATCATGTAGATGAACACCACCGCCAGCCCCAGTGCGCCGATCGCGTAGCTGAACGATTCGGCCATGTTCTTCGTGCTGCCGCCAAAGCTGTAGCGGTAGCCGGGAGGCCAGGCCACGCTGTCCAGAATGCGCCGGATGTCGGCCGAGATATCGCCCGCGCTGCGGCCATAGGCGTTCGCGTCCATGGTGATCTCGCGGTTCAGGTCGCGCCGGTTGATCTGGTTCGGACCGGTCGATTCCGTGACGTCGGCCACCTGGGACAGTCGCACGATGCGCGGCAACCCATCGGCACCAGCAACCACCGGTACAGGCAGCCGTTGCAGGTCGGCCAGAGACGTGCGGCTGTCGGGCGTCAGGCGCACGATCACGTCGTAGTTCTCGCCGTCGGGCGCACGCCAGTTGCCCACCGTGGTACCCGCGACAAGGGCGCGGAGCGTGGTCGCCAGGGTGTTGACGTTGAGCCCCAGATCGGACGCCGCTTCGCGCTTCACCTCGATCGCGACGGTGGGCTTGTCGGGCTTCAATGTGGTGTCCAGATCGACAAGCCCCGGTACCTGCTTCAGTTGGGCGGTGATGGTCTTGGACAAACGCTCGAGTTCGCCCAGGTCGCTGCCCTGGATCGAGAACTGCAGGCTCTTGCCGCCGCCCAGATCGGGTGAGCCCATGTTGGTGACGGTGATGCCCGGGATGCGTTCTAGGCGTTCGCGCATCGGCACCGTCATCTGTTCCAGCCCACGCTGTCGCAGATCACGATCGACCAGTCGAACATAGGTCGAGCCGAAGATCTTGCCGGCAGCAGCGCCGCTGTTGATCGTGGTGACGGTGTACTTGACCTCGGGCAACTCGCGCAGTGCCAGATCGACCTGCTTGGCACGGGCCTCTGTCACCTCGATCGACGAGCCGACCGGGGTATAGAAATTCACCGTCGTCTCCGAAAAGTCGGCCTTCGGAACGAACTCGGCACCCAGCACCGGAATCAACAGGAAGCTGCCGCCGAAGGTAGCCACCGCAATCGCCAGCGTCGACAGCCGGTGGCGCAGCGACCAACCCAGGATGGTCTGGTAGCCATGCCCCAGCCACACGGTGAATCGCTCGAACACGGCTGTGACCCGCCCCAGCGTGCGGTCGTAAAGGCTGGTCGCCGCGCGCGGCGTGCCGGTCCGGTGCGTAGCCTGCGGGTCGTGCCAGATGCTGGAGAGCATCGGGTCGAGCGTGAAGCTGACGAACATCGAGATCAGCACCGCGGCCACGATGGTCAGGCCGAATTCATGGAAGAACTTGCCGACGATGCCGCCCATGAAACCGATCGGCAGGAACACTGCGACGATGGACATCGTGGTGGCCATCACCGCGAGGCCGATCTCCTGGGTGCCCTCGAGTGCCGCCTGGTGCGCGCTCTTGCCCATCTGCACATGGCGCACGATGTTCTCGCGCACGACGATGGCGTCGTCGATCAGCAGTCCCACGCACAGGCTCAACGCCATCATCGTGATGCTGTTGATGGTGAAGCCGAAGACGTACATGAAGCCGAAGGTGCCGATCAGCGCGATCGGCAGCGTGAGGCCGGTGATGACGGTGCTGCGCCAGGAGTTGAGGAACAGGAAGACGATCAGCACGGTGAGAGCTGCGCCTTCGATCAAGGTCTCCTTGACGTTCGCGACGGCCACCCGGATCGACCTCGAGTTGTCGCGGTTCACTTCGACGACGATGCCCGGCGGGGTCACCGACTCGGCAGCGGCCAGCGCCTTGCGCAACCCGTCGACCACCTCGATGGTGTTCTCGCCCTGCGACTTCTGCACCGACAGCAGCACGGTGCGCTGGCCGTTGTACAGCGCCAGGCTTTCCACTTCCTGCGGACCGTCGACCACATCGGCCACCTGCCACAGCTTGACTGGAGAGCCGCCACTGACGGTCGCGTTACCGGTCCCCGGCGTGGCGGCACCGCGGCGGGCGACGACGATGTCGCGAAATTCCTCCGGCCGCTTCAGCCGGGCATTGATCTGCACCACGCGCTCCTGCTCCAAGGAGTGGATCGCGCCCATCGGCAGTTCCTGGTTCTCACTGCGCACCGCGTTGATGACGTTGTCCACGCTGACGCCCATCGCCTCCATGGCAGCTGGCTTCAGATAGAGATTGATCTGCCGCGACACCCCACCCACCACGCTGACCGACCCAACACCCCGCACGTTTTCGAGCCGCTTCTGCAGCACCTGCGTGGCCCAGGTGGTCAGCTCCTGGGGTGTCTGCTTGCCGGTCGGCGACAGCACTGCGAGGTTGAAGATCGGGGTGCTGGCAGGGTCGAAGCGCGAGACGCGCGGCTCCTTGACCTCGTCGCGCAAGTTGGGCCGCACCAGCGCGACCTTTTCGCGCACATCCTCGGCTGCCTTGCGTCCATCGACGTTCAGGTTGAACTCGATGATGACGATCGAGTTGCCTTCATAGGAGCGCGAATACAGCGAGCTGATGCCGGCCACTGTGTTGACCGCTTCCTCGACCTTCTTCGTGACCTCGGTCTCGACGATTTCGGGAGAGGCGCCCGGGTAATCGAACTGCACGACAACCGTTGGGAAATCGATGTTCGGGAACTGATCGACCGACAGACGCTGATAACTGAAGAGTCCCAGGACGACGAAGGCCAGCATGACCATCGTGGCCATCACCGGATTGCCGATCGAGACGCGGGTGAACCACATGGTCAGGGCTTGACGTTCGCAGCAGACGCGGGCGACGCCGTGGCCGCCAGCACGCGCACCTGCGTGCCATCGCGCAGCGCGCCGGCCGAACCGCGCAGCAGCACCATGCCATCGGAGACGCCGCCGGTCAGTTCGACCACCGACTCGATCCGGCCATCGATCGGCAACTCGCCTCGCTGACCGAGCGTCACCTTGCGCAGCTCGACACGGTCACCAACGACTGCGAGGACATACGGCTGCGCCTGGTCGACGCGCACCGCTGACACCGGTACGGTCAGCGCGCTGCCCGTGCTCAGGTCAATCGATCCCGTCATGAACAGCCCCTGACGCAGATTGGGGCGCGGATCGAGACGCAAGTAAGCCAGCACAGCCCGGGTGCCGGCCTGCGTGCTGGGGTTGATGCGCACCACGCGCGCAGTGACTGGGCCGTCCAGGCCTTCGGCGGCCAGGCGCGCTGTCTGGCCGATGGCGACGCCGCCAATCTCTTCGGGGGCGATCGCCGCCTCCAGTTCGATGCGCGACAGATCGACGATCTCGACCAGCCTCGCATCGACCGCGACCCGCTCACCGGGCTGCACCAGTCGCTGCGACACCAGGCCCGAGATCGGGCTGACCAGCCGCGTGTCGGTGCGGGCCTTGCGGGCCAGATTGACGGCGGCCACCGCCGCTTCGTAGGTGGCGCGTGCCGCCGCCTCGTTCGAAATCGAGGTTTCAAGCCCGGTGGCCGAGATGAAGCCTTGCGCGACCAATGCGCGGTTGTTGTTCAGTGCGCGCTGCGCGATGTCCCACTGTGCACGCGCCGATGCTGCGTTCTGGTCGGCCTGCTGCACACGCAGATCGACTTCGAGCGTGTCGAGCTGACCGATCGTTTGCCCTGCGGTGACGGTGTCGCCTTCTCGTACCGACAGCACCTTCAGTTCGGCAGCGACCTTGGCTCGCACCACCGCGCTGTCCACAGCCTTCAGGCTGCCGGAGATCGGCAGCGTTCGGTTGAAAGGCTGCGTGCGGGCCACCACGATGTCGCTCGCGCTCAGCTCCATCGCCTGCGGTGGCTTGGCAGGCGCGGTGGCTTCGGCACGCGCCTGCGATCGCGCATACAGCGTGCGGGCAACAAAACCAGCAACCAGCAGCACCACGACCAACCCCACCACCCACCCCAACTTCAGGCGTCTCATCATCGGCTTTCAATCTTGCAATTCATCGGCATTCGGCGATGGCGCCCGCGGGGGCTGCTAAGCCTTGAAGTATCGATGCAATGACACACCTCGGTTTGACGCCAAGGTTTCCACGCATCTGAGACCCGCCCATGATTATCGATGGGCGAGAGATCAGATTGCGGCGAAAGCACTGGCCCGGCAACTCACGCAGGCAGAATCTCCCGCATGCTCTCGCTGGACCGCTTTTCGTTCCACCAACTGCTGCTGGTCGCATTCCTGCTGATTGCCGGCCTGCTCAGTGCGGCGTCGCTGCGCGGGCTGTTCAGCATCGAGGCGCTGATCACGCAGAGCAGTGACGGCGCGCAGCAAGCGGTGTCGCTGGGCGCCGCAGCACAGCGGCTGGCCGAGCGCAGCGTGACGATGGAGCGCGCGGCGCGGCAGTACCTGGTTCTGGACGACCCCTTGCTGCGCCAGCGCTTCGACGAAGCCGGCCGTGAAGCGAGTGAGGCACTGGACCAGTTGGCCGCGGGCACCCGGGAAGTCGAGATGCCTGACGGTGGAAAGTCGCTCGCCGTCGCGTGGCACAGAACCTTGCAGACACTTCGCCAGCAGCTCAATGGCGATGCACAGACGCTGCGCGACCGTGAGCAGACACTGACCGCAGCCTTCCGCGACCTGGGCCAGATCAACATCGAACTCGCCGATCAGGTTCGGCTCGCGACCGAATCTCGCAATGCGGCGCTGCTGCAACGACTGGAATCAGGTCGCGCCGAGCTGGCACGACAGATCGTGGCCGCCATTGCGATCGCGGTGGGACTCGCGCTCGCCTTCGGCATCTGGCTGGCGCGCCCGCTCAAGCGGCTGGAAGCGGCGATCGTCGGGCTGGGTGAGAACCGCCTCGACCAGGCGATCGACATGCGCGGCCCGGCCGACGTGCGCCAGCTGGGGCGGCGCCTGGAATGGCTGCGGCTTCGGCTGGCTGAGCTCGATGCCGACAAGGCGCGCTTCCTGCGCCATGTGTCGCACGAATTGAAGACGCCACTGGCCGCGCTGCGCGAAGGCGTTGCGTTGCTGGAAGACGGCGTCACCGGAACGCTCAACGAACCGCAGCGCGAGGTGGCGCGCATCCTGCGGCAGAACACCGCAGTGCTGCAGGGCCAGATCGAGGACCTGCTGCGGTTCAACACTGCCGCATTCGACGCCCGCCGGCTGGTTCGTCGACCCGTCGAGCTGACGGCTCTGATCGCCGAGCAGATCGAATCGCAGAAACTGCAATGGCAGGCGCGCAAACTGAATGTCACCGTGACCGGCTGGCCGATTCAGGTGGAAGTCGATGCCGAGAAGCTGGGCACCGCCTTGGGGAATCTGCTGTCGAACGCGATCCGCTTCAGCCCGCTGGGCGGGCGGATCGTGTTCGAAGTGTCGCAATGGCCAGGCCGGGCGCGCATCGATGTCATCGACCAAGGCCCCGGCGTCGCAGCGGTCGACCGTGCGCGCGTGTTCGAACCCTTTTTCCGCGGCGAGCGTCAGCCGCCCGACGCGCCGCGCGGCAGCGGCATCGGCCTGTCGATCGTGCAGGAACTGGTGCGTGCCCATGATGGTCAGATCGACCTGTTGATGCCCGACCACAATTCAGCGCCGGGCGCCCATTTCCGAATTGAATTGCCCCATGTCCCCGTACGTTGAAATTGCCCTGCGGCCAAGTGCGCCGCGCCCACTGGCCCGCGTTCTGTGGATCACGGCAGCGCTGGGGGTGTCGGGCTGCTCGATCTGGCAGCGTGCGCCGGTGTCGGTCACCGTGCCGGCGCCTGCCGTGATCGCCGCGCCGCCACCGGTGATCGCCACAGCGCCGAGCCCGGTCCGTGAGCCGGTCGATGCTGTCACGCCCAGCGATCTGGCATCCCGACGCGCACTGGCCCACCACGAGCAGTTGCGCAGCCTGCCGCTCAACGAATTGGCGCAGGAAATCGCCCGCCTGAGCGCCCTGCCCCCGGCGCCAGACACCTCGATCGATCTGGCCATGGCGCTGTTGCTGACCCGCAATGGCGGTGAGCAGAACCGCGCCATTGGCTTGGTTGAACCACTGGCCAGAGGCGTCGCGCCAGAAACAGAAGCCTGGCAGCCGATCGCCCGGCTGCTGCTGGCGCGCTTGCAGGAGCTGCGCCGCCTCGAAGACCTGCTGGACCGACGCAATCAAGAGCTGCGCGACAGCCAGCGCGAGGTGAAGCAAGTCAACGAGAAGCTGGAGGCTCTGAAGGCCATCGAGCGCAGCCTGGCTCCGCGACCGATCTCGTTGGTCGCGCCGGGAACGTCTGCCAATGGCGCCACCACCACGTCGCCGTCCCCGTCGCCACGAGTCAAGGCGACGCCACGCAAGGCGCCCTCATGACCGCCAAGCTGCTGGTCGTCGACGACGATGCCGACCTGCTGCAACTGCTGTCGATGCGCTTGACGGCAGCCGGTTACCACGTGACCGGGGTCGGCTCGGCCGAGGAGGCGCTGGCGCATCTGGAGGCCTCGCGGCCGCAATTGGTGGTCAGCGACGTGCAGCTGCCAGGGCGAGACGGGCTGGCGCTGTTCGATGCGATCCGAGCGCGCCACCCCGCACTGCCGGTGATCCTGCTGACCGCCCACGGCACCATACCCGACGCGGTCGAAGCCACCGCCCGCGGTGTCTTCACCTACCTGACCAAGCCGTTCGACGGCAAGGCCTTGCTCGACAAGATCGGCCAGGCGCTGGCGCTTGGTGCGCCGGCCACCCACCCCATCGGTGCCGACGAGGCCTGGCGCGCGCCGATCGTCAGCCGCTCGGCGGTGATGGCCGAGTTGCTGGCAGAGTCCAAGATGGTCGCGGCCTCGGATGCCAGTGTGCTGATCTGCGGCGAAAGTGGCAGTGGCAAGGAGCTGCTGGCGCAGGCCATCCACCGCGCCAGCCCGCGCGCTGCGCAGCCCTTCATCGCCGTCAACTGCAGCGCGATCCCCGAAGCGCTGCTCGAATCAGAGCTCTTCGGCCACGTCAAGGGCTCGTTCACCGGCGCAGTCGCCAACCACCGCGGGCTGTTCCAGGCGGCCGACGGTGGCAGCCTGTTCCTCGACGAGATCGGCGACATGCCGCCGGCCCTGCAAGTGAAGCTGCTGCGCGTGCTGCAGGAACGCTCGGTGCGGCCGGTCGGCGCCAACCAGTCACTGCCGATCGATGTGCGCATCCTGTCGGCCACTCACCGCGACCTCGACGCGGCGATGGCGCAGGGCCAGTTCCGAGAAGACCTGTACTACCGGCTGAATGTGGTCGCGCTGACCCTGCCGGCGCTGGGCGCGCGGCGTGAAGACATTCCGCTGCTGGCGAACCATTTCCTGTCCACCTTGAGCGAGAAGTACGGCAAGCGCCTGAACGGCTTTGCGCCGGAGGCCTTGAAGGCCCTGACCGCCGCGCCATGGCCCGGCAATGTGCGGCAACTGCACAACGTGGTCGAACAGGTCTGCGCACTGACCACCACGCCACTGGTGCCGCTGGCGCTGGTGCAACGCGCTTTGCGTGTTCCCAGCGTCGAGGTGCTGAGCTTTGCGCAGGCACGCGAACGCTTCGAGCGCGACTACCTCGTGGGGCTGTTGAAGCTGACCGATGGCAACGCTGCCGATGCTGCACGCCTGGCCGATCGCAACCGGACAGAGTTTTACCGGCTGCTGCAGAAGCACGGCCTGACGCCCGGACTGTTCCGCAACGACGGGCGCCCCGAGGTACAGGGCGAGGCGACACCACCGACACCGCTGTCGCCGCGTAGCGACAACCTTTAGTCTTTTCAAATCAAGGACTTGCGATCTCCTACCCGGCCGCTTGTCGCTGATCCGGGACAAAAAATCGGGTTCGAGGCAGTGGAAACCCGAGATTCGGCGACACCAAGCTGAGTTGTTGACTCAAGTCGTTGATTCATAAGGCACTTTAGACGCTGGCATGCACGTTGCGCTGGGGGGTTCATCGTCCCTTTGAGCGCCCGATGAACCACCGCCATGTCACCCGCCTGAATCGTTCCTGGACCGAGGCCAGTACGGGCTCGACCGCCACGTCAACCGTCGTGAATCCGAGCCGTGGCGCCAGCATGCCACCGATGAACCGGGGATCGATGACCGCACGGCCTTGGCGAGGTTTTCTCGGCGGCGTGCTGGATGGATGGATCGCACTGGCGACACGCCTTGCGAGCAGCAAGGACCCTCAGCGCGTGAGCTTCGACGACGAAGCACCGGCGCCGGCCAATGCAGCAGCCACAGCCGCCTGGAAACAGGCCGCAAGCCATCGCCGGCGTGCCCTGCTCACGTTGATCGCGCTGTCGGTGGTGACAGCCACTGTCATGCTCGACCATGTGCTGCCGAACTACGACAGCGGGTGGCTGCGCAATGCGCAGATCGGCTTGTTCTCCATCCTGTTTGGCTGGGTGTCCGCCGGCTTCTACACCGCGATGATGGGTTTCTGGGTGCAGTGGCGCGGAGACCCGCACGCCCTGTCGAGCCGTTCGGTCGCTCAACGCCCCATTGCCGCCGACGCCCGCACGGCGCTGGTCATGCCGATCTGCAACGAGCAGGTTTCGACCGTGTTTGCGGGACTGCGTGCCACGATGGAATCGCTGATTGCCGCCGGTGGTGCGCGGCTCTTCGATGTCTATTTGCTGTCCGACACCAGCGACCCGGCGATTCGTACCGCCGAGTTGGCCGCGTGGGCCGAGTTGCGCGACACGATGGGCGGCAGCACCCGCATCCACTACCGCTGGCGCCAGCGCCGCACGCAGCGCAAGTCGGGCAATGTGGCCGACTTCTGCCGCCGCTGGGGCAAGAACTACCGTTACATGGTGGTGCTGGACGCCGACAGCGTGATGACTGGCGACTGTCTGCTGAGCCTGGTTCGCCTGATGGAAGCCCATCCGGACGCCGGCATCATCCAGACCGCACCGCAGGCGAGCGGCCTGTCGACCATCCACGCACGCGCCCAGCAGTTCGCAGGCCGCGTCACCGGCCGGCTGTTCAGCGCCGGTATGCAGTATTGGCAGCTCGGCGAATCGCACTACTGGGGCCACAACGCGATCCTGCGCATCGCGCCCTTCATGAAGCACTGCGGCCTCGCGGCGCTGCCGGGTCGCGGTGGCTTGAGCGGCCACATCCTGTCGCACGACTTTGTCGAAGCCGCGCTGATGCGCCGTGCCGGTTACCACGTGTGGCTGGTCAACGACCTTGAAGGAAGCTACGAACAGCAACCGCCCAACCTGCTGGAAGAACTTCAACGCGATCGTCGCTGGTGTCAGGGCAATCTGCAGAACGCCCGGCTGCTGACCGAGCCTGGCCTGCATGGCGTGCACCGCGCGATGCTGGTGACCGGCGCACTGGCTTACCTGTCGGCGCCCTTGTGGCTGGCCTATGTGCTGCTCGGTGTCGCCCTGTGGCTGTTTGGCGGCCACCCGGCATTCAGCACCGACGCCGTGGTGCCCGTGGAGATCATGGCCTTGTGGATTGGTACGTTGGCCATGCTAGTGATGCCACGCGCACTCGGCGTCGTCAGCATCGTGCTGCGCCGTGAACAGGCGCTGTATGGCGGCACCGCTGCATTGGTGCGCGGCGCACTGATGGAAGGAACGCTTTCCGTGCTGCAGGCCCCCCTGCGAATGGTCGCGCACACGCTCTTCGTCGTTGTCGCGCTGACCGGCCTGAAGCTGGACTGGAAGTCACCTCCGCGCGAAGCCAATGACATCGGCTGGGCCGATGCATCGAACCGCTTTGCCTTGCTCGGCGTGATGATGCTGGCACTGGGCGCCGCAGCACTGGCGCTGGAGCCAGCGACGCTGCTCTGGCTGGCACCGGTTGGCGTGCCGCTGCTGCTGGCCGTGCCGCTGGCGGTACTGACCAGCCGCGCCGGCTTGGGCGAGCGGGTGCGACAACTCGGCTTGCTGGTCACGCCCGAAGAATCACGCACGCCGACCGTGCTGCGCGAAGCGGCGTCGTATGCCCGGCAGAACGCACGACAGCAGGGTCAGTTCAGCCAGTGGCGCGCCGCACTCGACAACCCGTGGCTGTTCGATGTGGTCCAAAAGGCCATGGGCACGCGGCACACGATGTGGGGCGAGCGCGGTCGCGCACGCCGCCAGTTGGTGGGACGCCTTCGTGCTGCGCACGATCTCGACAGCTTGAGTGTCAGCGACCAGATGCGCCTGCTCAGCGAGCCACAGCACCTGGTGCGGCTGCGCGACCAGTTGCTGGCACAGGCCGAACCTGCGCACGCAGCCTGGAGCGCTCCGAAGGCGGCTCCTGTTCGGCGAGCCAGGCGAACGTGGCTTGCCACAGCGAGCGCCACCTGAATGGAATCAACGCATCCGCATCGGCACTTCGACACGGTACCCTCGCAGCGCGAGCGCATGCACTACTCGGCGGGTGGTGTGCTTCGGGCGTCCTCGTCAAGCTGACGCAGGTACGCCAACTTCTCGGCGATCTTGGCCTCCAGCCCACGGGGTACTGGCTGGTACCAGGCGGGCTCCTGCATGTCATCAGGCAGGTAGGTCTCCCCCGCGGCATAGGCCTGCGGTTCGTCATGGGCGTAGCGGTACTCGTGGCCGTAGCCGAGTTCCTTCATCAGCTTGGTCGGGGCGTTGCGGAGATGAATCGGCACCTCGCGTGACTTGTCCTGCTTCACGAAGACTTTCGCCTGCTTGTAGGCCTTGTAGCCCGCATTGCTTTTGGCCGCAACAGCAAGGTAGATCACCGCCTGCGCCAGCGCCAGCTCGCCCTCCGGCGAGCCCAGGCGTTCGTAGGTGGTCGCAGCGTCGTTGGCGATCTGCATGGCGCGCGGGTCGGCCAAACCGATGTCTTCCCAGGCCATGCGCACGATGCGGCGAGACAGGTACCTCGGGTCGGCACCGCCATCGAGCATCCGGCACAGCCAGTACAGCGCGCCGTCAGGGTTCGACCCCCGCACCGACTTGTGCAAGGCCGAGATCTGGTCATAGAAATGCTCGCCACCCTTGTCGAACCGCCGGCCGCTGGCCGTCAGCGCGTTCTTGACGAATGGCGTGTCGATCGACGACACCGCGGTCGCACGCGCGGCCGTGTCGGTCTGCTCCAGGAGATTCAGCAATCGCCGGGCATCACCATCGGCGTACCCGACCAGCACCTCGACGGCCGCCTCTTCAAACTGAAGCTGAGCCATGAAGGCGTCGTGCGCACGCTTGAACAACTGCCGCAGTTCATCGTCCGTCAAGGCTTGCAGAACATACACCTGCGCACGCGACAACAGCGCCGAGTTCACCTCGAACGACGGGTTCTCCGTCGTGGCGCCGATCAGCACGACCAGCCCCGACTCGACGAACGGCAACAGCCCATCCTGCTGGCTCTTGTTGAACCGGTGGATTTCATCCACAAACAGGATCGTCTTCCTGCCTTGCGCAAGGTTCTGCTCAGCCTGCGTCATCGCCTCACGAATGTCTTTCACGCCCGAGAACACGGCAGAGAGCGCGATGAATTCGTAGTGGAAAGCCGAGGCCGTCAACCGAGCCAGCGTCGTCTTGCCCACTCCCGGCGGCCCCCACAGGATCATGGAGTGCGGCTTGCCGGATTCAAAGGCCAGCCGCAGCGGCTTGCCCGGGCCGATCAGGTGCGATTGGCCGATGACCTCGTCCAGCGTGGTCGGTCGCAAGGCCTCGGCCCAAGGCGCTGTCGGCGCCATCGCGAAGAGATCAGCCACGCCAGCGCCCTTCGCCGAACATCCTCATGGCAGCCTCACTGCTCGAGGACATCGACGCCCTTCGGAATGACGAACTTGAAGTTCTCCGCCGGCAACTCGAGGTTGGCGTTGAACTGCGTGAACGTCAGCCGCGAGCGCTGTGAGAAGTTGTCGACGATCTCGACAGCGGCAAGTTGCTTGCCCTTGAAACCGATGCGCATCGATTCGAAGGCACCGTCCTTGGCCTTCGGCGTCGCCTTGGCCCAATCGAGCCCGTCTTTCGACGGCTCGGCCACCACGTCGAAATCGCGGCTCAGGTCACCGCCGGCCAGCAGCGCGGCTGGCGTGGCGCCGAGCGCCTGTGTGAACTTGCGGCTGCTGACCTGATTGAGATCGGTGTCGTAGATCCAGACCTTTTGCCCATCGGCAACGATCAACTGCTCGAAAGGCTTGGTGTAGGCGAAGCGGAAGCGATCAGGGCGAGCGAATTCGAAGCTGCCGCTCGACGTCTTGGTCTTGCCCCCGTCGGGCGAGGTGACCGTCTGGGTGAAAGCGGCGCGACCGGTCTTTACCTGCTGCACGAAGGCCTTCAGTGCTTCGACAGCGTCGGCGTGCGCTGCCATCGGCACGAGCGTCAGCCCGACCCACGCCAGCAGACACGCGAGGGCACGCCTCATTCGTTGCGCGCCGGGACAATGATGTCGCGGTTGCCGTTGGTGCCCATGGCGGATACGAGCCCCGATTTCTCCATTTGTTCCAGCAGCCGCGCGGCGCGGTTGTAACCAATGCGCAGGTGGCGCTGCACCAGCGAGATCGAGGCACGCTTGTGCTGCAACACGATGGCCACGGCCGAGTCGTACATCGCATCGCTTTCGTTGCCGGGCCCACCGCCGTCATTGACGGCAATCTCTCCCGAATCGCCCTCGAGCGTGCCACCTTCGAGGATGCCTTCGATGTAATTCGGCTCGCCCTGACTCTTCAGGTAGGCGACGACGCGATGAACTTCATCATCACTGACGAAGGCGCCATGCACACGGATAGGCAATCCGGTGCCCGAGGGCATGTAGAGCATGTCGCCCATGCCCAGCAGCGCCTCGGCGCCCATCTGGTCGAGGATGGTGCGGCTGTCGATCTTGCTGCTGACCTGAAAGCTCAGCCGCGTCGGGATGTTGGCCTTGATCAGCCCGGTGATCACGTCGACGCTGGGGCGCTGCGTGGCCAGGATCAGATGGATGCCTGCCGCGCGGGCCTTCTGCGCCAGCCGGGCGATCAGTTCCTCGATCTTCTTGCCGATGACCATCATCAGGTCGGCCAGTTCGTCGATGACGATCACCACATGTGGAAGGCGCTGCAGCGGCTCCGGCGCCTCGGGCGTCAGGCTGAAGGGGTTGGGCAGCGTGTCGCCGCGCTCCACCGCCTCGTCGATCTTCTTGTTGTAGCCCGCCAGGTTGCGCACGCCCAGCTTGCTCATCAGCTTGTAGCGCCGCTCCATCTCGCCAACCGCCCAGTTCAGCGCGTTGGCGGCCTGCTTCATGTCGATGACCACCGGGCACAGCAGGTGCGGAATGCCTTCGTAGACACTCATTTCCAGCATCTTCGGATCGATCAGGATCAGGCGCACGTCGCGCGCCTCGGCCTTGTAGAGCAGGCTCAAAATCATCGCGTTGATGCCCACCGACTTGCCCGAACCGGTGGTGCCTGCGACCAGGCAATGCGGCATCTTGGCCAGATCGGCCACCACCGGCGCGCCGACGATGTCCTTGCCAAGGCCCATGGTCAACATCGACGACGCGCTGTTGTAGGCCTGGGAACCGAGGATCTCCGACAGATAGATCGTCTGGCGACGTGCGTTGGGCAACTCGAGCGCCATCGTGGTCTTGCCGGGGATGGTTTCGACGACACGGATGCTGACCAAGCTCAGACTGCGGGCCAGGTCCTTGGCCAGACCCAGCACCTGCGCGCCCTTGACGCCAGTGGCCGGCTCGATCTCGTAGCGAGTGATGACCGGCCCGGGCGAGGCGGCAACGACCCGCACTTCGACACCGAAATCCTTCAGCTTCTTCTCGATCAGCCGCGAAGTCATCTCCAGCGTTTCGAGCGACACCGTTTCAGTGCGACCTGGCGCCGCGTCGAGCAGGTCGACCTGCGGCAGCTTCGTGTCGGCCAGTTCGACAAACAGCGGCTTCTGGCGCTCCTTGACGATCCGGTCGCTCTTCGGCACCTCAACCACCGGCGCCGCTATGACGATGGGCGCGTGGTCCTCGCTCAGTTCGTGCTCGACTTCAGCGATGTCTTCGCGCTCGCGCAGCGCCTGCTCGCCCAGGCGAATGTCTTCAGCCCGCTCGATACGCTCGACTCGGCTGTCGCGCCAGGCATCGAGTCGTTCGCCGATCGCATCGGCCAACTGCAACCAGGAGAAGCGGAAGGCCAGTGACACGCCAGCCACCAGCGTCGCGATCCACAGAACGCCCGAGCCGGCAAAGCCCAGACCCTTCATGCTGAGCGATCCGAGCAGGTAGCCAAGCACGCCGCCGGCGTGACCACCGGGCAACTGTGCCTCGGCGTGATACATCCGCGTCCACTCGAGCGAAGTGCTCGCCGAAAGCAGCAACGCCAGGCCCAGCCACGAGACCCACGATGGCCAGCCCGTCCGTGTCGGCGTGGCCATGCCTGTGTCCGCGCTGCCGCGGCGCAGCAGGTCAGCGAGCGCAGCCAACCATCGATGCAGACCCAGCGCCATCAGCCACCAGGCGGAAAAACCAAACAGGAACAACAACAAATCGGACGTCCACGCGCCCAGCACACCAACGCTGTTATGGGCCCCATCGCCCGAACCCGAGGTCGAGAACGCCGCATCGAGCGGGCTGCGGGTGAGCAGCGCAATCAGCATCAACAGCCACAGCACGCCGCCGATCAGCACACGGGCCTGTCGCTGCCAGTCGGCACTGTGGGCGAAGGCGTTCGCCCCGCCGGCAGCCTGATCGCGCGGGCGGGAATCGCCGCCAGCGGCGCCCATGGCCGTTGGGGAATCTGCGGCGGAAGTGCGCAGCGAGCCGAGCGGGAATGTCATCCGCTCATTGTGGCTGAAGCCGTGCCGGCGGCCTCAGCAAGCAGCGTCAGGTCAGACGCTCTTTCAGGATCACCGAGCCGTTTTCCTGCGTCTCGATCATGCCGCGCTCCTCGAGGTCTTTCATGACCCGGCTGACCATCTCGCGCGATGCGCCGACGACCTTCGCCAGGTCCTGACGCGACACCTTGTTGCGGATGATCTTGACCTCTCCGATCGTGTCGGCCATGTCGAGCAGCGAACGCGCCACGCGGCCATACACATCGAGCAGAGCCAGCGACTCGATCTGCCGGTCGGCGCTGCGCAGCCGAGCCACCAGGCCGCGCATGATCGCGTACGACAGGCTCGAGTTCTCAGGCAGGCAACGAGCGAACTCGGGGCGCCCGAGGATCAACATGTCGGTCTGTATCTCGGCGCGCACCGTGGCCGAATGCGGCTCGTTGTCGATGAGGCTCATCTCGCCGACGTAATCGCCGGACTCCAGCACCGCGAGGATCACTTCGCGACCGCGTGAATCGGCCGTCAGCACCCGCGCACGGCCTGTCAGCAGAATGAACAACGCGTTCGATTTCTTGCCGTGCTCGACCACCAATTCGCCGCGCCGAAAGCGGCGCTTGACGACGGCGTCGGCAATGCCTTGCGCCTGCTCGTTGGTCAGCAGCGAGAAGATCGGCACGCGCCGAATCAGATCCAGATTTGAAAGCATCGCCATCGTGGAGCTCCTTTGCTGCGGTTATCGGCAGGGTTTGTGCGAAATTCACTCGACAAACCAAGTTTCTCAATTGTTTCCATCGGAACGCTGATGCCCGCGCCCTTGAGCGACATGTCAAACTGCGCAGTCCCCTCCGTCTCTCGTCTTTCGCCATGAGCACCACAACCACCCACGCGCGCGTGTTGATTCTCGGTTCCGGCCCAGCCGGCTATTCGGCCGCCATCTATGCCGCTCGCGCCAACCTCAGCCCGATGCTGATCACCGGCATCGCCCAGGGCGGTCAGTTGATGACCACCACCGATGTCGACAACTGGCCGGCCGACGTCGATGGCGTGATGGGCCCGGACTTGATGCAGCGCTTCCAGAAACACGCTGAGCGATTCAACACGAACATCGTGTTCGATCACATCAACGAGGTCGACTTTTCTCAGCGGCCGCTGAAGCTGATCGGCGATTCGGGCAGCTACACCTGCGACGCGCTGATCATCGCCACTGGCGCATCGGCCAAGTACCTCGGCCTGCCGAGCGAACAGGCCTTCATGGGCCGCGGCGTCAGCGGCTGCGCGACCTGCGACGGGTTTTTCTATCGTGGACAGGAGGTCTGTGTGGTCGGCGGCGGCAACACCGCTGTCGAAGAAGCACTGTACCTGTCGAACATTGCCAGCAAAGTGCACCTGATTCATCGACGCGACAAGTTCAAGGCTGAGGCGATCCTGGTTGACAAGCTGATGGAGAAGGTCGCTGCCAGCAAGATCCAGTTGCACCTGTGGCACACCCTCGACGAAGTACTGGGCAACGATTCAGGCGTGACCGGCGTGCGCATCCGCAGCACCCAGGACGCCTCTACCAGCGACCTGGCACTGCAAGGCTGCTTCATTGCGATCGGCCATCAGCCGAACACCGACATCTTCAAGGGCCACCTGGATATGAAGGACGGCTACATCATCACCAAGGGCGGACTGAATGGCATGGCCACCATGACCAGCGTGCCAGGGGTGTTCGCCGCCGGCGACGTCCAGGATCATGTCTACCGGCAAGCGATCACCAGCGCCGGCACGGGTTGCATGGCTGCACTGGACTCGCAACGCTTCCTGGAACAGTGAGCTGACGGCGTATTTGGACCTTTCTCCGCAGAAGCCGGTTATACTCGCGGGCTTCGCTGTGCTTGGGGCCTCTGTCATTCGAGGGTCGTCGTGCAGCGGCCACGTGGGCGCAAGCCACGATGCAGCCAACGCCTCAGGCGTGCCGCATCAGCGAAACCTGAAACACGAACCTATTGGAGCAGCGTCATGGCACGCGTCTGTCAAGTCACGGGTAAGCGCCCGATGTCGGGAAACAATGTTTCCCATGCGAACAACAAGACCAAGCGTCGGTTCCTGCCGAACCTGCAATACCGCCGGTTCTGGCTCGAAACAGAGAACCGCTGGGTGCGCCTGCGCATCTCGAATGCGGCATTGCGCTTGATCGACAAGGTGGGCATCGAGCAGGTCGTTGCCGACCTGCGTGCCCGCGGCGAAATCTGATTAGGAGCGGATCATGGCAAAAGGTGGACGCGAAAAAATCAAGCTGGAATCGTCAGCTGGGACAGGTCACTTCTACACAACCGACAAGAACAAGAAAACCAAGCCCGAGAAGATCGAGATCATGAAGTTCGATCCGAAGGCACGCAAGCATGTGATGTACAAGGAAACGAAGCTGCGATAAGCGCTTTCGTCACCCAACAAAAAGCCCGCCGAACAGCGATGTTCGGCGGGCTTTTTGTTGTGCCGACCCTGCAGCGGGTCGACTTGGGGGCAAATGACTCGGGCGTTCGAAATCAGGCGTGCGCGGCACGAAGCTTGATCGCGAAATCCTGAAGCACCGCAATGCCGCTGTCTTCAGCCTTCTTGCACCAAGCCTGCAGATCGAGCACCAACTGGTCCGCAGACACATTGGTTCGCGTCCAAAGCCCTCGCAATTCCTCGCGCATCGTCACCAGCTTCGACAGCACTGCGCTCTGGGCGCACACGGATGCCACCCGTTCCTGCACACCCTGCGGGATCTTGTCCTGATCGCGGTGTAGCCAGCGCTTGGCCAGATGCAGATCTTTCCAATGAGCGCTGTTCTGGGCGCCTTCTGCTTTCAGGCGTGCCAGTTCACTGCGGCATTCGTCGCGCAGGTGTCCGGCGTACTTGGCCATCACTTCATAGCGGTTGGCGATGATCGCCTCAAGCGTCTTCGTGTCAGCGACCGGCTTGACGACGCCGAGCTTCAGTTGAGGCGCCGTCTTGCGCACCTTGGCCCAGCCGACCATCTCCATGGCGCGGATGTACATCCAGCCGATGTCGAATTCATAGGGCTTGACCGACAGCTTGGCCGAGGTCGGGTAGGTGTGGTGGTTGTTGTGCAACTCCTCGCCACCGATGATGATGCCCCAGGGCGAGATGTTGGTCGACGCGTCCTGCGCCTCGAAATTGCGATAGCCCCACCAGTGACCAAGGCCATTGATGATGCCGGCCGCAGTGATAGGAATCCAGGCCATCTGGACGGCCCAGACCGCCAGTCCAGCGGCGCCGAACAGCGCCAGATCAATCAGCATCATCACGCCAACACCCTGCCAGCTGTAGCGCGTATACAGGTTGCGTTCCAACCAGTCGTCCGGCGTGCCGAGGCCGTACTTGGCCAGGGTCTCCGTATTCTTTGTCTCGACGCGGTACAACTCGGCGCCGGTCAGCAATACCGTCTTGATGCCGCGCGTCTGCGGGCTGTGCGGATCGTCAGGGGTCTCACATTTGGCGTGGTGCTTGCGGTGGACTGCCACCCATTCCTTGGTGACCTGACCGGTGCTCAACCACAGCCACAGACGGAAGAAATGCGAGGGAATCGCATGCAGATCGAGCGCACGGTGCGCTTGCGACCGGTGCAGGAAGATGGTCACTGACGCGATCGTGATGTGCGTCGCGATCAACGCATACAAAACCACCTGCCACCACGTGGTTTCAATCAAGCCGTTGGCCAACCAGTTCAGAAGACTGTCCAGCACCGTCGTCAATACATTCATGAAATCGGGTCCGAGCTGCAATGAAGTTAACCTTTGATTGTAGGCGTCACCGTCAACAGGGATGACCCAAACAGCGCCGAACGACCGACACACTTCGGAGTTGAGGCCAATTGCGGGCGAATCAAGCGCGTTGCCAAACCGCCGCAAAGAAGCCATCCGTGCCGTGGCGATGTGGCCACAGGCGAAGGTACGGGCCGCGGGCCAAGGTGCTGCCTTGTGCCACATGCGCGTCCTGAAGCAAGGATTCCACCGAAACTGGCTTGAAATCCCTCAGGCGCTCGGCTGAGAACGCGTCGGCGATGTCTTCGTTTTCGGATTGCAGCAGGCTGCAGGTGGCATACACCAGCCGTCCCCCCGGTTTGACCAGACGCGAAGCACTGGCCAGGATAGCGGCCTGCTTGACGCGAAGTTCATCAACGGACTGCGGCGACTGTCGCCACTTCAGGTCCGGATTGCGGCGCAGCGTGCCCAGGCCGGAACAAGGCGAATCCACCAGCACCCGGTCGATTTTTCCGGTCAGCCGCTTGATGCGGTCATCACGCTCGTGTGCGATCTGCACCGGGTGCACATTGGACAGTCCGCTGCGCGCCAGACGCGGCTTCAAGGCGGCCAGCCGGTGGCCGGAGGTGTCAAATGAATACAGACGCCCGGTGTTGCGCATCGAAGCACCCAGTGCCAGCGTCTTGCCACCGGCACCCGCGCAGAAGTCGACGACCATCTCGCCGCGCTTCGCATCGGTCAGCAGCGCCAGCAACTGGCTGCCTTCGTCCTGCACTTCGACGTCGCCACGCAGGAACACCTCGAGCTTGTGCAGCGCCGGCTTGCCTTCGATGCGCAGACCCCACGGCGAGTACGGCGTCGGGAGCGCGTCGATATTGGCGATCTTGAAATCGGCCTGCACTGCCTCGCGCTTGGCCTTGAACGTGTTGACCCGCAGATCCAGGGGCGCGCTGCCGTTCAACGCCTCGATCAATGGCCAGAACTCCTCGCCGACCTCCGCCTGCAGCCGATCGGCCAGCCACTCGGGCAGGTTGTGGCGCAGCTTGTCGGGCAGCGCAGAGCGATCGACCGCGCCGACCTTCTCCAGCCACTGCACCTCATGGTCCTGCAAGGCCGCGCGCAGGAAGGCAGCGTTGCCTTGCCATCCGAGGAGTGCCAGGCGGCGTTCCATCTCGCCCTTGCCCGACTGCGCCAGGTGCTGGAAGAGCGGGCGCTGCCGCAGCACGGTGTAGGTGGTCTCGGCGAGCGTGTGCCGCTCGCGCATGCCGAGGCCGCGGTTCTGGCGAAAGAAGTCGGAAACGACGTTGTCCGCGGGGGCGCTGAACTGCATCACCCGATGCAGCAGTTCCGTGGCGAGTTCAAGCAAGGCGTTGGGATGCATTGCCCTGATTATCCGGGCCGACCTCGGCGCACGGCGGTCAGCCCCCCGCGATCAGCGCCTGCGGCTCGCCAAGGCGGTGGAAGATACGACCGTCGTCGGTGTGGTCGAGAACGCCCTCGACCCACCATCGCACCGCACGCGGATAGAGCCGATGCTCCATGGCCAGCACACGCGCTGCCAGCGCGTCCTCGGTATCGTCAGGCCGCACAGTCACCACCGCCTGCGCAACGATCGGGCCATGGTCGAGCTCAGGCGTCACCACGTGGACAGTGGTGCCAGCGACCTTGCAGCCAGCCTCGATCGCGCGACGGTGGGTGTGCAGGCCCGGGAATGCCGGCAAAAGCGACGGATGGATGTTCAGCATGCGCCCGGCGTAACGTTGCACGAAGCCCGGCGTGAGGATGCGCATGAAGCCGGCCAGCACGACCAGATCGGGTGCAAACCGATCGATAACCTGCGCCAGCGCTGCATCGAAGGCCTCACGATCTTCGAAATCGCGGTGGTTGACCACTGCCGTCGCGATGCCGTTCTGCTGCGCATAACCCAGACCGCCCGCATCGCTGCGGTTGCTGATCACGGCAGCAATACGCGCATCCCAGCCCTCGGTAGCGCAAGCCTCGGCGATCGCCACCATGTTTGAGCCGCGACCGGAAATGAGGATGACCAGGTTCTTCATGACGCAGAGTGTGAGGTAGCGCTCCAGCAGCGCGCCGCAGTGTATCGGCCCGGCAAGAAGTCGAAACCTACAATCGCCAGCCTCACCACCGAGCTGTCCCATGAAACAGAGAGTCCTGTCCGGCATGCGCCCCACCGGTGCCCTGCACCTCGGCCACTACCACGGCGCACTGAAGAACTGGGTGCGGCTGCAGCCCGACTTCGACTGCTTCTATTTCGTCGCCGACTGGCATGCGTTGACGACGCACTACGAAGACCGCGAGGTCATCGAGAAGAACGTCTACGACATGGTGATCGACTGGATCGCCGCCGGGCTCGACCCCGAGCGGTGCACGATCTTCATCCAGAGCCGCCTGCCCGAACACGCCGAGCTGTTCACGCTGCTGGCAATGGGCACGCCACTGGCGTGGCTGGAGCGCATGCCGACCTACAAGGACCAGATGGAAAAGCTGAAGGACCGCGACCTCGCAACCTACGGCTTCCTCGGCTATCCGCTGCTGCAGGCGGCCGACATCCTGATCTACAAGGCCGCGTTCGTGCCAGTAGGTGAAGACCAAGCGCCGCACGTCGAGATCACCCGCGAGGTGGCGCGCCGCTTCAACCATCTGTACGGCCGCGAGCCGAACGCGGAGGCACTGGCGCTCGCCGTCGTCAAGAAGATGAGCAAGAACGACGGAAAGGCGTTCACCGCCGCACGCAAGGCCTTCCAGGAAACCGGCAGCGATGAGTCGCTGGCGCAGGCTCGAACGCTGATCGCCGCCAGCGGCGCCTTGAGCGCAGCCGACCGCGAACGGCTCGACGCCTTCCTGCGCGGCGCCGGCAAGACCATCCTCCATGAGCCCGCGGTGCTGCTCACCGAAGTGAGCAAGCTGCCGGGCCTCGACGGCGCGAAGATGAGCAAGAGCTACGGCAACGCGATCGCCATGCGCGAAGAGCCAGCCGTGGTCGAGCAGAAGATCAAGCGCATGCCGACCGACCCGCAGCGTGTGCGCCGCACAGATGCTGGCGACCCGGAGCGCTGCCCGGTGTGGCAGTTCCACCAGGTTTACTCAGACGCCGACACGAAGGAATGGGTCGTCAAGGGCTGCAAGACGGCAGGCATCGGCTGCCTCGAATGCAAGCAGCCAGTGGTCGACGCGATCATCCGCGAGCAGCAGCCCTGGCGCGAGCGCGCCGAGGCTTATCTGAGCAATCCGAAACAGGTCCAGTGGATCGTCGACGTCGGCACCGAGCGCGCACGCACGGTGGCGCGGGAAACGATGCGGGATGTGCGGGACGCGATGGGGATCAATTACTGATCTCTCTTTCATCGTTTAACTGCTCACCGCGTGCGGGTTTTTGCGCAGTGCTGCCGAGGGCGCGGGATAACCGCCTCCGCTCATGTCCCCCGGGCCGGTTCACCACCCGAACACTTCCGGTGAGGCCAATCCGGCCCTCCTCCTTTACTTCGCTGCGCCGGTCACCCCACGCCCTCCTCAGCCGGCACCATCGTCGCGTGCATAGGGCTTCTAAAACGTCGCCTGCTTCAGTGTCTGGCATGGGCGCTGCGCCGGGCCGCTGTGTGGAGTGAAGTAAAGGAGGAGGGCCGACGGGACTTGAGCCGAAGCGAACGGCTGGTGAACCGGCCCGGGGGACATGAACAGAACACAGCGGCCCGGCGCAGTGCTCACGCCTAGGCGTTGGTCGGTGGAAACTCAGATCACGCCGACAGAAAGTGCTCGCGGTAATAAGCCAGTTCCTCGATCGACTCCCGAATATCCGCCAGCGCCGTATGTGCCTGGGCTTTCTTGAAACCGTCGAGGATGCCCGGCTTCCAGCGCTTGGCCAGTTCCTTCAGCGTGCTGACATCGAGGTTGCGGTAGTGGAAGAAGTCTTCCAGAGCCGGCATCGTCTTCGCAAGAAAGCGGCGGTCCTGGCAGATGCTGTTGCCGCACATCGGTGACTTGCCCTTGGGCACATACTGCTGGAGGAAGGAAATGATTTGGGCCTCGGCCTGCGCCTCGTCCAAAGTCGACGCCTTGACGCGATCGATCAGCCCGCTGCGGCCATGCGTGCCCTTGTTCCAGGCGTCCATCGCGTCGAGTGCGGCATCGCTCTGATGGACCGCGATCGTCGGGCCTTCGGCGCGCACATTCAGTTGTGAATCGGTGACGATCACCGCGATCTCGATGATGCGGTCGGTTTCCGGGTACAGCCCGGTCATCTCGAGGTCGATCCAGATCAGGTTCTGGTCGCTCTTTGCCAAGGGGGTAGTCATGGTGCTTGCTCCTTGCGGGGATTGTCTTACGGCTCACGGTACAAGCTGCCTCGCGCCCTACACTGCGCTCCGACGCCACCCTCTGAAGTCCCCTTGAACCACCCTGCCTCGCTGCTCGCGCTGCTGTTCGCCGCCGCCCTCGTCATTTCCTTGCTGATCCGATTCTGGCTCGCCACGCGACAGATGCGCCATGTGGCCGCGCACAGCGATGCGGTGCCCGCAGCCTTCGCAGACCGCATCACGCTGGACGCGCACCGTCTGGCGGCCCGTTACACCGTTGCCAAGGGCCGCTTCGGCCTGTGGACGATGGCGTTCAGCGCTGCTGTGCTGGTCGGATGGACGCTGCTCGGTGGGCTCGGCGTGCTGAACGACACGATCCGCGAGGCCGTGCAGCCAGCCTACGGCGACATGGCCTACCAGCTGACCTTGCTCGCTGCGTTCGTTGTGATCGGCTCTGTGCTGGATGTGCCCTTCGATCTGTACAGCACCTTTCGCATCGAACAGGCCTTTGGCTTCAACCGAACAACCTGGAAGCTGTATATGGTTGATGCGCTGAAAGGTGTCGGGCTGGGCGCCCTGATCGGCTTACCGCTGGCCGCTGGCATCCTCTGGATCATGGGCAGCGCCGGCCCCCTCTGGTGGCTGTGGGCCTGGGGTGCGTGGATGGGTTTCAACCTGCTGGCGCTGGTGCTGTACCCGACGGTGATCGCGCCACTGTTCAACACTTTCAAGCCGCTCGCCGACGCGTCGCTTGAGGCGCGGGTGCAGGCACTGATGGCGAAGTGCGGCTTCTTCGCCAAGGGCTTCTTCGTGATGGACGGCAGCAAGCGATCGGCGCACGCCAACGCCTACTTCACCGGCTTCGGTGCGGCCAAGCGGGTGGTGTTCTTCGACACCCTGCTCGACAAGCTGCTACCCGGCGAGGTAGAGGCGGTGCTGGCGCACGAGCTAGGCCACTTCAAATACCGGCATGTACTCAAGCGCATCGCCTCGATGTTCGCGCTCAGCCTCGTCGGTTTTGCAGTGCTGGGCTGGCTCTCACACCGGATCTGGTTCTACGCAGCTTTCGGTGTACAGCCCTCGATGACGGTAGCGAATGATGCAGTGGCGCTGCTGCTGTTCATGCTGATTGTGCCGGTGTTCAGCTTTTTCTTGTCACCGCTGTTCGCGGGGCTGTCGCGCCGCCATGAGTTCCAGGCTGATGCCTACGCCTGCACTCAGGCCAACGGGCGTGACCTGTCCTCGGCCCTGCTCAAGCTTTACAAGGACAACGCCTCGACGCTGACCCCCGACCCGCTGTACGCCCGTTTCTACTACTCGCACCCACCGGCTGCTGAGCGGCTGGCAGCGATGCAGACACGAGCCACCACCACATGACCGGATCGACGCCTTGAGCAAGGCCAAGGCCGACGATGCACCGACCACCTCCGGGCTGATCGTCTCGGGTTTCGGCCGCCACTACGTCGTCGAGTCCGATACCGGTGTGCGCACCATCTGCCACCCTCGCGGCAAGAAGAGCCTTTGCGTCGTTGGCGATCGGGTGCGCTGGCAGATCACCGGCGACGAGGGCGTGATCGAGGAACTGGAGGAGCGACGCAACCTGCTGTTTCGCCAGGACGAATGGAAGACCAAGGCCTTCGCCGCCAACCTAGACCAGGTGCTGGTGATGGTGGCCAGCGAGCCGGTATTCAGCGAGTCGCAACTGGCGCGCGCGCTGATTGCGGCCGAGAGCGCCGGCATCGCGGCCAGCATTCTTTTGAACAAATCCGACCTGCCGCAGATCGATACGGCGCGGGAGCGACTGAAGCCGTACGTGACCATGGGTTATCGCGTACTTGAGGTCGCGCTGAAGGCCCATCCCGAGGCATCTCGTGCTCTGTTGATGCCGCTGATGGCCGGGCAGGCCTCACTGGTGCTCGGGCCGAGCGGCACTGGCAAGAGTACGCTGATCAACCTTCTGGCGCCCGATGCCCGCGCGCAGGTCGGCGAGGTGTCGCAGGCGCTGAACTCGGGACGCCACACTACCACCTCGACCCAGTGGTACTGGCTGGATGCCGAACGCCGCACCGGCCTGATCGATTCACCCGGCTTCCAGGAATTCGGCCTGAAGCAGGTCGACGCGCAAAAGCTGCCGGCTCTGATGCCCGACCTGCGCGAGGCCTCGACGCGTTGTCGCTTCTACAACTGCACCCACCGCCAGGAACCGGGCTGTGGTGTTCGCGAGGCACTGGCGCAAGGTGAAATCAGCGAATCGCGCTACCGCATCTACTGCGAGATACGCCAGGAACTGGAAGGCACGCGCTGGTAGGCGCCTCAGAGTCAACCGACCAGATTCGCCAGCGTCAGCAAGGCCAGCAGCAGCATCCACAACACCACCGAACGCCAGACCAGGCCGACGATGCTGCGCAGATGGCCCAACACTGGCGTCATACCAGCCGTCGAACCCACTGCGGCCAGGTCTTCGAAGCCGACGCCCTTGTCGAACGTCTTCGACCGATCCGGCGTTACGCCGGGTGCCGCCATCCCGCCCAGTTGCACGCCCACCGCACCGGCAGCCGCCGCGAGGATGATGCCTTCGTTCGGGTGTCGCCACATCTCTGCGTCACGCCGCCAGCCATTGATCGCTTCCTCGAAGTTGCCGACCACTGCGAAGCCGAACGCGGTGAGCCGCGCTGGGACGTGGTCCATCAGACCGAACAAGTTTTGCGACAGCGCCATCAGCCGCTCGTTGGTCGGCTCGCCGATGGTGCGGCTGCGAAACGCCCAATAGCGGCTGGCGAATTCAGCACAGCGGTACAGCACCGCGCCCGCAGGGCCGAAGCCCAGCGAGGACATCACCACAAACCAGAAAAACACGCCGAACACATGGCGGTGCGCGGCCAATAGCGAATGCTCGATCACATGGCGGAGCAGTTCGGTGCGCGGCAACTCGCTCACATCAAGGTGACGCCACTCGGTCAGCAGACGGCGCGCCTCGACTTCGTCTTCACGGTCGAGCGCGTCCCGGATGTCGGTGAAGTAGTGGCTGAACTGGCGGAAGCCCAGCGTCAGGTACAGCACCGCGACATTCCACACCAGCCCCAACAACAGGCTGTAATGGGCGACGCCGGCATATACCGCCCAGACCAGCGCGCTGGGCAGTACCACGGTGATGATCCACACGACCCAGGCATGGCGGTCGCGGCCCGCGTCGAAATTCCGGCCGACCCAGCGCTGCCACGAAGTCATCGCGGTGTGAATCACCGTGCCACGCTGCAAGGGCTTGAGCTGTTCAAGCAACAGCGCCAGTAGGACCGAAAAAAGACTCATCGCGGGCGATCATAGCGGCCGGTCAACCGAGCCCCGCGTGGTCAGGCCGCGAGGAATCGGTAGAAATTGCGCAGCATCGCTGCGGTAGCACCCCAGATGAAATAGGACCTCAGCGACCCATCCGGCGCCTGCGACGTCCACGGCATCGACAGGAATTCACGGGCCTCGTCGCCCTCGCCCACCGCATGCCGCCGATGATGGGCAGGCGACATCAGATAGGCCAGCGGCACCTCGAACACGTCTGCCACCTCGGAGGCATCCACCTGCAAGCTGAAGCCCGGCTGCACCAGCGCCACCACCGGCGTGACGACGTAGCCCGTGACGGTGGTGTAGTGCGGCAAGGTACCCAGAACCTGCACAAACTCACTGCTCAGGCCCACTTCTTCGTAGGCCTCGCGCAACGCGGTGGCGATCGGCGTCACGTCCTCCGGTTCTGCGCGGCCGCCAGGAAAGCTGATCTGACCGGGGTGGTCGCTGAGGCGTTCGGAACGCTGCGTCAGCAACACTGTGATGTCGTCGCCACGCAGCACCAGGGGAATCAGCACCGAGGCGTGTACTAGCGCCCTCGGCACTGGTTGGCGATCGGCCATACGCTCCGGCTGCCACACCGGCGCGCGCTGGAATCGATCGCGCAGAGCGAGCGCCGCCAGCCGATCCCGAGACACCGCCGGCAGGTGATCGTCGATCGAAAGCACGGGGCACTGTTCGGGATCGAAACTCAACGGCATCAGATGACTCGGAATAGAAAAAGCCGCCTAGAAAGGCGGCTTGATTCAACTTGCGGATCGGTCAGGTGCTCGCTCAGGCGAGCTTCTCCTTGATGCGAGCCGACTTGCCCGAGCGCTGGCGCAGATAGTACAGCTTGGCACGACGGACATCGCCGCGGCGCTTGACTTCGATCGACGCGATCAGCGGGCTGTACAACTGGAAGGTGCGCTCGACGCCTTCGCCGCTGGAGATCTTGCGGGCAATGAAGCTCGAGTTCAGGCCGCGATTGCGCTTGGCGATCACGACACCTTCGTAGGCCTGCACGCGCTTGCGGGTCCCTTCGACGACGTTCACGTTGACGATGACAGTGTCACCAGGCGCGAACGCCGGGATGGTCTTGTTCAGACGGGCGATTTCCTCTTGCTCGAGGGTTTGGATCAGGTCCATGGTTTCTCCGTGTGATCTTGCCGACGCTGGGTGGAGGAATTGTTCCGGACCTGTACGTGAAGACACAACGTTAGGCCGGGCGTGGCAGAGGATCAGAAAAGCCTTCTAGTATACGTTGAATGCGGCCAGATACCGCTCATCTTCAGCACTGAGCCGGTTGGCAGCGCGCGCCGCTGCAATCAGGTCCGGCCTGCGGCGTGCCGTCAGCGCCAGCGATTGCTCGCGGCGCCAGCGCGCAATGCGTTCGTGGTGGCCTGACAGCAACACCTGCGGAATCGGTAGCGGACCGTCGTCGGCTGACAACACCTCTGGACGGCTGTAATGCGGTCCTTCGAGCAGGCCGTCGGAAAAACTGTCCTGCTGGTGCGATTGCGCATCGCCGAGCACACCGTCCTGCAAGCGCGCCACCGCGTCGAGCAGCGCCAGCGCGGGCAGTTCACCACCAGACAGGACGAAGTCGCCGAGGCTCAGTTCGACATCGACGTGGCGGTCGAGCACGCGCTGGTCGATGCCCTCATACCGGCCGCACAGCAGTACCGCGCCGGGGCCCGAGGCCATCTCGCGCACCAGAGCCTGATCGATGCGCCGGCCGGTAGGTGTGAAGTGAATGACCGGGGCTTTGGTCTGAACGGCGCCTTCTGCGCCCGCGACACCGACATTGCGTCCAGTCTGAACAGCCGCCAAGGCCCGCTCCAGGGGCTCGGCCAGCAGCACCATGCCCGGGCCGCCGCCGTAGGGACGGTCATCGACGCGACGGTACTGTCCGTCGGCAAAGTCGCGCAGTGGCCACAACCGGACGTCCACCTGAGCGGACTCATAAGCGCGACGCGTGATGCCGTGGATCAGGTAGGGCTCAAAGAGCTCGGGAAACAGCGTGATGACGTCGAAGCGCATGGCAGCGTCCGCACGACGATCAGTAATCCAGGCCCCAGTCGACGGTGATGCGTCGCTCGGGCAGGCTGACCGCGTCGACAAAGGCGGCAACAAACGGAATCAGCCGCTGATCGGCTTCGGTGGCGGCACCCGCAGCAGCCACCCGCAGCACGCTGTGCGGGCCGGTATCGATCAAGCCGACGACCTCACCCAGGTGTTCACCTTGGCGGTTGATGACCGCCAAGCCGACCAGATCTACCCAGTAGTACTCATCGGGAGGTGCCGTGGGGAAACTGCTGCGCGGCACGTAGACACGTGCGCCGCGCAAGGACTCAGCGCCAGGTCGATCGACGACGTCCTGAGCTTGGGCGACCACCAGATCGCCATGGTCCTTGGCGGTCACGATCTTCAGCAGTGGTGGCAAGGGCGCGCTGTTGACAACCGCTCTCGGACCCTTGGACTCGGGCGGCTTCAGCAGCCAGCGCTTCGAGGAGAACAACGCCTGCGGATCCGCGGCGAAAGGTTTGACCTTGAACCAGCCCTTGACGCCCCAGGCATCGATGATGATGCCGACCTCGATCGCATCGTCGGGCCAGGTCGCCGTATCGAAACCGGATTCAGCCACGAACTGCTGCCGGTGAATCGATCGAGGCGGTGACGCCGACGATCAAGTCAAACTCAGGCCGTCGCGGCCTTGGCCTGCTCGACCAGGCGTGCCACCGTGGGCGACAACTGGGCGCCATTGCCGGCCCAGTAGTCGATGCGATCGAAGGCAACGCGCAATGGCTGCTCGCCACCGGAGGCGACAGGGTTGTAGAAACCAACGCGCTCAATGAAGCGGCCATCGCGGCGGATGCGCGAGTCGGTGACGACGATGTTGAAGAACGGGCGCTTCTTGGCGCCGCCGCGAGCCAGTCGAATCACAACCATGGTGTTTCCTTGAATGATGGGGTGCCCGCCGCATCCGGGAGACACTCCGGTCGCGCAGAACGTAAAGTCGCAGCCGCAGGGCCGCGACGAGGATCAGTGCCGTAGATACGCCAACCGGTCCAAGCGCATCAAAGCGCATCAAACCCACCAGCCGTCACGTGAACCCTCGATTCTAAACTGCTCTATCCGGCAATTTCAAACGCTGTGACACCGCCACTGCTTATTCGAGCCTGCCTCCCGGGAGACATCCCGGCACTGTCAGGCCTGTATGCGTGGCATGTGGCGCACGGCACGGGCACCTTCGAGCTGGATGCCCCTGATGCGCGGCAAATGGCAGTGCGGCTGGAGCAAGCTGACGAACAAGGCTGGCCCTGGCTGGTCGCAGAGCGGGCCAGCCGCGTGATCGGTTATGCATGCGCTCAGCCTTTCAGGCCGCGATTGGCCTTCCGCCATTGCGTCGAAGACTCGGTCTACCTCGCGCCGGACTGCCAGCGGCAAGGCATCGGACGGCTATTGCTGGCGGAGCTGATCGCGCAATGCGAGGCCCGCGGGGCGACACAGATGATCGCGGTGATCGGCGATGCGGCGAATGCAGGCTCGATTTGCCTGCACCGCGCCTTGGGCTTCGTGCCTGCCGGACAATTGAGCGGCGTCGGCTGGAAACTCGAGCGCTGGCTGGACGTGGTGTTGATGCAGAGACGTCTGGGCTTGGGCGCAGAATCGGCACCCAGCCAGAAGGAATGACGACCATCGAAACGACCCCATCCGCCGACAAATCGAAGACCCTGGCCACCTGGATCGCCATCGTCGCAGGCCCCTTGGGGCTGCACCGCTTCTACCTGCATGGCTTTCGCGATGTGCCTGGCTGGCTGCATCCACTGCCCACGCTGATCGGGCTGTATGGCGTGAATCGGGCGCAATCGCTGGGCCAGGACGATCAGCTGGCGTGGGTGCTGATTCCATTCGTCGGCTGCACGATTGCGGCATCGATGCTGTGCGCCATCGTCTACGGCCTGACCAGCGACGACAAATGGAATGCCCGCTTCAATGCCGGACGCACGGCCACTCGCAGTGGCTGGGCCGCGGTGCTGGGGGTGATGCTGGCCCTGCTGGTGGGTGCTGGCGTGCTGATGGCCACCATCGCCTTCGCTGCCCAGCGCTATTTCGAGTACGAGGCCGAGGCGCTGCCTGTCAGTCAGCCCGCCATACCGACTGCCCCACCACCGACGACAGCAACGTACTGAGGGGCCCGCGCCCGGGAATCACTGCATCTGGCAGCAATGCCGCCAGCGGCAGCAGCACGAAGGCACGTTCGTGCATCCGAGGGTGCGGCACGGCGAGCGCGGCCGTTCCGATCTGTTGATCGCCGTAAAGCAGCAGGTCGAGGTCGAGCGTGCGCGGTGCGTTGCGGTAAGGGCGTTCGCGGCCGTGGCTGCGCTCGATCGCTTGCAGCCCCTCCAGCAAGGCATGAGGCGACAAGGTGGTGTCGAAACAGGCGACCGCGTTCAGATAGTCCGGGCCGCTGGAATCGACCGGGGCGCTGCTGAACCACGGCGAGCAGCGGTGATGCCGCGATCCTGGCAATTGCTGCAATTGGGCATATGCCGCCGCGAGAACCGCCCGCGTATCTCCCAGATTGGCGCCGAGGCCAATGCAGGCTCGCGACTCGATCACACCGAGCCGGGCTCGCCGCCTTCTGAGGAGACCGCGACGCCCGCCTCGGTCGGCTTGCGGCGACGGCGACGGCGCTTCTTGGCGGGCTCAGCAACCGCCTCCGGCTCGTCGTCGGACTCCGTGGTCTGAGCAGGCTTGGGTTGACGCTTGCCATCCTGCCGGGCATCACGCCCTCGCACTGACTCCATCAATCGGCGTCGCTCGTCCTCGTCAGCCAGCGAGAAGTCTTCCCACCATCGCGCCAGTTCATCCAATGCCTCACCCGCATCGGCACGCAGGCGAAGGAAATCGAAGCCGGCACGGAAGCGCGGTTGCTCGACAAGCGTGAATGGCGCATTGCCGACACGGCGCTCGAAGCGCGGCTGCATCAACCAGATCTCGCGCATGTCACCACCCAACTTGCCTCGCCCGGAGATGTCGCCGATGCGGGCATCGAAGATGGCTTCGACAGCCTGCTGAAGCGCAGCGAACGCGGGCTCACCGCCAGCCTTCAGTTGATCCCACTTCAGCTGCACGTCGTGCCACAGCATGCAGGCCAGCATGAAGCTGGGCGCGACCGGCTTGCCCTCGTCCACACGGCGGTCGGTGTCGGCCAGCGCCAGCTGCACGAACTCGCGGTGCGCGGCGCTGCCGCGGCTGTCGTCGAGCAGCGTGTCGAGCACCGGAAAGGTGCCTGCCGGCAGGCCTTGCTTGCGAAGTTCAGCCAGACTCGCTAACGAGTGGCCGGTCTGCAGCAGCTTGATCATCTCGTCGAACAGGCGCGAGGGCGGCACGTTCTCCAACAGCGCCGACATGGCCTGGATCGGCGCGCGTGTCTTCGGTTCGATCTCGAACCCTAGCTTGGCCGCGAACCGCACCGCACGGATGATGCGCACCGGATCTTCTCGGTAACGCGTCTCGGGGTCGCCGATCATCCGCAGCAGCTTCTTCTTCGCGTCCTTGATGCCGCCGTGGTAGTCGACCACCAGTTCGCGCACCGGGTCGTAATACATCGCATTGACGGTGAAATCGCGACGCGCGGCGTCCTCGATCTGTGGTCCCCAGACGTTGTCGCGCAGCACGCGACCGTCTGCATCAACCACATGGCTCGGGCCGGCGGAGTGACGCCCTTCGGCCTTCAATGTCTTCTCGTTGCCAACGACCTGTTCAGCAGCCGCGGCGTCCATGAGCGCGCGGAAGGTGGAGACCTCGATGACCTCGCTCAGGCCGCGATCCTGCCGGCCGCGGCCGAAAACGACGTGCACGATGCGAAAGCGCCGGCCAATGATGAAAGCGCGGCGAAACAGCGCCTTGACCTGTTCGGGCGTTGCATCGGTTGCCACATCGAAGTCCTTCGGGCGAAGGCCGAGGAGCAGGTCGCGAACCGCGCCACCGACGATGTAGGCCTCGTGCCCGCCATCGACCAGCGTCTGCACCACCTTCGCGGCACGTTCATCGACCAGCGAGGGATCGATCTGATGTGCGCTCTTCGGCACCTCGACCCGTTGACCGAGCAAGGGCGCTGCGCTGGCCTTCTTGGTCGGCTTGCCCAGCAGCTTGTCGAAAAACTTCTTGATCATGTGAACAGGTTCAACGTTGGCCATCCGCGCTGGTGGGCAACCGCGAGCAGCGCAGGCGTCGGATTGGTCGCCACCGGTTCGGTGGCCTTCTCAAGCAAGGGAAGGTCATTCAGCGAGTCGCTGTAGACGGTGATGCGTACACAGTCGCGCCATCTGGCCCCTTGCTCGCCCAGCCACTCCTCGACGCGCAGGACCTTGCCTTCCCGGTAGCTCGGTGTGCCTCGGATGCGGCCCGTGATGCTACCGCGCGCGTCACGCTCAAGCTGCACCGCGATCAGCGCGGGGATGCCGAACGCTGCCGCGATCGGCGCGGTGACGAATTCATTGGTCGCGGTGACCAGCGCCACCCGATCCCCCTGCGCCTGGTGCCTGCGCACAAGATCGCGGGCGCTGTCGTGCAAGGCGGGCTCGATCACTCGCTGCATGAACAGGACTTGTGCGGCGCTCAGCTCCTCAGCCGAACGCTCGCGCAGCGGCCGGGTCGCGAACTCGATGTAAGCATGCACGTCGAGCTGGCCCGCCTGGTACTGTGCGAAGAACGCATCGTTGTCGCGCCGAAAGCTGGGCTCGTCGACCCAACCGAGCGCGATCACGAACTCGCCCCAGGCGTGGTCAGAATCGAGCGGCAGCAGGGTATCGTCGAGGTCGAACAGGCAGAGATTCAAGTCAATACCCCATCGCTGTTGCGTACATCGTCAACAGCGTTTTCGGCCAGCATCTGTCGCAGCAACGGCACGGTCAGAGCACGCTTGTGGACCATCGCAAATTCGTCGAGTCGATCAAGTTGAACCATCAGGTGTTTCAGGTCACGGGCGTAGCGGTGCAGCAGGTAATCGATCACCTCGTCTGACAGGAACAGGCCTCGTCGGTCGGCTTCCTGTCGCAGCGCCGCCCGCGATTCAGCTTCGGAGAGCGCCTGCACAGCCATCACGTGACCCCAGCCCAGGCGCGATCGCAGATCGTCGCGCAACGGCAGGTCGACCGGCGGCAGTCGGCCCGACGCAGCGATCAAGGTCGCCTGCGACGTGGCCTCGACAAACAAGGTGAACGCCGCATGCTGCCGTGACGCGTCAAAAGCCTCGCAACCGTCGAGTACCAGCAAGCTCCAGCTTTCTTCATGCAACCAGGGGAGGTTCTGCGGGGCATCGAACCAGCCGACGCGGCCGCCGCGCTGCTGAACCTCGTGTGCCAATGCCCGCAGCAGATGGGTCTTGCCGGTGCCCTGCGCGCCCCAGAGATACAGCGGTGTCGTGGGAGCGCCTGGCTCGCATACCGTACGCAAATGGGTCAGCACCATCGCGTTCGGCCCGGCGACGAATGAATCGAGAGTCGGCGGGCTGCCGGAGCCTATCGGCAGCGGGATCTGCTTCACGGCGACAACGTCTGCTTGGCTTGCGATGCGCACCTTGCGCCTGACGCGAACGCAGGGCTCAATGCAGCCTCGGGCGTTCGCCCCGGCGCAAGCGATCCAGCTGCTCGGCCAACACAAGGCTGTCGTCCGCATCGGGACGGTCGCGCAGATAGGCTTCAAGGTCTTCAGCCGCCTTGCCGGCCTGCCCGAGCTGTGCCCAGGCACGCCCCCGGTCGCGCCGCTCCTCGTGCGCATGCGGCATCAGCACGACCAGGCGATCCATGACGGGCATCAGGCGCAGCCAGTCTTCGGCGGTACTGTGGATTTCCTTCAGGTTACGCAACATCCTGGCCAGCACCTCGCGCGGCTGCGCGGATTGCAGGAAGAGTCCCAGCGGCGCATCGAAATCGCCGACCAGCCCTTGGCTGATCTTGTAGGGGCCGAGCCGCTCGTCGAGGTCCTCCCTTGACAGCGATGTGCCAGTGAACGGATCAATCACGACCTCACCGTTGCCCGGGCCATTCAACTTGCTGATCTTCACCAGGAAGTGCCCTGGAAACGACACACCATGTGCACGCAGGCCGATATGTGTGGCCATCTCGACATACAGGATCGCCAACGTGATCGGGATGCCGCGGCGAGTGCGCAGCACCTCGTGCACATAACTATTGCCGGGGTCGTAGTAGTTGTTGACATTGCCGCGGAAGCCCAGCTCGTGGAAAAAATAACGGTTGAGCCAGCGCAGCCGCTGCAAAGGGACCATGTCAGCCGGGATGCGGCGCTTGAGCCTGTCAGCCAGTTCGTCGACCTCCGCGAGCACCCCCTGCAGGTCAAGTTGCGGGTGCTCGTCCAAGCCGATCGACGCCGCGGCTTCGAGCAGCGACAAGCTGGCATCGTCTGCCACCAAGGCATTGAAATAATCGAGCGTGGTGGGCACCGCGAACTGGAACTTACTGGTCATTTTCGAATGATACGGCGCCGTTGCGGCGGCCATGCGCACCTCAGCCGCGGCGAGCAAAGTCCTGCAGACGGATGCCCATCAGCCGCAGCGCCAGGAAGTAGAGCAGCGCTACACCGACCAGACATCCTGCGAGCAGGCCGACACGCAACACGCGCTGACTGCCGAGTCCGACCCAATCAATGCCGACCGACGCCGCGCCCAGCGCAGCGCCCAGAAGGGCAGTCGCGCACAGCACCCGCAAGCTGAAGCCAGGCCACCCGGCCAACGGCACGTAAGTACCCTGACGCCGCAGCCCGGCGAACAGCCAGCCGGCGTTGATCAAAGCGCCCAGCCCGATGGAAAGCGCCAGGCCGGCGTGTCCCAACTGTGGCACAAACACCAGATTCATCAGTTGGGTCAGGACCAGCACCACCACCGCGATCTTGACCGGTGTACGGATGTCCTGTCGCGCATAGAAGGCAGGCGCCAGCACCTTGATGGCGATCAGTCCCAGCAAGCCGATGCCATAACCCATGAGCGCATGCACCGTCTGCTGGACGTCAAGTGCACTGAACTGCCCGTAGTGATAAAGCCCCGACACCATGGCCTTCGGGAAGACCAGCAAAGCCACTGCACAGGGCAAGGCGAGCAAAAGCACCAGCCGCAAGCCCCAGTCCAGGTGACTGGAATAGGCGGCCTGATCGCCACTGGCCTGGGCGGCCGACAGCTGAGGAAGCAGCACCACACCGAGCGCTACACCGAGCAAAGCGGTCGGGAACTCCATCAGCCGGTCGGCGTAGGTCAGCCAGGACACCGCGCCGACACCGACGTGCGAGGCGATCTGTGTGTTGATCAGCAGCGACAGCTGCGCTACCGACACGCCGAGCAACGCCGGGGCCATCTGCTTCAGGATGCGGCCCACGCCAGGATGATCGAGCGAGGTGCGCAAGGTGCGCCATGAGCCCCCGATGCGCGGGCTCATGTCGATGGCCCGTAGCGCTGGCCACTGCACTGCCAACTGAAGCACGCCGCCGAGCATCACGCCGACGGCCAGGGCATAAATCGGCTCGATGCCACGCTGCCGGAACCAGGGCGCGAGCAGCCACGCAGCGAGCATCACCGACAGATTGAGCAGCACCGGAGTGACGGCCGGCACCGCGAAACGCTTCCAGGTCTGGAGCACGCCGGCCGCCAGCGCCACCAGGGACATGAAGCCGATGTAAGGGAACATGATCCGCGTCATCACCACAGCGGCGTCGTACTCTTCAAGGCCCGAAGCCATCAACCACACCAGAACTGGAGAGGCAATGATGCCGAGCACACAGGTCAGCGCCAAAGCCCAGACCAGTACGGTGCCAACGGCATCGACCAAACGGCGAGTGACCTCGTCTCCCTCCGTGGCGCGGGTGGCGGCCAGGATCGGAACAAAGGCCTGCGAGAAGGCTCCCTCTGCGAACAGACGACGCAGCAGATTCGGGATGCGGAAGGCGACGTTGAACGCATCGGTGTACGCGCTGGCGCCGAAACTCGCTGCAATGATCAGCTCCCGCCCCAGGCCGGTGATGCGTGACGCGAGGGTCAGCAGCGAAACGGTCGAGGCAGCGCGCAGCAGGTTCATGGTGTTAGGCAACGGGGCGGGGCAGTATAGGCAGCGGCCGCTCGCTTGCGATCCATTCACCGAGTGAATGCGCCACAACGGCGCCAGCCCTGCTACACTCGCGGGCTCTGCTCTAACTGCTCACAGAAGAATCATGGCCACAGCATCCAAAGCCAAGAAGAAAACCGTCCGCATCGCCTCTGGCTTGAAGCGGGTGCGTCAGGACGTGAAGCTGAATGCGGCCAACACCGCATTGCGCTCGAAGTTCCGCACTGTCATCAAGAACGTGCAGAAGGCCGTGATCGCCGGTGACAAGGCCAAGGCGTCCGACCTGTTCAAGACCGCCGAGCAGGTCATCGACTCGGTCGCCGACAAGGGCCTCTTCCACAAGAACAAGGCCGCACGCCACAAGAGCCGTCTGTCGGCCAAGATCAAGGCCCTGCCTGCAACGGCCTGATTCGCGCTTCGGCTCTCCTCCAAGGGCCCGCTTTGCGGGCCTTTGGCATTTCTGGACCTCAGATTTCGGTCGGTGACGGCGGCAATGCGGCGGCGTCAACCACTTGCAGCTTGTTGTCACGCGCAAAGTTCATGACAAAGTCCCAAGCCATCGGCTCGGCGTCGCGAAGCGCCTGATTGACGATCACGCACTTCACCCCGCTGATCACCCGTGGCACGCAATACGGCGAATAGCCGATGAACGACGAGCGGTCAGAGGCCGAACCTTCCGGCCGAAAGCATGACATCGCGCCGGCCAGACGTTCCGCCCAATCGCTGGGTCGAAAGGCATGGCCCTCGAGGGTGACGCCTTTGATGAACACTTCGCGAGTGGGAGATGAACTCATGCTTCCAGTGGCACAGACAGACTTACAAATTCCGGAGCATCGCAGCGCCCTAGTTTTGATGCGACGCAACACGCGTGCCGATTGTGCCGCCTGACCGACGCCTGCACTCCTCACAATGCTTCACCTCGGTGCCTCCTTAGAATCCGATGCCCGTGCTCGTGTACCTGTGGCCGCACTGCGGCAAGGCACCTGCCCTCCAGCACCCTGCGGATCCTTGCCATGAACGCCCCTGAACCCGTCACCGCCGATCCCGAACCGCACGTGATGCACACCTACGCGCGGCTGCCAATGGCGATGTCGCATGGTCGCGGCTGCTGGGTCTGGGACACCCACGGCAAGAAGTACCTCGACGGTCTGGGCGGCATCGCGGTCAACACCCTCGGCCACGCGCACCCCAAGCTGGTGCCCGCGCTGCAGGAGCAGATCGGCCGCCTGATCCACACCTCGAACTACTACGCATCGCCGCTGCAGGAAAGCCTGGCATCAAAGTTGTGTGAGCTGTCAGGCCTCGACCGCGTGTTCTTCTGCAACAGCGGCCTCGAGGCGAACGAGGCAGCGCTGAAGATCGCACGCAAGTTCGGGCACAACAAGGGCATCGATCGCCCCGAAGTCATCGTCTACGAGAAGGCCTTCCACGGCCGCTCGATTGCGACCTTGTCTGCGACGGCCAACCCGAAGATCCACGCTGGCTTCGAGCCGCTGGTTGAAGGATTCGTGCGGGTCCCCTTGAACGACGTCGCCGCGATCGACGAGGTCGCGAACACCCGGCCGAATGTGGTGGCGGTGTTCCTCGAAGTGATCCAAGGGGAAGGTGGCGTGAACCCCGCGACGATGGACTACCTTCGTGCGATCCGCCGCTTGTGCGACGAGAACGACTGGTTGCTGATGCTCGACGAGGTTCAATGCGGCATCGGGCGCACCGGAAAGTGGTTCGCACACCAGTGGGCCGGCATCCTGCCCGACGTCATGCCACTGGCCAAGGGGCTGGGCTCGGGCGTGCCAGTAGGCGCGGTGGTGTGCGGCCCCCGCGCAGCCACGGTTCTGCAACCGGGCAATCACGGCACCACCTTCGGCGGTAATGCATTGGCGATGCGCGCAGGCATCGAGACGCTGCGCATCATGCAAGAGGATCACCTGCTGGAGAACGCTACCGTGGTGGGCGCGGCCCTGCGCGCCGGGCTGGTGCGTGAGTTGTCCGCTGTGACAGGTGTGGTCGAGATCCGCGGGCAGGGATTGATGCTGGGCATCGAACTCGATCGTCCCTGCGGTGACCTGTTGGGGCGAGCGGCCGCAGCGGGCCTGCTGCTCAGCGTGACCGCGGACCGCGTCGTGCGCCTGGTGCCGCCACTGATCCTGAGCGCTGCCGAGGCAGAGCAGATCGTCGACATCCTGTGCCCGCTGATCAAATCCTTCCTGCAAGAACCCGTGCCGTCGTGAACACACCCGCCATGAAACCCGGCAAGACACTGATCCGGCACTACCTTCAGTTCAAGGACCTGCGCGCCGAGGAGTACGCCTACCTGTTGGCCCGCACGATGGAGATCAAGCGGCGCTTCAAGAACTACGAAAAATACACGCCGCTGGTCGACCGCACGCTCGCGATGATCTTCGAGAAGGCCAGCACCCGCACGCGGGTGAGCTTCGAAGCGGGCATGTACCAGATGGGCGGCTCGGTGGTGAACCTGACCACAGGTGACAGCCAGCTCGGCCGCTCCGAGCCGATCGAGGACAGCGCCCGCGTGATCAGCCGCATGGTCGACGTGGTAATGATCCGCACCTACGAACAGACCAAGATCGAGGCCTTTGCCGCGCATTCGCGCGTGCCGGTCATCAACGGACTGACCAACGAATACCACCCGTGCCAGATTCTGGCCGACATCTACACCTTCATTGAGCACCGAGGCGATGCGGCCGCAAGAGGCGGCGCTCTCGATTGCCTGAGGGGCAAGGTCGTGGCTTGGGTCGGCGACGGCAACAACATGGCCAACACCTGGCTGCAAGCGGCCGACATCCTCGGCTTCACGTTGCATGTCAGCACGCCCAGCGGCTACGAGATCGACCCCGCAGTGGCCGGCGTCACCAACCAGGCCTGCGTCAGGGTGTTCGACAACCCGATGGATGCCTGTCGTGGCGCGCACCTGGTGACCACGGATGTGTGGACCAGCATGGGCTACGAGGCCGAGAACGAAGCACGCCAGAAGGCCTTCACCGACTGGCGCGTCGACCGTGAAATGATGTCTGTTGCACAGCCAGATGCCCTGTTCATGCACTGCCTGCCGGCTCATCGCGGCCAAGAGGTCGATGCCGATGTGATCGACGGGCCCCAAAGCGTGGTCTGGGACGAGGCCGAGAACCGCATGCATGTGCAGAAGGCCCTGCTGGAGTACCTGCTGATCGGCCGCATCGGCTGAGTTCGCCGGATGGCCATGCCCGATTCGCTGCGCCAGACCTTGCTGTCCATTCGCGACCTGCTGGCCACCGTCGGACCTTTCGTTCTGCTGGCGCTGGCATTGCTGGTGACGGCGTATTACGTGCTCGACCCGACACCACCGAAGAAGGTGGTGCTGGCCACTGGCGCGGAACAAGGGGCGTACCACGCGTTCGGCAAGCGTTATCAGGCAATTCTGAAAACGTACGGCATCCAGGTCGAACTGCGCAACACACACGGGGCAGCGGAGAACCTCGCGCTGCTGCGCGACCCCTCGTCGGAAGTGCAGATCGCCTTCGCACAGGGTGGGGCCGATCAAACTCTCCAGGATGCTGAGACCGAAGACGACAAGCCCACGTTGGTGTCGCTGGGCAGCATGTTCTTCGAGCCGGTGTGGCTGTTCTATCGGGAGGATGCAGCGCAGCGCCTGCTGAAGTCGGACTCGCTGACAAGCATCTCGCAATTGGGTGGCTGGAAGCTCAACATCGGCTCGCCTGGCAGTGGCGTGCCGAACCTGATGAGGAAACTGCTCGAGGCCAACCGAATGGATCCGGCGCAGATCACGCTGCTGCAGGAGCCACAGACGCCCGCAGTCATGGCCTTGCTCGGGTCCGAATCGGATGCGCTGGTGTTCGCCTCCGCGCCCGAATCCGTCATGGTGCAGATGCTGCTGCAAACGCCGGGCATCAAGCTGTTCGACTTCGCGCAAGCGGAGGCTTATTCCCGTCGATTCCCGTTCATGAGCCCGGTCACGCTGCCGCGCGGTGTTGTCGATCTGGCCGCCAACCTGCCGCCGCAGGATGTGCACCTGGTGGCTCCCACTGCGACACTGGTCGCGCGGGAAGACACGCATCCGGCACTGATCCAGCTCTTTGTCCAGGCTGCGCAGCAAGTGCACGGCAGCGCCGGCTGGTTTCAGCGCAAGGGCGAATTTCCGACCGCGCTGAACACCGAGCGGCCGCTGGCAAAGGAGGCTCAGCGTTTCTTCCAGAGTGGCGTACCGTTGCTGCAGCGCTACCTGCCGTTCTGGCTGGCGAACCTGGTCGATCGCATGTGGCCGGTGCTGGTAACGATCGTTGCAGTGCTGTTGCCGCTGTCGCGGACGCTGCCGCCGCTGTACCAGTTCCGAATCCGCTCACGGGTGTTCCGCTGGTACGAGCAGTTGCGGAAGATCGAAGGCGCGATCGGCACCAAGGCACCGGCCGAGCTTCTGAGCGAGCTTGATGCACTGGACGGCAAGGTCGGGCAGATCACCGTCCCATTGGCTTACACCGACGAGCTGTATGCGCTGCGCAGCTACATCGCTCTTGTGCGATCGCGCCTGAGCGGCGGCGCGGCGGGCGATGCGGCAGTGAAGCCTGCGCATGCTCGGGCTTCGATCGGCACACCAGCGAGCCCGAGCACGCAAACCTGAACGCACGCAGATGGAGACCGCCACAGCACCGATCCGCCAGCGCATCGAGCGTGTGCGCGACGCACTGGTGCAGCACCAACTTGCGGCCGTGCTGGTGCCGTCGTCCGACCCGCACCTGTCCGAATATCTGCCCGAACGCTGGCAGGGCCGACAGTGGCTGTCGGGCTTCACCGGGTCTGTGGGAGCACTGATCGTCACCGCCGACACCGCCGCGCTGTTTGCCGACAGCCGCTACTGGGTGCAGGCCGAAGCCGAACTGGCAGGCAGCGGGATCGCGCTGGAGAGAATCCCGACCGGTGCCGCGACGCACCCGATCGACTGGCTGGCCACGCATGTGCCTGCGGGCCAGACGGTCGGCGTCGATGGCGAGGTGCTGGGTCTTTCTACCGCGCAGCGGCTGCAACGTACCCTGCAGGCAGCCGGCATTGCGCTGCGCACCGACTTCGACGTGCTCACGCAGGTGTGGCCTGATCGGCCCGGGCTACCTGAGGCGCCAATCTACGAGCATCTCGCGCCGCAAGCGACCGAATCGCGAGCCGAACGTCTGACGCAAGTGCGACTCGACATGGCGACGCTGGGTGCCACGCACCATTTCATCTCGACGCTCGACGACATCGCATGGCTGTTCAACCTGCGGGGCGCGGATGTCCCCTACAACCCGGTGTTTCTCGCGCATGCCTTGATCGATGCGCAGCAGGCCGTGCTGTACACGGCCGATGGCAAGGTGTCGCCGGCGCTTCAAGCGGTACTCGGCGCTGATGGCGTGCGCGTCGAGTCCTATGCCCGCGCCGGTGCGGCCCTGGCCTCATTGCCCATCAATGCGCGGCTGCTGATCGACCCGCGTCGCATCACATTCGGCCTGCGCGAACAGGTGTGCGACGGCGATGGCGTGCAAGTGATCGAAGCGACCAACCCGAGCACCTTGCGCAAGAGCCGCAAGAGCGCGGCGGAAGCCGCCCACATCCGCGCGGCGATGGCGCAGGACGGCGCCGCCATGTGCGCGTTCTATGCCTGGTTCGAGCAGGCCCTGGCCGATCCAGCTAATGGCGGTCGCCTCACCGAACTGACAGTCGACGAACGGCTGAGCGGCGCGCGCGCGCAACGCCCGGGCTTCGTCGGCCTGAGCTTCCCGACCATCGCCGGCTTCAACGCCAATGGGGCCATGCCGCACTACCGGGCGACGCCCGAATCGCACGCGGTCATCACAGTGAATTCGGATCAGGACGGCGGCCTGCTACTCATCGACTCCGGCGGCCAGTACACCGGCGGCACCACGGACATCACCCGCGTCTGGGCGATCGGCACGCCAAGCGCCAAACAGCAGCGCGACTACACGCTGGTGCTCAAGGGCTTGATGGCGCTCAGCCGTACCCGCTTTCCGCGCGGCACCATGTCACCGATGCTCGACGCGATCGCGCGCGCGCCGCTGTGGCAGCAGGGTCTGGACTATGGTCATGGCACCGGTCACGGCGTGGGCTATTTCCTGAACGTGCACGAGGGTCCGCAGACCATTTCAAAAGCGATGCCAGAAGCGACGATGGCGATGGAGCCCGGCATGGTCACCAGCATCGAGCCGGGTCTGTACCGCCCTGGGCAGTGGGGGATCCGCATCGAAAACCTGGTGATGAACGTGCAGGTCGATGCAGCCGAGGACAATTCCTATGGCGAGTTCCTTGAGTTTGAAACGCTGACGCTGTGCCCGATCGACACCCGTTGCATCGACCGATCGCTGCTCAATGCGGGTGAGATCAACTGGTTGAATCATTACCACGCGACGGTGTACGAGCGCTTGTCGCCGTTGGTCTCAGGCCTCGCGCTGGCCTGGCTGACCGAGCGCACCCGGGCTTTGTAGATCGGTACGAGGAGTCGATCGGCGAGCAGAGCTACCTCCGGTCGCAACTCGGAGCTTGAGCCGAACCCCGATCTAGCCCGCACGTCAGGCGCCTGAAGCTGGCAACGCCACCCCCGCCAGCACCCAGCACGCCAAAAAACACGATCAGCCGTGCCGATCGCTTCGGCAATCGTGAGGACAAGAAAAAAGCACCTGGCGTTGCCGCCAAGTGCTTGATCTTCCTACCGTATTTGGTAGGCGCGAATGGACTCGAACCATCGACCCCCACCATGTCAAGGTGGTGCTCTAACCAGCTGAGCTACGCGCCTGAAGAGCCTTGGACTATATCAGCCCTCTCAGGCACATGGGACTCAAAACTTCAACAGCTCCGTGCGGATGCCGCGCTCGGCGAGCAAACGGCGGGCCTTGGCGGCCTCTTTCTCGGTCGCAAAAGGCCACACCACTGCACGCCAGCCCGCGCTGACCTGCATCAGTTCAGCGCGCGGGGTGCCAGGCAATTCGCCAACCGTCGCGCTGGACCCCATCAATTGCTGTCGCAGCTCAGATGCGATCCGCGTGCTGGTGATGTCAGTTACCAAGGCGTAGGCAGCAGCACCTTCAGCGAGCGGCCTGGCCCTTGCGACGACCGCCGTCGGGGCAGCCGCCCGGACAGGCTGTGCCGGGAGCACCGAAGCGGTTGCTGACAACGGCGCCATCGACCGCAGCCGTTTGCCTTCTTGTATCGCAGCCAGACGGACTTCGTCACTGAGCACCGGCAGGATGGCGGGGAGCGCGTTCATCGCAGACGATGCGGTCTGGTCGGCGGCGGCAGCGGCATGGGGAGCGCTCGAGGCGAGTGGCATCACAGGCAGGGCTGGCTGCACCTGACCGCTGGCCACCCTCGAGCTGGCAGTTTGAGGCGCTGCGGGGCGGGACTCGCCATGTTTCCCAGTGACGCTGACAGCAGTCGAGGGCCGCGGCTTGATGACTTCGGGCTCGTTGTGGCTGCCGGCGGCGGCGATCGTCGCGCCAGCCGCCAGGGCCAGCATGGCGGCACCCGCACGGCCAGCGATGCGGCATGCCAGTAGGTATCGGCAAGGCCAGGCGAGAACCCGGTTCGCCATATCGTCGATGAGCGGATCGTCCATGAATCTCGCCGATTCTCCCGACGACTCGAACCATCGATGCCCGAAAAAGCGGGGCGGGACCCTGCCAATCCGCGGTGCCGGGGTGCTGCGCTACCTGCGCCGCACCGCCCGCACCCCACTGACCTGTCCCACGATGCGCAGCACTTGCGCCAGCTTGGCGGCGTCGGCGACTTCGACGGTGAAGGTCATGAACGCGGTACCGCCGCCACTGTCACGCACCGACTGCGTTTTCACGCCAGTGACGTTCATCTTGTCCTTCGAGAACGCCTCGGAAATGTCGCGCAGCAGACCCTGGCGGTCAGTCGCCTCGACGATCACATCGACCGGGTACAGCGCATCCTTGCCGGCGCGGGGCGCGCCCCAGGCCACGCTGATCACGCGCTCGGGCGAGCACTGAGCCATCTGCTTGAAGTTGCTGCAACCGCTGCGATGAATAGCCACGCCCTTGCCGCGTGTGACGTAGCCGCCGATCGCATCGGGCGGTGCCGGGCGGCAGCAACGCGACAAGGTCGTCAGCAGCGACTCGACGCCGACCACTAGCACGCCGCCCTTTGGCGGCTCGCCTTCGGGGCGCGCCTTGCGCAGAGCAATCAACTCGTCTGCCGACGGCAGCGGCTCGGGTGGCCTGAGCAGCGTCTCGATGGTGCGCAGCGAGAACTCGTCCTTGCCGACCACCTCGAACAAGGCATCGGCCTGGCGGAAGCCGAGCTGTGCGGCCAGATCATCGAGCTTGACAGCTGTCTTGCCGATGCGTTGCAACAGCTTCTCGACTGCATCGCGGCCACGCGCAATGGTCTCGGCCTGTGCCCGCGCATTGAACCAGGCTCGCACCTTGGTCTTGGAGCGTGCGCTCTGCAGGTAGCCCAGGTCCGTGTTCAGCCAGTCCATCGAAGGGCCGCCCTCCTTGACCGACGTGACCTCGACCGTCTGCCCGTTCTTCAACGCGGTGTTGAGCGGCACCATGGCACCGTCGACCTTCGCGCCGCGGCAGCGGTGGCCCAGATCGGTGTGGACCGCATAGGCGAAGTCAATCGGCGTGGCGCCGGCCGTGAGTTCGACGACGGCTGCCTGTGGCGTGAAGACGTAGATGCGGTCGTCGAAGGTGGCGCCAGCGTCGGCAGCGGCAGTTGCATCCGACGCCCGATCCTGATCCACGAAGTCACGCTCCCACGCCAGCAACTGGCGCAGCACGCTCTTGCGCGCCTCCGCCACCTGCGCGTCGAAGTCAGAATCGGCCGCCACCACCCCCGCGTAGCCCTTGACGCCAGCCTCCTTGTAAGCCCAGTGGGCTGCGACGCCATGTTCAGCGTGGTCGTGCATCGCCCGCGTGCGGATCTGTATCTCGACCGGCCTTGCGACATCGTCGAGCACCACGGTGTGCAGCGACTGATAGCCGTTCGCCTTCGGGCGCGCGATGTAGTCATCGAACTCGTCGGCCAGCGGTGTCAGCAACTCGTGGACGAGGCCCAGCGCGGCATAGCAGGCCGGCACGTCGGCCACGATGACCCGCAACGCGCGAACATCGAGCACACGGTCGAAGCCCAGGCTCTTGCCGTGCATCTTCTTCCAGATGCTGTAGAGGTGCTTCGGTCGGCCCTGCACCTCGGCCGCAATGCCGTGGGCATGCAACTGATCGGCGAGCCACTGCCGGAACGCCTCCACCTGCTGCTCGCGCTCGGTGCGTTTCTCGTCGAGCAGCTTCGCCACCATCCTGTACTGCGCGGGCTGCAGAAAGCGAAACGCCAGGTCTTCGATTTCCCACTTGATCTGCCAGATGCCCAGCCGGTTGGCGAGCGGCGCAAACACCTGCATCGACTCGCGTGCCAGCGCTTCGGGGCACGGCTGCTTGTGGGCCGCGAAATAGCGCAGCGTCTGCAGGCGTGAGGCCAGCCGCAGCAGGACCACGCGAAGGTCGCGCGAGAAGGCCAGCAGCATCTTGCGCACCCGCTCGGTCTGCTGCACGCGCTGCTCGCCCTCGAACTGCGCTTCGCGGGCGGCGCGCTGGATCTGCACCAGTTTTCGGGTGTGCATCACCAGGCTGGCGTGCGAAGGACCGAAAGCCTTGCTCACGACCTCTTCAGGCTTTTGCAGGTAGTCACCGGCGTAGACCAGGTAGGCAGCGGCCCGCATCGATGGGGCGGCACCAATGCCTTCGAGGATATCGGCGACACCGTCGGCGTGTTCAAGCGCGTCTTCGCCCGTGTCCAGTGGCTGGCCCGCCAGCAAGGGCTCGGCAAATGCGCGAGCACGCTGAACCTGTGCGGTGTTGTCACTGGGCACCGCAGCAGCATCCACCAACCGATCAGCAGGGTCTGCCTCGGTCAGTGCGACGATGGTTGCGGCGTTCGCGCGCGCCGCTGAAGCGCTGGTCTTCATGCCGCCAGCAGGAACTCCCGAACCCGCTTGATCTGGTCGTCAGCAATCAGGGTCGGTGCGTGGCCCACGCCAGTGAACTGGTGCAGTTGGGCGCGCGGTCCGCGCTGGGTCATCGCTTGCGCATGCCCGAGCGTCAGCAGATCAGAGTCGGCACCACGAAGCAGCAGCGTCGGGCAACGCACCGAGTCATAGGCGGCCCACAGCGAGGCCTCGAAGGCCGCGGCTGATTCGGGCGTCGAGGTCTTGAACGGGATGGCGATGGCGGGGTCGTAGTGCAGCTTCCAGCCTCCATCATCAGCCGGTCGCAGCATCGGACGGGTCAGCGCCATCCACTGCTCGCGGCTGTGGGGACCGAAACTCTTCGAGATAGACCACAAGTAATCGGCAGCCTGTTCGATGCTGTCCCATCGCAGTGGCACGCCGAGGTAGGCACCGATGCGTGCAATCGCCTGTGGCGGCAGCACTGGCCCGACGTCGTTCATCACCAGCTTCGACACCAGCGGCTTGGGCGTCAGCGAAGCCACCACCATGCCGATCAGCCCGCCCATGGACGTGCCGACCCAATGCACCGTCTCGGCGTCGACGCGCGCGAGCACGGTGACCATGTCGGCCGCATAGCGCGGCACCACATACTCCGCCGGGTTGGGCAGGCGGTCCGATTCACCGCGGCCCGCCATGTCGGGACAGACGACGCGGTAGTGGTCGCTCATCGCAGCCGCGAGCACATCGAAATCGCGGCCCTGCCGGGTCAGGCCGTGCACGCACACCAGCACGCGCGGGTTCGCCGCATCACCCCACTCCCAATACGCCACGCGATGCAGCCCGGTCGAGTTCTGGCAAGGCACATGGTGCAAGCGAGGTGCGTTCATCGGGGCATCGTATCAATGCCCTTGATGGAACGCGCGAACATGGCGCCACGCGCCGAGCTTGTCACTTCAGCATCTGAATCGTGCCGCTGACGGTCACCGACACGCTGGTCTGCCCGGCCTCGACCGGCAGCGGCGCGTCGGCAGCGGCCGCGAAGACCCTCGCCCGCATCATCATTGGCTCAGGTCCACCGCCCTGCTCATTGCTGTTGACATTGACCTCACGTACCGAATAGCTGGCATAGCCGAACTGCTTGGTTACTTCGGCCGCCTGCGCGCGGTAACGGGCGATGGCCTGCGCGGTCACGCTGCCCTCGGTCTTCTCACGCTGCTCACGCGACAGGCCCTGCGACACGCGAGCAATCGTCATCGACTGAATGCGGCCGGCCAGCTGGCCGATGCCGATCAGGTCACGGCCTTCGATCACCAACTCAGCGGTGCCCTGCCAGCCGTTCAGCAGACCCTTCGGCGAATAGCGCGGGTTCATCGAAAAACTGCCGGTGCGCACATCGATCTGGCCCGCACGCGCTACGCCGCGAGCTTCGAGCAGCGCCGCGTCCAGGGCCTGCTTCAGCGACGCCTGAACGCCACTGGCATCGGCGCCTTCACGCGTGGTCGAGAGCGTGACCGCCATCAGGTCGCGCGTCACCTCAGTGGTGGCAGTGGCGGTCAGCGCGACCACACCGCTGGGCACCACCGGATCGGCAGCCAGCGCGGCCGTGACCGACAGCGCCATCACGCTGGTGGCAAAAACCGAACACAGACGATGAGACGAGCGAGCCCACAGCGATGGGCGAACGAGGATGAAGTTCATGGTGTGGAGGGAGAGCCGGCGCACACTGCGCCCGCACAGCCTAACGCGACCCGTACCGCGCACGATGACGCCGAGTCGTGCCGCAGCGCACGCGATGGCTCGGCATATTTGTAACAGGTGGTCAATACGGCGCGGAACGGGCTGTGAAGCCCCGCAGAATCTCGCTTGTTACATATTGGAGAGTGTCATGAATGCAGCCACCCCGGCGCGCGCCAATCGAGTGGTCGTTGTCGATGACGACGCCCGCATCCGCGATCTGCTGCGCCGCTACCTGACGCAAGAAGGCTTTGAGGTGCTGCTGGCCGAAGACGCCAAGGCGCTCAACCGGGTACTGACGCGCGAGACGATCGACCTGATCGTGCTCGACCTCATGCTCCCCGGCGAAGACGGCCTGTCGATCTGCCGCCGGCTGCGCGCCGCCAACGATCTGACGCCGATCATCATGCTGACCGCGAAAGTCGAGGATGTGGACCGCATCGTCGGCTTGGAGGTAGGCGCCGACGACTACCTGCCCAAACCCTTCAACCCACGCGAATTGCTGGCCCGAATCCATGCGGTGCTGCGCCGTCGGCCCTCGCTGGAGGCACCTGGTGCGCCGGCCAAGGAGGCATTGACGGTCACCTTCGGCCCATTCGAGTTCGACCTGGCGTTGCGCCGCCTGTCGAAGGAAGGCGAGCAGGTGGCGCTGACCACGGGCGAGTTCTCGATGCTGAAGGCGCTGGTGCGCCACCCGCGGCAGCCACTGTCACGCGACAAGCTCGCACAGCTGGCGCGTGGCCGCGAGTTCGAGCCCTTTGACCGGAGTCTCGACGTTCAGATATCGCGCCTGCGCAAGATGATCGAGCCCGACCCGGCACAGCCGCGCTATATCCAGACGGTCTGGGGTGTCGGCTATGTGTTCGTGCCCGACGAAGCGACTTGAGCAGGCCGACTCCGGTTGACACCCCGCACGACGGTACCGTGGCGGTGCTGATGCGCTGCGCGCCCGAATGGTTCACCCATGCCACGTAGGCACCTCGCGCTGAGCCTCTTCTGGCGCACCTTCGTGCTGCTGGCACTGCTGCTTTTCGGTGGCGTTTTGGCCTGGACGCAGACCTTCCGTGCGCTGGAGTTCGAGCCCCGCGCAGTGCAGGCGGCCCAGCAGATCGCGAGCCTGGTCAGTCTGGCGCGCGCGGCACTGAGCGGGCCCGACGGCATCCACCGGCTGACCTTGATCAAGAGCCTGCCCGACGAGGGCGGGGTCAAGCTCGCCCCGCGCGAGCCGGGTGATCGCTGGACGCCTTATGAAGTTGACCGCTTCTCGCGCGCCATTGGCGCCGAATTGCGCTCGCGGCTCGGCTCCGACACGCTGGTCGCCAGCGAGGTCAACGGCGCCGCCGGCCTGTGGGTCGGCTTTGCGATCGATGGCGACCTGTACTGGCTGCAGGCCGATCCAACCCGGCTCGGCCCGATGGCCACCAGCACACTCGTGATCTGGGTCGGCATCGCGCTGCTGGCCACCGTGCTCGCATCGGTGGCGATCGCGCGCGCCATCAACAAGCCACTGCGGGACCTGTCGTTCGCCGCCAGCCGCATCCGCGAAGGCGAGTTCGACTCGCGACTCGACGAGAGCACGCTGACCAGCGAAATTCGCCAGGTCAACATGGGTTTCAACCGCATGGCACGCGAACTGGCCAAGCTCGAGGAAGACCGCGCGGTGATGCTGGCGGGCATTTCACACGACTTGCGCACGCCCTTGGCCCGCCTGCGGCTCGAGGCCGAGATGAGCGTGCAGGACGAAGAAGCGAAGAACAACATCGCGCTCGACATCGACCAGCTCGACGCCATCATCGACAAGTTCATGGACTACTCGCGGCCAGGCGAGGTGCGGCTGTCGCCGGTGCACCTGAGCGGCGTCGTGGACCGCGAGATCGCCGCCTTCCGGGATCCGAGCAACATCCGGATCACCTCGCGGGTGGCGATCGACACCATGGTGCTGGCTGACGACACCGAGCTTGGCCGGGTGCTGCAGAACCTGTTCGAGAACGCACGCCGCTACGGCCGCAGCGCCGTTTCCGGCTTCGCGGAGGTGGTGATCACCTACGCCCGAGAAGGCCCGTGGGTGGCACTGAGCATCCGCGACCACGGCAGCGGTGTCGACCCGAAAAAGCTCGCGCAACTGACCACGCCGTTCTTCCGCGGCGACGCCGCACGCACCGCAGCGACCGGCGCGGGCCTGGGTCTGGCGATAGTCGAGAAGGCGATGCAGCGGATGGGCGGCACCCTGGAGCTGGGCAACGCGACCGAAGGCACCGGCTTGGTGGCGCGCATCCGGCTCAAGCGGGCGCTGTGAGCGTCGAGCCGGACTACCGGTAGAGCAGACAGACCGCGCGGGTCTCGATCGATTCGCCTCGCCCGACCGGGCCCATTTTTTCGGCCGTCTTGGCCTTCACATTGATCTGATCGAGTTCGATCGCCAGTGCCTGGGCGAGCCTCAGGCGCATCGCCAGAATGTGCGGCGCCATCTTCGGCGCCTGGGCGATGATGGTGCTGTCGATGTTGCCGAGCTGCCAACCTGCCGCACGCACCCGCCGTGCAGCCTCGGCCAGCAGGGCCACCGAATCGGCGCCGCGGAACTGCTCGTCGGTGTCGGGGAAGTGGCGGCCAATGTCACCCATCGCAACCGCACCGAACAGCGCATCGGTGATCGCGTGCGACAAGGCATCGGCGTCGGAATGCCCAAGCAGGCCATGGGTGTGGGGGATGGTCACCCCTCCGAGGATCAGGGGGCGACCGACCACCAGGGCATGCGTATCGCAGCCTTCGCCAATGCGAAATGCCGGGCTCTTCATCGGTTGGTTCATGGCGCAGCTTTCAGCATCGGGTCAGCGGGTTCGCAGCAGGCGTTCGGCCAGTGCGAAGTCAGGAGCAAAGGTCACCTTGAAGTTCTCAGCAGGGCAACGCACCAGGCGCGGCGCATGGCCCATCGCTTCGATGGCGCTGGCTTCATCGGTGACGACGGTGCCACGCTGCGTGGCCGTCGCGAGCGCATCGTGCAGCAGACCGAGGCGAAACATCTGCGGCGTCTGCGCCTGCCAGGTCGACGCCCGATCAACCGTGGCAGACACACGGCCCGCCTGCTCGCGCTTCAGGGTGTCGGCCACCGGCAGTGCGAGCAAGCCGCCGATCTCGTCATCCACGCACGCGTCGATCAGCGCATCGACCCAATCGGGGCGGATCAGGCAACGCGCGGCATCGTGCACCAGCACCCAGTCTGTGGGCTGCGCGCCGCGTTCGGTCAGCGCCTGCAGCCCCGCCGCTACGCTGTCGGCGCGGGTGGCGCCACCCGTGCGCGTCACCCAGCCGTCAAACTGCGGAACGCAAGACTCGAACAATGCATCGCCCGGACTCAGCACCACCAGCACTCGGTGCAGACGGGCTACCTGCTGCAAGGCCGCCAAGGTGTGGCCGACCACCGTGCTGCCGGCGAGTGCTTCGTACTGCTTCGGACCCGCGGTACCCGCTCGTTCACCAACGCCGGCACAGGGCACCAGGCCGTAGAGGCGGGTCGAGGCACGCAGCGGTTCAATGGTGGGTTCGGTGTGTGGCATCGCGGGTTGGAAAGAGGGCGAATTCTATAATTCAGGCCTCTATCGCCCCGTGGGTATCGTCTCCCGGGGCGTCTTGCTTTTGGCGCCACGCATCTCGTGCAGACACCCTCGATCGCCGCTGGCAAACGCCACACCCTGCCCCGCCCGCTCGGGTCTGCCGACGCGCTGCTGCTGGCCCGCCATGCACAGGCACAGGCCGCGGAGAAGCGACTGACGGCCATCATCACCGCCGAGCCAGCCGACACGCAGCGCCTCGAAGGTGAGCTGGCCTTCTTCGCGCCCGAGTTGCGCATCGCCGTCTTCCCCGACTGGGAAACACTGCCCTACGACACTTTCTCGCCGCACCAGGACCTGATCTCCGAACGCCTGGCCACGCTGTGGCGCCTGCTCAAGTCGCACAAGGACGGCGATCTCGATGTGGTGCTGATGCCTGCGTCGACCGCGCTGGTGCGCCTGGCGCCGCCGAGCTTTCTGGCCGCCTACACCTTCCACTTCAAGCAGAAGGAAAAGCTCAACGAGGTGGCGCTGAAGTCGCAGCTGACGCTGGCGGGCTACCAGCATGTGAGTCAGGTGGTCTCGCCCGGCGAGTACGCGGTGCGCGGCGGGCTGATCGATCTGTTTCCGATGGGCTCGCTGGTGCCGTACCGCGTCGACCTGTTCGGTGACGAGGTCGACTCGATCCGCACCTTCGACCCCGACAGCCAGCGCAGCCTGTACCCGGTGCCCGAGGTGCGGCTGCTGCCCGGCCGCGAGTTTCCGATGGACGAGGAGGCGCGCACCGCATTCCGCGCACGCTGGCGCGAGCGCATCGAAGGCGATCCGACCAAGGTGCGGCTGTACAAGGACATCGCCACAGGCATCGCAACCGCCGGCATCGAGTACTACCTGCCGCTGTTCTTCGACCAGACGGCGACGATCTTCGAGTACCTGGGGGCGAGCACGGACCGATCGGCCGCCCTGGTGCTGCATGGCGAAGTCGATGAAGCGCTGAAGCGGTTCTGGTCCGACACCCGCGAAAGGCACCGCTTTCTGCAGCACGACCGCGAGCGGCCGATCCTGCCGCCGGAAGACCTGTTCCTGAAGTCGGAAGAGTTCTTCACGCTGGCTGGCGCGCATGCGACGCTCAGCCTGCGCGGCCGCAGCGCCGAAGGCGCAGCCGACACCGCCTGGGCACGGCCGCTGCCCGACCTCGGTGTCGACCGGGGCGCGCCGGAGCCGCTGAAAAAACTGCAGGTGCATGTCGGAACGACATCGCACCGCGTTCTGATCGTCGCTGAAACGCAAGGCCGACGCGAGAGCCTGCTCGAGCTGCTGCGCGACAGCCGCATCGAACCGCCGAGCGTTGCGTCGCTGGCCGAGTTCCAGTCCAGCGGCGAGCGCTTTGCCATTGCGGTGGCCCCGATGGCCGAAGGCTTCTTCTGGACCGATGCCGACGAAAACGCCGCGATCGAGTTCGTCACCGAAACCGAGCTCTTTGCCACCTCGCCTACCGCGCGCCGGCGCCGCAAGCAGGAGCAGGTCAGCGACGTCAATGCGCTGATCAAGGACCTGTCGGAGCTGAAGGTCGGCGATCCGGTCGTGCACATGAACCACGGCATCGGACGCTACGTGGGCTTGCGCAGTATTGATTTGGGCGATGGCGACAGCGAATTTCTGCACCTCGAATACGCCGACAAGGCCACGCTCTATGTACCGGTGGCGCAGCTGCACCTGATCAGCCGCTACACCGGTGTCAGCGCCGAAGAGGCGCCGCTGCACCGCCTCGGTTCGGGCCAGTGGGAGAAGGCCAAGCGCAAGGCCGCAGAGCAGGTGCGCGACACCGCCGCCGAGCTGCTGAACCTGTACGCCCGCCGCGCCGCGCGCGAGGGCTATGCCTTCCGCTTCTCGGCGCATGACTACGAGGCTTTCGCAGCGAGCTTCGGCTTCGAGGAAACGCCCGACCAGAAGGCCGCCATCCACGCGGTAATCCAGGACATGGTGAGCCCGAAGCCGATGGACCGGCTGGTCTGCGGCGACGTCGGCTTCGGCAAGACCGAAGTGGCCTTGCGCGCAGCGTTTGTCGCCGTCACCGGCGGCAAGCAGGTCGCGATCCTCGCGCCGACCACGCTGCTGGCCGAGCAGCACTATCAGAACATCGCCGACCGCTTTGGCAAGTGGCCGATCAAGGTGGCCGAGATGTCACGCTTCCGCTCGGCCAAGGAAATCAAGCAGGCACTCGAAGGCCTGGAAGACGGCACGATCGACATCGTCGTCGGCACCCACAAGCTGCTGAGCCAGAACACCAAGTTCAAGCGCCTCGGCCTGCTGGTGATCGATGAGGAACACCGCTTCGGCGTGCGCCACAAGGAGGCGATGAAAGCCCTGCGCGCCGAGGTCGATGTGCTCACGCTCACCGCCACCCCGATCCCGCGGACGCTGGGCATGGCGCTTGAGGGCCTGCGCGACCTGAGCGTGATCGCGACTGCGCCGCAACGGCGCCTGGCGATCAAGACCTTCGTGCGCGGCGAGTCCAGCGGCACGATCCGCGAGGCGGTGCTGCGCGAGCTCAAGCGCGGCGGGCAGGTGTACTTCCTGCACAACGAGGTCGAGACGATCGAGAACCGGCGCAGCAAGCTTGAGGAGCTGATTCCGGAAGCGCGCCTTGCCGTGGCCCACGGCCAGATGCCGGAACGCGAGCTGGAAAAGGTGATGCGCGATTTCGTCGCGCAGCGCCACAACGTGCTGCTGTGCTCCACCATCATCGAGACCGGCATTGACGTGCCGAGCGCCAACACCATCGTGATCAGCCGCGCCGACAAGTTCGGCCTGGCGCAGTTGCACCAGCTGCGCGGCCGCGTCGGCCGTTCGCACCATCAGGCCTATGCCTATCTGCTGGTGCCGGATGTCGAAGCGCTCACCAAGCAGGCGCAACAGCGCCTGCAGGCCATCCAGGACATGGAAGAACTCGGCTCCGGCTTCTACCTCGCGATGCACGACCTCGAAATCCGCGGCGCCGGCGAGGTGCTGGGCGAGAACCAGAGCGGCAACATGATGGAAGTCGGCTTCCAGCTCTACAACGAGATGCTGGCCGAAGCGGTGCGCTCACTGAAGGCCGGCAAGGAGCCCGATCTGTTGTCGCCACTGAGCGTGACGACCGAGATCAATCTGCATGCGCCGGCGCTGTTGACCACCGACTACTGCGGTGATGTGCACACGCGACTGAGCCTCTACAAGCGCCTGGCTTCCGCGAACAAGAACGAGCAGATCGACGCGATGCTCGAAGAGATCACCGACCGCTTTGGCAAGTTGCCGCCACAGGGTCAGACGCTGTTCGACGTGCACCGGCTGCGGGTGCTGGCCAAGCCCTTTGGTGTCAGCAAGATCGATGCGGCGCCGAACCTGATGGTGATCAGCTTCCGCCCCAATCCACCGATCGACGCGATGAAGATCATCGAGCTGGTGCAGAAGAACCGCCACATCAAGCTGGCCGGCAACGACAAACTGCGCATCGAGCGCGCGATGCCCGAGGCCAAGGACCGCGCGCAGACGATCCGCGAGGTGCTGCGTGCGCTCGGGCAGCCGAAGGCGGCCGAGCCATCGGTCAGCGAACCCGCGAAGTCAGCGGCCCGATGAAACCCCTGAAGCTTCGCGTCGCGGTTCACACCGAGCACCTGGTCAGATCGACCCCACCCAACTTTCAGCTTCATCACTGACTTCCATGAGCAATCCAACCGGTCTCACGCTGCGCGGTGTCACGCTTCCTCTGCGGCTCGCCAACTTCAAGTTGATTGCGTTCGACATGGACTCGACGCTGATCAACATCGAGTGCGTCGACGAGATCGCCGACGCCGCCGGCCGCAAGGCCGAGGTGGCGGCAATCACCGAGGCTGCGATGCGCGGCGAGATCACCGACTACAAGGACAGCCTGCGCCGGCGCGTCGCGCTGCTGCGTGGCGTCACCGTCGCGCACATGGAGCAGGTCTACACCGAACGACTGCAACTCAACCCCGGCGCCGAGGCGCTGGTGAACGCGTGCAAGACCGTCGGCATGAAGGTGCTGCTGGTGTCGGGCGGCTTCACCTTCTTCACCGACCGCATCCGCGACCGGCTCGGCATCGATTTCACGCGCTCCAATGTGCTGGAAATCGAGCCAGGCGCGAACTGCGGCCAACTGACTGGCCGCATGGTCGATCAGCCCTGGGGTGACATCTGCGACGGCGCCGAGAAACGCAAGATGCTTCTGGAAACCTGTGCGCAGCTGGGTATCAGCCCCTCACAGGCCATCGCGATGGGTGATGGCGCCAACGACCTGCCGATGATGGGCGCGGCCGGTCTGTCGGTGGCCTACCACGCAAAGCCTGCCGTGCGCGAGCAGGCGATGGTCGCGATCGACAGCGGCGGGCTCGACCGGCTGCTGGAGGTGGCGCGGCCCTGAGGGCTGACCTGCGCCCTCACCAGGTGCGGAGATCCGACACCCGGTCGACGATGGCAGCGTAAAGGTCGCGCGTGGACGCGATCGCCGCATCCTGAACCTGCTGCGCGCTCAGCACCTGGCCGTTCGTGCCTTCCAGCGCGCGGGTGGCCGTGGTGCTGGCCACCACCGTCGGCGCATAGCCCAGGTTGAATCCGCCATGCGCGGTCGAGTTGATGCACATGTGAGTCATGAAACCGGCGAGCATGATCTTCTGGATGCCGATGGCCTTCAGGCGCTCGTCCAGGTCGGTCTGCACGAAGGAATTCGGGTAACTCTTGGTGATCACCGGCTCACCAGAGATCGGCGCCACCTCATCAGCGATCGCACCGATCTCCGCATGGATGTCGTAAGGCGTGCCCGCACCGCCGTCGTGCTGGATGTGGAACACCGGCACCTTCAGATCACGCGCAATCTCCAGCAATTTCGCGGCTTCCGCGATGGCGGGCTCGACGCCGTGGAGGCGCATCACACCCCGGCGATAGGTGTTCTGCAGGTCGATCATGATCAGCGCGGAGTCGTGCAACTGGCCGGGCTCCTGGCCCAGGCCGACGATGTCTCGGAGTGATACGGATGCGGTGGTCATGTCGAACTCCTGTGGCGTGGGCTCGTCACTGTGCCATGCCGGGGACAGGTCAGGCCGCCGCGGCAGAGGCCGATGGCCGTGTCTCCCGCTTGCGCTGGATGCCCACCCCGACCACCGCGGCCGAAGCCACGCCCACCGTCAGCGCCAGGGCCGAGCCATAGAACACCGCAGACGGCGAACCGTGATCGAGCAGTGCGCCAAACACCGGTGCTGCCATGGCGAACCCCAGGTCCAGACCCGAGTAAACGGTGCCATAGACCCGGCCTGTGGCGCCTGGTGGCGCTGCCTGCTTGATCAGCATGTCGCGCGACGGGCCAGCGAGCCCGGCGCCAAAGCCGGCCACGGCTGTCAGCACGACCGCCATCACGCCTGGCAACACGCCACTGCCCACCAGCACCAGCACTGCCGCTGAAGCCAGCAGACAGGAACTGATGATCCTTTCCAGCCGCTCGGTGCGCGAGGCCAGAAAGCCACCGATGACGATGCCCACCGCGCCGAACAACATGTAGCCGCTGACGACCAGCGAGGTGAGTGTCAGCGGCAGGCCGGTCAGCTGCTGCAGCGCCGGGCTTGCGAAACTCTGGATGGCGCTCAGCGCACAGGTCGACCAGAAGAAGAACGAGAAACACATCCACACCGAGGGCAGACGCAGAAACGCCATCGGGTGCTCGGGCTTGACCGGCTGTCCTGAGGTTCCGGTCGCTGCAGGCACTGGCGCCCATTCGCCCTGGCGATCGTCGATCGCGTCGCGCTGCCACCACAGGATCGCCATCACGCACAGCACCATCACCGAGGTGCAGGCGGCGGCCACTCGCCAGGAGCCTGTGGCGGCAGTCAGCCCGGCCAGGAACAGTGGCGCCGCGGCCCAGCCCAGATTGCCGGTCAAGCCGTGCGTGCTGAAGGCATGACCCAGGCGTGCCGCCGAGACACGCCGGTTCAGGATGGTGAAGTCGGCCGGGTGGAACGGGCAGTTGCCCAGGCCGGCGAGCGCCGCCGCCAGCAGCAAGCCGCTGTACCCGTTGGCCAGAGACACCGCGACGCCAGCCAGCGCAAAGCACGACATTGCAGCGAACAAGACCGGCCGCGCACCGATGCGGTCGACCACGAAGCCTGCCAACGCCTGCCCGATGCCGGAAATCACGAAGAAGGTGGTGACCAGCAGGCCCAGTTCCGCATAGCTGAATCCGAAGTCACGGATGAAAAATGGAAACAGTGGCGGCAGCAGCAGGTGAAAGAAGTGCGAGGTGCCGTGGGCCAGACCGACGAGACCGATCGTGCGTGCGTCTTGCCGCAAGGAAACAGCAGCGGCGGGCGCTGGGGTGGAGGCGTCAGGGGTCATCGCAAGCGTCGTGGTTGTCGGCTGCGCGCCGACCGAGGCTTGTCAATGTAGTGACATCCTGTGCGTCGCAGTGACGATAGTCAGACAATTGCTATCGCAATCCAGCCAAGCATGTCCGCCTCAGAGAAGCCAGCCAGCAGGAGAGGAAATGAGAGCACCCAGCGCCAAGCGACACGTCAGCGTGCCGCCGATCGATCCGCAGGTCAATGCACCGACGTCGACGCGTCCATTGCGCGCCAAGCTGCGGCATCTGGCGGCCGACACCCGCGTCGATCCACACAGTCATCCGTGGGCGCAGATCTCCATGTCGAGCAAGGGCGTGATCCGGATGACCGCCGGTGACAGCACCTACCTGGTGCCACCGCAGCGCGCGTTGTGGATACCACCCGGCGTCGAGCATGTGGTCACGGTGGTCGAGGATGCCGATCTGCAAACGCTCTATCTGCACCAGGACAGCGAGCACAGCGGCCCGCTCCGCACGGCGGGCAGTGATGGCGCGTGGCGGCAGTGCCGCGTGCTCGAAGCATCGAGCCTGCTCCAGGAACTGGTGGCGCACCTGCCGCTGGAATCCGGTGATGGCGCATCGACCGAGCGCGAGCGCTGCATCGGCCACCTCGTGCTCGACGAACTGGCCCATGCTCGCCCGGTGCGCCTGGGCGTCGATCTGCCGCGCGACAAGCGACTGCGCGCCCTGTGCGAGAGCGTGCTCGAAGACCCCGCCCGCTGGATCACGCTGAACGATGCAGCCCACCACGTCGGCGCCAGCGCACGCACCATCGCCAGGCTGTTTCGCGCCGAGCTGGACACCACCTTCGTGCAGTGGCGGCAGCAGGTGCTGCTGGCACGCGCACTGTCCATGGCCGCCCGCAAGCTGCCGATGAGCACGATCGCCGCAGAGCTCGGCTATGCCAGCGCGAGCGCCTTCAGCGCGATGGTGAAGCGATCGGTCGGGATGTCGCCGAGCCGCTTGCTGGGGTGATGCAGCGCGCTGTCTGTGCGCCTCCCGCACGGCTGTCATGCACAGCGCAAAGCCGCACGCGCGGCAAACGATAATTCGACTCGCAGCGCGATCTGCGCCTGCATCCACCATCTTCCACAGCTCTTCATGACCCAGGTCCTCTACGACTTCACACGCCAGGACGCGCGTGGCGCCAGTTGCACCGCACAGGCCTGGGCCAAGGTGCCAGCCGCTCTGACACCGCCCGAGCGCAGCGCGCTGAAGTCGCGCGCGGCGGCGTTGCTGAAGCAGCATGGGGCCGTGCTGG
>JAIXYO010000065.1 GCA_027490215.1 Rubrivivax sp.
CGGTTACCTCGCTCAGGTTCAAACATTCGCTATCGCTACGCCTCGACCCTTCGGGTCCTCGGGGGGAGTTCTTGTGCCAGAGCCGTGGTGGTCAGCCTCTGGCCGAAGCGAGCTCGCCAAATGGCTGGTGTTCGGGCACTCTTCTTTGGTGACTTTCTTCTGTGCCAGCAGAAGAAAGTTACCCGCCTGCCGGGGCGGATTCCCGGCGCGGTCCCCCGCAGGGCGACCCTGCCTCGCAAGGCAACAAACGCAAGGGGGTCATGCATGACCCAGCAGAGCAAACACCTGCTCGTCGTCGCCGCCGGCACCGGCGGTCACGTCATGCCCGGCCTCGCCGTGGCGAAGGAAATGCAGCAGCGCGGCTGGACGGTCAGCTGGCTGGGCACGACCACCGGCATGGAAAACAAGCTGGTTCCGCCGAACGGCATTCCGCTCGACACGGTCACGTTCACTGGCGTGCGCGGCAAAGGCTGGCTGCACACGCTGGCCGGGGGCTTTCGACTGCTCGCCGCCTTCTGGTCCTGCGCTGCCATCATCCGCCGCCGGCACGCGCAGATCGTGATTGGCATGGGCGGCTACCTGTGTTTCCCCGCCGGTTTGATGGCTGCCTTGCTGCGCCGGCCGCTGATGCTGGTCAATGCCGACGCCGCATTGCTGCTCAGCAACCGATCGCTGCTGCCGATGGCCGACCGTGTTGCTTTCGGTTTCGACGGCCCGGCGGCGCGCGACACACGGCGCGGCGTGGTCACTGGCAACCCGGTGCGTTCCGAGATCGAGGCGCTGCCCGCGCCATCGACACGCTTCGTGGGCCGCACCGGGCCTTTGCGGCTGCTGGTTGTCGGCGGCAGCCTCGGCGCTTCGGTGTTGAACCGTTGCATTCCGGAGGCGCTGGCCCTGATGCCTTCTGTCCAGCGGCCTCAGGTGACCCACCAGACCGGCGCGGCGCATGCAGCGACGGTGCAGGCCGATTACGCGCAGGCCGCCATACAGGCCGAAGTGCTGCCCTTCATCGACAACATGGCGCAGCGGCTGGCCGAGTGCGACGTGATCGTGTGCCGCGCGGGTGCGATCACGGTCAGCGAGCTGTGCGCTGCAGGTGTCGCCAGTGTGCTGGTGCCGCTGGTGGTCAGCACCACCTCGCACCAGCGCGACAACGCGCAGTGGATGGCCGCGCAAGGCGCGGCGGTGCAGCTGCCGCAAAGCGAGCTGACGCCGCGGCATCTGGCCGATGTGCTGGCCGGGCTGACCCGCGAGTCGCTGCTGGCGATGGCGATGAAGGCGCGCGCACTGGCCAGGCCGAAAGCCGCGTCGCGCGTCGCTGATGAACTCGAAGGGCTGGTGTTGACATGAGAGCCCCCACGCTTGTCGCTTCGCGACTGCACTGCCCCCCAGGGGGGCGCTGCCCTGCCTTGGGACGGCCCGACGGGAGGTCGGCATGAAGCACGCTGTCAAGCGCATTCATTTCGTCGGCGTGGGTGGTGCCGGCATGAGCGGCATCGCCGAGATCCTGCACAACCTCGGCTACGGTGTATCGGGTTCAGACCAAAGCGACAGCGCCACGTCGCGCCGACTGGCCAGCCTCGGCATCAGGGTCTCGGTCGGCCATGACGCGTCGAACATCGAAGGCGCAGACGCAGTGGTCACCTCGACCGCGGTGAAGGCCGACAACCCCGAGGTCATCGCCGCACGCGCCAAGCGGGTTCCGGTGGTGCCCCGTGCGGTGATGCTGGCCGAGCTGATGCGGCTGAAGAGAGGCATCGCGATCGCTGGCACGCACGGCAAGACCACCACCACCAGCCTGGTCACCAGCGTGCTCGCCGAGGCTGGACTCGATCCGACCTTCGTGATCGGTGGGCGGCTCAATGCCGCGGGTGCCAACTCGCGGTTGGGTTCAGGCGACCACATCGTCGTCGAGGCCGATGAGTCTGATGCCTCGTTCCTGAACCTGCTGCCAGTGATGGCGGTCGTCACCAACATCGATGCAGACCACATGGACACCTACGCGCACGACCTCGGTCGGCTCAAGCAGGCGTTCGTCGAGTTTGTCCACCGCATGCCGTTCTACGGCGCGGCCATCGTCTGCTGCGATGACCCTGGCGTGCGTTCGATCATGCCGATGCTGTCGCGACCAGTCGTCACCTACGGCTTCGGGGCTGACGCGATGATTCGTGCGGTCGACGTCCAGGCACGGGCCGGGCGCATGCACTTCACCGTTCAGCGGCGCAATGGCACGGCGATGCCCGACCTCGAGGTGACACTGAACCTGCCAGGTGATCACAACGTGCTGAACGCGCTGGCCGCGATCGCGGTGGCCACCGAGCTGGAACTGCCAGACCCCGCGATGGTGCGCGGACTGGCCGAGTTCAGAGGCGTTGACCGTCGATTCCAGCGCTATGGCGAGGTGCCGGTGACCGCTGCGGACGGCACGCCCGGCAGCTTCACGCTGATCGACGACTACGGCCACCACCCAGTCGAGATGGCGGCCACGTTGGCAGCGGCACGCGGTGCATTCCCTGGACGGCGGCTGGTGCTGGCTTTCCAGCCGCATCGCTACACCCGCACCCGCGACTGCTTCGAGGATTTCGTCAAGGTGATCGGCAGTGCCGACGCGGTGCTGCTGGCCGAGGTCTATGCCGCCGGTGAAGCGCCCATCGTTGCCGCCGACGGCCGTGCGCTGGCGCGCGCCCTGCGCGTGGCGGGCAAGGTGGATCCCGTGTTCGTTGACGACATCACCATGCTGCCTCAGGCCATCCTGGACCACGCTCGCGCGGACGATGTGCTGGTCTCCATGGGTGCGGGCTCGATCGGCCAGGTGCCGGCGCAGGTGCTGGAGCTGCGGGGCCGAGAGGATGTTCTCGCAACTGCAACTGCAACTGCAACGGCGGAGGCCACCCGATGAGCGTTGATCCGAAAGCGCTGGGCAAAGTCGCCGTGCAGGACTTGGGAAAAGTCGCCGTGCAGGACTTGGGAAAAGTCGCCGTGCTCCTGGGCGGCGCCTCGGCCGAGCGCGACATTTCGCTGATGTCCGGCAGCGGCGTGCTGGCCGCGCTGCAGTCACTGGGCGTCGACGCGCAGGGTTTCGATCCGGCGCAGCGTGATCTGGCTGAGCTGAAGAAACTCGGCATCGATCGCTGCTTCATTGCGCTCCATGGCCGCCACGGCGAGGACGGCACGGTGCAGGGCGCGCTCGAACTGCTGGGCATTCCCTACACCGGGTCTGGTGTGATGGCGTCTGCCGTGGCGATGGACAAGGTGATGACCAAGCGCATCTGGCTGGCGGAAGGCCTGCCGACCCCGCGCCATGTCTGCCTGGCACCGGGGGAGCATTCGGCCGAACAGGTGAAGGCCGTGCCGGCGCAGATCGGCTTGCCGTTGATCGTCAAGCCGCCGCGCGAAGGTTCGTCGATTGGTGTTACCAAGGTGCAGATCGCCGGTCAGATCGCCGAGGCTGTGACGCTCGCCGCGCGCTATGACGCCGACGTGCTGTGCGAGGAGTTCATTGCCGGCGAGGAAGTGACCTGCCCGGTGCTGGGTGAGGGGGCCAACGTGCAGGCGCTGCCGGTGATCCGGATCCGTGCACCCGAAGGTGCTTACGACTACCAGAACAAGTACTTCACCGACGTTGTGCAGTACCTCTGCCCGAGCGGCCTGCCGGAAGCCGAGGAGCGCGAGATCCAGCGTCTTGCCGTTGCGTCGTACCGTGCGCTCGGATGTCGCGGCTGGGGTCGTGCCGATCTGATGATCCGTGCGTCCGACCGCCAGCCCTTCCTGCTGGAGATGAACACCTCGCCCGGCATGACGACGCATTCGCTGGTGCCGATGTCCGCGCGTGCAGTGGGCATCGACTACGCGCAGCTCTGCCTGTTGATCGTGAGCCTCGCCCGCCTCGATGCACAGCCCCCGGTGGCACTGGCCCCGCCTGCTCCGGCCGCCTGACGATCAACTCCGCATGGCCACCACGACGTTCATCCGCCCACCCACCGCTGCTCGCCCAGCGCGCGATTCGCTGCCGGCCGATGTGCGCTGGATGCGGTCGACAGCAAACGGCATGTATGTATTGGCTGTGCTGGTGCTTGCCGCGCTGGCGGTGCATGTGCTGTCTCGCCAGCCGGTTTTCTCCCTGCGTTCAATCCAGGTCGACGGCGACCTGACGCGCAACAGTGTGGCGACGATCCGTGTCAACGCGGTACCGCAACTGCGGGGTAACTTCTTCACCATCGACCTGCAGGCCGCGCGGCAAGCCTTCGAGACAGTGCCGTGGGTGCGTCATGCGGTGGTGCAGCGCGTCTGGCCGAACAGGCTTGCGGTGCGGCTCGAGGAGCACCGGCCTGTCGCCTTCTGGCGCGAAGCCGATGACAACGGCACTGCCGAGCAGCTGGTCAACGCCCAGGGGGAGGTGTTCGAGGCCAATCTCGGCGACGTTGAAGGCGACAGCCTGCCGACGCTCCAGGGACCTGATGGCAGTTCGGCCGCGATGTTGTCCATGCTGAAGCGCTTGCAGGCGGTGTTCGCCCGGCAGGGCAGCCACATCGACACGCTGCGGCTCTCGGGTCGCGCCTCCTGGTCGGTCGAGCTCGATACCGGTGCGAGGGTCGAACTCGGTCGTGGCAGCGACGACGAGGTGCTGGTGCGCGCCGATCGCTTTGTCTCCACGGTGACGCAGCTGACGCAGCAGTTTCAGGCGCCGGTGGTCTACGCCGATCTGCGCCACCGCGATGGTTACGCCCTGCGGCTGCGGGGCATCACGACGGTGGCCGCGCCGGGCGCTGTGAACAGGAATTGAGCGAGAGGAACGGATGGCCAAGGAACTGAAAGATCTGGTGGTCGGTCTCGACATCGGCACCGCAAAGGTGATGGTGGTCGTGGCCGAAATGCTGCCCGATGGCGAGTTGCGTGTGGCCGGACTCGGCAGCGCACCGGCACATGGGCTCAAGCGCGGCGTGGTCGTGAACATCGACGCAACAGTCCAGAGCATCCAGCAGGCGCTGAAAGAGGCCGAAATGATGGCCGACTGCAAGATCACCCGCGTCTATACCGGCATCACCGGCAGCCACATCCGTGGCCAGAACTCCACCGGCATGGTGATCGTGCGCGACAAGGAAGTGACGCCGGTCGATGTGGCGCGGGTGGTCGAGACCGCGAAGGCGATCAACATCCCGAACGACCAGCGGCTGCTGCTCGTCGAGCCTCAGGAATTCGTCATCGACGGCCACGAGGTGAAGGAGCCGATCGGCATGAGCGGCGGACGCCTCGAAGTCAAGGTCCACATCGTCACCGGCGCGCAGAGCGCGGCCGAGAACATCATCAAGTGCGTTCGCCGCTGCGGGCTCGAGGTCGACATGCTGGTGCTCAACCCCAGCGCCAGCAGCCACGCGGTACTGACCGAAGACGAGAAGGACCTGGGCGTGGCGCTGGTCGACATCGGTGCCGGCACCACCGATGTGGCGATCTTCACCGACGGCGCGATCCGACACACCGCGGTCATCCCGATCGCAGGCGACCTGATCACCAGCGACATTGCCATGGCGTTGCGCACACCGACCAAGGACGCCGAAGAGATCAAGGTCGAGTTTGGTGTGGCCAAGCAGTTGCTGGCCGATCCGAGCGACCAGCTCGAAGTGCCGGGCCTCGGTGATCGCCCGCCGCGCATGCTGAGCCGGCAGGCGCTGGCCGGCGTGATCGAGCCGCGCATCGAGGAGATCTATTCCCTGGTTCACCAGGTGATCCGCGAGTCCGGTTATGAAGAGCTGCTGTCCTCGGGCATCGTGATCTGCGGCGGCGCGGCAGTGATGCCCGGCATGGTCGAGCTCGGCGAGGACATTTTCCTGAAGCCCGTGCGCAAGGGCATCCCGCTGTACCACGGCGCGCTGCAGGACATGATGGCCAACACCCGCTCGGCCACCGTGATGGGCCTGCTCGAGGAAGGGCGGCTTGCGCGCTCGCGCGGCCAGCGCGCGGCGCAGCAAGCCGGCTCGGTGAAGACGGTGCTGGGCCGCGCTCGCGACTGGTTCCTCGGCAACTTCTGAGGCAGCCACCATGACCGCGAGCCACCACCACAACATCCGCGCCGCGCCGAGCGGGCATTCGCGCGCGCCTCCCGGTTTACCGAAAGCGAAGACTGCGGACGACGGCTTCTGCCCGGATCACCACAGCGAACAACGAAGACCTGGCTAGACCCGAAAAACTGACCCCCCTTAACGGCAACTGCACACACTGGAGAACAACATGGCCATCGAAATGATCGAAGAATTTGACCTCTGCACGCAGATCAAGGTGATCGGCGTCGGCGGCGGCGGCGGCAACGCGGTCGAGCACATGATCACGCAGGGCGTGCAAGGCGTGGAGTTCGTCTGCGCCAACACCGATGCGCAGGCGCTCAACCGATCCGGCGCACACCAGCTGATCCAGCTCGGCAGCAGCGGCCTCGGCGCCGGTGCCAAGCCCGATGTCGGCAAGGCCGCGGCCCTGGAGGCAGAAGAACGCATCCGTGCGGCCATCGCCGGCTCGAACATGTTGTTCATCACCGCCGGCATGGGCGGCGGCACCGGCACGGGTGCCGCGCCGGTGATCGCGCGCATCGCGAAGGAAATGGGCATCCTGACTGTGGGTGTCGTGACCAAGCCCTTCGACTTCGAAGGCGGTCGCCGGATGAAGGCGGCCGATGTCGGTCTGTCCGAACTGGAAGCCAATGTTGATTCGCTGATCGTCGTGCTCAACGAGAAGCTGCTCGAAGTGCTGGGTGACGACGTGACGCAGGACCAGGCTTTCGCCGAGGCCAACGACGTGCTGAAGAACGCGGTCGGTGGCATCAGCGACATCATCCACATGCACGGCATGGTCAACGTCGACTTCGAGGACGTCAAGACGGTGATGAGTGAGCCCGGCAAGGCGATGATGGGTACGGCCCAGGCCGGTGGCCCCGACCGTGCGACCAAGGCGGCGGATGCGGCCGTGGCCTGCCCACTGCTCGAAGGCATCGATCTGTCCGGCGCCAAGGGTGTGCTGGTGCTGATCGCCGCCAACCGCAGCACGCTGAAGCTGTCGGAAAGCAAGAACGCGATGAACACCATCCGCCGCTATGCGGCCGAGGATGCGCATGTGATCTTCGGCACCGTCTACGACGAAAGCCTGGGCGACCAGCTGCGCGTGACGGTGATCGCCACCGGCCTGAGCCCGGCGCGTCGCCAGCAGGCCCCGATCAGCGTGGTGCACAGCGCGCCAATGCGGCGCACCGGCACGGACGACCTGCCGATCCTGAACAACGCGATCGGCCACCCGGTGGGCGCGATGGGCACCGCAGCCGGTCCCGACTATGGCGGCATGAACACACCGAGTGTCTGGCGTACCCGCACGGCAGCAGCCAAGGTGGACGCGCTGGCCAGCAACGGCATGGACGAGATCGAGATCCCGGCCTTCCTGCGCAAGCAGGCTGACTGAACGGCGTGCCCCCAGTCGCCGGCGCCCCTGTACCCGAGGGGCGCCGGCTTCGGCCCGGGTGACGCGGGCCGAAGGCCTAGCTCGACCGCGTGGCTACGGGGGTTGCTCTCTCTAGAATGGAATGATGCTGGCCCAACGCACCCTGCAATCCCTGACCCGCGCGGTCGGCGTCGGTGTGCACGGTGGGCAGCGGGTCGAAATGACCTTGCGACCTGCACCGCCCGACACCGGGATCGTGTTCAGGCGAGTCGATCTGCCTCAGCCGGTGGACATTCCGGTTCGCCCCCAGTCCGTGTGCGATACCCGCATGGCCACCGCGCTCTCGCCGGGCGGCGACCCTGGCGCGCCGAAGGTCAATACCGTCGAGCACTTGCTCTCTGCGTGTGCGGGTCTGGGCATCGACAACCTGATTGTCGACATCACCGCAGAAGAGGTGCCCATCCTCGATGGCTCGGCCGCGTCGTTCGTGTTCCTGCTGCAAAGCGCCGGCATTGAATTGCAGGATGTACCAAAGCGCTTTCTCCGCCTGCGCAAGCCCGTGGAAGTGCGAGAAGGCGAGGGCTCCAGCCTCAAGTGGGCACGCCTCGAGCCTTTTGACGGTTATCGGTTGACGTTCGAGATTTCCTTCGATCACCCAGCCGTCAACCAGACCGGCCAGCACGTGGTGTTCGACATGGGTTCAGGCCAGTACAAGCGCGAGATCGCGCGTGCGCGCACCTTCGGCTTCACCAAGGATGTGGAGTTGATGCGTTCGCGCGGGCTGGGCCTGGGTGGCAGCCTCGACAACGTGGTGGTGGTGGACGATTACAAGGTGCTCAACAGCGGCGGATTGCGCTACGGCGACGAGTTCGTCAAGCACAAGATCCTCGACGCGATCGGCGATCTGTATGTGTTCGGGCACCCGCTGATCGGCGCCTACAGCGCGTTCAAGTCCGGCCATGCACTCAACAGCAAGCTGGTGTTGGCGGTGCTCGCCGATCAGGAGTCGTTCGAGATCGTCACCTTCGCCGACGAAACGAAAGCACCCGCTGGACTGTCCGAACTGGCGCCGGCATGGTGACCGGCCTTTTTTCACTGCGGCACATCGCCCCGAACTGAAAGTCTGACGACATGTTGGTATTCGCTTGGGTGATGGGCTCGATCGTCGCGCTGACGGGTGGCATCAGCCTGTTGTCGTTCGCCATCTACATTGGTACCGGCATTGATCTGTGGCTCAAACGCGCTCGGTTGTTCCGGCGTTATGCATTCGCGGCATTGCTCTTCTGGTTCAATGTCTGGATCTGGGGCACCGTGTTGATGATCCTGATCAACTGGTGATCAGGCGCAACGGTTTTCCAGCCCCAGAAAGTCGCGCACCGCGGAAAACGACGCCTCGAAATCGCTCAACGCGTGGTCGTTGCCCTCGACTATCTGCATCGGGCAGCCGGCATAGCGTGCTGCCATGTCTCTCCAGTCCAGCACCTCGTCTCCCTTCGCGATGACCGCGAAGCAGCGGTGTGGTTGGGTGATCGCCGACGGTCTCATGTCGCGCAGGTCGGCGATGTATTCAGGTCGAAAGAAGAAGCGGTCGTCGCTGTGCCAGGCGGTGGTCTCACCGATGCGGTCGGCCAGGTCGCGATCGGGGTGCACCACAGGATTCAGCACCACGATGCGCACAGCCTGCGTCCAGCGCTCAGCCAGTACCGTCGCGTAGAAGCCGCCAAGCGAGCTGCCGATCACAGCAGTCCGCGCCAATGGCCAGTCGGCCGTGCCTTGTGCCAGTAGCGCGATCGCGTCTCGCGGCGATGGTGGCAGTTGCGGGCACCACCAGTGGATGTCAGGCCGGTGCTCATGCACCCAGTCGCGGAACTGCCGGGCCTTGGTCGACTGCGGTGAAGAGCGAAAGCCGTGCAGATACAACAGATGTGAGACGGGCTGCGCTCCGTCTGCGGACATGGCTCAGCCCTTGGCCGCCAGCGCCTTCAGCAGCAACTCGTGCACGCCACCAAAGCCGCCATTGCTCATGCACAGCACGTGATCACCCGGCTTCGCTGCTTTCGTGACCTGCGCTACCAGCGTGTCGATGCGGTCATTGACCGAGGCCAGCTTGCCGAGCGGCGCCAGCGCCTGTGCTGCGTCCCAGTCGAGGCCGCCACTGTGGCAAAAGGACAGATCGGCCTCTTCCAGCGCCCAGGGCAGTTGCGCTTTCATCGTGCCCTGCTTCATGGTGTTGGAACGTGGCTCGAACACCGCGAGGATGCGTGGCCGTGCCTGGGTGGTCGGGTCCCAGCGTGCGTCGATCTGCCGGCGCAGGCCGTTGATCGTGGTGCGCATGGCAGTGGGGTGGTGGGCGAAATCGTCGTAGACGCTGACCCCGGCCACGCTGCCGCGCAACTCCAGCCGGCGACGCACGTTCTCGAAGCTCGACAGGGCTTGGGCCGCCACCTCTGCGGGCACGCCGAGGTGATCAGCCGCGGCGATGGCCGCCAGCGCATTCAACTGATTGTGTTCACCGGCCAGCGCCCACTCGACATGCGCCAGCCGCATGCTGCCGCGCAGCACATCAAATGCGTGTGGCTCGCCGCGGGCGCGCCACTCGCCGGGCGTTTCCTTGCGCGCGCCGAAGCGCACCACTTCGCTCCAGCAACCGACGCCAAGCACCCGCTGCAGGGCCTCGTCGCGCGCATTGACCACCAGCCGCCCTTGCGAGGGCACCGTGCGCACCAGATGGTGGAACTGCCGTTCGATGGCCGCCAGGTTGTCGAAGATATCCGCGTGGTCGAACTCCAGGTTGTTCAGCACCGCGGTACGGGCGCGGTAATGGACGAACTTGCTGCGCTTGTCGAAGAAGGCGGTGTCGTACTCATCGGCCTCGATGACAAAAGGTGCGTTCGGGCTCTTTGATCCCAGTCGAGCGGACACGCCGAAATTGAGCGGCACCCCGCCGACCAGGAAGCCGGGCTCCAGCCCTGCTTTTTCCAGAATCCAGGACAGCATCGCGGTGGTGGTCGTCTTGCCGTGGGTGCCAGCCACTGCCAACACATGGCGGCCCTGCAGCACCTGTTCGGCCAGCCACTGCGGACCACTGGTGTAGGGCGCTCCGGCATCAAGCACCGCTTCCATCAACGGGTTGCCGCGCGTCACCACATTGCCCACGACGAACACATCGGGACGCAGCGCCAGCTGATCGGCGCCGTAGCCTTCCATCAGCTCGATGCCGAGCGCGCGCAACTGATCACTCATCGGCGGGTAGACGCCGCTGTCGCAGCCCGTCACCCGATGTCCGGTCTCGCGCGCCAGGGCCGCGAGCCCTCCCATGAAGGTGCCGCAGATGCCCAGGATGTGGATGTGCATGGAGTCGCGATGTTCAGTGGGTCAATGCCGTATTCGTCGGCACCGAGCGCCGACCGCAGCAACGTGCTGTCGGTGTCAGGATTGCAAGGCCTGTGCCGCGGCAGTGGCGGTTGCGGCAATGTCTTCTGGCCGATGCGCTGCGCTGACAAAGCCGGCTTCGTACAAGGCCGGCGCCAGGTAGACGCCACGGTCGAGCATCGCATGGAAGAAGTGGTTGAAACGCGCCTTGTCGGTCGCCAGCACCGCTGGATAGTTCTGGGGCAACTCTGACGCGAAGAAGAACCCGAACATGCCGCCTTCGCTGTCCGTGACCATCGGCACGCCAGCTGCCTTGGCCGCTCCCGCCAGCCCGTCGACCATTTGACGGGTGCTGGCAGCCAAGGCCTCGTAGAAGCCGGGCTTCTGGATCTCGCGCAGCGTGGCGAGACCACATGCTGTGGCCACCGGGTTGCCCGACAGTGTGCCAGCCTGGTAGACCGGGCCCAGTGGCGCCAGCTGTTCCATCACCGCGCGCCGGCCGCCGAACGCCGCCAGCGGCATGCCGCCGCCGATCACCTTTCCGAAGACGCTGACGTCGGGCGCGAAACCGGGGATCAATTTGGCGTAGAGGCTTTGGGCACCACCCAGTGCGACGCGAAAGCCGGTCATCACCTCGTCGAACACCAGCAGCACGCCGTGCTTGGTGCACAGCTCGCGCAGTCGGGTCATGAAGGGCACACTCGCACGCACGAAATTCATGTTGCCGCAGATCGGCTCGATCATCACGCAGGCCATGTCGGCCGCGTGCAGGCTGAACGCCTCTTCAAGCTGGGCCACGTTGTTGTATTCGAGGACCACGGTGTGCTTCACCACATCGTCGGGCACGCCCGCGCTGGTCGGGTTGCCGAAGGTGGCCAGGCCGGAGCCCGCCTTCACCAGCAACGCGTCGGCGTGGCCGTGGTAGCAACCCTCGAACTTGACGATCTTGTTGCGGCCGGTGGCGCCGCGCGCCAACCGCAGCGCACTCATCGCCGCTTCGGTGCCAGAGCTGACGAGCCGAACCTGATCCATGCTGGGCACGAGCTTCAGGATTTCCTCTGCGAGCTCGATCTCGCGCTCGGTCGGCGCGCCAAACGAGAAACCGTCGAGCGCGGCCTTCTGCACCGCATCGAGTACCGCCGGGTGGCCATGGCCGAGGATCATCGGACCCCAGGAGCCGATGTAGTCGATGTAGCGCTTGCCTTCGGCATCGAAGATGTACGGCCCTTGCGCGCGTGCGATGAAGCGCGGCGTGCCCCCGACGGCGCGGAAAGCGCGCACTGGGGAGTTCACGCCTCCAGGGATGACGCGCTGGGCGCGCTCGAAAAGCTGTGCGTTGGTGGAAGTCATGGTGATTGGGGGGCAGGTAGGGCAAGACTGCGGTTGTCAGTCGATGTCTCAGTGAATGTGACGAGGGCCAGATGCGTCGGGCGTCAGGTTGTCGCCGTCGGCACCGTCCTCTTCTTCGCCGGGCGCCAGCGCCCAGAAGAAACGGTCGGGCACGACATTGCCCATGCCCGGGCGGAAGCCCGCGTCGAGCGCCTGGTCCAGGAACGCCAGCGATTCGCCGACAGCGGTGTGCAACTCGCTGCCCGAAGCCAGCAGTGCTGCGAGCGCGGCCGACAGCGTGTCGCCGGCTGCGATGAAGCTGGCGTCGAAGCGCTCGAACTTTTCGCCGGTCAGCGCGCCCTGAGGTGAGGCCAGCACATTGTCTAGGTGTTGGTCGGCGCTCTTGCCACTGGTGACCAACACGCTGGTGACCAGCACGAAATTGGCGCCATGCTCAGCCGCTGCCACTGCCAGTTCGCGGGGCGAGGTGGGGCGGTCGGCGTCCCAGTCGGGCAGCAGGAAGTCGGTCAGCGTCTGGTGGCTGCCGATCAGCACCTCGGTCTGCGGCAACACCAGTTCGCGAAACGCATCGAGGTAGGCCTGCTGCTGGTCTTCCTCGAGCCACGACAGGTTCGGCATGTAGGCGACCAATGGCACGTCCGGGTAATCCGACAGGATCTCTGCCACTGCGCCGACCGCCTCCGCCGAACCGAGGAAGCCGACCTTCCATGCGGCGATCGTGATGTCCTCGAGCACGTTGCGCGCCTGTTCAGCGACCACGTCCGGGTCGATCGGGTGGTGATCGAACACTTCCGCCGTGTCTCGCAACAAGATCGAGGTGATGATCGGCAGCGCATGGGCGCCCATGGCGGCAATCGTGGCAACGTCCCCGCTGACGCCGCCGGCACCTGTCGCATCCGACGCATTGAAGCTCATCACGCAGGCCGGCGACGGCGCCTCCTGAACCTCATCGGTGGGGTCGGCTGTCGCCTGGGGTTGTGCGGTCATGGCGGAAGACTCGGGTGAGGATGGGAGGTCGCGCCTGCTGGGCTGTGACCAATGACGAGCTCGAAAGGGTGGTGTCTCAGAACAACGCGTCACCAATGCACACGCGCTGCAGACGCGGCGTCGCTAGAATGAAATTCATTGTAATGACCCGTCCGAAGCCACCGTGACCGACCCCCGAACCTGGATGTGCCTGATTTGCGGCTGGATCTACGACGAAGCGACAGGCGACCCGGATCACGACATCGCGCCTGGCACTCGCTGGGAAGACGTTCCGATGAATTGGACCTGCCCCGAATGCGGCGCGCGAAAAGAAGACTTTGAGATGGTGCAGATCTGACCGATAACCCGACAGGCGGGGTACGTTTGTGCCCTGATGAGGAGCATGTCAGTGGACAGTGACATCGGGGCGCTTGTGCCCAGGACCAGGGTGCTGGTCATCGACGACAGCAACACCATCCGCCGCAGCGCGGAGATATTTCTCAAACAGGGCGGCTACGACGTCTACTTGGCGGAAGACGGCTTCGACGCGCTGTCCAAGGTCAATGACCACGCGCCTGCGCTGATCTTCTGCGACATCCTGATGCCGCGGCTCGATGGCTACCAGACCTGCGCCATCATCAAGCGCAACAGCCGCTATGCCGATTTGCCGGTGATCATGCTGTCTTCGAAGGATGGCCTGTTCGACAAGGCGCGCGGCCGAATGGTCGGCTCCCAGGATTACCTGACCAAGCCGTTCACCAAGGACCAGTTGCTGGAAGCGGTCCGACTGCACTTGAAGGAAGACGCGGCGGTATCACCCAACTGACGCTTTTTGTCATTGTTTTCGCGGCGCACGGCTTGCTTCTTGTCGAGGCTGGGCACTGAAATCGACTCCCGAGGACAAGAAATGGCAATCAAGAACATTCTGTTGGTCGATGACTCGAAGACAGAACTCTATTTCGTGTCGGATCTGCTGAAGAAGCTGGGCTATGCAGTGCGCACTGCCGAGAACGGCGAAGAAGCGATGCGCCGCCTGGAAGAGCAGACGCCCGATCTGATCCTGATGGACGTCGTCATGCCGGGACAGAACGGGTTTCAATTGACCCGCTCCATCACCCGTGACCCCCGTTTTTCCCGGGTGCCGGTCATCATGTGCACCAGCAAGAATCAGGAAACCGACAAGGTCTGGGGCATTCGCCAGGGGGCTCGTGACTACATCGTCAAGCCAGTGAATGCCGAGGAGTTGACGGCAAAGATTCGTGCATTCGGCTGAAGGCGGCGTCGTGATTCGGCTGTTTGATCTACCGGCGACTGCGTTGTCGCCGGCCTGAAACCCCGCGACGATCCGAACCCACCTCCAATGGCCGACAAGGAAGCACTGCGCGCTCTGCAAAATCGCCTTGCGCAGCGACTGCAAGAGGCGCGCTCGACGGTGCGCGGCCGGGCCTGGCTGGCGGTCGAATGTGGCGGGCGCGGTTTTCTGTTCCCGCTTCAGGAGGCCGGTGAAATCTTCTCGATGTCGCCGATTCAAGAGGTCTCGCATGCGCAGCCCTGGTTCCTTGGCGTAACCAATCTGCGCGGTCAGTTGCACGGCGTGATCAGCCTGGCCGGTTTCCTGGGCGTCTCATCCCCCGCCGAGAGCCGCGAGCAGGCCATGCTGGTGGGCTTCAACGCGTCCCTCGACGTCAATGCCACGCTGCTGGTGGATCGCCTGGCAGGATTGCGTGGTGAGGACCAGTTGTCGGTCGAGCTGGATGCGCTGCCGGCGGCTGCGGCGCCATCGTTCGCAGGTCCTCGCTGGTTCGATGCCGAGGGTCGAGCGTGGCAGGAAATCAGTCTCTCCCGCCTGGTCAGACACCCGGCTTTCCTGAAGATCGTTCGATGAAGACGCCGATCGGCACCTTGCCGCGCCGGTGTGACGAATTCAACGAACTGACGGCAAGAAGGCCTTGATATCAGTGGGTGGAGTGGCTCACCCATCACCAAAATCGCTGAGCGAGGGTTCCATGGCTTTCCTGGACAAACCGAAGAAATCCGAGCCGGGGCGCGAGCGCGAAGCGTCCGACACCCGATTCTCCGACGCGCAGGCACCCGCGTCGATGGAGGGCAATCACATGGTTGACAAGCGGTCGCCAATGGAGATCAACATGGACATGGAACGCACCGTGGTACTTGATGGCATTGGCGGTCGCGGCGTGCGCGAATTCGACCCGTCCATCATTTCCGAATCTGCCCCTTCGGGCATGGCCGACTTTGCCGAATCACGGTCACAACCGGTGCCCGCCGCTGCGGTCGGCATCGCCTCCGGTGTCCCGCTGATCGCGAACCGACCCGTCGAGCAGCAGCAGAAGTGGCTCAGTGCCCTGACCTGGATCGGCATGCTCGGTGTACTGGCGGTCGTGGTGCTGTCGTTCGCGTCGGGCGAGAGTTCGCCCTCGCATCAAGGCGTCGCAGGGCTGTTACTGTTGGCCGCGTTGGCGATGTTTGCCGGAATCTTCGGGCAGCGCAAACTGTTCACTGTCGAGCAGGCGCAGCGTGCGCAGCAGATGGAGCAGCAGCGTCTTGACGCCGAGCGCCTGCAAAGTGAGGCCAAGCGCGTCAACGATGCCAATCAGGCGGCCATCCTGCGTTTGATGAACGAGTTGCAAAGCGTCGCCGAAGGCGATTTGACTCAGCAGGCCACGGTCACCGAAGACATCACCGGCGCCATCGCCGACTCGGTGAACTACACAGTGGAAGAGCTGCGAACGCTGGTGGCCCAGGTCCAGGGCGCGGTGAGTCGGGTGACTGAAACCACTCAACTGGTCGACGCCACGTCAACCGAGCTGATGGCTGCGTCCAGCGAGCAACTGCGCGAGATTCGCGACACCGGTGAGTCGGTGTTGCAGATGGCCGGTCGCATCAACGAGGTGTCGGCGCAGGCGCAGCAGACGGCGCAAGTTGCCCGCCAGTCGCTGACAGCCACAGAATCAGGCCTGAAAGCGGTGCAGGACACCATCGGAGGCATGAACACCATCCGCGACCAGATCCAGGAGACCTCCAAGCGCATCAAGCGACTCGGTGAGTCGTCGCAGGAGATCGGCGAGATCACCGAACTGATTTCGGACATCACCGAGCAGACCAATGTGCTGGCGCTGAACGCCGCCATCCAGGCTGCGTCTGCAGGCGAAGCCGGGCGCGGATTCTCGGTGGTGGCAGAAGAGGTGCAGCGTCTGGCCGAACGCTCAGCCGACGCCACACGGCAGATTTCCGCGCTGGTCAAGGCCATTCAGACCGACACATTGGATGCAGTGGCCGCCATGGAGCGTTCGACGCAGGGCGTGGTCGAAGGGACCCGGCTGACCGACGCCGCCGGCAACGCGCTGGGGGACATCGACCGCGTTTCGCACCAGCTCTCCGATCTGATCACGGACATTTCCAGCCGTGCACTCGGTGAAGCGCAGTCGGCCAATGTGGTGGCAGCCAACATCCAGCACATCTTCGCAGTGACAGAGCAAACCGGCGAGGGAACGCGCTCGACTGCCCAGATGGTGCGCGAGCTGTCGCACACCGCCGACGAACTGAAGCAATCGGTGGCGCGCTTCAAGATCGTCTGACCGCCGTCAGATTCGCCCCGCTGACTCACCAGAATCAAGGCATCGCATGGACAGCTTGCGCAATCCCCAATCGGTGGACAGTCTGAGCGATCTGAGTGCCCTGTCCTGGGTGCATGAAGAGCTCCGCCGCTCGCTCGAACTGGCGCTGAAGTCGCTGCGACGCCATCTGAAGGAGTCTGAAACCACCTTCGACGCCGACGTCGACGTGGTCGATCCCGCTGTGTTGAACAGCGCCCGTCAGCACCTGCACCAGGGCGTTGGTGCGCTGGAACTGGTGGCTCTGCAAGCTGGGGCCAGTCTGCTGCGTGCCTGCGAGGCCAGCGTCCAGCGCTTCATCACCAAGCCGAGGTCGATCGATGCCCAAGGCGTTGCTGCCATCGAGGCCGCGTGCTTTGCGCTGATGGATTACGTGGCTCGCTTGCTGGCTGGCAAGAGCGTGTCGTCCTTGGCGATGTTCCCGCAGTACCGCGCGGTTCAGGAGCTCGCCGGTGCCGACCGCATTCACCCCGCCGATCTGTGGTTCCACGATTGGCAGTGGCTGCCGCTGCCATCGGATGATCGCGCGGTCGCCTGCCAGCCTGATGCCGCCACCCGCTCTGCGATCGAGGGGCGGATGCTCTCGCTCATGCGCGTGCCGACTCCGGGTGCTGCGCAACGCATGAGTCACATCTTTGCTGGCCTGGGCGCGGGCACCGACAACCCGCAAGCTGCCACCTTGTGGAAGCTGGCGGCGGCGATGTTCGAAGCGCAGGCCACTGGCCTGCTGTCGCCCGACGTGTTCAGCAAGCGCGTCGCCTCACGTCTGCTGGCGCAATTGCGGATCCTCGAACGAGGTGGCAGCGAGATTTCCGAACCCTTGGCCCGTGACCTGTTGTTCTTCTGCGCACAAGCCGATTCGCCAGGCGACGGCCGCAGGGCGCCGCGTCTGGCCGCCGTGCGCCAGGCCTACGACCTGGTGCATCACCTGGCAGGCGATTACCACAGCAGCGCACTGGGTCGGTTCGATCCGGCGCTGATCGCGCAGGCCAGCAAGCGGGTGGCCGCGGCGAAGGAATCCTGGTCCGGCGTGGCCGGCGGCGAACTGCACCGAATCAATGGCCTGACCGAGCAGTTCGCGCTTGCCGGCGAGTCCCTGAAGCGCTTGTTCCCGTCCGGCGATGTGCTCGCTGAGGAACTGCGCGCCGCGGCAACCCTGACCAAGCAAACAGCCGCGGCACCGTCCCCCGCGCTGGCCATGGAAGCCGCCACCAGCCTTCTCTACGTCGAGGCCTGCCTCGAAGACGCCGAGTTCGATCACCCCGAACTGGCGGCCCGCATCCAGCGTCTTTCTCAGCGCATGGGCAGCGTCCGTCAGGGCGCCGTGCCACAGCCACTTGAGGGGTGGATGGAGGAGCTCTATCGGCGGATGTCCGATCGGCAGACCATGGGTAGCGTGGTGCAGGAGTTGCGCACGACGCTGTCGGATGCCGAGAAGCTGATTGATCAGTTCTTCCGAAATCCCACGGATCCGACGGTGCTGATTCCGGTGCCGAATCACCTGTCGGCGATGCGTGGCGTGCTGTCCGTGCTGGGCATGGATCACGCCGCCAGCGCGCTGCTGAGAATGCGCGATGAGGTCGACGGGCTCAGCTCGACCGAAGTCGACCTCTCGCGGGTCGGCCAGGCCGGCGTCTTTGACCGGCTGGCTGGCAATCTCGGTGCACTCGGCTTCCTGATCGACATGCTCAGCGTGCAGCCCGCACTCGCGAAGTCGCTGTTCATCTACGACCCCGAGGCTGGCACCTTGTCACCGGTCATGGGTCGCAGCGACCGCGCACCCGTCACGCCGGGTGAGCCTTCGCCAGTGGCTGCCGAGCCTCGGCTGATCGAACAGGCGCAGATGCTGGCATTCAACGCCGCTCGCGATGATGTGTCGATCGACGCCGTCGCGCGTGATCTGGAGCGCTTGTCGCAAGAGGCGACGGCCGCCGATCAGCCGGCGCTGGCAGCGACCGTCAACAAGGCTCGAATCGCGCTCGAGGCGGCAGGCGACGCCGAGGCGATCAACGCTGCTCGCGACCAGCTCTCGGAGGCTCTTGCCGATTTCGTGCATTCGTCGTCGGAGCCGACCGGCCTTGATCTGTCCGGAGCGGCTGCACGAGAAGTTGGGGCTGACGACGCGGCCGATGACGACGAGATGCGCGAGGTGTTCCTGGAAGAGGCCCGCGAGGTGATCGACACCGCGCGAGGCGCCTGTGCCGGACTGGCCACCGCGCCCGATGACCTGCAGCGCCTGACCATCCTGCGCCGTGCGTTCCACACTCTGAAGGGCAGCGCCCGGATGGTCGGCTTGACCGAGTTCGGCGATGCCGCCTGGGTCTGCGAGCAGCTCTACAACACCCGATTGTCCGAGCAACGCAAGGCCGATGAGCCGCTGCTGAGATACACCTCCGAGGCGCTCGGGCAATTTGCACATTGGATCGATGACATCGCTGCGTCCAGACCGGTGACGCACAGCGCCGCGCAGATGGCGCAGGCCGCGCAGCGGCTGGATACCGTCGTGTCGACGCCTTCACCTGCTCCAGGCATGGACGACACCGCTGTGCTGCCCATGCTTCCGGAGAGCCAGCCGCTGGCGACAACGGAAGCAGCAAACATCGACGCGTTACCCACGGACCTCGACATCGCGTCAGCGCTCAACCCGCTCGCCGATGACACGCTGGCTTTCCATGCGGATGCCATGGTCGATCTCGACCTCGACGTGCCTGCGACCGAGGCGCCGCTCCAGTGGGATGGCGCCATTGGCCTCGATGACGAGAGCGCTGCCGCAGGACCGCCTGGCGAGCGCCTGCAGCCGGACGCCGCAACCGGCTTCGTGATGCTTGACCTCGAATCCGGCGATGCCAATGCCATGTTCGAGCCATTCGACCCGCAGGCGACGATGCCGCTGCCGCATGGTTCGATGGATCGCGCGCTCTCAGACGACCTGCCGAGCGACCCGCTGGCCGCCGCTGAACTCGGGGCCAGCCCGTCTCCGGACTTCGAATTGCTGAGCCTTGAACTCGATCGCCTGCCGCTGGAGGGCGACTTCGCGCCAGAGATCGACGCGGGTCCGCAGACAGATTTCGACCTCAAGTTTGGCGACGAAGCCACTGTGGTGGTGGCGCAGCCATTGCCCGAACCTGCACCGGTACCCGAGCCTGAAGCTGAAGGCGATGTACCGCCCACCCTGTCGATTGCGGCGGATGAAGACGAGACGAAGGTCATCGGCTCCTTGCGCATCGGCATCCCGCTGTTCAACATCTATCTCAACGAGGCCGACGAACTCTCGCGCCGCCTGTGCACCGAGTTGGCCGAATGGTCGATGGAGCTGGCACTGCCGGTCGGCGACAGTGCAGTGGCACTGGCCCATTCGCTCGCTGGCAGTTCGGCCACCGTTGGCTTTGCCGACCTGTCGAATCTCGCACGCATGCTGGAACACGCCTTGGCGCGCAGCGCCGCCATCGGTGCCGGTACGACCGAAGAAGGCGCCTTGTTCACCGACGCCGCAGAAGAGATCCGGCACCTGCTGCACCAGTTTGCTGCCGGCTTCCTCAGGCAGCCCTCCGAGGCTCTGCTGGCGCGCCTGGCCGATCACGAACTGAGCTCTGCCAAACGCCTGGAAACAGCGACCGCGGAGCTCGATGCCGAAGCCCTGCTCGACAGCGATGACGCACCGCTCGATTCGGCCATTGATCTCCGTTTCGACTTGGGCGACACGTCGGCACCCCATGCGCTCGACGCCGTCGAAGCGCCCTGCGTCGACGAACCACCCGCGGAGGCGTCGCCGTCGTCCGTGCGCGCCGATGCCGAAGCGGACGAAAGCGGACCGACCCCCGACTTCACGACCGAAACCGAATTGCAGCGACTGGACCCGCTCGGGTTAGCTGCACTGAAGCCGCTGTCCGAGTCTCCGGTGGCCGAGCTCGAACTCGATCGGCTGCGTGTGCTGCCCAGCGAGCCTTCGCAGCGTTTCGACGATGAGGAAGACATCGATGTCAGCGATGCGATCGATGCAGAGCTCTTTCCAATCTTCGAGGAAGAAGCCGAGGAATTGCTCGGCCAACTCGCCACTTGCCTCCAGGAGTGGGTGCGTCACCCTGAGGATCCTCAGGCCCCTGCCGGTGCGATGCGCACCCTGCACACCCTGAAAGGTGGCGCCCGTCTGGCCGGCGCGATGCGCCTGGGCGAACTGGTGCACCGCCTTGAAAGCCGGATCGAGAACCTGACCGCGCAGGCTGCCGATGCCTCCGCACCGGCGGATCAGATCGAACCGCTGCTGGGGCGCTGCGATGCCCTGCGCCAGGCTTTCGAAACTGTGCAGAAGGCCGTGGCAGCGGGGGATGGCATTCCGTCAGAGGCCGATGACGGTGTGGCTGCCCCAACGCCTGTGCGTGCCGAAGTCGCGCCTACTGCAGATGCGCCACCCGAGACGGCTGCCGCCGAGCCCGATCCAATCGACATGCCGCCCACTGTGGTGCCACATGACGACACAACGGCTGACGTCAGTTCAGTGCCGGTGCGGCCTGCGGAGGCTGTGGCCGATGACATCGATTGGTCGCGCTTCGATGGCATCGAAGCACCAGAGCTGCCGCGAGCAGCTGCAGCATCGGCAACGTCGGCCGTGCGGGTGCGTGCGCCCTTGCTCGACCGCCTGGTCAACCAGGCTGGCGAGGTCAGCATCACCCGCTCGCGCATCGCAAGCGATGTCGATCACATCAAGGAATCGCTGTCCGACCTGACCGAGAACCTGGAGCGTCTGCGCAGCCAGTTGCGAGACATCGAGCTGCAGGCCGAAACGCAGATCAGTTCGCGGATGGAAGCTGCCAAGGTGGCTGCGGTGGCCTTCGACCCGCTGGAATTTGACCGCTTCACCCGCTTCCAGGAACTGACGCGGATGATGGCCGAGTCGGTGAATGACGTGGCCACGGTGCAGCGCACCCTGCAGCAGACCTTGCAGGGCACCGAGGATGATCTGGCGGCGCAAGCCCGGCTGACGCGCGAGCTCCAAGACGACCTGTTGCGCACCCGGATGGTGGAGTTTGAGGGCCTGTCCGACCGCCTGTACCGCGTGGTGCGGCAGGCGGCTAAGGAAACCGGCAAGCAGGTGCGCCTGGATATCGTCGGTGGCTCAATCGAAATCGACCGGGGCGTGCTCGACCGCATGACCAGCGCCTTCGAACATCTGGTGCGCAACAGCGTCACACATGGGATCGAGTTGCCAACGGCGCGTACGGCGGCGGGCAAGGACGCGACTGGGGCCATCGTCATCTCGGTCACCCAGGATGGCAACGAGGTGGGTGTCGAGGTGCGTGATGACGGTGCCGGGTTGGACCTGAACCGCATCCGCCACAAGGCACTGGCCAACGGGCTGATCGCGGCCGACGCTGCCCTCTCCGACGACCAGCTCGCCAATCTGATCTTCACCCCAGGCTTCTCCACCGCAGAGAAGGTGACCGAATTGTCTGGTCGCGGTGTTGGCATGGACGTGGTGCGCTCCGAGGTGCAGGCAATCGGCGGCCGCATCGAAACGTCAACCTCGCTGGGGCAGGGCACCAGTTTCAAACTGGTGCTGCCGCTGACCACTGCTGTCACCCAGGTGGTGATGGTGCGCTGCGGTGAGTTAACGGTCGGCGTGCCCTCGACACTGGTGGCCGCGGTCCGCCGCCTGCCGGCCGCAGAGGTGCAAGAGGCTTACCAGAGCGGCGCCTGTCTGGTCGATGGCGAAGCGCTGCCTTTCTACTGGCTCGGCGCCTTGTTGCAGATCAGCGCCTGCAGCGCAGCGCCGCCGCAGCGCAGCAGCCAGTTGCTGGTGGTGCGCAGCGCATCGCAGCGCGTCGTGATTCACGTTGATGACGTGGTTGGCAACCAGGAAGTGGTCGTCAAGAACCTCGGTCCGCAACTTTCGCGCATGCCCGGCCTGGCCGGCATGACCTTGCTGGCCTCGGGCAGCGTCTCGTTGATCTACAACCCTGTGGCGCTCGCCACCCTGTACGGCGCTGCCGCGCGGATCGCGACGCTGGCGGCGCTTCAGTCGCCTGGCTCCGGCGGGGGTGAAGTGGCCGAAGACCACAACAGCGCTTCGCCGCTCGCGCCCCTGGTGCTGGTGGTCGACGATTCGCTGACGGTGCGCCGAGTGACCGAGCGCATGCTGTTGCGCGAGGGCTATCGCGTCATGCTGGCCAAGGATGGGCTCGACGCGCTTGAGCGGCTGGCGCAAGAGAGGCCTGCCATTGTGCTCAGCGACATCGAGATGCCGCGCATGGATGGCTTCGATCTGGTGCGCAACCTGCGCGCTGACCCGCGCCTGCATGACTTGCCCGTGATCATGATCACCTCGCGCATCGCGCAGAAGCACCGCGACTATGCGGCGGAACTGGGGGTCGAACATTACCTCGGCAAGCCGTATTCGGAAGAAGACCTGCTGGCGCTGATTGCACACTGCATAGCTGCGCGCGTGACCGCATGATGGCGCTCACCGGCCACTCAACGGGGATGCTGAGATTGTCATGATCGGGTTTGCCGACCAGATTGCAGAGCTCACGAGTTACCGCGACCGTGACCAGCTTGATGTGGCGTTGGCCAGTGCGCTGAAGGACTTGCTGCAGCCTCGCTCGGTGACCATTCAGCGCTGCGTTGGCGAAGGCGACGAACGCCATTGGTTGACCCGTGCTCGACTGAGCGGAAACAGCTCGGTTGCGACCTTCGATGGGTCGTGGACCGAGCTGCACATGCTTCCAAAGCTGGTCCCCGGCGATCCGCGGTCCTTGTCATACAGCGAACAGCGCATGGTGCTGCGACCCGGGCCGCCGCACCTCACCTATTTCCCGCTGTATGGCGGCGATGCGGTGGTCGGCGTGATCGAGATCGAGACCGAGGCGGCGCCCGATGAAAATGCGCAGCGCACTGTGCAGGGCGTGCTGCGCATCTATCAAAATTTTGAGCGCCTGCTGCACTACTCCGAGCGCGATTCGCTGACAGGGCTGCTCAATCGCAAGACCTTTGATGAGACCTTCTTGAAGGCGACCGCCGATCTGGAGCTGCCGCCTGAACACTTGAGCGACGGCAGGCGCGTGGGCGGCAGTCCCTGTGGCTACTGGATCGGTGTCATCGACATCGACCATTTCAAGCGTGTCAATGACCGTTTCGGGCATCTGATCGGCGACGAGGTGTTGCTGCTCCTGTCCCGCCTGATGGGCCGAAGCTTCCGCATCCATGACAGGCTTTACCGCTTCGGCGGTGAAGAGTTCCTCGTGCTGATGCGTTGTCATGGCGAGGACGACGCCGCGCAGGCCTTTGAGCGCTTTCGCAGCAACACCGAGCTGTTCCAGTTTCCGCAGGTCGGCACGGTCACGGTCAGCGTTGGCTTCACCGCCGTGCGGCCTGCTGACACACCCAGCGGCGCTTTTGAGCGTGCCGACAAGGCGGTCTACCACGCGAAAGCGAACGGCCGCAACCAGGTGTGCAGCCATGCCGATCTGCTGGCCAGCGGCGTGCTTGTGGAAAACAACGCCAAGCTGGGTGACGTCGAACTCTTCTAACCAGCTGTGTTGGCTCGCTCTGCCTTGACCAGCGCGTAGCGTTCCAGCGTCCTCGCCCTGGCCTCATCGTGCTGCACCAGCGGCAGCGGATAGTCCCGACCCAGCACCAGTCCGGAAGCCGCCAGATCGATCGGGCGAGCCATCCATGGGGCGTGCAGCGCGGTATCGGGCAGCGTGGCAAGCTGCGGCAGGTAGCGGCGGATGAACTTGCCCGCGGGATCGAACTTCTCGCTCTGGCTGACCGGGTTGAAGATGCGGAAATAGGGTTGCGCATCACAGCCACTGGAGCTGGCCCACTGCCAGCCGCCATTGTTGGCGGCGAGGTCGTAGTCGTTGAGCTTTTCAGCGAAGTAGCGCTCGCCCCAGCGCCAGTCGATGCCGAGGTCCTTCACCAGGAAGCTCGCCACCACCATGCGCAACCGGTTGTGCATGTAGCCCGTCTGGTTGATCTGCGCCATCGCCGCGTCCACCAGCGGATAGCCCGTGCGCCCCTCGCACCAGGCGGCAAACAGCGCGTCGGCGTGCTTGCCATGTTCCCACTTGATGTGGTCGTAGGGCGCTTTGAACGAGCGGCTGACGACGTGCGGATGGTGGTGCATCACCTGGTGATAGAAGTCGCGCCAGATCAACTCCGACAGCCACACTTCCGCGCCGCGCGAACCCGCCTGTCCGCGTTGCCAGGCCTCACGGGCCAATTGGCGAATGGAGATCGTGCCGAAGCGCAGGTGCACCGACAGATAGCTTGGTCCCTTGATCGCCGGGAAATTGCGCGTGTCGTCGTAGGCGTCGATGCGCGTGAGGAAGTCGCTGAACGAAGCCTGCGCGCCGCGGGCGCCGGCACCCATGCGCAGTGACGACAGATTGGTGGCTTCGAAGCCGATGTCAGCCAGTGACGGGGGGCCGGCAACCATGCCCTGGGGCACGGCCGCCAGATGCGCGGCATGCGGCTCGATGGGCCAGGGTGCGAGGTGCTCCGGCGTCAGCCGCTTGAGCCAGGCATTCTTGTAGGGAGTGAAGACGCCATACGGTGTGCCCGATCCGGTCAGCACCTCGCTGCGTTCGAACACGACATGGTCCTTGCTGGTGTGCAGCGCGATGCCGGCATCGGCCAGACGGCCTCGCACCTGAGCGTCGCGCGCGAGTGCCGCCGGTTCGTCGTCGTGGCTGGCATACACCGCCTGCACGCGAAGCTGCCGGGCCAATGCGGGAATCTCGTCGCGAGCCCAGCCGTGGCGCACGATCAGCCCCGTGCCGGCTACGCCATGCGCTGCGCCAAGTGCGGCCAGCTGCGCCTGCAGCTCGGCGAGGCCGTCGAGGATGAACTCCACGCGGCGGTCGGCGCGCGGCAGCGGATCGAGGATTTCCTGGTCGAGCACGAAGACACACCAGACCTGGCGAGCCGAGCGCAGCGCATGGTGCAGCGCCGTGTGGTCATCAGTGCGCAGGTCGCGCCGAAACCAGACCAGGGCCGCGTCAATCGAAGGAAGCATCGCGGCAGTGTGCCGCAGGAATAAAATGCGGCAATGAGCTCCGGCGGCATCAACCTCACCAACCAGTTCCTGATCGCCATGCCGGGCATCGGCGGAGACACCTTCGCTGGCGCGGTGATCTACCTCTGCGAGCACACCGACAAGGGCGCGCTGGGCTTGGTCATCAACAAGCCGATCGACATCAAGCTGAAGAACCTGTTCGAGAAGGTCGAGTTGTCGCTCGATCGCCTGGATCTGGCCGAATCACCGGTCTTTTACGGTGGCCCGGTGCAGACCGAGCGCGGCTTTGTGCTGCACGAACAGATCGACGATGAGGGTAATCGCTTCAACTCATCGCTGCGCATCCCCGGCGGTCTGGAAATGACGACCAGCAAGGACGTGCTGGAGGCGCTTTCCAGTGGTACGGGGCCGACCAAGATCCTGGTGACCCTGGGCTACAGCGGCTGGGGCGCCGGCCAGCTCGAGGAAGAGATGGGCCGCAACAGCTGGATTAATGTTGAAGCCCAGCCCGAGATCATCTTCAATACGCCGGTCGAACAGCGCTATGACAAGGCGCTGTCGCTGTTGGGCATCGACCCCGCCATGCTCAGTGCCGACGCCGGGCATGCCTGAACTCGGCCCCCGCCCACCGCCCTCGCCCGCGCCTGGCGGCGTGCACCGTGTTCGTACTTATCTGGCCTTTGACTTCGGCCTGAAGCGCGTTGGCGTCGCCAGCGGCAACACCCTGACGGGCACCGCGCAGCCGCTGCGCACGGTCGCCGCCACCGGCGATGCGCGTTTCGCCGCCATCGCCCGACTGGTCGATGAATGGCAGCCCGATGCCTTGGTCGTCGGTGTGCCCTTCCACCCCGATGGTGCCGAGCATGAGAACACCCTGCGCGCGCGCCGCTTTGCCCGCCAGCTGCACGGTCGCCTGCGGCTTGATGTGCACGAGGTCGACGAGCGCTACACGACCACCGAAGCCCATTCGGAGGGAGCGGGCGATCTCGATGCCGCCTCGGCCGCGCTGATCCTCGAACAGTATCTGCGGAGCGTTTCTTGATGCGAGTCCGGCCATGAGTTCCCTGCATCTCGACGCTGAAGCGCTTTACAGCGATCTGCTCACTGGCGTGCGGGGCCTGCTGCGGCCCAGCACGGCCTTGGTCGGCATCTGGTCGGGCGGCGCCTGGCTGGCCGAGCGCCTGCAGCGCGAGCTGCTGCTGGACGGCGAGCACGGCGTGATCTCCAGCGCCTTGCACCGAGATGACTTCAGCTCGCGCGGCATGACCGCTGGCGCGGATCACACCCGCCTGCCGTTCGAGATCGAGGGCCGCCATATCCTGCTGGTCGATGACGTGCTCTTCACTGGCCGCACGATCCGCGCCGTCGTCAATGAGCTGTTCGATTTCGGCCGCCCGGCGAGCGTGACGCTGGCGGTGCTGGTCGATCGCGGCGGGCGCGAGTTGCCGATCGATGCCGCCTACTCCGCTGCCCGCATCACACTGCCGGCGCACCAGCGCCTGTCGCTGGTGCGCGATGACGCTGGCCGTTTCAGCTTCGACATCCGGGAGCGTACGGTTTGAATTTCAGACACAACCCGCAGCTCAACAAGCACGGCGAGCTGATCCATCTGCTGTCGATTGAAGGCTTGCCGCGTGCGTTGATCCACCAGATCCTCGACACCGCCGGTACCTTCCTGAGCGTCAACGACCGCGAGGTCAAGAAGGTGCCGCTGCTGCGCGGCAAGAGCGTGTTCAACCTGTTCTTCGAGAACAGCACCCGCACCCGCACCACCTTTGAGATCGCGGCCAAGCGACTGAGTGCCGACGTCATCAATCTCGACATCGCGCGCTCCAGCGCCGCCAAGGGCGAGAGCCTGCTCGACACCATTGCGAACCTTTCCGCGATGCATGCCGACATGTTCGTCGTGCGCCACAGCGAGAGCGGCGCGCCGTACCTGATTGCGCAGCATTGCGCGCCGCACGTCCATGTGGTGAACGCCGGGGACGGTCGGCATGCGCACCCAACGCAGGGGCTGCTCGACATGTACACGATCCGCCACTTCAAGAAGGACTTCACCAACCTGACGGTGGCGATCGTCGGCGACATCGTCCACTCGCGGGTGGCGCGCTCCGACATCCACGCGCTGACCACGCTCGGCGTGCCCGAGGTTCGCGCGGTCGGCCCGAAAACCTTGGTGCCCGGCGACCTGCGCGAGATGGGTGTGCGTGTGTGCCACGACATGGCAGAAGGCATTCGCGGCGCCGATGTGATCATCATGCTGCGCCTGCAGAACGAGCGGATGAGCGGTGCGATGCTGCCGAGCGCGGGCGAGTTCTTCAAGAACTACGGGCTGACACAAGAGAAGCTGGCGCTCGCCAAACCCGATTGCATCGTGATGCACCCGGGGCCGATCAACCGTGGCGTCGAGATCGACTCCAGCGTGGCTGATGGCGCGCAGAGCGTGATCCTGCCGCAGGTGACCTTCGGCATCGCGGTGCGAATGGCGGTGATGTCGACGATCGCTGGGAATTCCGCATGAAGATCCTGATCCAGAACGGTCGTGTGATCGACCCGGCCTCCGGCCGCGACGAGCGGGCCGATGTCGCCATCGCCGCCGGGCGGATCGTCACCATTGGCCAGGTCAGCCCCGACTTCAAGCCCAACCGCACCATCGACGCCAGCGGTCTGGTGGTCGCACCGGGCCTGGTCGATCTGGCCGTTCGGCTGCGCGAGCCGGGGCATGAACATGAAGGCATGCTCGAGTCAGAGATGGCGGCGGCAGCGGCTGGTGGCGTGACCAGCCTGGTCTGCCTGCCCGACACCGACCCGCCGCTCGACGAGCCGGGCCTGGTCGAGATGCTGAAGTTCCGGGCCCGCAACCTGAACCAGTCACATCTGTACCCGCTGGGCGCGCTGACGCGCGGTCTGGCTGGCGAGGTGCTGACCGAAATGGCCGAGCTGACCGAGGCCGGCTGTGTCGGCTTCTCGCACGCCGAAGTGGCCTTGAAGGACACGCTGGTGCTGCACCGCGCACTGCAGTACGCGTCGACCTTCGGCTACACCACCTGGCTGCGTGCGCAGGACGGCTACCTGGGCAATGGTGTGGCCGCCAAGGGCGCACTGGCCACGCGGATGGGCCTGACCGGTGTGCCGGTGATCGCCGAAACCATTGCACTGAACACGCTGTTCGAACTGGTACGCGATACCCGCGCGCGGGTACACATCTGCCGACTCAGCAGCGCGGCGGGCGTCGAGCTGGTGCGGCGCGCGAAGGCCGAAGGGCTGCCGATCACCTGCGACGTCAGCATCAACCACCTGCACCTCACCGACGTCGACATCGGCTACTTCAACGCCGCGATGCGGCTGACGCCGCCGCTGCGTCAGGTGCGCGACCGCGACGCGTTACGCGCTGCGCTGGCCGACGGCACGATCGACGCGCTGGTCAGCGACCACACGCCGGTCGACGAGGACGCGAAGACGCTGCCATTCGCCGAGGCTGAACCGGGCGCCACCGGGCTCGAGTTGCTGCTCGGGCTGGCGCTGAAATGGGGTGAGCAGTCCGGCCACGACCTCGCCCGCACGTTGGGCACCATCACCATCGCGCCGGTGCGTGTGCTCGGAGATGCGCTGGGCTCATTGGCGTCGAGCGCCGGCCAACTGGTTGAAGGCGGTGTCGCCGATGTCTGCGTGTTCGACCCCGCCGCGTACTGGCAGGTGACGCCGCAGGCGCTGAAGAGCCAGGGCAAGCACACGCCGTTTTCGGGACACGAGTTGCCGGGCCGGGTGAGGTGCACGTTGGTCTCGGGCCACGTGGCCTACGAAGCGACTTGAGCGTGCGGCATTGAGCGTGCGTCGGCTGCGTGCGGTCTACCGCCTGCTGCGTTGCGGGCTGCACATCGGGCGCGGAGTCGCCATCTGCGCGTTTGTGTTTCCCTTCATCGATGCCGCGCAGCGCATGGCGCATGTCGGGCGCTGGAATCGACGCCTGCTGCAAGTGTTGGGCATCACGGTGCGCGCCAGCGGCATCCCGAGAGAAGGCGCGACGCTGTTCATCGCCAACCATGTGTCGTGGCTCGACATCCCGGCCATCATCTCGGTGCGGCCGATGCGCTTTGTTTCCAAGTCCGACGTTCGTGGCTGGCCGGTGATCGGCTGGCTGGTGGCCTGCGGCGGCACGCTGTTCATCGAACGCCGGAGCCGACGCGACGCGCAGCGTGTGGTGCATCTGGTCGCCGAAGCGCTGCAAGCTGGTGACCAGATTGCGATGTTTCCCGAAGGCACCACCAGCGACGGCCACGGCCTGTTGCCATTTCACGCGAACCTGTTGCAGGCCGCGATCGCTGTCGACGTGCCGGTCCAGGCCATCGCGCTGCGTTTCTCAGACGCCAGCGCGCGCATCAGCTCCGCCGCCGCTTACATCGGCGACATGACGTTGATGCAGTCAATGTGGGCGGTGACGTCAGCCTCCGACCTCACCGTCCATGTGTCGGTGCTGCCGGCATTTCCCCCTCAGGGCATGGCTCGGCGCGAACTGGCTGAGCGCCTGCGTGCGGACATCGTTGCGCGGCTGGAGCGAGGATCTGACGAGGACGTGAGGTGACCCCGGCGCCGCTCACGCACCAACATCTATGGACGGGTACGTTGCGACCTGGTGTCAGTCGCTTTCAAGGAAGCGCCGGCTGATCGGACGAAACGACGCATCAAGTTCATAGACGATCGGTACGCCGTTCGGAATCTCCAGGCCAATGATGTCGTCGTCGGAGATCTGATCCAGATGCTTCATCAGGGCGCGGATGCTGTTGCCATGCGCGGCCACGATCACCCGCTTGCCAGCGGCCATCGACGGCACGATGCTGTCGTTCCAGTAGGGCAGCACGCGCGCGACTGTGTCCTTCAGACATTCGGTCAGCGGTACCTGGCCAGGCTGCAACCCCGCGTATCGCACATCGTTGCGCTCGCAACGCGGGTCGCTCGGCTCCAAGGCCGGCGGCGGTGTGTCGTAGCTGCGGCGCCACTGCAGCACCTGTGCGTCGCCGTACTTTGCTGCGGTGTCGGCCTTGTTCAGACCTTCCAGCGCGCCATAGTGGCGCTCGTTGAGTCGCCACGAGTGCACCACAGGCAGCCAGGTTCGGTCGAGCTGATCGAGCGTGTGCCACAGCGTCCACACGGCGCGTTTCAAGACCGAGGTGTAGGCGATGTCGAAATCGAAACCCGCCGCCTTGAGCCGGCGGCCGGCAGTTCGCGCCTGCTCGACACCGAGCGGTGTCAGATCGACATCGACCCAGCCTGTGAAGCGATTGTCGAGGTTCCAGGTGGATTGCCCATGGCGGATCAGCACGAGTTGGGTCATGGCGGGGCGACGGAATCGCAGGCAGTGGAATGGGAATGAGTTTGACTCGGGAAAACCCCGAAATTCTATAATCTGTGGCTTTGCGTTTGACCCCACCCTGACCGGACCGCTTCGTGACCTTCTTTCTCAACAACTGGTTTTTATTCGCCGCCGCATTGGTCTCAGGCGGCCTGCTTGCTTGGCCACTGCTGTCTCGCGGCGCTTCCGCGGGGGGCGTCACTCCAGCCGAAGCGGTCAACTTGATCAACCGCGAACGCGGCGTGCTGATTGATGTCAGCGAACCGGCCGAGTTTGGCGCAGGCCACGCGGCTGGCGCGAAGAACGTACCTTTCGGCACGCTGGAAACGGCGACCGACTTGCCGAAAAACAAGGCCGTTCCCCTGTTGCTGATGTGCCCGACCGGGTCTCGCGCCAACCGCGGTGCGGCCATCCTGCGCAAGCGTGGCTACGAAAAGGCCAGCGCGGTCGCTGGTGGCGTCGCCGCTTGGCGTGAGGCGAATTTGCCCATCGAGCGTTCCACTTGACGACGAATAAGACTACCGACGCCAGCCTCACCATGCCCGAGCATTCCGCCATCACCATGTACACCACCGAGGTGTGCCCTTACTGCCTGCGTGCCAAGGCGCTGCTGAAGTCGCGTGGCGTCAACGCGATCGACGAGATTCGGGTGGACCGTGATCCGACGGCGCGCGCCGCGATGATCGAACGCACTGGCCGGCGCACCGTGCCGCAGATATTCATTGGCGATGCCCACATCGGCGGCTGCGACGACCTGATGGCGCTCGATCAGCGCGGTGGCCTGCTGCCGCTGTTGCAGCCGCAGCCTGCACAGGACTGATGCGAACAAGGCGTGCGCGCGTCAATTCCGGCGCCAAAAGCCGTCTCGCCGGTCACACCCCATCCCCCATAATCCGACCCCCAAGCGGTCGCCAGGTCGCCGCTCCACAACCCACCACGAGATTGCCATGGCAGACGAAGACACCTCCCCGATGTTCCAGATTCAGCGCATCTACCTGAAGGATTTGTCGCTGGAACAGCCCAATTCGCCAGCGATCTTCCTGGATCAGCAGCAGCCGCAGGTCGACATCAACATCGGCGTCGGTGCCGACACCATCGGCAAGGACAACTATGAAGTCACGGTGCGCGTGACTGTGACCGCAAAGGTCGGCGAGAAGACCCTGTTCCTGCTGGAAGCCAAGCAGGCGGGCATCTTCGAGATCCGCAACATCCCGCAGGATCAACTGCAGCCGATCGTCAGCATCGCCTGTCCGGGCATCGTCTACCCTTACCTGCGCGCGATCGTCTCCGACATCTGCACCCGCGCTGGCTTCCCGCCGGTGACGCTCGCTGAAATCAATTTCCAGGCGATGTACGAAAGCCAGATGGCTGCCGCTGCCGAAGCCACCGCCAATGGCGCCGGTGGCAGCGCGCTGGTCAACTGAGCGGTCAGAACGGTCCGGGGCCCCTGTCCGCTACTCGGTGAATCTGAGCGTGCTCGGTGCCGGTGCCTGGGGCACCGCGCTGGCGATCAGTGCCAGCACCCGTCATCCCACCATGCTGTGGGCCCGGGATGCAGCACAGGCGGAGGCGATGCGAGTACAGCGGCGCAACTCGCGGTATCTGGCCACCGCTGAATTCCCGGCGCCCCTCCAAGTCACCGACGATTTCGACTTGGCCGTCGCGCACGCCAGTGGCGGCCTGCTGATCGTTGCCACACCGATGTCCGGGCTTGCCCCGGTGTTGCGTGCCTTGCCGCCCGGCCCGCAGGCGCCAGGTGTTTTCTGGCTGTGCAAGGGCTTCCAGGAGGGCACCGGTTTGCTGGGCCACGAGGTGGCGCAGCAGGCCTGGCAGGGTGGGCGCGTCGGCGTGCTCTCGGGACCCAGCTTCGCGCAGGAGGTGGCTGCCGGCCAGCCGACTGCGCTCGTCGCCGCGAGCCACGATGCGGCGCTGTGCGAGCAGGCCGTCGCTGCGCTGCACAGCGATAACCTGCGCATTTACACCACCGATGATCCGATCGGCGTCGAGGTCGGTGGTGCCGTCAAGAACGTGATGGCGATTGCCACCGGTCTGGCTGATGGTCTGCAACTCGGTTTCAACGCCCGCGCGGCCTTGGTCACTCGCGGACTGGCCGAGATGGTGCGACTGGGCGTTGCCCTTGGCGCTCGTGCTGACACCTTCATGGGCCTGAGCGGACTGGGCGATCTGGTGCTCACTGCCACGGGTGATCTGTCACGCAACCGCACCGTCGGCCTGCGGCTGGCACAAGGCCAAGCGCTGAGGCAGATCGTCGCCGAACTCGGCCATGTGGCCGAGGGCGTGCTGAGCGCGCCCACTGTGCTGAAGCGCGCCCAGGCGCTGGGCGTCGATATGCCCATCACTGCGACCGTGGTGGCGGTGCTGGAAGGCCGCGTCACGCCGCGCCAGGGCGTCGAGCAACTGATGGGGCGCGGCCCGCGCCCCGAGCGCTCGGCTCAGAGCCCGCCCGCATAGCCGTTCTGGCGCCACGCTTCGAACACGGCGATCGCCACCGCGTTGCTCAGGTTCAGGCTGCGCTGCCCCGGCAGCAATGGCAGCCTGACGCGCCGGTCTTCGGCGAAAGTGTTCCGCAGTTCCGAGGGCAAGCCGGCGGTTTCCGACCCGAACACCAGCCAGTCATCGGCTTGCCATGCGACAGCGGACAGTGTTTGGCGCCCGTGCGTCGTGAACGCAAAACAGCGGGCCGGATCGGGCTGCATGGTCGCGACGAACCGGTCCCAGGACGCATGACGCTGTACTCGCGCATGCTCGTGGTAGTCGAGCCCGGCGCGCTGTAGCAGTTTGTCGTCCATCGAGAAGCCGAGAGGCTCGATCAGATGCAGCGCGCACCCCGTGTTGGCGGCCAGCCGGATCACGTTGCCGGTGTTCGGCGGGATCTCGGGGTGTACCAAGACAATGTTGAACATCGTCAGTGCTCCGGGGCTGGGGTGCGAGCCACGACCCACACCTGGACGGACAGTGCGCCGGCATCGAGCAGCACCTGGCTGAGTTCGTCGGCCGTCGCCTGTGTCGTCATCACGTCGTCGATCAGCCCGATGCTGCGTCCGACCACCTCAGGCCGCCGCGTTGGTTCGAGGGCGAACGCACCGCGGACATTGGCGATGCGGCGCTCGCGCGGCAGCGACAGTTGGTGCGGCGTCTCCCGGATGCGCAGCAGCACTGCAGCGTCAGCGTGGCAGCCGAGTCGCCGCGCACAACGGCGAGCCAACTCCCACGACTGGTTGTAGCCTCGCTCTTGCAAGCGCTGAGTACCCAGCGGCACCGGCAGAAGGCAATCCGGGCGCTCGCCTGTGTTGGGTCGCTGCGCGGCCATCAGCAGATCGCACAGGGCATCGGCGAGGTCGAGCCCGTTGCGGTACTTGAAATCGCTGATGACTCGGTCCCAAGGGTGGCTGTAATCAACTGCGGCGACAGCGCTGTCGAAGCTGGGCGGTGTGCGCACGCAGCCACCGCAGATCGCCACCCCGGACACCACACGCACTGCGCAGCGTCGACAGCGATCGACAGGAGCCGCGAATTGAGTCGTGCAGTGGATGCAAATACGCCCGTTGCCCCAGCCTTGGCAGACCGCGCACTGGCTGGGCCAACGGCGCCACGGAGCGGGCCACGCCATGCATGAGAGTTCGGTCTGCGCAGTCACGCTCTCAATATACTGGGCCGATGGCAGGCAGCATTGAGGCAACGCGATCGATCGACGAGACAGCGGTCACGGCCGTGCAGCGGCGCTTGGCCCGGGATGCCTCGCCACCGTGGTTGCATGCCGAAGTCGCCGGGCGCATGGCCGAGCGCCTGCTGCTGTTCAAGACTCCGCCAAGTCGCATGGTCGACTGGTCGTCGTTTCTTGGTGCCAGCGCGCAACGGTTGACGACGACTTTCCCGAACGCTGAGTTGATTGCCATCGAGCCCAGCGAAGTCCTCGCCGAACGCAGTCGTGTGCTGCTGCGTTCCCCGTGGTGGACGCCCAGGTGGTGGAAGGCGCCCGCGGCGGAGGTGGCGCTGGAGTCGGCGTCACCTCCCAGCAATGTGCAACTGGTGTGGGCCAATATGGTTCTGCACGGCGTCGCGGCCCCGCCATCGCTGATGCAGCATTGGCATCGCATGTTGTCGCCCGGCGGCTTCGCAATGTTTTCATGTCTCGGGCCGGACACCGTCCGCGAACTGACAGCGGTGTATGCGCGATTGCAGTGGCCTGCGCCAACGATCGCGTTCGTCGACATGCACGATTTGGGCGACATGCTGGTGCACGCCAGCTTTGCAGATCCAGTGATGGACCAGGAGCGCCTGCTTGTGCACTGGGACAGCGCGGCAGCGCTGTGCAGAGATCTGCGTCTGCTCGGGGGCAATGTGTCGCCGCACCGCTACCCTGGCTTGCGCACCCCGCGTTGGCAGGCAGCCTTGCACGATGCACTCGATTCCCTGCGCGACAACAGCGGCCGATACGCATTGACTTTCGAGATCGTCTATGGGCACGCTTTCAAAGCCGAACCAAGGGCATCTAGACCAACCGAAACTCAGGTGCCTCTAGGAGAAATGCGACGTCTTTTGCGCTCTGCCCGTAAGACCGTCGTTTGAGTACAGGTTCTAGGGTCGTATAGACTCTTGTGGGAGAGAGCGTTGGGGTGAACTGCACGCGAAAATCGTTTGCGCAGTGAGCTCTTTGCTCCGCTGTTGTTGATTTGATCCCGCCACCGAGTTTCACTTCGAGATGTCTAGCTGCTCTTACGGTCATGCTGCAGATGCCCCCGCGCTACCGGCGGCATGGCGCTTTGGAAGAGAAAGCGATCCATCGGTGAGCGAGTGGTCGGTCGAGTGGATGTTGAAGCGCAACTGCTCAATGGCGCCCCAGCAGTTGTTCGCGATCTTTGGCGTGCTGTGTGTTTTGTCGCTCGCGATCGCATCGTATTTCTGGTCGCAGGGTGCGACATTCATCATGGCGTTTGCCTGGGTCGAGTTGGTTGCGGTCGGTGCCGCGCTGCTCGTCTACTCACGACATGCGGCAGACCAGGAAAACATCGCCTTGCGCAAGGGTCGGCTGACGGTGGCGCACACATCAGGCAACACGGTCGAGACGGCCGAATTCGCGCCAGAGTGGGTCAGCGTTGAGCCAGTGACCGGCGATGAATCTCTGATCGAGGTCTTCGGGCAGGGGCGGCGGATTGAAGTCGGGCGCTTCGTGCGCCCGGAGTTGAGGCGGCAGCTGGCCAATGAACTGCGGCACGCAGTTCGGCTGGCGCGGCGGCAGCCGCAAGGTGCTCTGCCATCGGCAGAGCTTTGACAAAACGAGCAGTGATGATGAACACGATGAAAGCAATTTCCACGAAGGTCTCGCAGGCGATGCTGGGCGCGAGCTTGTGGGTGGTCTCGACACTTGCCGCGGCGACCGGCGATTTGCCTGGTGGCCCGGCGGTCAATCAGCTCGATCTCCACCCCGCCGTGACGAAGATTGCTGAGGATCAGCGTTACCTGCACTACCTCATGCTGGGCATCTGTCTGGTGATCTTTGTTGCCGTTTTCGGGGTGATGTTTTATTCGATCTTTGTGCATCGCAAGTCGAAGGGCGCCAAGTCCGCCAACTTCCACGAGAGCACCGCTGTCGAAATTGCCTGGACGGTTGTGCCTTTCATCATCGTCATCGGCATGGCATTGCCAGCGACCAAGGTGGTCGTTGCGATGAAGGACACCAGCTCCGCCGACTTGACGATCAAGGCGACCGGCATGCAGTGGAAGTGGGGTTACGACTACCTGAATGGAGAAGGCGCCGGCATCGGCTTTGTGTCGACGCTTGATGCGGCCCAGCGGCAGATGTCCGATTCCGGTAATCCGTCGGGAGATGACTACTTGTTGAAGGTCGATTACCCGATGGTCGTTCCTGTCGACAAGAAGATCCGCATCATCACCACGGCCAACGACGTGATTCATGCGTTCGCTGTGCCGTCTTTCGGGATCAAGCAGGATGCGATTCCTGGCTTCGTTCGTGACACCTGGTTCCGCGCTGAAAAGATCGGCGATTACCACGGTCAGTGCCAAGAGCTGTGCGGCAAGGAGCACGCCTACATGCCAATTCATGTGAAGGTGGTGTCTGCTGCCGACTACACGAAGTGGGTTGAAGGCCAGCGCGCAGCGATGTCCGCCAAGGCTGACGATCCGAGCAAAGTATGGGAATCGGCCGACCTGATCGCGCGCGGCGAGAAGGTCTACAACGGCAACTGCGCCGTCTGCCACGGGGCCAGCGGCAAGGGCGCTGGCGCGATCAAGGCGCTTGATGGCTCGGCCGTGGTGCTGGATGAGGACAAGACCAAGCAGATTGCGGTGCTTCTGAACGGCCAGAACAACGGTGCAATGCCGGCGTGGAAGCAACTCTCCGACACGGAGATCGCCGCCGTGATCACCTACACCAAGAACAACTGGTCGAACAAGACCGGACAAGCTGTACAGCCGGCCGATGTGGTCGCTGCCCGCAAGTAATCGATTCCAGACACACGATCAGCAGTTTCAGAAGGATCTCCCATGAGTGCAGTACTTGACCACGGTGACCACGGTCACGCACATGACCACGATCATGCTCACGGTGCGCCGCGCGGCTGGCGTCGCTGGTTGTACGCGACGAACCACAAGGACATCGGCACGATGTACCTGTTGTTCTCGTTCGCGATGCTGATCATCGGTGGCATCCTGGCGATCATCATCCGTCTGGAGCTCTTCCAGCCAGGTCTGCAGTTCGTCAACCCGCAGCTGTTCAACCAGTTGACGACGATGCACGGTCTGATCATGGTGTTCGGCGCGATCATGCCGGCCTTCGTCGGCTTTGCGAACTGGATGATTCCGTTGCAGATCGGCGCGCCGGACATGGCGTTCGCCCGAATGAACAACTTGAGCTTCTGGCTGTTGATTCCCGCCGGCGCGATGCTCGTGGGCTCGTTCTTCATGCCCGGTGGTGCACCGGCGGCCGGCTGGACGCTCTACGCGCCGCTGACACTGCAGATGGGCCCGTCGATGGATGCCGGCATCTTCGCGATGCACATCCTCGGTGCGAGCTCGATCATGGGCTCGATCAACATCGTCGTCACCATACTGAACATGCGCGCGCCCGGCATGACGCTGATGAAGATGCCGCTGTTCTGCTGGACCTGGCTGATCACCGCCTACTTGCTGATCGCGGTGATGCCCGTGTTGGCAGGCGCCATCACGATGACGCTGACCGACCGCCACTTCGGAACCAGTTTCTTCAACCCCGCGGGTGGCGGCGACCCGGTGATGTACCAGCACATCTTCTGGTTCTTCGGCCACCCTGAGGTCTACATCTTGATCCTGCCGGCCTTCGGCATCATTAGCGCCATCATCCCGGCCTTCGCCCGCAAGCGTCTGTTCGGCTACACCTCGATGGTGTACGCCACGGCTTCGATCGCAATCCTGTCGTTCATGGTCTGGGCGCACCACATGTTCACCACCGGCATGCCGGTGACGGGTCAGCTGTTTTTCATGTACGCGACCATGTTGATCGCGGTACCCACCGGCGTGAAGATCTTCAACTGGATCGCGACCATGTGGCGCGGCTCAATGACCTTCGAGACGCCGATGCTGTTCGCGGTGGGATTCATCTTCGTCTTCACGATGGGTGGCTTCACTGGGCTGATCCTGTCGGTCGCGCCGGTCGACATCCAGTTGCAGGACACCTATTACGTGGTGGCCCACTTCCATTACGTGCTGGTGGCCGGTTCGCTGTATGCGATGTTCGCAGCTGTCTACTACTGGGGCCCGAAGTGGACCGGCGTGATGTACAGCGAGACCCGGGGCAAGATCCACTTCTGGGGTTCGTTGATCTTCTTCAACATCACCTTCTTCCCGATGCACTTCCTGGGTCTGGCTGGCATGCCGCGCCGCTACGCTGATTACCCCATGCAATTCGCCGACTTCAACGCCCTCGCATCCGTTGGCGCGTTCGGCTTCGGTCTGATGCAGGTGTATTTCTTCTTCTTTGTCGTGTTGCCAATGATGCGCGGCAAGGGTGAGCCCGCACCGGCCAAGCCATGGGAGGGTGCCGAAGGGCTCGAATGGGAAGTGCCCTCACCAGCGCCATTCCACACCTTCGAAACCCCGCCCAAGCTCAATGCTGCGGCGACCAAGGTGATCGCTTGATTCGGGCATCAGCATGACCACGCCGGAGCAGAAGAAAAGCAACATGCGATTGGGGCTGATCCTCCTCTCCGTGGCGGTGGTGTTTCTCATCGGGTTCATGGCCAAGGCCGTCTTGTTCGGCCTCTGAACATGGGTGATCAGCCTCGTCACAGCTTGTCCGCAGCCAGACTGCTGCGGGATGACAACGTCCGAATGTTCGGCAAGCTGGTGGTCATCACCGTGCTGATGTTCGGCTTCGGCTATGCGTTGGTGCCGTTGTACCAAGCTGTCTGTACTGCGCTTGGCATCAATGTGTTGACGCTGTCGGAGAAGGTGGTGTGGGGACGTAGTTCGTCGTCTGGGACCAATTCTCAGGTGGACAAGAGCCGCACCATCACCGTCGAATTCGACGCGAACTCACGCGGCATCTGGAAGTTCAAGCCTGCCGTCAGCAGTATCCAAGTGCATCCGGGTGAACTCACCACTGTGATGTACGAGTTCACCAACACACAGAGCCGGACCATGGCTGCGCAGGCCATTCCGAGTTACGCGCCGATGCAGGCGATGGCGCACTTCAACAAGCTGCAGTGCTTCTGTTTCAACGAGTACGTCATGAAGCCGGGCGAGACCAAGCAATGGCCCGTTGTGTTCGTGATCGAGCCCAAGTTGCCGAAGGACGTGACCACCATCACCCTGTCCTACACGTTCTTTGAAGTCGGCGGCAAGGTGCCCGCTGCCCCGCAGGCGGTTGTTGTCGATGGGCTGTCGCGACCTTCATGATGCTGCCCGATTCCAGCCTGAAAGCCGCCTCCCGGCGAAAGCTCTCTTTCTGGCAGACGATGAGGGCCGTGGCGTGGTCGTTTTTCGGCGTACGCAAGGCAGCGGACCTGGAAAAGGATGTGACCCAGTTGAACCCGGTGCATGTCGTGATTGCTGGGGTGATCGGGGCCCTGGTGCTGGTCGGTGTGTTGGCGACCTTGGTGAATTGGGTGTTGACCAGCGGCGTGGCCGCTTGAGATTTGGCGGAAGATCGCGAGCGGACGTTCGCCGCGACGCTTCCATGAAAATGTAGAGATTCGGGATTCAGGAGAAATCATGTCGGCAGCGACCCCTACGGCAAGTGCACACGGTGCAGCGCCCTATTACTTTGTTCCAGAGCCATCCCGATTTCCAGTACTGACTTCGCTGGCTTTGTTTCTGGTGATTCTGGGAGCGGGGCAATGGGTCAACGGCGTGAGTTGGGGCAGCTACGTCACTCTGGCAGGACTTGCTACATGGGCCTTCGTGCTGCAAGGTTGGTTCCGCAAGGCGATCAGTGAAAGTGAAGGTGGCCTTTACAGCGATCGCATCGATGTCTCCTACCGCTGGAGCATGAGTTGGTTCATCTTTTCCGAGGTGATGTTCTTCGGTGCTTTCTTTGGCGCGCTCTACTGGGCTCGTCTGCACGCGGTTCCCAACCTCGGCAGCCTGGAAAACGCGGTGTTGTGGCCCGACTTCAAGGCAGTCTGGCCCAGTGTGCAGGCCGGCTTTACCGGAGCGCCTGCTGGAACGGTTGATCCCTTCACTACCATGGGCCCGTGGCCGCTGCCGACGATCAACACGGCTTTGTTGCTGACGTCGGGCGTGACGCTCACGATCGCCCACCACGCCTTGATCGCCGGTCATCGCACCAAGACCATCGCCTTCATGTGGATCACCCTGCTGCTCGGCTTCACCTTCCTTGGTGTCCAAGCCTACGAGTACCACCACGCTTACTCCGACCTGAACCTGAAGCTGACCAGCGGCGTCTACGGTTCGACCTTCTTCATGCTGACCGGCTTCCACGGCTTCCACGTGTTCGTCGGTGCCTTGATGCTGCTGTTCATCACCCTGCGGCTGCAGAAGGGCCACTTCACCTCGCAACGCCACTTTGGCTTTGAGGGTGCGGCTTGGTACTGGCACTTCGTCGACGTGGTCTGGCTGGGTCTGTACGTGGTGGTTTATTGGCTCTGATCGATTGCTCGGTTACCCGCAACAAAAAAGCCGCGGTCAGCGGCTTTTTTGTTGGGCGCCGTGTCTCGCCAATCGTTGTCTCAGACTCGCGGGATGCCCGTCGGCTGGATCCAGCCCATCAGGTAGCTGCCGATCAGGCAGAGAAACAGCAGCACCGACAGGCCCACCCGAAACGCGAGGGCTCGCATCATCGATCCGGTTTTCGGTTTGCCGTCCCGGCCGTCCTGAACCATCGACACACCTGCGAAGACCAATGCACCAATGATGCTGACGAATGCGATGCCGATGAGGTACTTCATAAGGGCTGATTATCCGCGTGCCATTGGCGAGTTGAGGGGGGATCAACACCAATGACGGCGACTCATCTTCCGCGGGAGCCCTCCCGCCGTCGCGCCGTCATCGTGCTGATCGCAGCCACCGTCGTGGTCGCGGGAACCGCACGTCTCGGTGTGTGGCAGCTCGACCGTGCAGCCCAGAAGGAGTTCTTGCAGCAGTCGCTGGACACCCGATCGCAGTTGCTCCCCGTGGCCGCCGCGATGCTGGCCGACACGGCCGAAGCTGCGGCCGAGCAGCACTACCGGCGCACTGCCGTTCGAGGTCATTGGGTTTCGACGGCCACGGTGTTTCTCGACAACCGGCAGATGAATGCTCGCCAGGGATTCTTCGTCGTCACGCCACTTCGGCTCAGCGACGAGTCTGGCATCGTGCTGGTGCAGCGAGGCTGGACGCCACGGGATCTGCTCGATCGCACCAAGGTGCCCCGCCTGCCCGACGATCCCGGTGAAGTGACCGTCGTTGGCCACATTGCCCCGCCGCCGGGCAGGCTGTACGACTTTGCCGGCGCTGCGTCTGGCGTGATCCGTCAAAATCTGGACATTGCTGCGTTCGCGCAGGAGTTCTCGCTGCATTTGAAGCCGTTGTCCATCGTGCAGGACGCCGAAGGTGCGCCGCAGGACGGCTTGCTCCGGCAATGGCCCCGGCCGGACCTCGGCATCCAGCGACATTACGGTTATGCGTTCCAGTGGTTTGCGCTTTGCGCCTTGATGACAGGTCTGTATGTCTGGTTCCAACTCGTCCGGCCCCGCCTCCCCTCGAAGCGATGATGGCGATCCGGCGTCGCCGCTGAGCTTCACCGTGCACTCGATGCCGGCCCCTGATTTGTCGCCGCGCCGTACCTCGAGGGGTCGACTGAAGATGCTGCTGGTGCTCGGGGTCTGCGCTGCACCGGTGATCGCCTCGTATTTCACCTACTTCGTGATCAGGCCGGAGGGCCGCACCAACTACAGCGAGTTCGTGACGCCGCCTCGCGAAATGCCCGCCACGTTGCCGCTGACCGACCTCACGGGCAAGGGCGTATCCGCAGTCGGACTGCATGGCCAATGGCTGGTGATCGTCGCTGCGGGTGGCGGCTGCGACGCGCGTTGTGAATCCCACCTCGTGTTGCAGCGCCAACTGGTCGAGACCTTGGGCAAGGAGAAGGGTCGTGTCGACAAGCTCTGGTTGATCACGGATGGCGCCACACCCGCGCCGGCGCTCCTGAAGGCCATCGGCGGGGCACAGCCGGCCACGGTGCTGCGCGTGCCTGCGGCCGATCTGTCGCAGTGGTTGAGCCCGGCCGAGGGTCGTCAACTCGATGAGCATCTGTATCTCGTCGACCCGATGGGCCAGTGGATGATGCGCACGCCAGTCGATCCCGACCCGTCCAAGTTCAAGCGCGATCTTGAAAAGCTGCTGAGGGCATCGGCCTCCTGGGACCAGCCCGGCCGATGACTACGTGCCGAGCGATCTACTGAATGGCTGCCATGGACGTTCCTGCCTACGACCTGGGACCGCTGCCGACCGTGGTGTTGATCGGCGCGGTCGTGGCCATGGTGCCACTGATCTGGGTGGTTTGGCGTCATCGGCGAAGCGACCCAGCCGTCCGCCGCCGCGCGCTGACGATGCTGACGCTGTTCCTCACCTTCGATCTGGTGCTCTTCGGCGCCTTCACCCGGCTCAGTGATTCGGGGCTGGGCTGTCCCGACTGGCCGGGCTGCTACGGCAGTGCGAGTCCGTTGGGCGCCCGCGAATCCATCGGTGCGGCGCAAAGTGCGATGCCCACCGGGCCGGTGACCCACGGCAAGGCCTGGATCGAAATGCTCCACCGCTACCTCGCCACCGGGGTCGGCGCGCTGATCACGGTGCTCGCTGTCACTGCATGGCTGGAGGCGCGCCGGCGTCGCACCGCGGTGGCCATGGCGGTGTCCCCTTGGTGGCCGACACTGACATGGCTGTGGGTGTGCGCCCAAGGCGCCTTCGGAGCGCTCACGGTGACGATGAAGCTGTACCCCGCGATCGTCACCTTGCACCTGCTCGGCGGCTTGGGCCTGCTCGCGCTGCTGGCGATCCAGAGCCAGTTACCGGTGCAGCAGAAGCTGAGCCTGTCGCCCGCCTTGCGCCGCGGTGTGATGGTGGTGACGCTGTTGACCATCGCGCAGATCGCCTTGGGGGGATGGGTCAGCACCAATTACGCCGTACTCGCCTGCACCGATTTTCCGACCTGCCAGGGCAGCTGGTGGCCTGACATGGACTTTGATCATGGCTTCACCGTGCTGCGCGAACTCGGTGCAGGCAAGGATGGCGGCTACCTGCCGTTCGCTGCGCTGACCGCGATCCACATGGTTCATCGGCTGGGTGCTGCGGTGCTGCTCGTGGCCATCGGTGCGCTGGTCTGGCGACTGCTGGCAGCGCGTGACCCTGCCTTGCGCCCCTGGGCGATGGCATTGGCTGGTGCCATGGTCTGGCAAGTGGCGAGCGGCCTCAGCAATGTGCTGCTCGATTGGCCGTTGTTGGCCGCGGTGGCGCACACCGGCGGCGCGGCGGTGTTGTTGGTGGTGTTGGCGATGCTGCTGACCCGCGCGAGGCCTGAGCGTGCTGCTGTCCACACTGCGGTGTCGTCGGGTCACGGCGGCGTCCGCGCGGCTTCGTAGAATCAGCGGCTGTCCTGAACATGTCTGAAACCCTCACCACCCCACTGCCGATCGTCCGGCGCGCCTCCCGCGTCAGACAGTTCTACACGTTGACCAAGCCGCGTGTGGTGCAGCTGATCGTGTTCTGTGCGGTGATTGGCATGTTGCTGGCCGTGCCCGGCGTGCCCGACATGAAGGTCGCGCTGGCTGCCACCGCTGGCATCTGGCTGGTCGCTGGCGCTGCCGCAGCGTTCAACTGCATCGTCGAGCAGCACATCGACGCCAAGATGGCGCGCACCTCCTGGCGTCCCACGGCCAAGGGCGACCTCACCAACGCTCAGACGCTGACCTTCTCCGCCGTGCTGTGCGGACTCGGCAGTGCCATGTTGTACTACTGGGTCAACCCACTGACGATGTGGCTGACCTTCGGTACCTTTGTGGGTTATGCGGTGATCTACACGGTGCTGCTGAAGCCTGCGACACCGCAGAACATCGTGATTGGCGGCGCCTCCGGCGCGATGCCGCCGGTTCTTGGCTGGGCGGCGATCCGTGGCGAAGTCGGTCCCGAGGCGTTGATCCTGTGCCTGATCATCTTCCTGTGGACGCCTCCCCATTTCTGGGCGCTGGCGCTTTACCGAGCAGAGGATTACCGAAAGGCCGGGCTGCCGATGCTGCCTGTCACCCACGGCCCTGCCTTCACCCAGTTGCATGTCTTCCTGTACACGCTGGTGTTGTTCGCGGCGACCTTGCTGCCTTTCATCGCGGGCATGAGCGGCGTCATCTATCTGGTGTGCGCCTTCGTACTGGGCGCCATCTTCATTGGCTACGCCTGGAAGCTGTGGCGCAACTACTCCGACGCACTGGCGCGCAAGACCTTCAGGTTCTCGATCTGGCACCTGATGCTGTTGTTCGCGGCGCTGCTCATCGACCACTATCTGAGTCCGCTGTTGTGACACCACTCCCGCGGGGCGATCATTCAGATTCGTTCCGTCGAAGCTTTCTGAAGTTCGGCGGGGTCGCACTGGCGGTCTCAATGATGTCGCTCGCAGGCTGCGATGCGCCGTCTTCGAGCAGTGGTGCGACCACCTCGTTCAAAGGCATCGATATCACTGGCGCCGAATATGCCCGCACCTTGTCACTGAACGATCAGAACGGCCAGTTGCGTACGCTGGCCGATTTCAAGGGCAAGGTCACCGTCGTTTTCTTCGGGTTCACCCAGTGCCCTGATGTTTGCCCCACCACCATGGCCGAACTGGCGCAGGTCAAGGCCTCGCTGGGCAAGGACGGTGACCGGGTGCAGGGCGTTTTTGTCACCGTGGATCCCGAGCGCGATACAGCTGTGGTGCTCAAGAGCTACATGGGCGGATTCGACCCGAGCTTTGTGGCGCTGCGCGGTAGTCCGGATGAAATCGCTGCCACGGCCAAGGAATTCAAGGTCTTCTACGCCAAGGTGCCCGGCAAGACTGAAGGCAGCTACAGCATCGACCACACGGCAGGTTCGTATGTGTTCGATGCGCAAGGCAAGGTGCGCCTGTTCATCCGCTACGGCGGCGGCGCAGAGGCCTTGGCGGCCGATCTGAAAACGCTGCTGGCATCTGGCTGACCGAGCCCGCATGAGAAACGGCCCCGAGAGGGGCCGTTTTCATTCAAGCAGAAACCGCGCTCAGTTCGCTGAGCCCAGCGCCTTGCGCATCTTCTTCATCGCCGCGACCTCGATCTGGCGGATGCGTTCCGCGCTGACACCGTACTCGTCAGCCAGATCGTGCAGTGTCATGCCGCCGGAGTTGTCGTCGTTGACCTTCAACCAGCGCTCCTCGACGATGCGGCGGCTGCGTGCGTCCAGCGTGTCCAGCGCGAGCGAGATGCCATCGCTGGACAGCCAGTCACGGCGCTGTGCTTCCAGCACATGGCTGGGTTCCTGGGTGTCGTCGGCCAAGTAGGCGATCGGGGCGTAGCTTTCTTCGCCGTCGTCGGTGAGCGGCTCCAATGGCACGTCGCCTCCGGACAATCGAGTTTCCATCTCGAGCACGTCCTCGCGCTTGACGTTCAAGGCGCGCGCCATCGTATCGACCTCGCTCTGCGTCAAGGTGCTGCGATGGGTTTCACCTTCGACGGCGTCTTCCTTCAAACTCTGCTTCATCGAACGCAGGTTGAAGAACAGCTTGCGCTGCGCCTTGGTGGTCGCCACCTTGACCATGCGCCAGTTCTTCAGGATGTACTCGTGGATCTCGGCCTTGATCCAGTGCATGGCGTAACTGACGAGGCGCACGCCTTGATCGGGATCGAAGCGCTTCACAGCCTTCATCAGGCCTACATTGCCTTCCTGGATCAGGTCGCCGTGAGGCAGGCCATAACCCATGTACTGGCGGGCGATCGACACCACCAGGCGCATGTGCGACAGCACCAACTGGCCAGCGGCCTGCAGATCGCCCTGGTCGCGCAACTTGCGCGCCAGTGATTGCTCTTCTTCAAGGCTGAGCATCGGCACGCGGTTGGCCGCGGCAATGTAGGCATCCAGGCTGCCGAGCGAAGGGATCATCGCCCACGGATCACGCAGAGCCAGCGCCGAAACAGAAGAATGTGATGTGTTCATGCTACTCATGGACCACCTCGACTCAGGGTTGGTTGCGAGATATTAGCACTCATGTTGATCGAGTGCTAAGAGTGATCGGGGATGCCAGATCGTCAAATCGGGTGTCCATCACGTTGAGCAGCTCGCCGACGTTCACTGGGTTGGGCCCAACGGCTGGTGGCCTTGCGGTGCCAGCAGCTGTGCGAAGCCGAGCATCGCAATCAGCGGCGTGAGCAGCGCGTGGCTCATGCGCGAGAGGAAATCAGTCTTCGCACAGGTCGCAGATCCGACCCATGACAGCGCCAACAAGAAAACGTGAGGCACCCGGACGCCGTTCTGTCACCGCCGGATGGTGGTTGTCATGACGTGGCGCGCTCAGTCTGGCAGCGGAATCACGAAGCACGAGTGCGGTGGCAATGCACGCCACGCCAAAGGTTGGCCCGGCGCCAGGGTCGTGGCGTTCCAGTTGGCAGGGGCGTCAACTGGGGCCCCCGCCGCCTGCCGCAACAGGATGAATCGCATGGTTCGGGACTCCAGGCCGCTGCCGCGGGTCAGGGTCAGCTCCGCCTGTGGCCAGTGCGCTGGCAGGCAGGGCATGAAATGCAGCGTGTCGGCGCCCTGCTGCAATCCGAAGATCGATTCGATCGCTGCCCGATGCAGCCACGCCGCCGCGCCGGTGTACCAGCTCCAGCCGCCGTGTCCGACATAGGGCGGCTGGGTGTACACGTCACCGGCCACCACATACGGCTCGATGCCGTATACCGCGCCATGCGTCGGGTGGGTTGCGCGGTGCGCCGGGCTCAGGCAGGTGAAATAGCGGTAAGGCAGCTCACTTGGCACGTTCAGTTTCGCCTGTGCCATCAGCGCCCACACCCCCGCATGCGAATACTGGCCGCCGTTCTCGCGCACCCCCGGCGGATAGGCCTGGATGTAGCCCGCACTCGGCTGAGCGTGGGCGAGCGGCGGGTCCAGCAGCCTGATCAGGCCGGCGTCGTGGTCCACCAGGTGGTCCTCCACCGATTCCATCGCCAGCTGCTGCATCGGCAAGGGAGCAGCACCCGACAACACTGCCCAGGCTTGCGCGATCAAATCGATGCGTGCCTCGCTGTTGGTGTGCGAACCCAGTGCGCTGCCATCGTCGAAGTAGGCACGCTTGAACCAGCGTCCGTCCCAGGCCTCACCGCTCAAAGCCGCCTTCCAGCCTCGCGCCGCCGTTTCCCAGTGGTCTGCGCGAGGCCCTTCACCTCGCGCCCGGGCCAGCGGCGCATAGCCCTCCACCACCTGGCAGAGGAACCAGCCCAGCCAGACCGATTCACCGCGGCCTTCATGGCCGACGCGGTTCATGCCGTCGTTCCAGTCGCCGGTGCCCATCAGCGGCAGGCCGTGCGCGCCGACGCGCAGGCTGTGGTCGATGGCGCGAGCCGCGTGCTCGTAAACCGAGGCCTCCTCGCCGCTGACGGCGGGTGCGTAATAGGCGTCTTCGGCGCCGTCGGGGATGGCCGCGCCCTCGATGAATGGCACCAGCTCATCGAGCAGGCTGCCGTCGCCTGTGGCGTGCAGGTAGCGCACGCAGGCGAGCGGCAGCCACAGCAGGTCGTCGGAGAAATGCGTACGAACGCCAGCGCCACCCGGCGCATGCCACCAGTGCTGCACATCGCCTTCGGCAAACTGCCGCGAGGCGCCGAGCATGATCTGCCGGCGCAGCATGTCGGGCGCCGCCCAAGTCAGCGCCATCGCATCCTGCAACTGATCGCGGAAGCCGAAGGCGCCGCCGGCCTGGTAGAAGCCGGCCTTGGCCCAGAGGCGGCACGACACCGTCTGGTACAGCAACCAGCGGTTGACCATCGCGTCGAACAGCGGGTCCGGAGTCTTCACCGCCGTCGCGCCGAGCAGCGTGTCCCAGTGTCGCCGCACCGCGTCGAGGCGCTGAGCCGCGGGGATCGATGCGGCCTGCATGGCGAGTTGTCGCGCGGCATCGGGACTCGCGGCATAGCCGAGCAGGAACACCCGCTCGACCGATTCCCCTGCAACCAGGCTGAGCCGCGTGGACAGCGCGGCGCATGGGTCCAGGCCGCTGCCGCTGCGCTCGCCGAAGTGGTCCGGCAGCACCAGGCGGCCGCGCGCGTCAAAGCATTCGCGCCGGTCGCAGGTCCAGTCGTCCAGGTCGTCGCTGGCATCGCTGCCCGCCAGCGCCAGAAACGCGGTGCCGTCGCCGAAGCCGGCCGATCGCTCAGGCTGTGTGCACATCAAGGCGGTCCGGCGTGGCAAGCGGCTGGCGGCGGACTGCCGCGCATCCGACGCGCTGCTTTCGTCAGGCATCCGTTGCCTGTGCAGGGCGGTGTACACCGTGCCGCGGTCAGTGCGGTTCGCGCCCATCATCCATTCGGCGATGCCGACCACGCGCAGCAGCATTGTCTTGTGGCCTCGGTTGAGCAGCCGGATCCGGATCTGCTTCACCGAGCTCTCTGGGTCGACACACCACGACACCGAGACATCCACATCGCCGCGCCGATGACCGATCACGCTGTAGCCTTGGCCGTGCGCGACCTGGTAAGTCGAGTTGTCGCTGTCCCGGGCGTGGCCCCAGGCCGAGGGGGCCACGCTCCACACATCCAGCGTCCGCAGGTCCTGCAACAGGAACCACTCCGACGGTGGGTCGCCCACCGGGTCGTTCGACCAGGCGGTGAGCTGGTTCATGCGGCTGTTCACTGCCCAGGTGTAGCCCCCGCCGGCTTCTGACCACTGGCAGCCAAAGTCCGGGTTCGCCAGCACATTGACCCATGGCCGCAGCGGTCGCCGCCTGGCGCTGACATCGAAGCGGAACTCACCCGAAGTTGGCGAGAACGCACCCACCGTCGCCGTCGACGCCATATCGATGTGCGCGGCCAGCGCCACCGGCGAGGTCGAGGTGTCGTGGCGCCGCAGCGAGGCCTGCTCGTGCAAGTCGATCCATTCCTGGACATGGTGCGGCAGCGGTCGGCCATCGGCCTGCAGGCGCACGCGTGCCAGACTTTGCAGCGTGCTCAACTCGTCGTCGGTCAACTCCTCCGCGCGCAGCACATGGACCGCGGTACTGAGCGGCGCACGTGTCGAGCCCGTACCGCTGAGCGGGTTGAACTCGGCGCTGCTGTCGGCACTGTGGCGATCGCGAAGCGCCATCAGTTCGCGTTGCAGGACCATCAGGTAGGACGCCGGCTCGGCATTCACCACCACCAGATCACAGGCCACCCCGCCCCATGACCACAGGCGCAGCGCTTGCGCCAGCGAGCGGATCAGGCCCAGCCCTTCGGGTGCCCCAGCCTTCACCAGCAGGATCGGCCGGTCCCCTGAGATGCCGAAGCGCCACAGCAGGCGGCGGTCGCACACCGCGGGTGATGCGCCTTGCGTTCGCACTGCCAGCGTGCGCGGCCGTGCCACCGTCAACACCAGCGCCGTGGTCAGCGACTGGATCGCAGCGAGCTGTTCCTGGGTGATTCGCAGACTGTGAAAGCGGATCCCGGCCAAGGTGGCCGACATCAGCGAGGCGCGCCTGATATTGCTTGCCTGTCGGTACTTGTCGATCACAGCGCTCAGCGTGCCGCCGTTGTCGGAGGCGGCCGTGGCGAAAGTCAGCTGCGCCTTGCCCTGCGGGGCGATGCGCAAGCGCACCGACAGCGCACAGACTGGGTCGAGCCCCGTGTCCAATGGCGCGCCCGTGGCGTCTTCCTGCGCCATGGACACGGGTACGCCGTCCAATGCGGCCAGCGGCTGGCTCGGGCTGCGGTTGCGGCCCAACCAGCGCTGGCGGTCGGTCTGAACCCCCACCGACACCACCTGCGGGTCGCTTTCGGCCAGGAAATGCGCTGCCTGCAAGCCCTGCTCCGTGGCGAGCCGAGGCCTGCGCTCGAAGCGCAACGCCTGATGCTCAGCCAGCCAGGTGGCCCGCACGAACAGGTTGCTGAATGCGGGGTGCGCCTCGTCTGCCCGCGCATCGGCCAGCGTCACCTCGAAGGCCGAGATCAGTTCGATGTCGAGTTCATGGTCTCCGAGATTTCGCAACTCGATCTGTCGGAATTCAATGTCGTCCTCCGGGCTGATCCATACCGTCGTGTGAGCCTGAACGTGGGGCCACTCCGCGTCGAAGCAGACACGGTCGGCATGGAAGACGCTTCGGTAGTGGGCGGCGGGGTCGGGTGCCGGGTGCTGAGTGATCGAGACGACCGGCAAGGCGATGCTGGACACCCGCGACGCAGCGTGGCCGTCGTTGCGCTGCCAGCGCAGGTAGAAGAAGCTGCCATGCGCGTCACGCAAGGCATCGTCGCGAGTGCGCGTGATGCCAGTCTCACCCCAGCGGCTGGTGCCTGCGCCGTTGGCGCGCAGGCTGACGCTGTAGCGGCCGTTCGACAGCACATGCGTGGGCTCCAGTGCGGCCGCGCCCGGAGACACCTCACGCAGCAGACCGGGCGCGCGGCGCAGCAGACTCTGCGGGGGTGGGCCCGGCGGTAGCGCATACAGCATCGACACCTCGCGCGGCGCGCGCTCGTGCAGCAGCGACCCCACCGCCTCGATGTGCGGATTGGCCATGCCCCAGCGCTGCGCCACGCCGTCCATCAGCACATTGGCCAACGCCACGATCGTCATGCCCTGGTGGTGGGCCATGAAGGTCACCACCGGCGTGAACGCTTCACTGCCGTTCTGCCGCGACGGCGTGAAGTCCAGCGCCTCGATGAAGCCGTACGGCTCACGTGGCGCCAGTGCTTCGATCGCGGCGAAATTCAGCCTGGCGATGTGGGGCGTGATCTGGGTGGCCAGCGCGGTGGCATAGGGAGCGATCACCAACTCGTCGGGCGGTGTGCGGCGCAGCGCGAGTCGCGGCACGCCTTGCGGCGCGTACTGGTAGGCCAGCGTGTAGTCGCGCCCGGCATAGGCCGACTCCGAGATGCCCCAGGGCACATCGGTGCCATGGACGCGCTGCGCCTTCGCGAAAGCGATCTGCTCCCGCACTGCGGCATGGCAGGCTTCACGCAACACACTGCCATAGGGCTCGTCGAGCACCAGCGTCGGCATCAGGTACTCGAACATCGACCCCGACCACGAACGCAGGCCGGCGTCTGCACCGACCGCATAAAACAATCGACCGAGCGAACCCCAGTGCTGCACCGGCACATCGCCCTTGGCGATCGCCAGCAAGCTCGTCAACCGCGATTCGGAGGCCAGCAGGTCGTAGAAGCCGGCATCCAACTGCTGCTCTGCGACCCGGTAACCGATGTGGAACAGATGCCGCTTGCGGTGGTACAGGAAGCGGAAGTCGGCCTGCCACGCGAACTGGTCGCAGCCATCGGCTGCGGCCTGCAAGCGGGCTGCGATGGCGCCATCCTGCGGTGATGACGCGAACTCCCGGCAAGCCTGCGCGACCGCCAGCAGATGGCCGCTGAGGTTGCCACTGTCGACGGTGGACACATACATGGGCAGCAACGGCGCCAACGTTTGTGTGTCGTACCAGTTCAGGAAATGCCCGCGATGCCGCTGCATCCGGCCCAGCGTGGCAAGTGTGGCTTCGATCCGCGTCAGCAGCTCGGTCGTGTCGATCCAGCCGAACTGCCGCGCACACGCCGTGCTGAGCAGGTACAGGCCGATATTGGTTGGAGAGGTGCGGTGCGCCACCATGTCCATCGGCACGGTCTGCAGGTTGTCTGGCGGCAGGTGGTTCTCCTCGGCCACCACGCAGCGTTCGAACAGGCGCCAGGTGTCTCGCGCGACGCCCTCGAAGTAGGTGCGGTCGGCCTCGCTGAGCGCCAGCTCTTCGTCAGCTGGGCGCGGCCGACTGACCCACCAGGTCCACAGTGGAGAAGCCGCCCACAAAAGGCACAGCGCCGTCGCCAGCCAGGGCGTCGGGGTGCCCACGGCGAACAGCCCGGCCAGCAGCACCAGCGCCAGCAGTGACTCTTGCCAGTGCTGACGCCACAGCGCTGGCAGCGTGGTCTGCGCGCGTGCCTGCGCCGCCGCGGCGGTAGTCCATTGCAGCAGGTGACGGTGACTGACGGCCATGCGGTAAAGCGCACGCACGATCGCATCCGTTGCCAGCAGGGCCTGCGCCGTCAACTGCGCCAGCAGCCACACACCACCCCACAAGGTGCGTCCCATGTCGGCGGCTGCCAGACGGTAGAAATGCTGCAGCGCGATGTCGTCGCGGCTCGGTGAGAACCCGGCCACTGCACCCATCAGCGGCCCGGCGGAAAAAGCCGCTGCCACCATGGCCAGTGCAATCCAGGGCGACACCACACACGTGCCCAGCGCCAGCAGCAGCAACGACAGCGACATCGGCGCGACCAGCGATCGGCGAAGGTTGTCGAACATCTTCCAGCGGTTGATGCCTCGCAGCCGCCAGCGCCCTGGATGCAACAGCGAATCGAGCAGGAAGGGCAGCAACTGCCAGTCACCGCGTGTCCATCGGTGCACCCGCGAAGCCGCGACATCGGCGTGGAAGGGCGCTTCCTCGATCAGTGTGATGTCGGTCACCGCAGCGCAGCGAGCCATCGAGCCTTCCAGCAGATCGTGGCTCAGAACCCGGCCTTCGGGGAGCCGGCCGGACAGCACGGCATGCATCGCCTGCACGTGCAGCAGGCCCTTGCCGGTGAACGTGCCTTCACCAAACACATCCTGGTAGACCTCGGACGTGGCAGCGCTGTACGGGTCGATGCCGCATTGGCCGGCAAACAGGCCGTGGTAATGCGTGAAGTCCTTCGGCGACGGCAGTGGCGTGACGATGCGCGGCTGCAAGATCGCGTAGCCGCTGGTCACCGCCTTCTGGCTGGCATCGAGCTGCGGCTGGTTCAGCGGGTGTGCGGCGACGCCAACCAGCTCGTGCAGGCGCCCCGGCGGCAGTTGGGTGTCACTGTCCAGCGTGACGATGTATCGGGTGCCGGCCGCGATGCGCGAAGCAGTGCCCAGGTCGATGAAAGGGCGCGCTGTGCGGCCGACATCCCCGCCCGAGGACTCGGCCAGCATGGTGATCAGCTGCTCGAGCTTGCCGCGCTTGCGCTCCCAGCCAATCCATCGCCCTTCGGTCTCGCTGTAGCGGCGCTCACGGTGCAGCACGATGAAACGAGGCGGCGCAGGGAGCATCACCCTTCGCACATCAAGCCCGGGTGAGAGGCAGGTGGGGTAGCGCGCGTTCAGTGCATCGATCTGTTGTCTGACATCGCCCAGCAGGCCGGCGTCGGTCGGCACGGTGGCGCTGTCGGCATCGGCCCAATCGGTCAGCAGCGCATACTGCGCATGGCGCTCGGGGTTGGCGAGATGGTGCAATTGCAGTCGGTGCACCAAGGACTTGGTCGAGGCGGCATCGGTCAGCATCGTCGGGATCACCACCATCACCCGATGTTCTGGCGGAATGCCGCTCGCCAGCGCCAGCCGCGGCAGATGCGCGGGCCGTGCCGACTCGCTGATCAGCCGGTTGATCACTGCCACCACGGCCTCAGACGCCGGAAACAGCATCAGCATGCCAGCCAGCAAGGTCCAGCCCCAGTCGACTGTGGCATCGCCCAGTCCCCCAATGTGTCTCAGCAGCACCCATGCCACCAGGCCTGCTGTCACCGCCAGCAGCGAACCCAGGTACAGCGGCAAGGCCATGCGGCGGGCCACAGCGCGCCAGGTTGCGGCACCGCGTTCATGCAGCCCGAGCGCGCGCATCAGGGCAGGTCGACCGGCGCCGGTCAGCCAGTAACCCGCGACTGCGGCCGGGTGTCCGGCGGGCTGGCCGTCAGCAACGGGATCGTCGGGCGCCTGCATCAGGCCCAGCAAGGTGTGACCGACCGCCACTTCGCTCAGGCTGCCCTGCCGTGCCAGCCTTTCGATGCCGTGCAGAGTCTGGTCGCGCGTCATCGCGTGCTCGGCCTCGAACACGGGTGAGGTCAGCATCAGACGCATCAGTGTGCTGCTGCGCGCCACGATGTCGGGCCAGTCGGCATCGCCGATGGCGCGCAGCGATGTCACCGCATTGCTCACGCTCAGGTTGTCCGCCGTCTGCTCTGCGCGTTTCTGCGCCTGCATCAGCGCCGGATCGGGCAACGCACGACGGAGCCACTCGTGTTGCTCCGCACGATCGTCGGCTCGGTCGCTCGCGCGCTTGTGCACCAGTGGCTCGGCGCCATCGCCGGTCATGTCTGCCTGGCCACGCCCGTCCTGCATGCGCTGCGCCATCTGGCCCAGGAACACCCGGCCGACACCACGGCTGTTCAGCATTGCGAGCAGTTGATCGAGCGTGCCGGCGGTCATGCTGTCGATTCGATCGCAGCAGAGGTTGGCGACCTCGCGCGCCGCCTTGTTGGTGGCGATCCGTTCTGCCAGGCGGCGCAGGTTTTCGATGAGCACCACGCGCAGGGTCGTCGGCAACGCCCACATCTCGCCCAGGTTCAATTCGCGCGTCTCCTGATAAGCGCTCAGGAACTGGATCAGCAACTCCTCGTCGAAGTCGCCATCGGTGTGTGCGACGAAGGCCCAGGCCACGCCGTAGACGCGGGGCAGACCGGCCAGTGGCTCATCGATCAGTACCGGCAGCGCACGAAAGTAGCGTCGTGGCAGGCCTTCGTGGATCTCTTCGAGCTGCGCCTCGATCAGATGAAAGTTGTCGAGCAGCCATTCGGCAGCCGGGCTGATGTCATAGCCGGTGCTGGCCTGCACGCCAATGTAGCGATGCGCCGCACGCAGCGTCTGGATGTTGTTGCGCAGTCGTGGAAAGAAGCCGGCGCTCAACGAGTGCGAGCGCTGTGCGCGATGCGTTTCACCGAGGCTGCGCCCGTGTTGTGCAAAGCGCTGCAGGCCGAAGATTTCGGAGCGGATCGGGGGCTCGATCGCGCCCTGCGTCTGGCTGAGGATGTCGCGCAGCGCCTGTGGCGCGTCCGGGATCAGGCGCAGCAACTCGGCTGGCGACATGCCTTAAAAAATGAAAGAGATGGCACCAATCAGCAGCGCAGCCACCACCAGCGTCGTCACGATGCGGCTCGCCACGAAACCGTGCATGGCTTCAGCGGCGCACCGCGCTGCAAACAGGCGCCCCGTCAGCGTCTTGCACGCGGCCATGTGTGCGCCCAGGGCCGACAACTCCATCGGCGAGGTGTCGGCGCTGTCGCCGAACGATGCGGTGCTCCACTGCGGCATGGTGATGGGTGTGTGCATGGTGGGCTCCGTCTGTGCCGCCGCGAAGCGGCCCAGAAAAGGGGGTGGGTCGGGTGTGAATCCGCTGCGACCGGCATCGGTAGCCGCCATCACAGTGGGGTGGCTTCATCGTAGAAACAAGCGCGGATCGCGTCTGTCGGACAGGGCCCCGAGCTTCGTAGGACGTGTCCTGGTCGGCGCGGCCGGTCGGTGGGCTCGCACCGATCGCGCAACGCGACCACGACGGGCGCGCATCCACGGCACGCGACGGCCCCTGCGTCCCGAACACGTGGTCCCAGACTCGTTGAACAGGGCCCACGGGGGCAGCGCCACCCCCGCTGCGAAGCACAGCGCGATCAGCCAGCCGGGCAGTCCCAGCACGGCCATGCCATGCAATGCAAAGTCGGCGCGGTAGGCCGCCTTGCTGTGTTCAAGTGTCAACAATCCCATGGCCGCCGACGCTAGGGCAAGCCCTCTCGGGGGTCTGTTCGCAAGCGCACAGACAGCCCCCCTTACGCTAGACGCACCGTCTCACCTGGAGCTCCTCATGCCGCAAAGCCCGACCGTCAACCGTCGCATCGTTCTCGCTGCCCGCCCCAGCGCGGCAGTCGGCCCTGAACACTTCCGCCTCGAAGAATCTGCGGTGCCAGTGCCTGCCGCGGGTCAGGTGCTGCTACGCACGGTGTACCTGTCACTCGACCCGTACATGCGCGGGCGAATGAACGACGCGCCTTCGTACGCGCCCTGCGTGCAACTGGGTGCGGTGATGACAGGTGGCGCGGTGTCGCAAGTCGTTGCATCCCAGCACAAGGAATTCCAACCCGGCGACAAGGTGATGGGCTACACCGGCTGGCAGGATTACGCACTGTCTGACGGCAGTGGTCTGCAGAAGCTGCCCGCCGACATGGCCCATCCGTCGCTTGCGCTCGGCGTGCTGGGCATGCCCGGCTTCACCGCCTACATGGGCCTGATGGACATCGGCCAGCCGAAGGCCGGCGAGACTGTGGTCGTGGCAGCCGCCAGCGGCGCGGTCGGTGCGGTGGTCGGGCAGATCGCGAAGCTTCAGGGCTGCCGCGTGGTGGGCATTGCAGGGGGCGCCGACAAGTGCCGCTTCGTCGTTGATGAACTCGGTTTCGACGCCTGCCTGGACCGCCGGGCTGCGGACTTCCCGGACCAGCTCGCGGTGGCTTGTCCGCGTGGCATTGACGTCTACTTCGAGAACGTCGGCGGCGCGGTCTTCGACGCTGTGCTGCCGCTGCTCAACACCCATGCCCGCGTGCCGGTGTGCGGGCTGATCTCGCTGTACAGCGGCGGCGGTGCCAGCACCCACAGCGACCGCCTGCCCGCACTGACCCGCACCCTGCTGGTCAAGCGCGTCCGCATGCAAGGCTTCATCATCTTCGACTACGAAGGCCGGCAGGCGGAGTTCCTCGGGCCCATGAGGCAGTGGCTGGCCGAAGGCAAGGTCAAGTTCCGCGAGGACATCGTCGAGGGCCTCGAGAACGCGCCGCAGGCCTTCATCGGGCTGCTGCAGGGCGAGAACTTCGGGAAGCTCATCGTCCGCGTGGCAGGGGATTGAGCCGCGCGCCCGTCTCAAGGCTCATTCGTGGCGCTCGCTCGAGGCGCGATCAGTTTGGGCGCGCGAGTTGGACTTGCACCCAGCGCAGCAGGTCGCCAGCGGTCAACGCGCCCGATTGCCGCGCCGTCTCTCGTCCGCCCTGGTACAGGATCAGTGTCGGGATGCTGCGGATCTGACTGCGCGCGCTGGCCGCCGGGTTGGCCTCGGTGTCGACCTTGACGAATCGAACCTGCGGCAGTTGCGCCGCCACCGTTGCGAAGTGCGGCGCCATCAGTTTGCAGGGCGCGCACCAGTCGGCCCAGAAGTCGACCACAACAGGCAACTCGGTGCCCGCGATGAAGCCCGGCAGACGGTCGTCGTCCAGGTCAACCGGCTGTGCGGCCATCAGCGCGCCCTTGCAACGGCCGCAGATGGGCTGATCACTCAGGCGGTCGTCGGGCACGCGGTTGGTGGTGCCGCAGGCGGGACAAATCAGGTTCATGCTCATACGCTCCGGATGGGGGTCGAAGCTGCCATTGGATCGCAATCTCGGCAAGCCTTCGCCTTGAGGTCACTTTGGAGAGTCGTGTTTGGAAAGACCTTGATTCCTGTCGCTCCACGCAGGGCTGGGCACTTCGCGCGCCGGGACACGGGCCAGAGTCAAAGCTGAGGCATGGATCCCTCTCGCTGGCGCAGTGGCATGTGGGAACCGACTGACGCGGCGCTGAGGGCTTGTCCGACCCTGCGTCCCTTTCCGTCACTCCGTGTGAGGCCTAGTATCGATCGGGTGCGGCAGGTGGCCGTCAGACAGAGGAGTGCTGGATGGACAAGAACAAGGTTCCCGAATCGTTCGGCGTGTTCAAACCCGTCGGCCACGTGGTGATCACCTTCCGCACGGCGGGCGATCTGCAGGCGGCCGAAGCGGCGCTGCAGGATCAGGGCTTGGCTGCGTCCGAGATGGTCCGCTACACCCCGGCGGAGATGATTGCCCAGGTCGATGCCGAGGTCGAACGAGCCAGCCCGCTGGCGTCCATCGGGCAGGACCTGAACCTGATCAAGGCACACCGGGAACGGGCCCTGGAGGGCTGCAGTTTCCTCGTCGTGCATGCACCCGAACAGGCGACTGTCGACAAGGTGGACGCGGTGGCGCACCAGCTGAACGCAGTGGCTGCTCAGCGCTATGGGCTCTTCGTCACCGAAGAGTTGATCGATGACGCTGGCAACCAGACCAACGAGTCGCCGGACACCGGGCTCGACGACGCTGCGGTGGCGGGTCGACGCTGAGGGTACCCTCGCGAAGCAAAGGAGTTCCATGATTCATTGCCATCGGTGGCTTGCAACAGGCCTGATCTTCCTGTGCCACTTCGCGCAGGCCCACGAGCCCCGCGAGCACGCCTTCGCTTTTGGCCAGCCCGGCGATGCGAAGAAGGTCAGCCGCACCGTCGAGATCACGATGAACGACGCGATGCGCTTCACGCCGTCCAGCGTCTCGGTGAGTCGCAACGAGACCATCCGCTTCGTGCTGAAGAACGAAGGTCGGCTCAGGCACGAAATGGTGCTGGGCAGGATCAGCGACCTGAAAAAGCACGCGGCGCTGATGATCAAGTTCCCTGACATGCAGCACAGCGATCCCAACCAGGCCAGCGTCGAGCCCGGCCAGACGGGCGAGCTGGTCTGGCGCTTCACCCGGTCCGGCAACGTCGATTTCGCCTGCCTGCAGCCCGGGCACTACGACGCGGGCATGAAGGGGCAGGTTGTGGTCGGCCAGCGCGCACCTTGAACGCATTGGAGCCCGGGATGTCGCAAGCTGCCGTGGCGGCGGACGATCCGCTGAAAGACCCGGTGTGCGGCATGGGGGTGACGCCCGCGTCGCCACATTCATTCGAGCACGAAGGCCGACCGTTCTATTTTTGCTGCGCTGGCTGCAAGACGAAATTCGCAGCCGACCCACAACGCTTCCTGCATTCCGCCGCTGCGCCCGCCGCGGCCGAGGCACCGATCGAAGGTGCCACCTACACCTGCCCGATGCACCCCGAGGTGCGCGAGGACCACCCGGCCGCCTGCCCCAAATGCGGCATGGCCCTCGAACCCGAGATGCCGACGCTGGATGAGGGCGAGAACCCGGAGCTGACCGATTTCAGGCGCCGCTTCGTCTGGACGCTGCCGCTGACGTTGGCGGTCTTCGTGCTCGCGATGGGCGGTCATCGTTTCAACCTGTTCAGCGGTGGCACACAAAGCTGGATCGAGTTGCTGCTGACGCTGCCGGTCGTGCTGTGGGCTGGTGCGCCGTTCTTCAAGCGTGGCGTGCAATCGGTTATCCACCGCAGCCCGAACATGTGGACCTTGATCGCCACCGGCACCTCTGCCGCATTTGCCTACAGCGTCGTCGCCACTGTCGTGCCCGGCCTGATCCCTGCGTCGTTTGCCTCGATGGGCCGCGTGCCGGTGTATTTCGAGGCGGCGGCGGTGATCATTTCGCTGACGCTGCTGGGCCAGCTGCTCGAGCTGAAGGCGCGCTCGCAGACCTCGGCATCGATCAAGTCGCTGCTGGGCCTGGCGCCCAAGACCGCACGCCGCGTCGAGATTGACGGCAGCGAAGCCGACGTTCCGCTGGCGGCGGTGCAGGTCGGCGACATGCTGCGGGTGCGCCCTGGCGAGAAGGTTCCGGTCGATGGCGTGGTGCTGGAAGGCAGCAGCGCCGTCGATGAATCGATGCTCACTGGCGAGCCGATGCCCATCAGCAAACGCATCGGCGACACCCTGATCGGCGCCACGCTGAACACCACCGGCGCGCTGCTGATGAGCGCGGCCAAGGTGGGCTCGCAGACGGTGCTGGCCGGCATCGTGCAGATGGTGGTGCAGGCGCAGCGCTCGAAGGCGCCGATGCAGCGCATGGCCGACCGGGTAGCGGGCTATTTCGTTGTCACCGTGGTCGCCATCGCGGGCTTGACCTTCGTCGCCTGGGGTGTGTTCGGCCCCGAGCCGCGCTGGGTCTACGGCCTGATCAATGCGGTGGCCGTGTTGATCATCGCCTGCCCTTGTGCATTGGGGCTGGCCACGCCGATGTCGATCATGGTCGCCACTGGCCGCGCGGCGACGCAGGGCGTGCTGTTTCGCGACGCAGCGGCGATCGAGCGCTTGCGCGATGTCGACACGCTGATCGTCGACAAGACCGGCACGCTCACCGAAGGTCGACCGCGGTTCGAACGCGCCATGGCCGCCGAGGGCTACACCGACGACGAGGTGCTGCGCCTGGCGGCCAGCCTCGACAAGGGCAGCGAACACCCGCTGGCCCGCGCGATCGTGGTCGCTGCGCGCGAACGCAAGCTGCGCCTGGAGAGGGTCGTCGACTTTGATTCCGCCAGCGGCGTCGGTGTCTCGGGCCGTGCCGGCACGCGCGCACTGTTGCTGGGCAACAGCACGCTGATGCAACAACGTGGCGTGGTGGTTGCTGCACTCGACGCGCAGGCTGAGGCGTTGCGCGCCACAGGCGCGAGCGTGATGTTTCTGGCGGTGGATCAGCAAGCAGCGGGGCTGCTCGCCGTGTCCGACCCGAGCAAGGCCAGCACCGCCGAAGCGCTGGCCACGCTGAAGGCTTCGGGACTGCGGGTGATCATGGCCTCGGGCGATGGCCTGACCACCGCGAAGCAGGTGGCTGCGACTCTGGGCATCGACGAGGTGCACGGCGAGGTCAAGCCGGCGGACAAGCTGGCGCTGGTGAAGCGGCTGCAAGCCGAAGGCCGCGTCGTCGCGATGGCTGGCGACGGCATCAACGATGCACCGGCGCTGGCGCAGGCCGACGTGGGCGTCGCGATGGGCACCGGCACTGATGTGGCGATGAACAGCGCGTCGGTGACGCTGGTCAAGGGCGACCTGCGCGGCATTGCGCAGGCCCGCGTGATTTCGCAGCAGACGATCACGAACATGAAGCAGAACCTGGCCTTCGCCTTCGTCTACAACGCGCTCGGCGTGCCGCTGGCCGCCGGTGTGCTCTACCCATTCACCGGCTGGCTGCTGTCACCGATGCTCGCCGCACTGGCGATGAGCCTGAGCTCGGTGTCGGTCATCTCGAACGCACTGCGACTGCGGGCCAATCACCTGCGCGAATGATCGACATGGGCTGTCGCCGTTGTGTCGTGCACCGCACAGACTGCGGGCGCTGACCTGCTTACGGTGCGTCATCGCACTGGAGGGGTCATGCAACATCCACACACTCTGATCGCCGCGCCGGCACTTGTCCCCGGCGCCTACCCGCCACGGCGCCTGACCAAGGGCTGGGCGTCTGTGACCCACAGACTCCCGGCTGCTGGCGGCACCGTCCCGATCGATGCGCAGTTCATCGACCTGCTTGGTTCGTTCCGCGGGTGCGGCGGCCTCGCACGTGCGGAAGAAGCACTGGCCTGGCTGGACGGGGAGGTCGAACAGGGTCTGACCATGCTGGCCCGCTGGATTGCGCTGCGTCAGATCGTCAGCTTCGAATGGCAGGCGCAGACCTGGCTGCCGCTGTTCCAGTTCGACCGTCGCGACATGAGCATCCACCCGCAACTGCCACCGATCGTGGCCGAACTCTACGGGGTGTTCGATGCATGGGAGCTGGCGCACTGGTTTGCACGGCCGAACTCGGCGCTGGATGGGCTGACCCCGGCCGAGGCGTTCCGCGACGACCCCTCGATGGTGCTGCAGGCCGCGCGCACCGATCGATTCGCGATCGAGGGCTGATCACCTGCGCTTTGGGGTCAGGGCGCTGCTGTCCTACAGCCAGCGCCCGAATCGTCCGACGGCAGAGGCGCCCGGCGCGGCGCAGTCTTGGGTTCATCCTCAACGGAGTACCCAGCATGAGCTTTCTGACCACCGGCGACCACACCCGACTCTTCGTCAAGGACTGGGGCAGCGGCCGACCCGTCATCTTCCTGCACGGCTGGCCCCTGTCTTCTGACAGCTGGGACGACCAGGCGATGCCGATGGCCGACGCCGGCTTCCGAACCATCGCCTACGACCGCCGCGGCTTCGGCCGATCCACGCAACCGTGGAGCGGCTACGACTACGACACGCTCGCCGATGACCTGGCCTCGGTAATCGAGCAGACCGGCGCCAAGGACGCCGTGCTGGTCGGCTTCTCGATGGGCGGAGGCGAAGTCGCGCGCTACATGTCGCGCCACGGTGGGCGCCATGTCTCGAAAGCGGTGCTGGTGTCCTCGGTGGTGCCTTTCATGCTGAAGACGGCCGACAACCCTCAGGGCACCGAGCAGAGCGCGTTCGACGACATGGCTGCCAGCATCAAGGAAGACCGCGCGCACTTCTTCGCGGGCTTCGCCAAGGACTTCTACGGCGTGGGCCTGATCTCGAACCCGGTCAGCACCGAGACGCTGGAATGGACACGCAGCCTTGCGATGCAAGCGAGCCTCCAGGCCACGCTGGCGTGCGCGAAGGCGCTCTCCTCCACCGATTTCCGGCGCGACCTCGCTGCCTTCAAGGTGCCCACGCTGATCATCCACGGCACCGCCGACAAGACCGTACCCATCGACGCGGCCGGGCGCGCGGCGGCTGCGGGCATTGCGAACGCGACGCTGGTCGAGTACGACGGCGCGCCGCACGGCCTGTTCGCCACTCACAAGGACCGGCTGACCAGCGACCTGCTCAGCTTCATCCGGAGCGCATGATGAAGATCCACACCCAACCGAATGCCGAGCTCCAGAAGCTCGCAACCCTCATCCAGCCGATGGCCGGCGTGGCGATGCTCACCAGTCAGGACCCCGATGGCGCGCTGGTCAGCCGACCGATGGCGCCGCTGGAAATGGACGATCACGGCGATCTGGAGACCGATCGCGGCCACATCAAACGCCTGTGGTCGCCGCTGGCGCGACCCTGGTTTCCCGAGGGCACCGATTCCGGGAACCTGGCACTGCTCAAGTTCACGCCAAGCGCAGCCGAGTACTGGGACGCCGTCGACACGAAGATGGTGCACCTGTTCGCGACAGCGGTGTCGGTGATCGCCGCCCGGCCGATCGGCATGGGCGAACACGGCCACATCGACCAGCTTTGATGGCGGTGCAGCCGAGTGTCTCGGTCATGAACGATCCGGCTCAACACACCCGCACCGAATCCGACAGCTTTGGTGCCATCGAGGTCCCTGCTGGCGCCATGTGGGGCGCGCAAACCGAGCGCAGCCTGCGCTTCTTTGCGATCGGTCAGCAGCGCATGCCGCGGGAGGTGATCCATGCGATCGCCTGGTTCAAGTGGGCCGGCGCGCAGGTCAACGGTGAGCTGGGGCTGCTCAGTGCGCCGCGAGCGCAGGCGATCACCGATGCCGCGCGGCAGGTGGCCGAAGGCGAGTTCGATGCGCAGTTTCCGCTGTCGGTCTGGCAGACGGGCTCGGGCACGCAAAGCCACATGAATGTCAACGAGGTGGTGGCGCATCTGGCCTCGCGCGCGCTGGTCGGCGAAGACCTGTCGGCTGTCGCGGCCGTGGCCATCCACCCGAATGACGATGTGAACCTGGGGCAATCGTCGAACGACGTGTTTCCCAGTGCGATGCACCTCGCGGTGGCGCTCGAAGCGCGCGATCGGCTGTGGCCGGCACTGACCGAGCTTCGCATGGCCTTGGCGGCCAAGTCGATCGCCTTCGCCGAGGTGTTGAAGATCGGTCGCACCCACTTGCAGGATGCAACGCCCGTCTTGCTGGGGCAGGAGTTCGGCGGTTATGAAGCGCAGCTCGCGTTGTGCCAGGCGTCGCTGCGGCAAGCGCTGATGGCCGTCCACACGCTGGCGATCGGCGGCACGGCGGTGGGCACGGGCCTGAACACGCACCCCGAATTCGGTTCACGCGTTGCCGCCACACTGGCGCGTCGCTTCGACCTGCCCCTGTCGCAGGCGGACAACCTGTTCGCCGCGATGGCCGGACATGAAGCGCTGGTTGCTTTCCATGGCGCGCTGAAGATGCTGGCGATCGCACTCACCAAGATCGGCAACGACATCCGCCTGATGGGCAGCGGACCGCGCGCCGGGCTGGGTGAGTTGCGCCTGCCCGAGAACGAACCCGGCAGTTCGATCATGCCGGGCAAGGTCAACCCCACCCAGGTCGAGGCGCTGACCATGGTCTGCGCCCAGGTGATGGGTCATGACGTCGCAGTCGGCTTCGCCGCGAGCCAGGGGCAGTTCGAGCTCAATGTCTACAAGCCCTTGATCGCGTTGAACACGCTGGACAGCCTGCGTCTGCTCGCCGATGCGATGAACAGCTTTGACCGACATTGCGTCGCCGGGCTGATGGTCAACTCGGCGCGCGTTGAGCAGATGCTGCAAGGCTCGCTGATGCTGGTCACCGCCTTGGCGCCGCACATCGGCTACGGCCGCGCCGCGCAGATCGCCAAGTGCGCCCACGACCACGGCACCACGCTGCGCGAGGCCGCGCTGGCGCTGGGCGCGGTGACGGCCGAGCAGTTCGACGAATGGGTCGATCCGCGACGGATGCTGGGCCCTCGTTTCCCTGCTGAGCCACTCAATCTCCCGCTGTGTTCGCCAGCGCACTGAGTTGAGCGGCGCAAACACCTACGCTGAGCTCAGCCGTTTCCTCCACTTTCGTTTCACTCAGACAGGATCGCCATGAACATCTCCACCTTATTCGCCGCGTTGCTCGTGACCGCCAGCCTGGCTGCCTGTGACAAGCCCACCACTGTCAATGTGCCGCCGCCCACGGTGGGCACGCCCGGCCCGGCCGGACCCCAGGGCACTCCCGGCAACACCGGCAGTGATGGCCTGAAGGGCGACACCGGCAAGACCGGCGATGCCGCCACGGTGATCGTTGTGCCACCTGCGTCGTCGCCGTCCAACTGAGCCCAGCTCAAACACTCAATGCAAAGGAGCACACCATGAGCCTCGGGACCATTCTTTTGATCGTGTTGATCCTGCTGCTGGTCGGTGCCTTTCCGAGCTGGCCGCACAGCAGCAGCTGGGGCTACGGGCCGAGCGGCGCGCTCGGCTTGGTCGTCGTCGTGCTCCTGGTGCTGCTGCTCACCGGGCGCATGTGAGTGGTGCAGGGGTGAGCAAGTACCTGTCTGCCTATCTGGCCACCGCCGTCGTGATGCTGGTTCTCGACATGCTTTGGCTCGGTGTCGTTGCGAAGCCGCTGTACCAGGAAGGTCTCGGTCACCTGATGGCCGAGCGGCCGAACTGGGTCGCCGCCGTGGCCTTCTATGCGCTGTACACGCTCGGCTTGATGTGGTTCGCGATCCTCCCCAACGCCGCCGATCCTGGCTGGCTGAAGACGGCTGCAACCGCCGCGGCGTTCGGGCTCGTTGCCTACGCCACCTATGACCTGAGCAACCTGGCCACCTTGAAGGACTGGCCGATCGGCCTGTCGCTGATCGACATGGCTTGGGGTGCGTCCATCAGCGCAGCGTCGGCGACGGCAGGGCGTTTCGCGTGGGACCGGTTTGCCTGAGGCGCGCAGTGCCAGCGCCCCTGGATCGCTGTAGGACATCAACTACCGTGCGAGGCGCCGTGCACCGGCAGCCGTGGCTTCGAGGCGAGTTCACAGTGAATCCATCGCAACCGCGTGAACCCGAAAGGAACCCGATGAACACCACTTTCACCCTCAAGGCATCTCTGCTCGCCGCAACCCTCGCTGCGATGCCGTTTGCCCATGCCGACACGATGACCAAGGCCGAGTACAAGGCCGACAAGATTCGCATCAGCGCCGAGAAGTGCGATGCCTTGGCCGGTGACGCCAAGGCCAGTTGCATGTCAGCGGCCAAGCTGAAGTACGGCAAGAGCTGATCGCCTGGCGCGGATGCCGCGCCAGCCATCGAACAGGCGATGCAACGTGAGTCGCCTGATTCCGACTGTACGGTTTTAAGTATGGTTCGGTTCCTATTTATGTAATTTACAGAACGCATATCCGAAAGCATGATCTGCTTCAGGTTTTCTGAAGAGGGTTTTGCGATGGATCTGCCTGATGTTCTGTTCTCGGCCGGCGGCCTGGCGCCAGCCGCCTTGATGTTGACGGCGGCGCTGTTGCCTCAGCTGCCCGGAATGTCAGTCGCGGCGCTGTGGCGCGCCTTCCTCGCGCTGTCGGCGATTGCTTTGCTCGGTACCGCATTCACGGCCTTGGCGGGATCCGCCAACATGCATCTGCCAGCGGCACTGAAGGCCACATCGCTCGGCCTGGGTCTCGCCCTCCTGGTGCAATTGCTGGGCACGGTCATCGCTGCGTTTTCAGCGCGGTACCTGCAGGGGGAGGCCGGGCAAAGGCGTTATGTGTCGGCGCTGGCGTGCGTGCTGGCTGCCGTGCATCTGCTGCTGCTGGCCGATCACTGGGTGATCCTGATCATGGCCTGGGCGCTGGTGGGCGTGGCACTGCAGCAGTTGCTGTGCTTCTATCCTGATCGCGCCTTTGCCCGACTGGCGGCCCACAAGAAGCGCATTGCCGACCGCATCGCCGATGCCTTGCTGATCGGCGCCGCAGCGCTGGCCTGGTACGAGGTGGGCAGCGGATCATTTTCCGACCTCTGGACGCACCTGGACCGCGAGGGCATGTCCACCGCCTTGCAGTTCAGCGCCGTGGGGCTGGTGCTGGCTGTCATCCTGCGCACCGCGCTGCTGCCGGTGCACGGCTGGCTGATCCAGGTCATGGAAGCGCCCACGCCTGTGTCCGCCTTGCTGCATGCCGGCGTGGTCAACCTCGGCGGCTTTGTGCTGATCCGCTTTGCGCCCTTGCTGGAACAGGCGATGACGGCGCGCACGCTGCTGGTGGTGTTCGGTCTGGCCTCTGCCGTGCTCGCAGGCATGGTGATGCTGACCCGGATCAGCATCAAGGTGCGGCTGGCCTGGTCCACGGTGGCCCAGATGGGTTTCATGCTGCTCGAATGCGGGCTCGGCCTCTACACCCTCGCAGCCCTGCATCTGATCGGGCATTCGCTCTACAAGGCGCATGCGTTCCTGTCGGCTTCGACGGTCGTGCGGCAAACGCGCCTGCAGGTGATGCACGGCTCCGCGTCACCCCTTGCAGGCAGTCTGCTGATGGCCCCGGCCATTGCCATCCCGACCGTGCTGCTGGTTCAGTGGGTCTCTGGCCAAAGCGCTTGGCCATGGTGGTGGAGCGCCGTTCTGGGGCTGGCCTGGGCGCCGCTGCTGTGGCTGCCTGCCGAGCGCGCTGACCTTCGTACGCTTTCCTGGCAGCTGGCATCTGGCGTGCTGATGATGGCGGGCCTCACTGGCGCTGCGCTGCTGGCCCACACGGTGCCGCTCGGCATTCAAGACGTGCCCCATCACGCACTCGGGATGCTCGCGCTGCTGGGCATGGTGGGGCTCTACCTCTGCCTGGTGGTGTTGCAACTGCAGCCGCACAGCCTGCGCACCTGGCGGCGCTGGAGTTATGCGGGCTTTTATGTGGACGAGGTCTACACCCGGCTGGCCCTGCAGCTCTGGCCAGCCCGCTGGGCGCCCGAAGCCTTCAAGGCAACGGGCCCCAGGCCCGCCGCAGCACTGGCCGCTGATGCCCCGCAATGAACCGGTAGACAGGAGAACACCATGATGGAAACATTGACCCGCAGCGCGCAGTCGGCCCTTCCAGGCCGGGCCGATGCCCATGACGCGTCTGCCCAGGAGGCGGCGCTGAACGCGCAGATCGAGGCCGCCTGCCACCAGGCCTGCCAGACCATTGCACCCGCCTGGCCGCTGGATCGGGCCATCGCCGTGAACCCGCACTGGTCGCGCATCGGCATGCCGGTGCGCCGGGTGGCGGCCCGCATGGCGGTGCTCGGTGGCATACATGTCTTTCCGCCACGAGACAGCCAGCAAAAGGCTTGGGAAGCAGGCCGCATCAGCCGCGTCGACCTCGAGCTCGGCCTGGCTCAGGTGGCTGCCGCTGGCGCTGCAGGCTTGACCGCCGATCAATGCGCGCAAGCGCTGCGCAGCCCCCCGTCACTGCAGCAACTCCCGCTGCTGAGCGACCTGCTCGACAACGACCCGAAGCGCCACACCCGGCTGCTGTGGCGCCAGGCCATCACGCACCAGGTCAGCCAGACCTGTGCCGCCTACTTCGATGAACACCAGGCCGATTGGCAGCCCGAGCGCACGGAAGGCCTGTATGCCTTCTGGCGCGACACCCTCACACACGACCACGGCATCGGACTGCTGATGGGCGTGCCGCATCTGGGCCGCACGCTCGATGCGCTGCCCGCCACACGGCAGGATGCCGAGCGCTGGGTGATGAAGCGCCTGGGCCTGCCGCAGGCGGTGTGGGCCGATTACCTGGAGGCGGTGCTGCTCACTGTCAATGGCTGGGCCTCCTGGTGTGCCTACCTGGGCTGGCAGGCCCGCCAGGAAGGCCGCGATGACCCTCATCTGCGAGACCTGTTGGCCATCCGGCTGGCCTGGGGCGTGATCCTGCTGGAATGCAAGGATGGCGATGCATCAACGCAGGCGTTCACCGCCTTGCAGCAGGCCTGGCGCCAGGCCCCGGCGGTGTTGAAGGATGCCGAGCAGGCGCTGCTGATCGACGAGGTCTGGCAAGTGGCGCTGGAGATGGGTTACCAGCGCGATCTGGCGCAGCGTCTGCTGAGCGTCGGTGGCGAAGCCACTGCGCCACAAGCGGCTGAAGTGCAGGCCGCCTTCTGCATCGATGTGCGCAGCGAGCCCATGCGTCGTGCGCTTGAAGCCGTCTGGCCCGCCGTGCAGACCGTCGGCTTCGCCGGCTTCTTCGGTCTGCCGGTGGCCTACACACCGCTGGCCACTCAGGCGAGGCGCCCGCAGTTGCCCGGCCTGCTGGCACCGGCCATGGAGGTGATGGATCGTGTGGCTGCATCGGGCTCGGCCGACAGTGAATCCAGTGCGGCCTTGAAGGACGCCGCCGGTCGCTCCCGCCGTGATCGTTTCGCCCTGTCCGACCAGTGGCATGCGGCCAGCCGCTGGCCCGGCGCGGCGTTTTCATTCGTGGAAGCTGCAGGGGTCGGCTACTTCGGCAAGCTCGGGAAATGGCTGCTGCCCAGCCGGGAATCCAGAGCACGAGACGATCTGGCCGGCCTGCCTACCCGCTATCGCCCGATCTGCCGGCCACAGCTTGTCGGCCTGGACCTCGAAGCCAGGGTGTCGCTGGCTGCCCGGGTGCTGCATGCCATGGGCCTGGAAAAGAACCTCGCACCGCTGGTGCTGCTGGTCGGCCATGGCAGCCAAAGCGCCAACAACGCCCACGCTGCCGCGCTGGACTGCGGTGCCTGCTGCGGCCAGACCGGCGAGGTCAATGCGCGCAGCCTCGCGCAACTGCTCAACGAGCCGGCGGTGCGCCAGGGCTTGATCACTCAAGGCGTGGCCATCCCGGAGGCCACCTGGTTTGTGGCGGCCCTGCACAACACCACCACCGATGAGATCGAAGGCTTCGACCTCGACCTGTTGCCGCCCTCAGCGCTGACCCGCTGGGACCGCATGCAAACCATCTTCGCGCAGGCCTGTGACCAGGTGCGGCGGGAGCGCGCGCCCATGCTGGGCCTGAACCCGCGCACACCCCACAGCGAGTTGCTGGATCAACTGCGCCGTCGCGCCAACGATGGCGCGCAGACGCGCCCCGAGTGGGGCCTGGCGGGCAACGCCGCCTTCCTGATCGCGCCCCGTCAGCGCAGCCAGGGCGCGGTGCTCGATGGACGCAGCTTCCTGCACGACTACGACGCCAGCCAGGACGCCGACGGCAGCGTGCTGGAGTTGCTGATGACCGCGCCGATGCTGGTCACCCACTGGATCAACTGGCAGTACCACGCCTCCACCTGCGACCCCTTGCGGCTGGGCAGCGGCAACAAGGTGCTGCACAACGTGGTGGGCGGCACCATCGGCGTGTTCGAGGGCAATGGGGGCGACTTGCGCATTGGCTTGTCGCAGCAGTCGCTGCACGACGGCGAGCACTGGGTGCATGAGCCCTTGCGCCTCACCGTGGTCATCGATGCGCCGCAGCAGGCCATCGAGGCCGTGATCGGCAAGCATGCGGTCCTCCAGCAATTGCTGGACAACGGCTGGCTGCACCTCTGGCGCTTCGAGCCAGCGGGCATGCTGCGCTACGAGCGGGGGGGATGGCGGCCGGTGCAGCTTTAAGCGTTGCGGGTCGTGACGCTGGGCGACGCAGGCTGCCAGGTCGCGTTGTGCCGACCCAGCACGACGCAAGGCCCGCAAGGGCATGGCGTTGTAGGCCTTGCCGGTGGAACTGGCCAGCGAAGGCGGCTTCAACCTCGGGTGTTCAGGTGGGCAGCACGGCGGCGGGTACGCCGCAGCGCTTCATGGCGGCGAGCAGGGCCTTGTCGAGCGTGGCCAGAGGCAAGCGTCGGCGCAAGGCCAGTTCGAGGTAGCAGGCGTCGTAGGCACTCAGGGTGTGATCGGCGGCCAGGGCGTCCAGCGTCAGCAGGCTCACCGGCTCGCGGCATACCTGCAAGCGAAGGGCATTGGCAGCTGCGGCCAACTCGGTTCGCTGGGCCGCGGTGATGCGGCGGCGGCGCTGCGCGCCGTGCAGCAGGTTGGCCATTTCCGGCAGCCACAGCATGGGCACCCAGACGGCACCGGTGGCGGTGGCGTGCAGCGCGGCACGGGTGTAGTCCGTGGCTTCGTCGGGCAGGAACCAGGCGGCGCTGACGGACGCATCCACCACGAAAGCGACTGAAGGGGTGACATAGGGCGGTGGGCTTTCGCGAGCCACCAGCCGCGTGGCGGCGGGCTTGCGCGGCGAGCGCACCGCCGGCCCCTTCAGCGCCATCAGCGCCGACCTTCGCGGATCAGGTCGCGGCTCTTGAGCGTGCCCAGGCTCACGCCGTGGCTGGCCGCCTGTAGCCGGGCTACCGCGTCCTGCGCGCTGCGCTGGCGTGTGGCGTCGTCCTCAGGCGGGGCCAGGCGGGCTACCACCTTGCCGTGGCGCGTGATTTCAATCACCTCGCCGGCCAGCACACGGTCCACCAGCTCGGAGAGGCGGTTCTTGGCTTCGAACAGGGCGACGGAAGACATGGCGTGAGACTCCAGCGGTGGGCGCGCCATCAATATAGCTAGCTAGCCAGACAACGGCAAGGTCAGCGAGGCTTCAGACCTGTTTCCAACGAGTGCCTGCCGATCCGCCAGCTACCGCAGCGAGGTGTGGGCCTGTGTGCGGTGCAATGCCGTGGGCGGGTCGACCGCGTGTATTTCGGCGGGGAGGGGCACGATCGGGTCTCGCCTCCAATCGAACCTTTATTGCGCTGGTCAAAAGGCAAGCTCGCACCATCGCCCTTGATAATCTGAAACGCATTGCAGCTGGTCTCAGCGGTCAGAACTACGAATTTCTGATGGCACGCAAGGTCGAGCGGGCCAAAGAGAGGAAACCAGAACGATGACCAACGAAGCGTTCTCGCGCGTCAAGATCGATGCCCAGCTCCGCGACCAGGGCTGGGAGATCACGAACACGAACGCCGTGCGTTTCGAGTACGTGCTGCCCGACCGCACCAAGGCCGACTACGTGCTGTGCGACCGCAACGGCCGCTCGCTGGCCGTCGTCGAGGCCAAGAAGGCCGCCATCAACCCGGCCGAAGCCGAAGACCAGGCCAAGGCCTACGCAGCGCAGCTCAAGGTCCCCTACATCTTCCTGGCCAACGGCAACGAGATCCGCTTCTGGGAGTGGCAGACCGAAGCCTTCCCTCGGCCGGTCAAGACCTTCTTCTCCCAGAGCGACCTGGAGCGCCGCGCCGCCACCGCCCAGGTCAAGCGCGACGTGCTGTCGGTCGAGATCGACAAGCACATCGTGGAGCGTGACTACCAGACCAACTGCATCGACGCCCTATGCCGCGAGATTCAGGCCGGCCGCCGCAAGCTCCTGGTCGAGATGGCCACCGGCACCGGGAAGACCCGCACGGCCGCGGCCTTCATCAAGCGTCTGTTCGAGGCCGGAACGATCACCCGCGTGCTCTTCCTCGTCGACCGCATCCCGCTGGCCAAGCAGACCGAAGACGCTTTTGCCGAACACCTGAGCGACTTCCCCGCCTACGTGCTGCGCGCTGGGAGACTCTTTCAGGACCACAAACGAATCACGATCACCACGCTGCAAAGCATGGTGAACATCTATCACCAGTATTCCGCCGGCTACTTCGATCTGGTGATTTCGGACGAGTGCCACCGCTCGATCTATGGAAAGTGGAGCGGCGTGCTCAAGCACTTCGACGGCGTGCAGGTGGGCCTCACGGCCACCCCCTGCATCGCGGACCCGTCGACTTTCGGGGACGACGACGACAAGCTCGCCATCCGCGACACCCTGCGTTTCTTCGAGGTGGACCGGCCCACCTTCAGCTACAAGATGAAGGACGCCATCCGCGAGGGCTACCTCGTGCCGTACCAGATCTACAAAGCCAAGACCGTCAAGACGGCGGCCGAAGGTGGCTTCGAGGTCGCGCGCGACGAGCTCGACTGGTCGGCGATGGACGCCACCACCCGGACCGAGCTGGAAGAGATGTTCGATGGCGCCAAGACCATCACCATCGACCCGGCCGCCCTTGAACGCAAGATCACTATCCCCGAGCGCAACCGCGCCATGGTGCGCGAGTTTCGCCAGGTCATGGACAACGGCTACATCGACGCCAAGGGCGTGCTGCGCAAGCCGCTTCTGGGCAAGGTGATCGTCTTCGCGGTCACCAAGCGCCACGCCGAAACGCTGGCCAACATGTTCGACCTGGCCTTTGCCGACAAGAAGACCTCGCCCGAGGTGCGCTATGCCGACTACGTCGTCTCCGGCATGGGTGACGACGACACGGTCGACGGTATGACAAAGATCAAGCGTTTCAAGAAGGAGACCTTCCCCCAGATCCTGGTGTCGGTGAACATGCTCGATACCGGCTTTGATTGCCCGGAGGTGGTCAGCCTGGTCTTCGCGCGCTTCACCCGGTCGACCATCCTGTACCAGCAGATGCGCGGGCGCGGTACCCGCAAAGCCAAGGGCAAGCCGGTGTTCACTATGTTCGACTTTGTCGGCGTCACTGACTTCCATGGCGACGACGAAGCAGCGGGCGAGGGCGGCGTTGTGATGGAGCGAAAGCCACGCCCGTACAACGAACCGCGCAAGCTGCTGTCTCTGGATGTCGATGACCACATCGACCCCAACACCCGTGCTTGGGTGACGGTCGACGAAGACGGCAACCTCGTCTTCCCCGAAGCCAGCGAGCAGCAGCAGGAACAGGTCGGCGCCCGCTTCGAGGCCTGGATCCTGGCCCGCGAAGAGGAATTCACGCCCGACCAAGAGCGCTGGCTGCGCACCGTGGGCAGCCAGCTCCGCGCCAACGCCGACACCTGGGACGAGTTCACCGCCGGGCACTTCGCCTTTCCACCCTTCACGCTGATGGGCGGCATGCCCGAGGCGATGCGCGTGTTCGGCGGTGCCGAGGTGCTCGACGACATCCTCGAATCGCTCAGCGCTGCGGTGTTCGGCGATGTAGATCCATCCCAACCCGATCCGGGCGTGCAGCCGCGCGCGCCATCCTGACCTGAACCGCGAGACCCTCCGATGCCTTTGACCCCAGACATGCGGCGTGATGTCGACACGATCCGCAACTACCTGTTCGGCGGCGGCTACCCCGACCCGGTCAGCAACGCCGAGCAACTGGCTTTCCTGTTCTTCTTCTACCTGGTCGAGGGCATCGACGCTGAGAACCAGGCGCGCGCCAAGGTTCTGAAGCAGCCCTACACCAGCATGTTCGACGGCTTCTGGACGCTGAAGAACCCGCTCAACGCGCCCACCAAGGGCGAGACCACCATCCCGAAAGACCGCTTCCGCTGGTCGATCTGGGCGACGGGTCTGTCCGGCGAACCGCTGGTGCGCTTCCTGCGCGACGAGGTGTTCCCGTTCTTCACCGAGGTGGCGGGCGGCTCGGCCGTCAACTTCATGCACGGCGCTCGGCTGGTCATCGACGAGCCCACCGTGCTGACCCAGGTCGTGACCCTGGTCGATGGCCTGCGCCTGGACCGATCGGACGCCGACACCAAGGGTGACTTGTTCGAGCATGTACTCCGGCAGATCAAGCAGGCTGGCGAGCTTGGTCAGTTCCGCACGCCCCGGCACATCATCCGCACCATCGTTGAGATCGTGGACCCCAAGATCGGCGAGACCGTCTACGACCCGGCCGCCGGCACGGCGGGCTTTCTGGTGGCGGCCTACAACCACATGCGTCTAGTCAACTCGTCACCGGGTGCCGTCCAGCACATCGAGTTCGACGGCAAGACCCAGACGCGCGGCCTGGGCGACAAGCTGTCTAGCGCACAGCTCTCGGCCATCCAGAACAAGACCTTCTTCGGCAACGACGTTGACCCGAAGATGATCCGCCTGGCCACGATGAACCTGACGCTGCGCGGCCTGCCCAATGTGCGCGTGCTGCTGCGCAACGTTCTGACCACCAGCTTCGACAACGAACGCAAGGCCGAGCTGGGTCTGCCCACAGAGGGCTACCACGTCGTGCTGGCCAACCCTCCGTTCTCGGGGCGCGTGGACAAGGACCGCATCGTCGATGACGTGAAGATCGGCACCAGCACGGCAACCGAGCTGCTGTTCCTAAAGTACATGATGGACAGCCTGCGCCCGGGCGGGCGCTGCGGCGTCATCGTGCCCGAGGGCGTGCTCTTCGGCTCCACCGGCGCGCACAAGGAACTGCGGCGTCAGCTCATCGAGAACAACCGCGTCGAGGCCGTGATGAGCCTGCCCGGCGGTGTCTTCCAACCGTACTCGGGCGTGAAGACATCGGTGCTGTTCTTCCGCCGCGGCGGCAAGACCGAGAACGTCATGTTCCTGCACGCCGACCAAGACGGCTACAAGCTTGACGCCAACCACGACACGCCCGTCGAGGCCGACGACCTGCCCGGCCTGGCAGAGGCCTATCGGGACCGCCAGGCCCGGCTTCAGGCCTGGGGCGCGCGGGACCCCAAGGACGAGTGGACGGCGCCCTGGTGGTTCGCCGACACCGCCGCGCTGCGCGCCAACGACTTCAACCTCGCGGCGGGTCGCTACCGGCCGATGAGCCAGGTGCAAGCGGCGCATCAGGATCCGCGCGAACTGCTGGACGAACTGGCGGCGATTGAGGCTGAGATTTTCGAGGAAGTGGCAGCGTTGCGGGCGGCGCTGGAGGAGCAGGCTGGATGAACCAACAGACATCTGTTCGGCTTGCTGACGTTACTTCGCAAGGCCAATACGGCCTGAATGCGGCAGCAATGAAGGAAGGGCAAGGTGTCCGCTTCATTCGCATTACGGACATTGACGAACAAGGCGAACTGCGAAGCGATGGCGCCGCCTACGTACCAGCCTCTACCGCGAACCTAGATGCCTACTTTCTCAAAGCCGGTGATCTGCTTATTGCACGCAGTGGGGCAACAGCGGGCAAAAGCCTCTTGTTCAAAGGACTTGATGAAGAAGCCGTCTTTGCTGGCTATTTGATTCGATTTAAGCCTGACCTTTCCAAGGTGTTACCCAACTATGTTGGCTACTTCTTCAAGTCCGACGCCTACTGGAACTACATCAATACGACCAAGCGAGCAGCGGCGCAGCCAAATATCAATGCCAAGGAGCTGGCGTCGTTGCCAATGCCGCTGCCACCGCTCCCCGAGCAGCGCCGTATCGTCGATCTGCTCTCCCGCGCCGAAGGCATCGTCCGCCTGCGCCGCCAGGCGCAGCAGAAGGCCGCTGAGCTGATCCCCGCGATCTTCGTGGACATGTTCGGCGACCCGTCGACGAACCCGAAGGGCTGGCCGATGCGCGCCGTCCGGGAACTGGTCGCGCGCTTCGAGGGCGGCAAGAACCTGCAGGCGGCCAGCGAGGGCAGCACGGACTACCGGATCTTGAAGGTCAGTGCCGTGACATCCGGCGAGTACATCGAGGCCGAAAGCAAACCGACGCCGGACGACTATGAGCCGCCCCAGAACCACGTCGTCCGTGAGGGCGACATGCTGTTCTCGCGGGCCAACACCGAAGAGCTGGTCGGCGCCACTGCCGTTGTGAGGGCAACGAACGGCCGAACCCTGCTGCCCGACAAGCTCTGGCGCTTTGTCTGGGCCGAGCCGGTCGAGCAGGCCTTCATGCACGCCCTGTTTCAAAGCGTGCATGTGCGCCAGGAACTCGGCAAGCTGTCCTCGGGAACCAGCGCGTCCATGCGCAACATCTCCCAGGCCAAGCTCTTTGAGCTGCGTCTGCCTGTGCCCCCACTGACCCAACAAAGCGTCTTTGCACGCTACGCTGAGGCGGTGCTGTCGATCCAATCGCAGCAGGCCTCGGCGCTGGAGAAGGCAACGGCAACCTTTGATGCCCTGCTTGCGCGTGCCTTCTCGGCTGAACGTGCTGCTGATGCTGTTCACGAGACTGAAGGAGCGATTGCGTGATCCCGGACTACCAGACCCTCATGCGCCCCGTCCTGGCCTGTGCGGCGGCTGGCGAGACCAAGATCGGCGACGCCGTCGAGCAGCTCGCCGACAAGCTGGGTCTGACGCCAGACGAGCGCGCGCAGTTGCTGCCCAGCGGCAAGCAAACCATGTTCGCCAACCGCGTGCACTGGGCCAAGACCTACCTGGTCAAGGCGGGCCTGGCCGAAGGCACCCGCCGCGGCTATTACCGCATCACCGCGCGCGGCCAGGCCGCGCTGGCGGACGCTGCGGCCTCGATCAACAACGCCTACCTCGACCAGTTCAAGGAATTTCAGGACTTCAAGGTCAAGGTCAACGAGGCCGACGGCGCTACCGCGACGACGCCAGCGCAGGCGTCAGCACCGCTGAGTACCGAGACCCCGGACGAGGCCTTGCGCAAGGCTCACAGCGCCATCACCGGCGCCCTGGCCGCCGACCTGCCGGACCGCGTGCGCCAGGCCCCACCGGCCTTCTTCGAGAAGCTGATCGTCGAGCTGCTGCTGGCCATGGGCTACGGCGGCACGTCCGAGGAAGCCGGCCGTGCGCTGGGCCAGAGCGGCGATGACGGCGTCGACGGCGTCATCGACCAAGACCCGCTCGGTGTCGACCAGATCTTCGTCCAGGCCAAGCGCTACGCCGAGGGCAACAACATCGGCGCCGGCGCCATCCGCGACTTCTATGGCGCCTTGAGCCTGAAGAAGGCCCACAAGGGCATCTTCGTCACCACCTCGGCCTTCAGCCAGCCGGCAGTCGACACCGCGCGCGGGCTCGGGTCACGGATCGTTCTGATCGATGGCCTGCAACTCTCGCGGCTGATGATCCGCTACAACGTCGGCTGCCGCGATGAGGATGTGCTGCATCTGAAGAAGGTGGACGAGGACTTCTTCGAGGCATGACTCAGGCGCAAAACAGCCGGACCTACCGGGTTCGCCTCCGATTCAGACTTCTCAAGAAGCTGGGGATCGACGCGCAGGAGCATCGCTTTCAGATAGGGCAGCGCGAAGCGATCCTGAGTTCAGCTGTTCCTGACGTTCCGATCAGAGACAGCGAGTGGCTGGTCATGAACATCCGAGGGTTTCCGTCCGAGGAGGAAGCCCGCTCCTTCGGGCAGGGCCTTCGTACTGCCGTTGAACTTGCTTCCGTCTCGACACGCCTGGGGGTGGATGTCGGTCGCGACCTTGCCACTTCTGCGCTCGGCCGGCAGGTGAAGGAGCAGATCCTGCGAGAGACTGGCGCCATTGTTCGAGACAACATCCACGGGCTCGATGTACTCGAGGACGATCCGCGGGTCGTGTACTTCGCCATGAGCGGGGCGGGTACTGTTCACGCAAACCCGGAACCGTTCCTCCCGCTGGCTGCCGAGCTGCACGACCAGACTCACGCACTTTCCGAGCAATCGCGAGACCTGCTCTTGCTCTTGAACTACGCGTTGATGCGTCCCGAGCCCGTCGCGCAGATCGTTTTCGCTTTCTCCGCCGTCGAAACGCTTGGGCAAGACCTGACTTGGTCAGATGGTCAACTAGACCTGTTGGCCCACCTTGCTCAATGCGCAGCCCAGTCAAGTCTCGCTACGGCAGAAGAACGCCAAGAGGTGGCAGATGCCCTGGGTAAGTCGTTGCATCGACTGACGCTACGTCAAGGTGTAATGCGCCTGCTCACGTCGATAGGCTTGCAGCACCTCCGGCGCCCATGGGATGCGCTTTATGGTGAGCGGAGCACCCTCGTGCATGGCCTAGCTCCCCGGCCAGGAGCGGACTACTCTGACTTGGCTCATCGTGCAGTGACGCTTTGCGGTCACATCCTTCTCAAGGCGATAGCCAAGGAAATTCAGGTGGCCGACCGGCATGCCGAAATCTACTTTCCGATCGCAGTCGCTACTACGACACCTAACCAGTCGTGATCGTGAGTTTGGAACGATAACCTCACCTGCTGCGGCCAGCTATCGCAGCGAAGTGTGGGCCTGTGCGAGGTGCCAATACCCGGTGTTGCGACCCTGGGCTGACCACACCTTCGCCGAGGCGCGGCGTTGCCAGTGGTGCAATCCGTGAGCGGGGCTCCCGCGGCGTCAGACGTTGAACAGGAAGTTCAACACATCCCCGTCCTTGACCACGTACTCCTTGCCTTCGGCGCGCATCTTGCCGGCCTCTTTGGCGCCGTGCTCGCCCTTGAAGGCCACGTAGTCGTCGAAGGCGATGGTCTGTGCGCGGATGAAGCCGCGCTCGAAGTCGGTGTGGATCACGCCGGCGGCCTGCGGTGCGGTGTCGCCGATGTGGATGGTCCAGGCGCGCACTTCCTTCACGCCGGCGGTGAAGTAGGTCTGCAGGCCGAGCAGGCTGAAGGCCGCGCGGATCAGGCGGTTCAGGCCCGGCTCGGTCTGGCCCATTTCTGACAGGAACATCAGCCGGTCTTCGTCGCTCATGTCGGCGAGTTCGGCTTCGGTCTTGGCGCAGATCGCGACCACCGGCGCCTTCTGGCTCTCGGCGTAGGCGCGCAGCTTGTCGAGGTAGGGGTTGTTGTCGAAGCCGCCTTCGTCGACGTTGCCGACGAACATCGCCGGCTTGGCGGTGATCAGGCACAGCGGCTTGACCAGCACCATGTCTTCCTTGCTGAAGGCAATGCTGCGCACCGGCTTGGCTTCATTCAACGCGGCCTGGCATTTCTCGAGCACGGCGACCAGCTTCTGCGCCTCCTTGTCGCCCGAGCGCGCCACCTTGTTGTAGCGGTGCAGGCCTTTTTCCACCGTGCCCAGGTCGGCCAGGCACAGCTCGGTCTGGATGACCTCGATGTCGGAGATCGGATCGACCTTGCCGGCCACGTGGATCACGTTGTCGTCGTCGAAGCAGCGCACCACATTGACCAGTGCGTCGGTTTCGCGGATGTGCGCGAGGAACTGGTTGCCCAGGCCTTCGCCCTTGCTGGCACCGGCCACGAGGCCCGCGATGTCTACGAACTCGACGATCGCCGGCACGATGCGCTCGGGCTTGACGATGGCCGCCAGCGCGTCAAGGCGCGGGTCGGGCAGCTCGACGATGCCGACATTGGGCTCGATGGTGCAGAACGGGTAGTTCTCGGCCGCGATGCCGGCCTTGGTGAGCGCATTGAAGAGGGTGGATTTGCCGACGTTGGGCAAACCGACGATGCCGCATTTCAGGCTCATGGTGCAGGTCTCACAGGGGATGTTGCAGGCGTCGAAGACGAGCCCGCGATTCTAGGAGGCTGCTCAAGCCGGGCGCGCCGCAGCATCAGCACATTGCCTGCCACCGCCAGCAGCACGCCGACGCCGGTGATCGCGTCGGGCCGGTAGCCCTCGAATCCGATCGACACCACCAGGGCGAGCATCGGCGTCATCACGCCGATGGCGCCGCTCGGGCCCGGGCCCAGGCGCTCCAGCAGCGTCAGGTAGCAGGCAAACGACAGCACCGAACCGGCCAGCGCCAGGTACACCAGCGACACCCACCATGACAACAGCGCGTGCGGCGCGAAGCGATGGCCCATCGCCAACGCAATCGCCCCTGTGGCGAGGGCGCCATAGCCCATGCCGTAGCCCATCGAGGGCCAGAACGGCAGGCCGCGGTGGCGGTTGCGGCTGGCGATCAGGCTGCCCGACGTGCTCAGCAACACCGCGCCCACGGTGAACGCTGCGCCGATGCCGACCGAGGCTGCAGCCCCCAGCGCTCCGGCCCCGTGCGCAGTCGAGGCCATGCCCGCCGCCGCCTTGCCGAACTCCGGCCAGAAGATCAGCGCCACACCCATCAGACCGAGAACGCCCCCACCAACAAAGCGTGCTGACACCCGCTGCCCGAACAGCGCCTGCGCACCGAGCCCGGCGATCAGCGGCGATGCCGAATAGCCCACTGCCACCAGGCCCGACGGCAGGTGTCGCTCGGCGTGATAAACGAACACATACGACACACCGAACATCAGCGCGCCCTGCGCCGCAAGCACCGCATGCTCGCGTGGTGAAAAGCGCAGCGGGACGCCGCGCAGCGCGCACACCGCCAGCACCAGCACCGAGGCCAACCCAAAGCGCAGGGCCACGCCGACCTCCGGCGTGGTGTGGCCCAGCTGGTACGTGATCACGTGCCAGGTCGTGCCCCAGGCGAGCACGCAGACAGCGAACAGCTGCCAGGTCTTGAACCGGCTCATGACGACAAGGCGGCGGGCTTCAATCGAAGCGGTAGGTCGCGCCGCCCACCAGGCCCGGCCGCAACATGCAGTCGAAGCCCTCGACGATGACTGCGTTCATGCCGAAGGTCAGCGCGCCGTTCAGTCGCGCATCGGCACGGTAGGCGGCCAACGTGTCGCCGACCACGTGGCCGGTTTCGGCGGTGAGCGGGTCGACATCGGGGATGCTGCAGCGCGCGCAGGGCTTGACGAGCTTCAGCCGCACCGGGCCGTCGGGCGTGACGAAGTGAATCTCGTCGAGGTGGTCTTCGCCGTGCGCCTCCAGCCCGCTCAGCACCAGATTGGGCCGGAACCGCTGCATCGTCACCGGCGCGGCGCCTTGGGCGACTATCCGGCGATTCAGCTCATCGAGGCTGGTCTGTGAGGTGACCAGCAGCGGGTACTCGTCGGAGAACGCCGCCTCGGCCTCGATCGAGCCCGTCCACTGTGCGCTGGCCAGGCGCTTCTGCGCGGGATCGAAGCGCACCAGTCTCAGTCGCTGACCCAGGAAATCGCTGAACCATTGCGCGACGGCATCGCCCATGTCGAAGGCCGCGACCTCGTCGTTCCACACCGTCACCCGAACATCGCCGCCGACCTCGTCGAGCGGCACCGACCAGGCCAGCATGCCCGGCGCACGCAGCACCATGTCGCGCGCGTTCAGCGTTGTCTGGATCAGCGCCATGCGGGGCACCTGCCGCTGGGTGACGAAGCGGCCCTGCGCATCGACCACCATCCACGCCCGGTCGAATTCCAGCCCGGTCTCGATCAGCAGCGCTTCAGACGGGGCGGTGCCGCTGCAGCTCTTGATCGGATGCACGTACAGCGCAGTGAGCGTGACCTCGATATCGAAAGGGGTGTTGTCGCTCACTTGAACAGGTCCTTCAGAACGCCCTTGAGCGCATCCTTCGGCTTGGTGGCCGGGGCGGACGCCGCGGGGTCGGCCGGCTTCAGGCCCAGCTTTTCCTCCAGCCGATTGCGCACTTCGTTTTTCAGGCCCTGTGTCACCGCGCCGGCCACCACCGAGGACCACTCGATCTTCCAGTCCAGCGCGGCGAACGGGCCGGACAACCGCACCGGGACCTGCAAGCCCTTCAGCGCTGCCAGGTCGGCGCCGTCCTGGCCCTTGGAGGTGCCGGTGACGGTGGCCCGCGCCAGGTAGTCGATGCGGCTCTGGCCGATGTCGATCGCGCCCTCGCCGACCAGGCGCAGGAAGGGGCTTTTCACATCCAGATCCTTGTTGCTGGCCACGCCGTTCGCGATCTGGAAGCTCGCGCTCATTTCACTGAAGTCGGTCTTTTCGGTCTCGCTGGCTTTCTGTACCGCGTCCTGCTGCAGACCGATCGCCGCCTTGGCCTGGCGCAGGCTCTTCGCGAGATTGATGCCCTTGATCGCGCCGTCGCGCAGCTGCAGCGCCATCTGGCCTTGCAGCTTCGATTTCAGCGCGTTGACGCTGCGGCCTGTCGCTTCGACATCCATCGCCACGCGACCGGTGCCGTCCATCCAGTCTTTCGCCGCCACATCCTTCAGCGCGCTGTTGATGTTGATGCCGCTGGCCGTGCCCTTGAAGCCAACGCGCCCGGTCGCAGCTTCGGCCAGCGCCGATGCATCGATGCTGCCGCCCCAGACCTTGCCCTGCAGTGTCGTCACCCGGAGCACGCCGCTGTTCAATGTGGCGTCGATGCGCGCTGCTGCCACCCTGTAGCGCTGGGCGGCGAAGTTGGTGGCTTGCAGGCTGAACTGCCCGTCGAGGCTCCGCAGTGCGCTCAGGTCGACCGGGGTGTCGGCCTCTGCGGCAGCGGGAGCATTCTTGGCAGGGGCCGCGCCAGCTTCGGCCGGCGCATCGGCCAAAGCGGGGTTCAAAAGAAGCCTGTTCAGGTCCAGGGTGTCGAAGCGGGCTTTCGCGCTGACCTTCGGTACCGCACCGCCAAGCAGCGCCGTGCCGTCGGTATTGAAGACGCCACCGTTGATGTCGCCAGACAGCGTCCATGCCGCTCGTTCGGCGGAGGCACTCGCACTGCCCTTGGCATCGATCTTCAGGGGCTGCAGTCCGGGGTTCTGGATCAGGCTTTGCAGCGTCAGCGCATCGGCGGTGATCGATGCCGGCGTGGCCGCGCCGTTCTTGCCGCTGGTGGCGGCCTGCGCCTGCTTGAGCAGCAGGTTGGCCTTGAGCGTGGCGGCCAGCTGGCGCTGTGCGCCACGGCTGTCGAGGGTGGCCTCGAAGCCGGGCAGGCGCAGCGCGTCGAAGCTGCCGGTGGGGGCCGCACTCTTGAAGGCCACGTCCAGGGGCGCTGTGCCACCGCGCTGAAGGCGCCCGCTGAAGGCGCTGCCCTTGATCTGATCGCCGGTAGCGGCCAGCTCGGGCCAGGTGAGCGCGAGATTCAGGGGCTGACCATCCTGAGTCCCTTTCAGCTGTAAAGCCAGTTTGGAGAGCGCGATGTCCTTGGCCGCAGGGTTGAAGGCGAACCGCTCGATGGCCAGGGTGCTGTCGTCGATCTTGATGCCGCCTGCGGTCGCGGCCAGCGTCAGCTGTAGCGCCTGGGCATCGATCGCCGATGCCGCGCCGTCCCAGCCGACGTTGCCCTTCAGCGCGGCGCGGATCGCCTGGATGCCGACGGCATCGCCGTTGAACGCGAGGCGGGTGTCGCGAAGCGTGACCGAGCTGGTGGCCAGATCCAGCTTCAGCTGGGTGTTGCCGCTCATGTCGCCCTTGACGGCGGGCGAGGCCAGGTCGATCTGCAGTTCGAAGTCGACGGGCGATTCGGCCTGGTCCTGCAAGCGGCCGGTCGTCAGCGACTTCAAGGACAGCGTGCCTGCCAGATCCGCCAGATCGTCCTTCACGCGCAAGCTGACGTTTTCCAGCGCCACGCGGTTCACGTCGAGCCGTGGCGGCTTCTTGCTGCCGGGGCCGCCCTCTGCGGGGGCCGGGGCGTTCAGCAGATCGTCGATGTTGCGAACGCCCTCGGCGTTGCGCAGATAGACCGCACGCACGCCGCGGGCGGCCACCCGGCCGATCACCAGTTCGCGATTCAGCAGCGGCAGCACGTCGACCGCCAGCTCGGCGCGCTCGATCGCCGCAAATTCATCAGGCTTGTTGGCTTCGCTCAGGCTGACATCGGCCAGCGTGATTTCCAGCCGCGGGAACAGCGACAGGCCAATCGGCCCATTGATCGCGAGCGTGCGCTGATGCTGCGTCTGCATCCACTCGATGGCGACACCCTTGTAGCGGTTGGCATCGAAGCCCATCACCAGCCAGGTGAGCACCGCAGCGAGCACCAGCAGCAGGCCCAGCACCCCGAGCGCGATACGGCGAATCCAGATCGACATGGTGAATAGGCCCTATGCCACCTGAGAACCGCGGATTGTGCCTGCGCACCCACGATGTGGTCACACGGGCTACCTACAATCCCGCTGGATGAAACCCTATGACGTGCAGGTGCGCGGGGCTGGCCTGGTCGGGCCGGCATTGGCCCTGTCGTTGGCGAGCATCGGCCTGCGCGTGGCGCTTGTGGCCGATGACGCTGGGCCCGCGCGCGGGCCCGATGTGCGTGCCTTTGCGCTGAACGCGGCGTCGGTCGCCTTGTTGCGCGGCCTGAAGGTCTGGGATGCGCTGCCTGCTCACGCGACCACCGCGGTGCACGAGATGCGTGTCGAGGGCGATGCGCCTGGCGCTGCGCTCGAGTTCTCGTCGTGGCAACAGCGGGTGGGTGAGTTGGCCTGGATCGTCGACGCGGCCGTGCTCGAACGTGAACTGGCCACGGCGGTGCGGTTTTCGCCGCATGTCACGGTGGTGACGAGCACGCAGGCCGGCTCGGCGGCTGCGCCGCTGACTGCCATCTGCGAAGGCAAGTCGTCGGCCACCCGCAATGCGCACCGCGTGCCGCTGGATCGTCGCCCCTACGGCCAGCGTGCGGTGGCCGCACGGCTGGTCAGTTCCTTGCCGCACGGGGGCACCGCGCGGCAATGGTTTGGCTCGCCGGATGTGCTGGCCTTGCTGCCGTTCGATGCCCCGCAACCGTTTGCCTCGTATGCGCTGGTGTGGTCGGTGCCTGATGCACGCGCAGACGCGTTGCTGGCGTTGGACCCCACGGCGTTCAATGCGGCCCTGATGCAGGCCACCGCGGGTGCCGCGGGGGATTTGCAGTTGACCGGTGAACGCGTGGCCTGGCCACTGACCCGTGCGCAGGCCGCCACCTGGTGCGGACCCGGCTGGGTGCTGTTGGGCGATGCCGCCCACGTGGTACACCCGCTGGCCGGCCAGGGGTTGAACCTGGGGCTGGCCGATGTTGCGGCCCTGACCGCGGTGATGGCAACGCGTGAGCCGTGGCGCGAACTCGGCGACGAGAAGCTGCTGCGTCGCTACGCCCGCGAGCGTCTGCTGCCCACCCGCGCGATGGTCGAGATCACCGACGGCCTGATGCAACTTTTTGCCCACCCGGCGCCTTTGGCGCGGGAACTCCGGAACCGCGGCCTGAGTCTGGTCAATCGGCTGACGCCGATCAAGCGCTGGCTGACCACGCAGGCGCTGGACTCCTGAGTCGGCACTCACCACGCAAACGCGACTTCGTTCGCTCACCTGAAAGCAACTCCCATGGCGTCGTCATTGCTTCGAAACATCCAGCGTGCTGGCCTGCGCACCATCTGTGGCAAGGTCGCTGCCGCGCTGGCGCTGGCGATCTTCGCAACCGCGCCCGCCCACGCCGGTGAAGCCGAGATCCGCAAGGCGCTTGCCGAGCGGCTTGTCGATCTGGGCAAGGTTGACGAGGTCACCAAGTCACCGATCTCAGGCCTGTACGAAGTGCGGATCGGCGTCGAGATCTACTACACCGACGAGAACGGCAACTACCTGATCGAAGGCCAGTTGCTGGACACCAAGACCCGCACGAACCTGACCGCCGCGCGCGTTGCCAAGCTGACCGCGATCGACTTCGCCAGTCTGCCGTTGAAGGACGCAGTCGTCTGGAAGCAGGGCGATGGCAGCCGCAAGCTGGTGGTGTTTGCCGATCCGAACTGCGGTTACTGCAAGCGCTTCGAGCGCGAAGCCCGTGCCGCCAAGGACGTCACCATCTATACCTTCCTGTACCCCATCCTCGGTGCCGATTCGGCGGACAAGTCGCGCAACATCTGGTGCGCCAAGGATCGTGGCAAGGTGTGGGCAGACTGGATGATCGATGGCGCTCTTCCGCCGAAAGTCATGGGCGAATGCGATGTCTCGGCGCTGCAGCGCAATGCGGCGCTCGGACGCAAGCACAAGATCAATGGCACGCCGGCGCTGGTGTTCGAGGACGGCAAGCGCGTGCCAGGCGCGTTGACGCTCGACGACCTCGAGAAGCAATTGCTGGCGTCTGCGAAGAAGCCCGGTTGATTCCACCGCTGCAAGACTTCTTCAACTTCGAGCCGACGCACGCCGAAGCACTGCGCCGGCTCGATGCGGTGCATCCCGGCGAATACGCGCGCACCCGAAATGCGCTCGATGGCGCCGTCACCGGGCTGTCGCCCTACTTCACCCACGGGGTGATCGGCATGCGCACCGCGGTCGCCCGGGTGCTGCAGAAGCACCGGCTGGGTTACGACGACAAGCTGATGTTCGAATTCGCCTGGCGCGAGTTCTTTCATCATGTCTGGAGCCGTTGCGGTGAGCAGGTGCTGGCCGACATGCGACCAAGCGCTGCAGGGCCCGGCGCCTATTCCTCTGACGTGCCGGCCGACTTGCGCGAAGCCCGTACCGGCGTGCCCGCGATCGACACCGCAGTGCGTCAGCTCTACGCCACCGGCTACCTGCACAACCATGCGCGCATGTGGTTGGCGAGCTATGCAGTGCACCTGCGCAAGGTGCACTGGCGCGCTGGGGCCGACTGGATGTACGGCCACCTGCTCGATGGCGACGTGCCGAGCAACCACCTGAGCTGGCAATGGGTGGCTGGCACGTTTTCGAGCAAGCCCTACCTGTTCAATGCGGACAACGTCGCGAAGTACGCGCCTCGTGCCGCGCTCGGCGCGTGGCGAGGTACCGCCACGGTGATCGATCAGGACTACGAGGCGCTCGAGCGCATCGCGCGGCACGAAGGTGATGTCGGACCTGAACCAGGCGTGCACCCAGGCGTGATCGAGCCCCTGCTGTGGGCGGCCCCACACGCCGACTGGGTGGCCGAAGCGACACGACCACTGGTCGCCAGCGCTGTGCCGCGGCGACGCGAGATCGAGCTGGTCACGTTATGGGCCATGGGCGAGCGCGAAGGCGGTTCGGGTGCAGGCGCTGGTGGCCCGTGGCGGCTGGGCGTGATCCATACGCCTTCGCATGCCTTGCTGCCGTGGAGCGAAGCGCGCTGGCGCTGGGTACTGAGGCGTCTGGGACAGGTCACCGATGCGGTGTTCGTCGGCGACCTCGGCTCGTCCGTGCCGTGGAAGGCTGGCGCGCCGAGCTGGCCGGGGCCGGGCATGGTGACTGCCGCGCGTGCGCCGATGCCTGGCTATGACGCTGCGCTGGCTGCGCTCGCCAGCTTGCAGCCCGCACCGCGCCTGCTGCCCAACCCCGAGACGATGTGCCGGTCATTCAGCGTCTTCTACGAGAGCGTCAAGCGACAATCACGGTCGCTTCAGACGCAGTTGAACGGAGAGTTTTCTTGAGCGGTCGCACCCAGGCCCTGCCAACGCCGGCATCGACGAACCAGCCGGACCGGGCCACCCTGCGTCTGGCCTATGCCGGCCTGTTGCCGTTCGTGATCGGCGCAGTGCTGTTGTGGATCGTGCGGCCCGATGCGCATCCGTATGTCGCCGCAGCTTTGTCTGCCTATGCCGGCGTCATTGTTTCGTTCCTCGGCGGCATCCACTGGGGCTTCGGCTTTCGTGCGCAGCCGGCCGACCCGGCCCGCTTCGTCTGGGGCGTCGTACCCTCGCTGGTGGCCTGGGTCGCGGTGGTGATGCCCGCGTATGCCGGTCTGGTGGTGCTGGGGGTGATGCTGGTGGTTTGCTACCTGGTGGACCGCCGTGTCTACCCGGTGCATTTTTCAGGCGCCTGGCTCATCCTGCGTTTCCGGCTCACCGTCGTTGCCAGCCTGGCCTGCTTCATCGGCGCGGCCGGCAGTTGATCGGCGCAACAGGCCATGCCCGAAGGCCCGGAAATACGCCGTGCGGCGCAAGCGCTGCACCGTGGCATCGCAGGTCATCCGGTACGGATGACGCTGTCGCACCCGGCACTGGCACCGATGGAACGCGCACTGCGCGGTGCCAGCGTCGAGTCGGTCAGTGCGCGCTCGAAAGCGATGCTGACGCGCTTCTCCACCGGCGACGTGCTGTATTCGCACAACCAGCTGTACGGCGAGTGGGTGGTCGACCGGCCCGATGAGCCCTTGCGTTCCCGCGCGATCCGTCTGGTGCTTGAAACGAGTGCGCAGCGGGCGGTGCTGTACAGCGCGACCGATTTCGCCTGGCTGCGTCACGGCGCGGAAAACGCGCATCCCTATATCGCCAGGCTCGGTCCCGAGGTGCTCGACGATGCGACGACGGTGCGCGACATCGCCGCGCGTCTGGCGCAGTTTCCGCGTCGGCGCATCGCCGCTGCGCTGCTCGATCAGCAGGTGCTGGCCGGCCTCGGCAACTACCTGCGCAGCGAGATTGCCTTCGTCGCGAAGCTGAACCCGTGGCGCCGCCTGGGCGAACTCAGCGATGCCGAACGGCATCGGCTGGCCAAGGCGGTTCACGACATCACCCATCGCAGTTTCCGCACCGATGGTGTGTGCGTGCCCATGGCGCTGTACCGTGCGCAGCGACAACAGGGCGCGAGCTTCGAGGCGGCGCGATTCTTCGTCTTTGACCGTGAGCAGCAGCCGTGCCACGAGTGCGGCGCCACCATCGAGCGCGCCACGCTCGCAGGGCGCAAGCTGTTTGTCTGCATCGCCTGCCAGGGCGTGTTCCCGCTGCCTGACGAGCTGTGGCGCTGATGCCGCGATACCCATCACTCACCGATTCCATTCGACTCGCCCATGATTTCCTACCGAATTGACGTCCACAACCCGAACGCGCACCTTTTCCGCGTCACGCTGACCGTGCCCCAGCCCGCGGCCATGCAGCGGCTGAGCCTGCCGGTGTGGATCCCGGGCAGCTACTTGGTTCGCGAGTTCGCGCGCCACCTGAGCGGGATCGAGGGGAAGCAGGGCAGTCGCGCGGTCCCGCTGGCGCAGCTGGACAAGGCGACCTGGCAGGCCGAGTGCAACGGGCGCGGTGCGTTGGTGGTGACGTATCTCGTCTATGCCTTCGACACCTCGGTGCGCGCCGCCTTCCTGGATGCGCAGCGTGGCTTCTTCAACGGCACCAGCCTGTGCCTGCGTGTCGAAGGCAGGGAGGCCGAGCCTCACCGCATCGATCTGCGTTCGCTGCCGCGCGGCTGGCGCATTGCAACGTCGATGTCTGCCACCTCGATGCCGGCGGCCGCGGCCACCGTGTTCGAAGCGCGCGATTACGACGAGTTGGTCGATCACCCCTTCGAACTGGGCAACTTCTGGCGCGGCGAGTTCAAGGCCCACGGCGTGCCGCATGAACTGGTGGTGGCCGGTGCGCTGCCTGACTTCGACAGCGCCCGGCTGCTCGCCGACACGAAACGCATCTGCGAGACCGAGATCGCTTTCTGGCACGGCGATGCGCCCAAGCGCGGCGACGTTCCGTTTCAGCGCTATGTCTTCATGCTGAACTGCGTCGACGACGGCTACGGCGGACTGGAACATCGCGCGAGCACCGCGCTGATCGCTTCTCGGCGTGACCTGCCGCGGGTGCTTGCTGCCAACGCGGCCCCGAGCGCCCGTTCCGAGGAAAAGAGCGACAGCTACGTGACGCTGCTGGGCCTGATCAGCCACGAGTATTTCCACACCTGGAACGTCAAGCGCCTGAAGCCGCGAGACTTCGCGCCCTATGACTACACCCGCGAGAACTACACCGAACTGCTGTGGTTCTTCGAGGGCTTCACCTCGTATTACGACGACCTGCTGCTGCGCCGCGCCGGGCTGATCGACGAGGCGCGCTACCTGAAGGCGGTGGCCAAGACCGTGACCGGTGTGCTGGGCATGCCGGGGCGGCAGGTGCAAAGCGTGGCGCAGTCCAGCTTTGACGCCTGGGTGAAGTACTACCGCAGCGACGAGAACACCCCGAACGCGACCATCAGCTACTACACCAAGGGTTCGCTGGTGGCGCTGGGGCTGGATCTGAGCTTGCGTGCCGCCGGATCGCGCCGCCAGGCCACGCTCGATGCGGTGATGCGCGGCTTGTGGGCACGCAGCGCCGGTGGCCCGATCACTGAGGGCGATGTCGTCGATGTGCTGCGCGAGGTCGCCGGCCCCGCACAGGCCGATGCGCTCAGTTGCCACCTGCGCGAGTGGGTGCACGGCACCAGTGACTTGCCACTGCAGGAGTTGCTTCAGCGCTTCGGCGTGCAGTGGCAGACGTCACCTGCCACGCTGACCCAGCGCCTCGGTGTGCGCGTCAGTGAAAGCGCGTTGACCGGCATCAAGGTCACGCATGTGCTGCGCGGCGGTGCCGCTGAACGTGCCGGGCTGTCGGCTGGGGACGAGGTGCTGGCACTCGGTGACTGGCGATTGCGCCGGCTGGACGATGTGCTGCGTGTTCTGACGCCTGGTCAGGCGTCAGCACTGCTGGTGTCACGCGACCAGCGTCTGCTCACGCTGTCGCTGGAAGTGCCCGAGTCAACCGATGTGACGGGTGCGGTCACATTGACGACCGATGCCAAGGCCCCGCGTGCCGCGCTCGCGCTGCGCAGCGCCTGGCTGGGCTGCTGAACGCCGTCCCGATTCAACGACCGCGATGACGTCCACGGCGCAAGCCCCGGTGGCCGGCCGCAAGCGGATCGCAGGCGGCGTGGCGCTGGTCGCCGCTGTTCTGGTGATGCACGCCTGCGTGGTGCGCAGCATCAAGGACAGCTTGATCGATTTCGACCAAGGCGGGAAGCCGGCACGCATCGAACTGGTGGCGGGGCAGGACATGGCGTTCAGCGCGCCGCCCGAACCCGCGGCCGCACCCCCGCCGCCAGCCCCCGTCGCGCCCCCGCGGCCACCACGGCAGGCTGCACCGGTGGCGGAGGCGGCATCAGCTCCTGCCGAGGCGGCCTCCGCGCCTGCCGCGGATCCTCTGCTTGCTGCAGAGTCAGCCGAACGTCTTGCCAGTGCGCCTGAGCTTGCGGCATCGACCGCGGCCCTGCCGGTGGTCGCCGCTGCCGCAGAACCTGCAGCGTCGCTACCGGTGGTGGCTGCAGCAGCTGCGCCCGCACTCGCGCCGGCATCAGCTCCCGCGGCGACCACAGAGACCTTCGGCTGGCCACCTTCCACCCGCATCACCTACGAGCTGACCGGCAACTTCCGCGGCGAGGTCTACGGCAGCGCGCAGGTCGACTGGGTGCGTGTCGGCGAGCGCTACCAGGTGCACCTGGATGTGGTTGTCGGTGCTTCGTTCGCGCCGTTGTACTCGCGCCGCATGAGCAGCGACGGGCAGCTGACCGACGCCGGCCTGGTTCCCGAGCGCTATGACGAGGAAAGCAAGGCCGCGTTCAAGGACCGCAAGCGTGCCAGCGTCACGCTGGAGCCTGATTCGGTGGTGCTCAACAAAGGACAGCGCATCGAGCGCGTGCCTGGCGTGCAGGACACGGCCAGCCAGTTCGTGCAGCTCACCTACCTGTTCACCCGGCAGCCTCAGCTCCTGAAGCCCGGTGGCACGATCGAGTTGCCATTGGCCCTGCCACGGCGCATGAGCGTGTGGACCTACGACATCCGCGAGTCCGAGCCGGTGTACACCCCGTTCGGCGCCGTTGACGCGATCCCGCTGCAGCCGCGCCGCGAGTCGCGCAAGGGTGACGAGCTGTCGGCCACCGTCTGGTTCGCGCCGAGCCTGAAGTACCTGCCCGTACGCATCCGCATCCAGCAGGATGCCGAGACCTACATCGACCTGATGATCAAGCAGCGGCCGCAGCTGATGCAGTGAGGGTGCCCCCCAGTCGCTGCGCTCCTGCCCCCGAGGGGCGTTGCCCGGCTTCGGGCGGCCGGGCGCCGGGCAGAGCCCCCCTTCGCTAAAGTCAACTCAATCTAATCAGGAGTCCGCCATGCCACACGAATTCATCCTCATCGACACCGTGGGCGACGGCCCGCTGAAGACTGGACTGATCACGCTGAACCGGCCGAAGCAGCTCAATGCCCTGAACGATGGCCTGATGAGCGAGCTGGGCGCGGCGCTGCAGGCCTTTGATGCTGACGAGGGCATCGGCTGCATCGTCATCACCGGCAGCGAGAAGGCGTTTGCCGCTGGTGCCGACATCGGCGCGATGGCGACGCTGACTTACATGGAGGCCTACAAGGGCGACTTCATCACACGCAACTGGGAAACGCTGCGCAGCGTCCGCAAACCGGTGGTCGCGGCCGTGGCGGGTTTCGCGTTGGGTGGTGGCTGCGAGCTGGCGATGATGTGCGACTTCATCATCGCCGCTGACACCGCGAAGTTCGGCCAGCCCGAGATCAAGCTGGGCATCATCCCCGGCGCGGGCGGCACCCAGCGTTTGCCGCGTGCGATCGGCAAGGCCAAGGCGATGGACATGGTGCTGACCGGCCGCATGATGGATGCGGCCGAGGCCGAGCGAGCCGGCCTGGTGTCACGCGTGGTGCCGGCAGCCGAGTTGATGGCGGTCGCGCTGGCCGCCGCGCAAAGCATCTGCGAATTCAGCGGGCCGAGCGTGATGATGGCCAAGGAGTGCGTCAACCGCGCGTTTGAAGGCACGCTGGCCGATGGCGTCAGTTACGAGCGCCGGATGTTCCACTCGCTGTTCGCGACCGAAGACCAGAAGGAAGGCATGGATGCCTTCGTGAACAAGCGCAAGCCGGTGTTCAAGCACAGATAGGACTCCGCTCGAATCCCGTTCGGATGTCTCGAACGGCTGTCCGTATGCGAACCTGGTTGCGGTGCTGCCGAGGCCATGAGGTGACCGGCTCCGCTCGTGCCTGGGGACAGAGCCCCCAGGCGCTCGTCAGGCACAAGCAGTCCTCAGGACTGCTTGTGTCCGGGCTTGCTCCCCCGGGCCGGGTCACCTCCCAAACGCTTGGGTAGGACCGATCCGGCCTTCCTCCTTTACTTCGCTGCGCCGGTCACCCCACGCCCTCGGCAGCCGGCACCACCGTTGCACACCCAGATATCACCCCCGCGGACGTTTCGGTGGTTGTAGGAGCGCTGTGACGGGCCGTTGTGTGGAGCGAAGTAAAGGAGGAGGGCCTGTCTTTTCAGGCCCGGGGGACATGAGCGCAACACAACGGCTCGGCGCAGCGCTCACGCGCGGACCCAGCTACGTCAGCTTCGATACTGCGCCGGCGCCTGCCGAACAAGCAGCAGGGTGTCATCAGCAAAGTCGGTCGTTTTGCGCCGCGCGCGTTCAACCTTCCTTGCGCAGCGACGGGAACAGGATCACGTCGCGGATGCTCGGGCTGTCGGTGATCAGCATCATCAGGCGGTCGATGCCGATGCCGCAGCCGCCGGTCGGCGGCATGCCGATCTCCAGGGCGCGGATGAAGTCGGCGTCGTAGTACATCGCCTCCTCGTCACCGGCGTCCTTGTTGGCCGCCTGGGCCTGGAAGCGCGCGGCCTGGTCTTCGGCATCGTTCAGTTCGGAAAACCCGTTGGCGTATTCGCGGCCAGTGATGAAGAGCTCGAAGCGTTCGGTGATCGACGGGTCGGTGTCCGAGGCGCGGGCCAGCGGGCTGACTTCGACCGGGTAGTCGATGATGAAGGTCGGGTTCCACAGCTGTTCCTCGACCACCGCCTCGAACAGGCCGAACTGCAGTTCGGGCAGCTTCCAGTGCGCCGGCGGTTCCTCGCCCAGTGACTTCAGCTTCGCGCGCAACACCTGCACATCGCCTGCTTCAGCGGCGCTCAGGCCGGCGTAGGCGACCAATGAATCGCGCACCGTGAGTCGGGTGAACGGCGCATCCAGGTCGACCGTCTTGCCGCCATAGCTGAGCGTGGCCGAACCGGTGGCGCCGCGCGCCGCGTGGCGCAGCACCTGCTCGGTGTAGTCCATCAGGTCGTGGTGGTTCCAGTAGGCGGCGTAGAACTCCATCATCGTGAATTCGGGGTTATGCCGCACGCTGATGCCTTCGTTGCGGAAGCTGCGGTTGATCTCGAACACCCGCTCGAAGCCGCCCACGATCAGCCGCTTCAGGTACAGCTCGGGCGCGATGCGCAGGAACATCTGCTGATCGAGCGCGTTGTGGTGGGTGACGAAGGGTTTCGCGTTCGCGCCACCCGGGATCGGGTGCAGCATCGGCGTCTCGACTTCCATGAAGCCGTGGTCGACCATGAACTGGCGTATCGAACTCAGCGCCTTGCTGCGGGCGGTGAAACGCGCCCGGGCGGCGTCGTCGGTGATCAGGTCGACGTAGCGCTGGCGGTACTTCTGCTCCTGGTCGCTCATGCCGTGGAACTTGTCGGGCAGCGGGCGCAGGCTCTTGGTCAGCAGGCGCAGCGTGGTCACCCGCACCGACAGCTCGCCGGTCTTGGTCTTGAACAGCAGTCCCTCGGCGCCGAGGATGTCGCCCAGGTCCAGGTGCTTGAACGATTCGTAGGCTGCCTCGCCCAGCGCGTCCTTGGTGACGAACAGCTGGATGCGCCCGCCAGTGGCGCCGAGTGATCCGTCCTGCAGAGTGCAGAAGCTGGCCTTGCCCATCACCCGTTTCAACAACATCCGACCGGCCACGCTGACGGTGAGGTTCAGCGTTTCGAGTTCCTCGTTACTGCGCTCGCCGTATGCCGCAACCAGTTCGGCGGCGCGGTTCGCGGGTTTGAAGTCGTTCGGGAAGGCGACACCGCCACTGGCTTTCGCGGACTCGCGGATGGCGGCAAGCTTCTCGCGGCGCTCGGTAATCAGCTGGTTCTCGTCAGCCGCAGGGCCTGTGGTGCTCGGCGCGGGCGCTGAGGAAGGGGTGTGTTCTGGGGTCATGAGTGCGCGGTCGGTGTGATCGTTGATTTTAGGTTGGGGCATTCCAACCAATGCTGCAGCGGGCGTGCCTAAAATCCCGCGCATGCCCGAACACGCATTTGCAGACGCCGCACGATGAGCACTTGTGTCGCCACCGTGGGCATGCCGTGCCGCCGTGATCGGCGAGCCAGCCGATGAGCCTGATTCATCCGACGGCGGTGATCGACCCAGGTGCGCAGCTCGGGGCGGGAACCCGGGTGTCGCACTTCGTGCATGTGTGTGCAGGTGCCCGCATCGGTACCGACTGCGCTCTGGGCCAGGGCGTCTACATCGGCAATGAAGTCAGCATCGGGCGCAACGTCAACATCCAGAACAATGTGTCCGTGTACGACGCGGTGACCCTCGAAGACGACGTCTTCTGCGGTCCGAGCGTGGTCTTTACCAATGTCTTCAACCCGCGCGCCGCGGTGTCGCGCGATGGAGAGTTGTGCAAGACGCTGATCCGCCAGGGCGCGACGCTCGGCGCCAATTGCACCGTGGTTTGCGGCACCACCATCGGTCGCCACGCCTTCGTCGGCGCCGGGGCGGTCGTCAGCCGCAACGTGCCGGATTTCGCGCTGGTGGTCGGCGTGCCCGCCCGCCAGATCGGCTGGATGAGCCGACACGGCGAGCCGCTGGCCTTGCCGCTCAAGGGCGACGGCATCGCTTCGTGCCCGGCCAACGGGGAGCGTTATGTGTTGCGCGAAGGGTTATGTAGTCTGGCGACGGAAGTGCCGGCTTGAGCGATCTCTGATCTGCCGCATTCGCCCTCATGCGCCATGAAGACCGCTGGATCGAAAGCAAGTATGTGCTGCGCCGGGGGCGCTTGCGAGCCTCGCGTGATTCAACTGAGGTCGGAATCGGCTCCCGACTGATCACGGACCGCATTGCGTCGCTGTATGACCAACATCTGCCTCACTGTGCCCGTGGCCGGCTGATCGACCTGGGTTGCGGCAAGGTTCCGCTCTACGGCGCCTATCGCCGCCTGGTCGACGACGTGACCTGCGTGGACTGGCCGCAGTCGGTGCGCACCAGTGCCCACCTTGATCTGCAAGCGGACTTGTCGCAACCGCTTCCCTATGCCAATGCGAGCTTCGACACGATCATCCTGTCCGATGTGCTGGAACACGTGCCAACGCCCGACGCCCTGTGGTTCGAGATGGCGCGCCTGCTGGCCCCGGGCGGGTACGTTCTGCTGAACACACCCTTCCTTTACGGTGTGCACGAGGCGCCGCACGACTACGGCCGCTACACCGAATATGCGCTGCGGCGTTTCGCGCTGCAGGCCGGACTGGAGGTGCGCTTGTTGCTGCCGGTCGGTGGCAGCCTGCATGTGCTGGCCGATCTGCTGGCCAAGCACCTGGCGCACCTGCCGGCCGTCGGCGGCGCGCTGGCTTCAGCTGTTCAGGGCGTCGTCGCGCTGCTCGACCTCAGCCGCTTCGGGCGGCGTGTGTCCACGCGCACCGCCACACGATTTCCGCTGGGCTATTTCATGGCGGCCCAGCGCCCGCTGGCGGCCGGCGCTGCGCTGGCTGCTGTCGGATGAGGCCGTCGCAGCGCGCATTGCTGACCTACGTTGCGGCCCGTGTCGTCCCGGCGATCGCGTCGATGGCGCTGACCTTGCTGTGCATCGACGCGCTGCGACCGGAGGACTATGCGAGCTACAGCCTGACGTTGCTGGCCGCGGGTGTGGCTGCGGGTTTTGTCGGTGGGGTCAGCGCGCAGGCGATGCTGCGCTATGCGCGGGAGTTGTCTGCGTCGGCCTTGCGGCGCGGGCTGCTCGGCGTGCCCTTGTTGGCGTCGGCTCTGGCCTGCCCGCTGGTCGCGGCTTACCTGGCGTGGCGCGGCCAGTGGTCGGCGGCGGCGCTGATCGCGATCGCGGCCATACCGGCGCTCGCGGTGATGGACACCCGGCGCAGCCTCTTCGTTGCCGTCGCGCGTGCCGATGCGGTGTTTGCGCTCGATGCCTGGCGCGCTGGCCTCGCCCTGCTGCTGACCTTCGTTCTGTTGAATCTGTGGGGCGCGCGCCCGGAGTCACCGTTGTTGGCGCAAGCACTGTCGGTGTTGGCCGGCCTGCTGCTGGTGGGCAGCCGGCGCGCCGCGATGGTTCCCGCCGGCAGTCGCGCCATCGATGCCCGGTACCTGGGCTACGGCGTCGGTCTGGCGGGCTGGATGGCGGTGATCGTCGCGCTGTCGCTGGCCGAGCGGTCGGTCGTGGCTGCCGCCTCGGGGCTGGCCGCCAGCGGGCGCTATGCCGCGCAGGCCGATGTGATCAATGCGGTGTTCGCGGCGCTGGGCGGTGCGCTGGCCCAGGCGATGATGCCGGCCTACCTGGCACAAGCGGCCGATCCCGACCAGGCTGCCTTGCGTCGCCTGCGCCGGCTCGCGCTGCTCGGCGTGCTGGCGATAGGCGGCTTGTGTGTGCTGCTGGGGGGCGCGTTGGCGGTGTCGGGCCTCGGGCGAATCTCGACGGCATTGACCGATGACAGGTCGACCGCCTTCGTCCTGGTTGCGGCGGGCGCGCTGTGGACCGCTGCTGGCTTCGTGCAGAAGCCCATCGAACTGCGTGGCCGCACGCACTGGCTGTTTGCCGGAGTCGGGTTGTCGCTGCTGCTGTTCCTGCTGATCGCACCGATGCTGGCCGAGCGCCACGGCCCGATCGGTGTGGCCGCGGCCAAGCTGATCGCCGGGCTGGCCTACACCGGCATGGCCTGGCAGCTGTGCCGCACACGCCGATGACATTCGCGGTGGTCATCGTCAACTGGAATGGGGCGGCCGACACGCTGGCCTGCCTGGAATCCATTTATGCCGGCTCCGATCAGGCGCTGGCCATCATCGTCGACAACGGATCGTCTGACGATTCGATCTTGCGGATCACGAACGCGCTGGTGCAACAAGGCATCGAATTGCTTCGGGTTGCGCCCACCGTCATGCCCACGACGTGGGGCGGTGCCCGCGTCCTGCTGATCGAGGCTGGCGAGAACCTCGGCTTCGCAGCGGGTTGCAACCTCGGGTTGCGCGCCGCGGCTGCGACGGCCTGCGACGCCACCGTGTTCCTGAACAACGACACCGTGGTCGAAGCCGATGCACTCGATCGCATCGTGGCGCGGCTCATCGGCGACCCCGCGTGCTACGCCTGCCTGCCGATGCTGACAGTGCACGGCAGCGACCGCATCTGGAATTGCGGCGGTGCGGTTTACCCGATCGGTGTGCGGCGCTATCACCTGGCCGGTCGGCCTCGTGCCGAGGGCGCGCAGCGCGGCGAAATCAGCTGCAGCTTCTTCACCGGCTGCTGCTTCGCGGTGCGTACTGCCGATTTCGCGGCCCGGGGCGGGTTCTCCGAGCGCTTCTTCTTTGGCGAGGAAGACTTCGAACTCGCGCTGTGGATGCGCGACCGCGCACTGTCGGCGGTGTGCCTGACGACCGCCGTGGTGCAGCACAAGGTCAGCGCGTCATTCAATGCGGCAGCGGGCCCGCGCCAGAATGCCCGGGTGTTCATCTACTACCTCAACCGCTTCATCCACATGCGCCTGCGCTTCGGTGCAGTGCGCTGGTGGTGCTGGCTCGCGGCCTACCTGCCCTATGTTGCCGTGCTGTTGTGGCGCAGCGGTCGCTGGTCACCGGGTGAATTGCGTGGCTTTCTGCGTCGTCTGGTGCAGCGGGCGCGGACCATGGATCGGGTGACCCGCGATGATTTCGAGGCGGTGATGGCGGGCCGGCTGTGAGTGCGGTTCCGCGTCTCGACTCAGGGCCGCGCTGCCGCATCTGCCACAGCCTCGGCCCCTTCCAGGATCACCGTGTGCGCGACATGATGTTCGGCCCGGGCGAGCATTTCGACTACCGGCTGTGCGCGGCCTGCGGTTGCCTTCAGATCGCCGAGATCCCGGCGGACTTGTCGCGCCATTACGGCGCGGGCTATTACTCGTTTGGCGAGCGCACGACACCAGGTCGCCTGAGCGGTCTGCTGGTGCGCGCGCGCAACCGTCATCTCATCGGGCGCAAGAACCCTCTGGGCTGGGCGCTGGCGAAGCTGCGGCCTTTCCGCGCGCTGGCTTCGCTGCAGCCCTTGGGTTTGCGGCTTGACGTGCGCATCGTCGATGTCGGCTGCGGTAGCGGCGAACTCCTGCTGGCCTTGCAGTCGGCCGGCTACACACGGCTGCACGGTGTCGACCCGTTCATCGAGCAAGACCTCGACCTGGGCGGTGGGCTTCGCGTGCAGAAGGCCGAGTTGGAGGCCTTGCCTGCATCGGCGTTCGATCTGGTGATGTTCCACCATTCGCTCGAACACATCGTCGACGAGCCCGCGGCCTTGCGCGCGGCGCACCGACTGCTGGTGCCCGGTGGTCGCTGTCTGGTGCGCATCCCGACCGTCAGCTCGCACGCCTGGCAGCACTATGGCGTCGACTGGTGCGCGCTCGATGCGCCCAGGCATCTGGCGCTGCATTCGCGGCAGAGCATCGGTTTGCTGGCCGAGCGTTGCGGGTTCAGGGTGTCCCGCATCACCGACGATGCCGACGCCTTCCAGTTCTGGGGCAGCGAGCAATACCGACGCGGCATCCCGCTGATGCGCAGCGGCTGCCACGACATCGCGCCGGCGCCGGGTGCGTTCACGGCCGCGCAGTTGCGGGACATGGATCGCCGCGCCGATCGGTTGAACCGCGAGCAAGCGGGCGACCAGATCGCAGTCGAGCTGCAGCGCGTCGAATGAACAGGCCGCTGCACGGACCCCGAGGCCGGTCGATCGCCACCGCCCGATGAAGCTGCTGATGCTCGCGCCGGCCAGCGTGATCCACACCCAGCGCTGGGTCGAGGCGCTGCACGAGCGTGGTATTCAACTGGTGCTGGCGACGCAGCACGATGAAGGGTCGTGGCAAGTGCCGGACGGCGTGCGGCTGGTTCGCCTGCCGCACCGCGGAACGCCGGGCTACTTTCGCAATGTGCCTGCGCTGAGGCGGCTGCTGCGCGAGGTACGGCCCGATCTGCTCAGCGCGCACTACGCCAGCGGCTACGGCACCACCGCTGCGCTTGCCGGCTTCCGGCCCTGGTTGCTGTCGGTCTGGGGCAGTGATGTCTACGACTTCCCGTACGAGGGCTGGCTCCAGGGCTGGCTGCTGCGCTGCAACCTGCGACACGCCGATGCGGTGGCATCGACCAGCGAGGCGATGGCGCAGCAGGTGCGCCGACTGGTGCCCGGCATCGGCCCGGTCGCGGTGACGCCTTTCGGCATCGACACCGAGCGTTTCGCGCCGCAGCCGCAGCCTCACGAAGGCATCGTGATCGGCACCGTGAAGACGCTGGCGCCGAAGTACGGCATCGATCTGCTGCTTCGGGCGTTTGCGCAGGTGCTCTCTGCTGCGGGCCCGAGCGCCTTGCTGTCGCTGGTCATCGTGGGTGACGGCCCGCAGCGCGCTGAGCTCGAGGCATTGAGCGCCACGCTGGGTATCGCGGCCCACGTGCGTTTCGCCGGTGCCGTGCCGCACGCCGAGGTGCCGCTGTGGTTGAACCGCTTCGACCTCTACGTGGCCGCGAGCCGGCTCGACAGCGAGAGCTTCGGCGTCGCGGTGCTCGAAGCGTCGGCCTGTGCTTTGCCCGTCGTGGTCAGTGATGTTGGGGGCCTGCCCGAGGTGGTGGTGCAGGGCGAGACAGGCTGGGTCGTTCCGCGCGAAGACGTACCTGCATTGGCGCAGGCGATTCAGCGGCTGATCGACGCACCCGAAATGGGCCGCCGTCTCGGTGCAGCCGGGCGCGAACGGGTACTCGCGCACTACCGCTGGCAGCACAGCGTCGATGAGATGCTGCGCTGCTTCGAAGCCGTCATTTCGCACCGTGCGCAGCGGCGCACCGTGTCGGCAGGCACTCTCCAATGAATCAGGCGATGAACCTCGTCAGCGTGATCGTGCCCTGCCGCAACGAGCGCGCGCACATCGCCTCGTTCTGCGCCGATCTCGCCCGCCAGACCCTGCCTGAGGGTTGGGCCCTGCAGGTGCTGATCGCCGATGGCCGCAGCGACGACGGGACGCGCGAGCTGCTGCACTCCCTGTGCGCCGACGACCCGCGCTTGCAGCTGATCGACAACCCGCAGCGCATCGTCTCCACGGGGTTGAACCGGGCGATCGACGCGGCGCGCGGCGAGATGATCGTGCGCATGGATGTGCACACTGCCTATGCGCCCGACTACATCGCCGAGTGTCTGGCCGCATTGCAGGCGACCGGGGCCACCTGTGTCGGCGGGCCCTGGCGGCCAGTGGGCGAAGGCTGGCCGCAGGCGGCGATTGCGCTGGCGTTTCAAAGCCGATTCGGCTCCGGTGGTGCCGCCTCCCGGCGCGTGGATTACAGCGGCCCTGTCGATACCGTCTATCTGGGCGCCTGGCGCCGCGAGGATCTGTTGCGACTCGGCGGCTTCGACGAGTCGCTGGTGCGCAACCAGGACGACGAGCTGAACCTGCGTATCGTGCGCAGCGATGGCAGTGTCTGGCAGAGCGCGACCATCCGCTCAAGCTACGCGCCGCGCGGCTCGTTCGCGGCGCTGTTTCGCCAGTTCCACCAGTACGGCTACTGGAAGGTGCCGGTGATCCGAAAGCATCGGCTGCCCGCGTCGCCACGGCATCTGGCGCCGTTTGCCTTCGTGGCCGGGCTCGGCGGGCTGGCCCTCCTGGCGCCCTGGTCGATGCTGGCGCGTGCCGCACTGGTCGGGGTCATCGGTGTCTATGCGTTGACAGCGCTCGTCAACGGTGCCGCCCTCGCGCGCGCCCCGCATCGTCTGCGCGATACGGTGGGTATCGCAGCAGCGATCGCCTGCATGCATCTGGGTTACGGCCTGGGCTTTGGGCGGGCGCTGGTTGAAGTGCTGCTGTTGAAGCGCACGCCGGGCGCCGCGGCTACTCGCCTGACACGCTGACCTGACGCGCGGACAATTCTCCCGTGAGCACAACGCCCCAGCACAACGACGAACCGATGGCGGTGGCCGAACGCTACGCCCGGCGTGCGGCGCGCGGTGTTGGCGACGAGCTCTACAGCCCGTTGCGCCCGGAGGTGACGCTGGCGCGGCAGGAACGGCAGCGGGTCATGCTGGATCTGCTGTCTCGCCATTCACTGCAGCCACTGGACCAGTTGCGAGTTCTTGAGGTCGGTTGCGGCAGTGGCAGCAACCTGCTCGAGCTGGCGAGCCTTGGCTTCGACGCCAGTCGGTTGGTCGGTAATGAACTGCTGCCCGAGCGTGCAGCGGCCGCGCGCCGCCAGCTGCCGGCCGCGACCGTGCTGCACGAAGGCGATGCCACCCAGCTGCCGTTCCACGGCGACAGCTTCGATCTGGTCTATCAGTCGACGGTGTTCAGCTCGCTGCTCGACGACGTGTTCCAGCAGCGGCTGTCCGACGCGATGTGGCGCTGGGTTCGGCCGGGCGGTGCCGTGCTCTGGTACGACTTCACTTACAACAACCCGCGCAACCCCGATGTGCGTGGCATGCCGTTGACTCGGGTGCAGGCGCTGTTCCCGAGTGCCCGCATCGATGCACGGCGTGTCACGCTGGCACCGCCGCTCAGCCGCCGTGCAGCGCGCATTCACCCGAGCGTCTGCCAGTGGCTGAGCGGGCTGCCACTGCTGCGAACGCATCTTCTCTGCTGGATCGGCAAACCCCGATGACCACCCCGCCTTCAACCCCCTTCATCCCCTTCGCCCTGCCTGACATCGGCGACGACGAGATTGCCGAAGTCGTCGACACGCTGAAATCGGGCTGGATCACGACCGGGCCGAAGACGCGGAGATTCGAGGAAGACTTCAGCGCCTTCCTCGGTGCATCGAACCCGGCTGAAGCCCCGCTGCATGCGATGGCCGTCAATTCGGCCACGGCCGGGCTGCACCTGGCGCTCGAAGCCCTTGGCATCGGCCCGGGCGACGAGGTCATCACCACCACGCACACCTTCACTGCCACCGCCGAGGTGGTGCGCTACCTCGGCGCCGACGTGGTGCTGGTAGACATCGACCCAGCTACCTTGTGCATCGATGTGGCAGCCGTCGAGGCTGCCATCACGCCGCGCACCAAGGCAGTGATGCCGGTGCATTACGCCGGGCTGGCGGCCGACATGGAAGCGCTGCTGCCTCTCGCGCGGCGCCACGGCCTGAAGGTCGTTGAAGATGCTGCCCACGCGCTGCCGACCACCTGCGGCGGCCGACTCGTCGGCACGCTGGCGAGCGACGCCACGGTGTTCAGCTTCTATGCCAACAAGACGATGACCACCGGCGAGGGTGGCATGGTGGTGACGCGCGATGCCGATCTCGCCAAGCGCATCCAGGTGATGCGGCTGCATGGCATCAACCGCGATGCCTTCGACCGCTTCACCGCCAAGGTGCCGAGCTGGTACTACGAGGTGATCGCCCCCGGCTTCAAGTACAACCTGACCGATATCGCCTCGGCGATCGGCATCCACCAGCTGAAGCGGGCGATAGCCTTCCAGCAGGTCCGCGCCGACATTGCCGCACGCTACGGCGCGGCGTTCGCCGAACTGCCGGTCATCAGGCCGCCGCAGCCCCTGCCGGGCGATACCCACGCCTGGCATCTGTATGCGCTGCGTCTGGCCGAGGGTGCAAAGCTGACCCGCGAGGAATTGATCGAAGGCCTGTATGCCGCCGGCATCGGCTGCAGCGTGCACTACATCCCGCTGCATCTTCAGCCTTACTGGCGCGACCGATACCAGTTGCAACCGCAACAGTTCCCACACAGCCAGCGGGCCTACGAGCGGATGCTCAGCCTGCCGCTGTACACCCGGATGGGACCGGCCGCGGTGCAGCGCGTCATCGATGCGGTGCGCTCCCTGCTGGGCTGATCGCGTCGACGCATCGATGGCGAAGCGACTGTTCGATTTGTGGGCCTCAAGCCTCGGCCTGCTGCTGTTGGCGCCTTTCCTGGCGCTCATGGCCATCGCGATCAAGCTGGATTCGCCCGGGCCGGTGTTTTTTCGGCAGGTGCGGGTCGGGCGTGATGGCGTGGAGTTCCGCATCCACAAGTTCCGCACGATGACGCACCGGGATGCTGGTGCCGATGCCGCCACCGCGCAGATCACCATCGGTGCCGATCCTCGCATCACCCGCGTCGGGGAACTGTTGCGCCGCACCAAGCTCGATGAACTGGCGCAGTTGATCGATGTCTTCGTTGGGCGCATGAGTCTCGTTGGCCCGCGACCGGAAGTGCCCCGCTATGTCGCGCTGTATCCGAAGCACCTGCGCGACAAGGTGCTCAGTGTGCGCCCCGGCATCACCGACCCAGCCTCGTTGGCCTATCGCGACGAATCAGCCCAGCTGGCGCGCGCGGCGGACCCCGAGCGCGAGTATGTCGAGGTGCTGCTGCCCGCCAAGCTGCAGCTGTCGGTGCGCTATGTGGAAGAGGCCAGTTTTACCGGTGATCTTCGGCTGATCGCCGCGACGCTTCATGCGTTGTTGATGCGCAAGCCGCCATCGCGATGACGATATCGGTGACCTTGGTGTCTGGCATCGCGCCAACATAATCGGCGCCTCATGTTCTGGCACCGCATCGATCGCTTCCTGGCCCGCTGGCGACCGCACCGCCGGCCACTGACGCTGCTCATCGACGCCGCGGTGATCGCCCTCTGCTGGAACTTCACCTACCTGTTCCGGCTGGGCTTCGAGCGCTGGTGGAGCCACCGGCCGGCTTACGACGGATGGGTGCTGCTGGGCGTCGTCGTGACCTACCTGTCGGTGTTCGCCGTGGCCGGTGTGCCCCGAGGCATGTGGCGCTTCTCGGGCTTCGGCGAGGTCAAGCGACTGACCTGGTGCTGCGGCATCGCGGGTGCGCTGTGTGCCACTGGTGTGTTGATGCTGCAGCTCTACCAGGTGCCGCGCGCGGTGCTGGCCTTGCACCCCATCGTCTCCCTGATGGGGCTGTGCATGACGCGCATCGCCTACCGCATGCTTTACGAACACGCCCGCGCGCAAATCACCGGTGCGAACGGCGAGGGCCATGGCGAGGTGCGGCGTGCCATCGTGATGGGGGCCGGCGAGGCCGCGCGGCTGCTGGTCGCCGGGCTGCCTCAGCAGGGTTGGACGGTGCTCGGCCTGCTCGATGACGATCCCGCCAAGCGCGGCGCGCGCATCTCCGGTGCCCCGGTGCTGGGCCGCTTCGACGAGCTGAGCGATCCGCGCGTGATCGCCGGTGCTACGCACATCATCACGGCGCTGCCGAGCGCCACGGCCGCCCAGCGGCGCCGTGCGATCGAGCTGGCGGCCGCCACGGCGCTGCCGGTGCTGACGGTGCCCTCGGTCAGCGAGTTGCAATCGGGCAGCGCGCGCGTCGAGCGCATCCGTGCCATCGAGCCCGACGACCTGCTGGGGCGCGAGCCCGTGGTGCTCGACGAGGCTGGCATTGCCGAGCTGGTGTCCGGCAAGACGGTGCTCGTGACCGGCGCGGGTGGTTCGATTGGCAGCGAGCTGTGCCTTCAGATCGCTCGCTATGGCCCGGCACGGCTGGTGCTGTATGAGCTGAGCGAGTTCGCGCTTTACCAGATCGAGCAGCAGCTGGGCGAGCTGCATCCCGGTCTGCCGCTGGTGCGCTTGATGGGCGATGTGAAGGATCTGTCCCATCTGCGAGCCACCTTCGCGACGCATCGGCCACAACTGGTGTTTCACGCGGCGGCGTTCAAGCATGTGCCACTGATGGAAGAGGACAACGCCTGGGCCGCGCTGCAGAACAACACGCTGGGTACGCACCATGCCGCGCTGGCCGCGATGGAGAGCGGCGCCGAGCGCTTCGTGATGATCAGCACCGACAAGGCGGTCAACCCGACCAATGTGATGGGCGCCAGCAAGCGCGCCGCCGAGCGGGTGCTGTCGCACCTGGCCACGCAGGGCTCGGGCACGATGTTCTCGGCGGTGCGTTTCGGCAATGTGCTGGGCTCCAGCGGCAGCGTGATCCCGAAGTTCAAGGAGCAGATTGCCCGCGGTGGTCCAGTGACGGTCACGCATCCGGACATCACGCGTTACTTCATGACCATTCCCGAGGCCGTGCGGCTGGTGCTGCAGTCGGCGGTGCTGGCCCGCAGCGGGCAGGTCTATGTGCTGGACATGGGCGAGCCAGTGAAGATCGTCGAGCTGGCGCGCGACCTGATCCGTCTCGCCGGTCATCGTGAGCGCGAGATCGGCATCGTCTTCAGCGGTTTGCGACCGGGCGAAAAGCTCTACGAGGAACTGCTGGCCGACGACGACCTGACACAGCCCTCAGCCCATCCGCGGCTGCGCATTGCACGGCTCAATGACGATGCCGCCGAGGGATGGATGCACGAGCTGCTGAACTGGCTCGCCCAGCCGCAGGACGGGCGAACCCCCGTTGATCAGCGCGCTGCGCTGGCCCGCTTCGTTCCCGAATACCAGCCGCGCTGAACGCCACTTGGGCAGCGCCGGTTCAGCGGCGTGGCAACAGCCACTTCGGCACCCTGAAGCGCACGATGCGCCAGTACAGCACCACATACGAGACCATGAACAGCACCAGAAAACCCGTCAGCACCGCGGTGTCCCGCCACCAGAGCACGGCCGGGATCACCGTCAGACTGCAGAGCAGCCAGAGGTAGGGCGAGGTCATTGAATTGCGTGCGGTGAGTCGGTTCGTTGAGGTCTCGCCGATCATCTGCCGCACCAGACGGCGGTGGATCAGCGAGTGCATGTGGATGCCGTCAGGCTGAGATGAGGCCACGCCCTTGAGCACCTTGCGCCGGTACATCGAGAACAGCGTCTCGAAGATCGGGTAGGCGCACAGCAGCAGCGGAAACAGCGGCGAAACGTCGGCGTTGCGCACGATCAGCAGCACGCCGATTTCCGCGACCATGAATCCGAGCAGGTAGGCGCCGCCGTCCCCCAGGAAGACCAGGCCGCCGGGGAAGTTCCAGACGAAGAAGCCCAGCACGGCGCCGGCCGCGATCAAGGCGGCGGTCAGCACCAGACGGTCCTGCACCTGCAGGCCCACATACGCCAGCGCCATCAACATGATCAGCACGCACATCGACGCCAGGCCGTTGAAGCCGTCAATGATGTTGATCGAGTTGGACACGCCGGTCACCACCAGCAGAGTCAGCGCGACGGCGAGCGGCTCGAGCTGGATCAGGATGTCAACGCCGGGGATGGCGGTGTGGCGCACGACGGTCTCCAGCAGCCACACCGCGAGGGCGGCCGAAATGACCGCAGCGATCAGTCGCCACGCCGCCGGCACCTTTTTCGTCATGTCTTCGGCGAAACCAGCCATGAACGCTGGCAGCGCAGCTGCCAACAACAACCACAGCGACTCGCTGAGCGCCGGCCGCGTGAACTGTGCCAGCAGTGCGCCGGCGAACATGGCCAGCAGCACGCCAACCCCGCCGATGCGCGGGACGGGGCGGGTGTGAAACTTTTGCGGCCCCGAGATCTCCGTGTCGGCCGACAGTCCTCCGTGGCGATCGGCAGAGCGCAGCACCGCCAGGGTGCTCAGCAGCGACACCGTGAAACTCAGCAGCAAAAAACTCATGCGAGACGTCGAGCGCCCGGTCCCGCTGTGTTCATCAGCGCCATCGCTGGCTCAACGGCCGAACGGCGGCGCCGCGGCGTCCTTGGCCGACAAGGCGGGCGTGCTCCCATTCAGCGGCCAGGCGATGGACAGCGTGGGGTCGTCCCAGCGGATCGAGAACTCGGCATCGGGGCGGTAAAAGGCGGTCGTCTTGTAGAGGAAATCGGCGCTGTCGCTGGTCACCAGAAAGCCGTGCGCCAGGCCTGGCGGGATCCAAAGCTGCCGGTGGTTGGTGCCGCTGAGTTCGACGCCCACCCACTGGCCATAGGTGGGGCTGTCGGCACGCACGTCCACGGCCACATCGAACACGCTGCCTTGCGTGACGCGCACGAGCTTTCCTTGCGCATGTGGCTCACGCTGCCCGTGCAGGCCGCGCAGCACACCGCAGGCGGAGCGTGAATGGTTGTCCTGCACGAAGTCGATGTCCTGACCCACCGCCTGATTGAATGCCTGCTGATTGAAGCTTTCGAGGAAGAACCCGCGTTCGTCGCCGAACACCTTGGGTTCCAGGATCAGCACGCCATCGATGGCTGTCGGAATCACCTTCATCAGAACACCTGGTTGTTGACGATCTGCATCAAATACTGGCCGTAGCCGTTCTTCAGCATCGGACGCGCCAGCGCTTCCAGCTGGGCCGCGTCGATCCAGCCGGAGCGGAATGCGATTTCCTCGGGGCACGCCACTTTGAGGCCCTGCCGTTTTTCCAGCGTGGCGATGAACTGGCCAGCTTCGAGCAGGCTGTCGTGCGTGCCGGTGTCGAGCCAGGCATAGCCCCGCCCCATGATCTCGACACTCAACTGCCCCTGCGCCAGGTAGCGTGCGTTGACGTCGGTGATCTCCAGCTCGCCGCGTGAGGAGGGCTTGATGTCCGCAGCGATGTCGCAGACCTGGTGGTCGTAGAAGTACAGGCCGGTGACCGCATAGTTGCTCTTCGGTGCTTTCGGCTTTTCCTCGATGCTCATTGCACGCTTCTGGGCGTCGAAGGCGACCACGCCATAGCGCTCCGGATCCTGCACGTGGTAGGCGAATACCGAGGCGCCGGTGATGCGCTCGTCAGCGGCCGACAGCAAGCCCTGCAGATCGTGTCCGTGGTAGATGTTGTCGCCCAGTACCAGCGCACTCGGCGCGCCGGCGACGAAGTCCCGGCCGAGGATGAAGGCTTGCGCCAGCCCGTCGGGGCTGGGCTGAACGCAATAGCTGATCTGAATGCCCCAGCGGTTGCCGTCGCCCAGCAAACTCTCGAAACGTGGCGTGTCCTGTGGGGTGCTGATCAGCAGTATGTCGCGGATGCCGGCCAGCATCAGCGTGCTCAGCGGGTAATAGACCATCGGCTTGTCGTAGACCGGTAGCAACTGCTTGCTGATGGCGAGCGTGGCCGGGTGCAGGCGGGTACCGGAGCCACCGGCCAGCAGGATGCCTTTTCGGCTGGGGGTGTTCATGCGCGAAGGACGTCCAAGGATGAGGTCATAGGATTTCCGCCAGCAGCCGATCGACACCGGTCTGCCACGCCGGCAGGCGCAGACCAAAGCTGTGTTGCAGCTTGCGGGTGTCCAGCCTTGAATTGCGGGGCCGCTGAGCGGGTGTCGGGAATGCGCTGGTCGGGACCGCTTCGATCGCGCCGGGTGCCACGCGGACCGGACGGCCCGCAGCCCGCGCGTGCTCGATCACATGCCGTGCGTAGCCATGCCAGCTGGTCTGGCCACCAGCGACAGCGTGGTAGGTGCCGCTGAGTTCAGGCTGCCGCGCGAGTTGGCGCAGCGCATGCGCCGAGATGTCAGCCAGCAGGTCGGCGCCCGTCGGCGCCCCGATCTGATCGTCGATGACCTTCAATGCGTCGCGCTCGGCCGCCAGCTTCAGCATGGTCTTCGCGAAATTGCCGCCGCGAGCAGCGTAGACCCAGCTGGTGCGCAGAATGAGGTGTTGGCAGCCGCTGCGGCGGATCTCTTCTTCGCCTTCGAGCTTGGTCGCGCCGTACACACTCAGTGGGCCGGTCGCCGCCTCTTCCACCCAGGGTGCGCTGCCACTGCCGTCGAACACATAGTCGGTGCTGTAGTGCAGCAGCGTGGCGCCAAGGGCCGCCGCTTCGCGGGCCAGCACGCCGGGGGCGGTCGCGTTGATGGCACGTGCCAGTTCGGGTTCGCCTTCAGCCTTGTCGACGGCGGTGTGCGCCGCGGCATTGACGATCCACTGCGGCGCCACGGCGCGCACGGTCGACGCCAGCGCTTCGGGGTTGGCAAAGTTGGCGTGCCAATCGGTGCTGTCGGCGTCGAGCGCGACCAGTTCACCCAGCGGTGCCAGCGCACGCTGCAGTTCCCAGCCGACCTGCCCACTCTTGCCGAACAACAGGATCTTCATGGCGGGGTGTTGCTGGCGTTGCGCGCTGAGTAATTGGCATCGACCCATTCACGGTAGGCGCCGCTTTGCACCCGGGCCACCCAGTCGGTGTTCTCGAGGTACCAGCGCACCGTCTGGCGAATGCCGGTCTCGAAGGTCTCGGCTGGCTTCCAACCGAGCTCCCGCTCGAGCTTGCGGGCGTCAATGGCGTAACGGCGGTCATGGCCGGGGCGGTCGGTGACGTGGGTGATGAGTCGGCGGTAAGGGCCGGCCGCATCGGGGCGCATCTCGTCGAGCAGCGCACACACCGTGTGCACGATGTCGATGTTGGGTTGCTCGTTCCAGCCGCCGATGTTGTAGGTCTCACCGACCCGGCCGCCTTCCAGCACGACGCGGATCGCAGCGCAGTGGTCCTTCACATACAGCCAGTCGCGCACCTGCCGGCCGTCGCCATAGACCGGCAGCGGCTTGCCCGCCAGCGCATTGACGATCAGCAGCGGGATCAACTTCTCGGGGAAATGGAAGGGCCCGTAGTTGTTGCTGCAGTTGGTGGTCAGCACCGGCAAGCCGTAGGTGTGGTGCCAGGCGCGTACCAGGTGATCGCTGGCGGCCTTGCTGGCCGAATACGGGCTGTTCGGCTCGTACAGATTCGTTTCGGTGAACGGTGGGTCGTTCGGGCCGAGCGAGCCGTAGACCTCGTCAGTGGACACATGATGGAAGCGGAACTGGCTCTTTTCGGCGTCCGGCAGCGTCAGCCAGAAGCCCCGCGCCGCTTCCAGCAGGCTGAACGTGCCCTGCACATTGGTATGGATGAATGCGCCAGGCCCGTGGATGCTGCGATCGACATGGCTTTCGGCCGCGAAATGCACCACCGCACGAGGGCGATGGATGGCAAACAGGCTGTCGAGAAGTGCGCGGTCGGTGATATCACCATGGACGAACACATGGCGCGCGTCGCCGTCCAGCGAGCGGAGATTCTCGCGGTTGCCCGCGTAGGTCAGTGCATCGAGGTTGAGTACCGGCTCGCTGGAATGACTCAGCCAGTCAAGAACGAAGTTTGCACCGATGAAACCGGCGCCGCCTGTCACGAGGATCATGGGTGCTGGGGCTGAGTCTGGGGGTGCGAATCGGCTGGAGATGCCGAGCTGAGAACCATTCTAGGGGCGACTTTTGACGAGCTCTCGCTCTTGCCGGGCGCCAGCGGCGATAATCAATCGATGACTGAAACGCCCCACGAAGCCAGCCCCGATATCCCGGCCAACGAAGCTGTTGCCGCCCCGGTGCGCTTCGACACACTCGCACTCGACGACAAATTGCTGCGAGCGGTGGCCGACTCTGGCTACACGCAGATGACACCGATCCAGGCGAAGGCCATCCCGATCGTGCTCGACGGGCGTGATGTGATGGGTGCGGCCCAAACGGGCACCGGCAAGACCGCAGCGTTCACCTTGCCGCTGTTGCAGAAGATGCTCAAGCATGAGAACAGCAGCGCGTCGCCGGCGCGCCATCCGGTGCGTGCGCTGGTGCTGGCGCCGACCCGCGAACTGGCCGATCAGGTCGCCAACAACGTCAAGACTTACGCCAAGCACACCAAGCTGCGATCGATGGTGGTCTTCGGCGGCATCGACATGAAACCGCAGACCGCCGAACTGAAGACTGGCGTCGAGGTGCTGATCGCCACGCCTGGGCGCTTGCTCGACCATATCGAGGCGAAGAACTGCAATTTGGGGCAAGTTGAATACGTCGTGCTCGACGAGGCCGACCGCATGCTCGACATCGGGTTCCTGCCCGACCTGCAGCGCATCCTGAGTTATCTGCCCAAACAACGGCAAACGCTGCTGTTTTCCGCGACCTTCTCGCCGGAAATCAAGAGGCTGGCAGAGAGTTATCTGCAGAACCCGATCCTGGTCGAGGTTGCCCGGCCGAATGCCACAGCGACGAATGTCGAGCAGCGCTTCTTCAGCGTCTCGACCGACGACAAGCGGGCCGCGGTGCTCAAGATCATCCGCGAGCGGGCGTTGACCCAGGCCATCGTGTTCGTCAATTCAAAACTGGGCTGCGCGCGACTGGCCCGCTCGTTCGAGCGCGACGGCCTGCGTACCAACGCGCTGCACGGCGACAAATCTCAGGACGAGCGGCTGAAGGCGCTGGAGGCCTTCAAGCGTGCCGAAGTCGACGTGCTGGTGTGCACCGACGTCGCGGCTCGCGGCCTTGACATCGCCGACCTGCCGGCGGTTTTCAATTTCGATGTGCCATTCAACGCCGAAGATTACGTGCACCGCATCGGCCGCACGGGTCGCGCGGGCGCGTCGGGTCTGGCCGTTACCTTGGTGTCGCGTGACGACGCCCGGCTGGTTGCCGACATCGAGAAGCTGATCAAGAAGAAGATCGAACTCGAGCCGATCGAGCTCGACGAGGCTCCGGTGCGGCGCGAACCACGCGCCGAGCGGCCTCGCCGCGAGTTCGACGATCAGCCGCAGGTGGTGGCCGATTCAGCCGCCGAACCGGCGGCACTGGGTCGGCCGCGCTCGCCGTACCGCAATGCTGGCGAGGGGGCTCGCAAAGCTTCTTCCGACCCTTTCTTCGACCGGCCTTACGAGCCCAGCGCCACCGCGCAGCCTGCCTGGGAGTCGGCGTCGGTCATGCCCGCAGCCTCATCTCGAGGCCTGTCTCCGAACATCAAGCCGAAACGGCGAGTTGCCGCGCTGTTTGGCGAGAAGATCACAGCCGATCAGAGCGAGTGACCGCCATCGGATGACGGTTGCTGCCCTGCAGCTGTCGGGCGAGATCAGGCGAGCAAGGAAAACACCGCGGGTATGTCGTTCGGCATCGATGCCGGCCTGGATTTCCAGTCTGCGACTGTATCTGTCCGGCTCCAGCCCTGGGCGAGTGTCAGGGCACAACTGACAGACAGGCGCGTTCCGCCATTCAGCGCGTCCAGCAAGGCGCCCAGCAGGGCTGTGTTTCTGTAGGGCGTTTCGATCATCAGCTGCGTCTGCTGTGCCCGGCGAGACATCGATTCCAACTCGCGAATGCGCGCTGCGCGCGCGACGGCATCGACGGGGAGGTAACCCACAAAAGCAAAGCTTTGGCCATTGAGCCCGCTGGCTGCCAGCGCCAGCATCAGCGAGCTGGGTCCTGACAGCGCCTCGACGCGGAGCTTCATGCCGTGCGCCGCTTGCACGAGCGCTGCGCCCGGATCGGCTACTGCAGGCAATCCGGCTTCTGAGATCAGCCCGATGTCCTGGCCATCCAATGCGGGCGTCAACAGCGCGTTGAGGGATGAACCAGGTGGCTGCAGAGCGCCCTTGTTGGCGCGAGGCAATTCGACGATCCGGATCGCCTGCAGGGGTTGCGAGAGCGGCACGACCTCGTTCACGCGCTTCAGGAAAGCACGTGTCGTCTTCGCGTTCTCTGCCACCCAGCAAGGCAGCCGCGCGGCGATGCGTATCACGCCCAGAGGCAGCACGTCCTGCAGATCTGGCAAGGCGCCCGCGCCCTGACCAAGAGGCGCCACGCCGAAATCCAGTGTGTTGGGCACCAGGTACAGCGTGCCGTTCATGAGCCTGAGCGCCCCAGCGGATCGATCCCTGCCTGACGCAGCAACGCGCAGGTGCGGATCAACGGAAGTCCGATCAGCGCTGTCGGGTCATCCGACTCGACCGCGTCGAGCAGTGCGATGCCGAGGGTTTCGACCTTCGCACTGCCTGCGCAGTCATAAGGGCGATCGATGCGCAGGTAGTGTTCAATCTCGGTGTCCGACAGATACCGGAAGGTCACGCTGACGCGTGCCAGGGCACTCGCTTCGAAGCCGCTGTTGGCACACACCACGGCCACCGCAGTGTGGAAGACCACCTGCCGGCCGCGCATTGCACGCAGTTGTTGTACCGCCGCCTCGTGATGGCCTGGCTTGCTCACCGCATCTCCGTCCAGTTCGGCGACCTGGTCCGAGCCAATCACCACTGCCCACGGATGCCGCGCTGCCACTGAACGGGCCTTGGCCAGGGCCAGGCGTGCGGCCAGTGATTCCGGCGGCTCCGCCGGTTGCGGTGATTCGTCGACATCTGGCGCCATCACATCGAACGGCATCTGCAGCCGCCGCAGTAATTCCTGCCGGTACACCGAGGTGGAAGCCAGAATCAGCGGTGCGTGCATGTGCATTTTCGGGATTGTCCCATCGGGTCGAGCACTGCCTGTGCTGCCTGCCCCCACCGTACACTCGCTGCCATGACGGTGCGTGTATTCGACCCCCTGTGCGTGGACATGGCTACGTTTGCCAAAGAAGCCGTCGAGACGGCGGGGACTTGGCCGCTGGCAGCGCTTGATCGGTTGTGCGGGGAGGCTCACATCGACGCCAAGCCGGCGACCGGCGAGCAGGTCGAGTGGCAGGCAACCGGTGAATCCCGTGCCTGCCGTGGCAGTGAACCTCAGATCTGGCTGCACTTGGAATGCCGTGCGCGGCTCGGTTTGGTCTGTCAGCGCTGCCTGCAGCCGGTAGACACGCCGGTGGACGCTCAGCGCAGTTTTCAATTTGTTGCCGATGAAGCACTGGCGGCAGAAATCGACGCTGACAGCGAAGAGGATGTGCTGGCGCTCAGCCGCACGCTGAACCTTATTGAGCTCATCGAGGACGAACTGCTGCTGGCCCTTCCTCTGGTGCCACGCCATACAACATGTCCGCAGCCCTTGAAGCCGCCTGAGAATACCGAGCCCTTCGAGGAGCGTGCCAACCCCTTTGCGGTGCTGGGCGAGCTGAAGCGAAAGTCACTGCCCAATTGATGCATGCTGCTGATATACTCATGGGCTTTTCGGCAGGTGTTGTCCCCAGGGTTCAATCCGGGCCAACTGGCCGCAGGCTCTGACAAGGGCCCGTCCCGCAGTGGTTCGCCACCGGGCGCCACCACCAACGTATGCGGAGATTCACATGGCTGTCCAGCAAAACAAGAAGTCGCCCTCGAAGCGCGGCATGCACCGTTCCCACTATGCGTTGAATACGCCGGGAACCGCCATCGAGCCGACCACCGGTGAATCGCATCTGCGCCATCACATCAGCCCCAATGGCTTCTACCGCGGGCGCAAGATCTTCAAGACCAAAGCTGACGCATGAGCGTTTGACGCCCAGTCGATCAAAAGCGTTGCGCCGCCGCAGCGCTTGGATCGATGAGCCCCTGTCACCGATGGCCCGGCCGCTGCACACTTGCAATGCCGGGCTTTTGCATTTCTGTCAGGCCCCTGTGGTCCCCGCGGACCCTCAACCGGTGAGCGTCACTGTGATCGCTGTCTCGACAACATGAATCAGGGTGCCTTGCGCGGGACGGTACGTCTGGCCGTCGATTGCATGGGCGGTGACCATGGACCATCAGTCACCTTGCCAGCCTGCCAGGCTTTCCTGGCCCGTCACCCACACGCTGAATTGATCTTGGTCGGGCGTCCCGATGCGTTGCTGCCCGCGGCCGATTGGGCGCGGTGTCGGCGCGTCGAGGCACCTGAAGTCGTCGAGATGCACGATGCGATCGAAGTTGCCTTGCGCCGCAAAAAGCGATCCTCGATGCGCATGGCCATCGACCTCGTCAAACCCGATGACGAGGGGGTTTCAGCTGCCGATGCTTGCGTATCGGCCGGCAACACAGGTGCCTTGATGGCGGTTTCGCGGTACGTGCTGAAGACCCTGGAGGGCATAGACCGTCCTGCGATCGCCACTGTGATGCCCAATCAGCGAGACGGCTACACCACCGTGCTCGACCTCGGTGCCAACGTGGACTGCACCGCCGAGCATCTGCTGCAGTTTGCGGTCATGGGTAGTGCGCTGGTGTCGGCGGTCGAGGGCAAGGAGCATCCGAGCGTCGGCTTGTTGAACATCGGCGAGGAAGCCATCAAGGGCAGCGACACCATCAAGCGGGCCGCCGAACTGCTGCGTGCTGCAGCGGCAAGCGGGCACCTGAACTTTCACGGCAATGTCGAGGGCAACGATATCTTCAAGGGCACGGCCGACATCGTTGTGTGCGATGGTTTCGTCGGCAATGTGGCCCTGAAGACCGCCGAAGGCCTGGTGGCCATGCTGTCGGACTTCATCAAGCAGGAATTCAAGCGCAACCTGCTCACCAAGATTGCAGCCTTGGCGGCCATGCCCGTGCTGAACCGCTTCAAGGCGCGTGTCGATCACCGGCGCTACAACGGCGCCGCGTTGCTTGGATTGCGAGGGTTGGTTTTCAAGAGCCATGGCTCCGCCGATTCGTTTGCGTTCGAGCAGGCGCTGAACCGGGCTTATGATGCCGCCCGCAACGGGTTGCTCGACACCGTACACGACCGCATTCGCGACACCCTGCAGGCCATGCCGGCTCATCCGCTTACTGGCGACAACGACAACCCCAAGATGATGGCGTCCCGCCTCACCGCATGAATCGCACGGTCTTCACCGCAGTTGGATCGGCGGTGCGCTATTCGCGCATCGCAGGGACCGGTGGCTACTTGCCTGCCAGGCGATTGACCAACAGCGCCCTGGCCGATCAACTCGCCGCGCGTGGGGTCGAGACCTCCGACGAGTGGATCGTTGAGCGCACTGGCATCCGGGCACGGCATTTCGCTGCCGAGGGAGAGCAGTGCAGCGATCTTGCCGTGGCTGCTGCGCGGCGAGCACTTGAGGCTGCCGATTGCGATGCCGCCTCAATCGACCTGATCATCGTCGCCACCTCTACGCCTGATATGGTGTTCCCATCGACGGCCTGCATCGTTCAGCAAAAGCTCGGTGTTTCCGGCTGTCCGGCATTCGACATCCAGGCGGTGTGTTCCGGGTTCGTGTATGCGCTGACGGTGGCCGATTCGATGATCCGCACCGGCGCAGCCAACAAGGCCCTGGTGATCGGCTCCGAGGTGTTCTCTCGCCTGCTTGACTTCGATGACCGAGGAACCTGCGTGCTGTTCGGCGACGGTGCCGGCGCAGTGGTGCTGCAAGCCAGCGATACGCCGGGTCTTATCGCCAGCGAGCTGCACGCTGACGGCCGACATGTCGATATCTTGTGCACACCCGGCAGCATTGCTGGCGGCCAGGTTCGAGGTGATCCCACGCTGAAGATGGATGGCCAAGCGGTGTTCAAGCTGGCGGTCGGTGTGCTGGAAGACGTGGCCCGCTCGGTACTGGTCAAGGCGGGCCGCAGCGAAGCCGACATCGATTGGCTGATCCCGCACCAGGCCAACATCCGCATCATGCAAAGCACCGCGCGCAAGCTGAAGCTGTCGATGGAAAAAGTGATCGTCACCGTGGCCGACCACGGCAACACGTCTGCCGCGTCGATCCCGCTGGCGCTCGATGTCGCTGTACGCGACCGGCGTATCAGGCGGGGCGACACTGTCATGCTCGAAGGCGTGGGCGGTGGGTTCACCTGGGGCGCTGTGCTGTTGGATTTCTGAGGTTGCTGCCGCGGCTGGGCCTGTCGTGCGCTGCCTTGTTTCTCTTGTTTCTTTTCCATGTCGATCACTTCATTCGCTTTTCTATTTCCTGGTCAGGGCTCACAGGCTGTGGGCATGCTCGATGCCTGGGGCGACCACCCCGCAGTTGCGCGGACCCTTGCAGAGGCTTCTGATGCGCTGGACTCTGATCTCGCGAGGCTCGTCCGCGAGGGTCCGAAGGAGCAACTCGACCTGACGACCAACACGCAACCGGTGATGCTGACAGCAGGTATAGCTTGCTACCGCGCCTGGATGGCCGAAACCGGGCTGGCGCCAGCGGTGGTCGCCGGGCATTCGCTGGGTGAGTACAGCGCGTTGGTGGCCGCCGGCTCATTGAGCTTGGCCGATGCCCTGCCGCTGGTGCGATTTCGAGCGCAGGCGATGCAGGAGGCGGTGCCGGTTGGCATCGGTGCGATGGCAGCGATCCTCGGGCTCGATGCCGACGCGGTGCGCGCCTGCTGCGCCGAGGCCGCGGCGGCCAGCGGCGAAGCCGTGGAGGCGGCCAACTTCAATGATCCGAAGCAGACCGTGATTTCCGGCTCGCAAGCCGGCGTGTCGAAGGCGTGTGAGTTGCTGAAGGCTGCAGGCGCCAAGCGCACCTTGCCTTTGCCCGTGTCCGCGCCATTTCATTGCAGCCTGATGAGGCCTGCCGCCGAGCGCTTGAAGGAGCGGCTGGCGTCGGTGACGTTCCAATCCCCGGCTGTGCCGGTGGTGAACAACATCGACGTGACCGCCGAAATCGACCCGATGCGCATCCGCGATGCGCTGTATCGGCAGGCTTTCGGACCGGTGCGCTGGTTCGAGACCGTTCAGGCCATCCGTGCGCGGGGCGTTACTCATCTGATCGAATGCGGCCCTGGGAAAGTGCTTGCAGGCATGGTCAAGCGCATCGATGCCGAGGCGATCTCGGCAGCGCTGTTTGATCCTGTTTCGCTGGCTGACGTGCGTGGAGTGCTGGGATGACGACTGAACAAACAACGACCCGTATCGCGCTGGTGACCGGTGCCTCGCGCGGCATCGGCCGGGCGATTGCGCTTGAACTGGCTCAACGCGGTCTGACGGTGATCGGTACTGCGACGACTGAATTGGGAGCGCAGGCGATCAGCGAGGCGCTGGCTGCTTTTCCGGGTTGCTCCGGCGCCTGTCTTGACGTGAACGATGCGACCGCTGTCGATCAGACGGTCGACGCTGTTCTGAAGGCCCATGGCGCACTGCATGTGCTGGTCAACAACGCCGGCATCACCCGCGACAACCTGTCGATGCGGATGAGGGATGCCGATTGGGACGCGGTCATCGACACCAACCTGAATGCTGTGTTCCGCCTCAGCCGAGCCGTGATTCGGCCCATGGTCAAGCAGCGGTACGGGCGCATCATCAATATCACCTCGGTCGTGGGCGCCAGCGGCAATGCCGGTCAGGCTAACTACGCTGCGGCCAAGGCCGGCGTGGCTGGCATGACCCGCTCTTTGGCGCGTGAGCTGGGCAGCCGCAGCATCACGGTGAACTGCGTGGCGCCGGGCTTCATTGCCACAGACATGACCGACGCCCTGCCAGCCACGCAGAAGGAAGCCCTGCTGACGCAGATTCCGCTCGGCAGGCTCGGCAGTGTCGACGATGTGGCCCATGCGGTGGCCTTCCTCGCGTCCGATGCCGCGGGCTACATCACCGGCACCGAACTGCATGTCAACGGCGGCATGTTCATGAACTGACCGCCCTCGGCGCATCAATCCATCGAACCGGATTGCCCGGCCGGCCGAAGCGCGCACCGTCTCCGTGAGGCGACATGTTGCAACCTTTAGAATCCCGGGCTGTTTCAGACAACACTCCTGGAGGAGTCATGAGCGATATCGAATCCCGTGTCAAGAAAATCATCGCCGAACAACTGGGCGTACCCGAATCTGACGTCTCCAACGAAAAGGCCTTCGTCGCTGATCTGGGTGCGGATTCACTCGATACGGTCGAACTGGTGATGGCCCTCGAAGACGAGTTCGGTATCGAGATTCCAGACGAAGAAGCCGAAAAAATCACCACGGTTCAACTCGCGATCGACTACGCGTTGAAGCACCAAAAGGCCTGAGACCGAGCCTCCATTGCATGCATTTCCGCCCGCCATGTTCGATTGATCCAGCCTGCTTGACAACCAGCGGGCTCGCTCCACATTGGGGATGCCAATGACCCGGCGTCGCGTTGTGGTCACCGGACTGGGACTGATCAGCCCAGTTGGCAATTCGGTCAAGGAAGGCTGGGCCAACATCCTGGCAGGCCGCTCCGGCATTGCCAACATCACCCGCTTCGATGCGTCCAGCTTCTCGTGCCGTATCGCGGGAGAGGTGAAGAACTTCAATGTCGAGGACTACTTCCCCGCGAAGGAAGCCCGACACATGGATGTCTTCATGCAGTTCGGCATGGCGGCATCAATTCAGGCGGTGCGCGACTCCGGTCTGAACACCAATGACGAGCTGAGCGAAGAGCAGGCCGAGCGAATCGGCTGTCTGGTCGGCTCTGGCATCGGTGGCCTGCCTTTGATCGAGGCCACTCACGCGGAGCTGTCGGCACGCGGCCCCCGCCGCATTTCTCCGTTCTTCGTGCCAGCCTCGATCATCAACATGATCTCTGGCCACCTGTCGATCAAGTTCGGTTTCCAGGGGCCCAACCTGGCGATCGTGACGGCCTGCACCACTGGCTTGCACTGCATCGGAGAAGCCGGCCGCATGATCGAATACGGTGACGCCGACGTGATGGTCGCCGGCGGTGCAGAGGCCACAGTGTCGCCGCTGGGCGTTGGCGGCTTCGCGGCCGCGCGGGCGTTGTCCACCCGCAACGAGGACCCTGCAACCGCGTCGCGCCCGTGGGACAGAGACCGTGACGGCTTCGTTCTGGGGGAAGGCGCTGGTGCCATGGTGCTTGAAGAGTACGAGCATGCGAAGCGGCGCGGCGCCACGATTTACGCTGAGCTGGTTGGCTACGGCATGGGTGCTGACGCGCATCACATGACTGCGCCCAGCGTGGATGGCCCTAAGCGGTCCATGCGCGCGGCCCTGCGCAACGCCGGTGTGTCGGCCGATCAGGTGCACTACCTGAATGCCCATGGAACATCGACGCCGCTGGGTGACGTGAACGAAACCAACGCGATCAAGCTTGCGTTTGGTGACCACGCGCACAAGCTGGCTGTCAGTTCCACCAAGTCGATGACCGGGCACCTGCTCGGCGGTGCAGGGGGCATCGAATCGCTGTTCACTGTGCTGGCGGTACGCGATCAGGTGGCGCCGCCGACGATCAACATCTTCAATCAGGATCCTGAATGCGACCTTGATTACTGCGCCAACGCAGCGCGCGAGATGAAAATCGAACTGGCAGTCAAGAACAATTTCGGGTTTGGGGGAACCAACGGCACGCTCGTTTTCAAGCGTGTCTGAGGGTCGACTGCGGCGTCATGCAAGCGGCGTCGGCAGTGCAAGTGACGGTCCGGCGCTTCGGTGTCTGGAACGCATTACTTGGCATGATCAGCGGGACGACGTTGGCCGTCGCAATGGCTTGGTTGGTCATCCACCATGACGATCCGTTCGACGGGATCAGCATGCCCCTGATCTTTTCCCTGCTGGTGAGTTTGCTCGGAACGATTGATCTGGTGCGGCGACAGCCAATCGTGCTGAGATGGGATGCGCAGCGCTGGCACGTCACCGATCCCAGCCGCGGTGCAGTCGAGATCGAGTTGCTCGGGCTGAGCGTCGTGCTGGATCTTGGCAACTGGATGCTGCTGAAACTCCATGCCGATCTGCAGCCGTACCGTCTGCGAAGCGGATGGATCCCGGTGCAACGCCGCGGTATGGAGACCCATTGGCAGTCCTTGCGCTGTGCACTGTATGTCCGCGGCGCGCAGTCGACTCGGACCACCGCAATCGATCGGCAGGTCTCGCGTGGTTGATCGCATGAGCGCTCCTGACGCCGACGCGCCGCTGATCGATCGGGTCAAGCAAGGTGACGTCAAGGCCTTCGAGATGCTCGTTGTCAAGTACCAGCGTCGTATCGAACGTCTGATCGGGCGCATGGTCAGGGATGTCGATCTGGTGCCTGACATCGCGCAAGAGACTTTCATCCGCGCTTACCGTGCCATTCCACAGTTCCGTGGCGAGAGTGCGTTCTATACCTGGCTCTACCGGATCGCGGTCAACACTGCCAAGAAAGCGCTGGGTGAGCTCAAGCGCGATTTGCTTGTGACCGACGCATCGAGAGCGTCTCATGACGACGAAGATGAAACTTCCCGCACTGAGAACGAACTAACTGACGGTGAAACGCCTGAATCGTTGCTCGCCAGCAAGGAAGTGGCCATAACGGTCAACGCCGCCATCAATGCGTTGTCTGAAGATCTGCGGCAGGCAATCACTTTGCGTGAGATTGAGGGTTTGAGCTACGAAGAGATTGCAGAATTGATGAATTGCCCGATCGGCACGGTGAGATCACGGATTTTTCGCGCCCGGGAGGCGATTGCACTGCGTTTGCGACCCTTGTTGGACACTCAGGTCGGTGAGCGGTGGTGATCATGAGCAGGCTTTGACTGCGGTCGGGGCCTCGGGTGATGTGTGTTTTGGGGTGGGGACGGGAGATTGTCATGGCAGATCATTCGGGTTCCGGGTCCGACCCGGGGCGCGCACGAGGCGAGGAGTTGTCGGCGTTGCTCGACGGCGAATTGCAGGGCGTCCCGGTCGAGCGCATCTGTTCTGAATGGCGCGCTGATGAGCGCAGCCGTCTCACCTGGCATTCCTACGCCCTGATCGGCGACGTCCTGCGCTGCGAGGATTTGGCGCACTCCTGCGCGAGTGACGAGCAGTTTCTGCGCGATTTTCGTAAGCGGATGGCGGCCGAACCGGTCGTCCTGGCTCCGCGTGCGTTTCAGCATTCTGTCGAGGGCTCGTCGGGTGATGGCGAGTCGCCAACGGTTCGGCCCGGGCCTGCCTGGGCGTGGCCGGCGGCCTTGGCCGCGGGATTTGTGGTTGTCGTGGGTGCTGTTGTCGGTGTGCAGCATCCCGGCGTGACCGCGAGCCCTGAGCCTCAGATTGCGGCGGTGCCCGCAGGCAATTCCCCCGACTCGCTGATGAAGGTAAGTCGTACGGAAGACGCTGCGCCTCCATCGGATGTTTACCCCGCAGGGATGGAGTTGGTGTTTGACGGGCAGATCATTCGCGATCCGCGCCTGGATCGGTACCTGCTGGCCCACAAGCAGTTTGCCAGCACCTCGGTGCTAGGGCCGTCCTCGGGTCTGTTGCGCAATGCGGCCGTCGAAGTCCCTGAGCGGTGAGCCATTGAACGTGCACGCCGTGGATCGGCGTCGGGCGCGGGTGGTCTCGGCTGGGTCGAGGCTGATGGTGTCCCTGATGTTTCTGATCTTCGCAGCTCAGGCGGTAGCAGCCCCAGGCGTGGCGGTCGAACCGCAGGAAGTGCGAGAGTGGCTCACGCGCATCCAAGCCGCGGCTAACCAGCGGAATTTCCAGGGCACGTTCGTCGTCAGTTCTTCGGGCGCGATGACCAGTGCGCGCATCTCGCATTTCTACGATGGCACTGACCAGTTCGAGCGGATCGAGCCGTTGGATGGACAAGCACGCCAGGTGCTCCGACATAACGGTGTCGTGCACACCGTCTGGCCTTTCGACAAGGTCACGCTGATTGAGCAGCGCGATGTGCTCGGTTCATTCCCGTCCTTGGTGCAGGGCACCGACGACAACGTCGCAGATTTCTACGACGTGCATCTGCAGCCCGCCGAACGCGTCGCTGGTCACGATGCCAATGTGCTGATGCTCAAGCCGCGCGACGAATTCCGCTACGGCTATCGACTGTGGACTGACAAGCAAACTGGCTTGCTGCTGCGCGCTGAAATCCTCAATGCGCTGGGCGAGACGCTAGAGACCTCGGCGTTTTCAAATGTGGACATAGGTGTGCGATCGCAGCCCAACTTGGTTCTGTTGCCGATGCGCAAGCTGGCCGGCCACCGCGTCGTCAAGCCGCAACTGACGGCGACCCGGCTCGAAGCAGAAGGCTGGCGGCTGCGCAAGACGGTCCCAGGATTCCGGCAACTGAGTTGCATCCGCAGGCCGCTTGACCTACTGGCAACCGCTGATCGGAAATCGGCATCCAACCATCTGATCCAGACGGTTTTTTCCGATGGCATCACCAACGTGTCGTTGTTCATCGAACCGTACAACGTTGATCGACACCCGCAGCCAGCCATCACCGTCGTTGGTGCCACCCAGACGCTGATGAGCCGCCAGGGGGATTTCTGGATCACGGTGGTTGGTGATGTGCCGAGGGTGACGCTGCGGGCCTTCTACGAAGCCGTGGATCGCAGCAAGTAAGTTTTCTGTGAATAACTGATGCAGTGACTGCCATGTCAGTCACTGCCCAATTGAGACAAGAGTACCGAACATGCAGATCTTCTTTTCCTGGGCCCAGTTTGCCCGTCGCTCCCTCATGTCCACGGCCTTGAGGGCCTCGCGCCGTTCCGTCGGTGCGCTTGCCGCCGTGCTGGTGTTGTCCGCCGGCATGCCCGTTGTCGGACAGGCGCAAGGGCTGCCGGATTTCACGGTGCTGGTCGAGAACGTTGGTGGATCGGTGGTGAATATCCGAACTACGGAACGGCCGCGGGCAGGGCGCGGCAGCGGTGCTCCCGAGATGGACGAGGATATGCTGGAGTTTTTCAAGCGCTTCGGGGTCCCCATTCCTGGTCCGCAGAATCCGCGGCGCGCACCACAGCCATCCGCCCCCCAGGAAAGCGAGCCGCAACAACGTGGCGTGGGTTCCGGCTTCATCTTGAACGCCGAAGGTTATGTGATGACCAACGCGCACGTGGTCGAGGGCGCTGAAGAGGTCTTCGTCACGCTGACCGACAAGCGCGAGTTCAAGGCCCGCGTCATCGGCGCTGACAAGCGGACAGATGTGGCCGTGGTCAAGATTGAGGCAGCTGGTCTGCAGGCAGTTCGGGTCGGTGACGTCAGCCGCTTGAAGGTTGGCGAGTGGGTCATCGCGATCGGATCGCCGTTCGGACTTGAGAACACCGTCACCGCCGGAATCGTCAGCGCCAAGGCGCGCGACACCGGTGACTTCCTGCCCTTCATCCAGACCGATGTGGCGATCAATCCTGGTAATTCGGGCGGTCCCTTGATCAACATGCGAGGTGAAGTGGTCGGCATCAATTCCCAGATATACAGCCGATCCGGCAGCTTCATCGGCATTTCGTTCGCTATCCCTATCGATGAGGCGATCCGTGTTGCCGACCAGCTGCGCACCAGCGGGCGCGTCATTCGCGGTCGCATCGGCGTGCAGATCGATCAGGTGACCAAGGAAGTGGCTGAATCGATCGGTCTGGGCAAGCCCAGCGGCGCGATGGTGCGCAGCGTCGAGGCAGGAGGTCCGGCGGACAAGGCAGGGGTCGAAGCCGGTGACATCATCACGAGGTTCGATGGCCGCGCGATAGATAAGGCGGGGGACCTGCCGCGCATCGTGGGCAGCGTCAAGCCGGGGACCAAGGCGACCCTTGAGGTTTTCCGCCGGGGTGCGTCGAAGGAGTTGAGTGTGACCGTCGTGGAACTGGAGGCCGAGCGACCGCGCAGCGCGCCGGTCGAGCGAAACACCCCGAAACTACCGGCAGTGATCGGGCTTCTGGGCCTCGCAGTCTCCGACCTGAGCGACGCGCAGAAATCCGAGCTCAAGGTCAAGAACGGCGTTCGCGTCGAAGCCGTCGAAGGTGCCGGTGCCAAAGCAGGCATTCGTGAGGGAGACATCGTCTTGTCACTCGACAAGACGGAAATCAGCAGTGTCAAGCAGTTTGAGGCCGCCATCAGCAAGCTGGACAAGCCGAAATCGGTGACCCTGCTGGTCAAGCGTGGCGAATGGGTTAACTACATCGTGATCCGTCCTGCGAGGTAACTTGGGAAGTTGGCTTGTTTGTGTGCGCCCACATTCTCGGATCTACTTGCCTCGTCAATCGACTGTGTCGTGTCATTCGACTGACAGCTGCGAGTGAGATGCCGGCCCAGGAGGAGCCACTTTCCCAGGGATGCGTAGTGCCAAGATAACAGACTGTTTTCTGTGCATAAACTGTGCACAAGTTTTCTGTTGGCGATGCGCAACGATCGCCAAACAAGCACTGGCGCGGTTCTGCGGACATGCTTTTGGCTACAATCAAGTCCCAACAAGCAGTTGCCAAACATTTTTGTTGGAAGGCGCGTCAATCGTTCGACGTGCCTTTTTTTTAGCTTCAGCACAGGCCTGCGGCCTTTCACATCGCTCCGCGATTGAGAGCTTTTGCTGAAACGGCTGCGCCGTTTTGGCACCTCATCGAAGCTCCACTGAAGAACACTCGCAGTCAGCATGGATCACATCCGAAATTTTTCGATCATTGCCCACATCGACCATGGCAAGTCCACGCTCGCCGATCGCTTGATCCAACGTTGCGGTGGTTTGAGCGATCGCGAGATGGAAGCGCAAGTGCTCGACTCGATGGACATCGAGCGCGAGCGCGGCATCACGATCAAGGCGCAGACAGCAGCACTTGAGTACAAGGCGCACGATGGTCGTGTCTACAACCTGAATCTGATCGACACACCGGGGCATGTCGATTTCTCGTATGAAGTGAGTCGATCTCTGTCGGCCTGCGAAGGGGCGCTGCTCGTGGTTGACGCGAGCCAGGGCGTGGAGGCGCAAACGGTCGCCAACTGCTATACCGCGCTCGATCTGGGCGTCGAGGTGATTCCCGTCCTCAACAAGATGGACCTGCCGAATGCCGACCCGGAGAACGCGAAGTCGGAGATCGAGGATGTGATCGGCATCGACGCCGATCAGGCGATACCTTGCAGCGCGAAGACCGGCATGGGCATCGACGACATCCTGGAGGCAGTGATCACCCGCATGCCGCCGCCTCGTGGCAATCCTGATGCACCGCTGCGCGCGATGATCGTTGATTCCTGGTTCGACAACTACGTCGGCGTCGTGATGCTGGTGCGCGTGGTCGACGGTACGCTGATCAAGGGTGAACGCATACGCATGATGGCCAGCGATGCGGTCTACGGCGCTGACAACCTGGGTGTCTTCACGCCCAAGTCGGTGCCGCGAGATCGCCTCAACGCCGGCGAGGTCGGCTTCATCGTGGCCGGTATCAAGGAGCTGCAGGCAGCCAAGGTCGGCGACACCATCACGCTCGAGAAGAAGCTGCCCAACAACCTGGGCCCGGCCAGAGAGGCGCTGCCTGGGTTCAAGGAAATCCAGCCACAGGTGTTCGCCGGGCTGTACCCGACCGAGGCCAGCGAATACGACCAGCTCCGCGACGCGCTGGAAAAGCTCAAGCTCAACGATTCATCGTTGCGTTACGAGCCTGAAGTCAGTCAGGCGCTGGGTTTCGGTTTTCGCTGCGGCTTCCTGGGTCTGCTGCACATGGAGATCGTGCAGGAGCGCTTGGAGCGTGAGTTCGATCAGGACCTGATCACTACCGCGCCCAGCGTCGTCTACGAGGTACAACTCGGCAACGGCGACGTGATCCAGGTCGACAACCCATCCAAGATGCCGGACCTTGGCCGCATCAACGAGATCCGCGAGCCGATCGTCACGGTGCACCTCTACATGCCGCAGGACTACGTCGGCCCGGTGATGACGCTGGCCAATCAGAAGCGCGGCCAGCAGATGAACATGGCTTACCACGGTCGCCAGGTGATGCTGACCTACGAGATGCCGCTGGCCGAGATCGTGCTGGACTTCTTCGACAAGCTGAAGAGTGTGTCCCGCGGCTATGCGTCGATGGATTACGAGTTCAAGGAATACCGCGCTGCCGATGTCGTCAAGGTCGATATCCTGCTCAACGGAGACAAGGTCGATGCGCTGTCGATCATCGTGCACCGTAGCCAGAGCCAGTATCGGAGCCGCGCGGTCGTGGCCAAGATGCGCGAGTTGATTTCACGCCAGCAGTACGACGTCGCGATCCAGGCCGCCATCGGGGCCAACATCATCGCGCGTGAGACAATCAAGGCGCTCCGGAAGAACGTGATCGCGAAGTGCTACGGTGGCGATGTCTCGCGCAAACGCAAGCTGCTCGACAAGCAGAAAGCGGGCAAGAAGCGCATGAAGCAGATCGGCTCGGTGGAGGTGCCCCAAGAGGCATTTCTGGCCATTCTCCAAGTGGAAGATTGATGAGTACGTTGACCGGTCTGCTTTACGGTTGCCTGGTTGTTTTCCTGGGCGGCTGGTACGTCGGGAAATGGAGCGGCAATTTTTCGCTGCTGCTGCTGGTGCTGACGGTGGTGACGATGGCGTATTGGCTGGTAGAGCGCTTTTATTTCGCGCCGCGTCGGTTGGCGTCTGCCAATGAACTTGCAGCTCAGGTCGAAACGCGACGTGCCCAACTTGCAGCCAAGGGCATTACCAAGGTCGATGGCGACGGAGACGTCAGCCAGGCTCGCCAGTCGCTGCTGGCTCAACCGTGGTGGCTGGACTGGACTGCGGGTCTGTTCCCCGTCATCCTGGTCGTGTTCCTGCTGCGTTCGTTCCTGTTCGAGCCGTTCAAGATTCCATCTGGCTCCATGATTCCCACCTTGCTGGTGGGCGATCTGATCCTGGTCAACAAATTTCATTACGGCATCAGGCTTCCGGTGATCAACAAGAAGATCATCCCCAACCACGATCCGGAGCGTGGCGATGTGATGGTGTTTCGCTACCCGCGCAACCCGAGCATCGACTACATCAAGCGTGTCGTCGGCATCCCTGGCGACGAGATTTCCTACCGTAATCAGTTGCTCTACCTCAATGGGGTGCAGGTGCCGTCGCAGCCGCTGCCCGATTTCTACAACGAGGAAACGCTGCGTTACGACAAGCAGTACACCGAAAGTTCGGGCGCACAGTCGCACCGCATACTCGTCGATCGATCCCTGCCGAGCTATGCGCGAGCGATCGACGACTACGCCTTCCGCGAGAACTGCACCTACACCGTCGAGGGCGTGACCTGCAAGGTGCCGGCGGGCCATTACTTCATGATGGGCGACAACCGCGATCACTCCGAAGATTCCCGCTACTGGGGATTCGTCCCGGAAGAGAACATCGTGGGCCGCGCCTTTCTGGTCTGGATGAATTTTGGTAATGTGAGTCGAATCGGGTTCTTTCATTGATCGGGACTTCGCCGAAAATACCCGAGGACGAGGGGTGCTCGGTGCACTCGGAACGCCTGGAGCATGGACGCATGATGAGCAAGCGGCATCGGGTAGGGCGGCAACAGCAAGGTATCACCCTGCTGGGCCTGCTGTTCTGGGCGATCATCATCGGCTTCATTGCGTTGCTGACGGTGCGCGTGCTGCCCACGCTCAACGAGTTCTTCACCATCCAGAAGGCCGTCAACAAGGTGGCGCTTGAAGGTGGAAACACGGTGCCGGAGATTCGCGCCGCGTTTGAGAAGCAGAGGGACATCGAGTATTCGATCCAGTCCGTTACCTCCAAGGATCTCGACATCACCAAAGAGAACGACCGGATCGTCATCCGCTTCGCCTACAGCAAGGAAATCGAGTTGTTCGCACCCGTGTTCCTGTTGATCAAGTACGAAGGCCAGTCTCGTTAGGTTGACCTGGCGTTGCTGTCATACGCATAGCTCGTCCTGTCTCGATGGATCCTCGCCTCGATGCCCTTCAGCGCCGTCTCGGACATCGTTTTGCCGACCCCGGTTTACTGGCACTCGCGCTGACCCATCGCAGCTTCAGCGCCGATCACAATGAGCGTCTCGAATTCCTCGGCGACGCCGTCCTGAGCCTGGCGATTTCCAGCCTGCTCTATGAACGGTTCGCTGGTTCTGACGAAGGCGACCTGACCCGTGTTCGTGCGCACCTGGTGCGTGAAGACAGTTTGCACAAGGTGGCGGTGTTGCAGGGCCTGCCCGAGGTGCTGCGGCTCAGCGACGGCGAGTCTCGGGGCGGAGGCGCGCAGCGTGCCTCGATACTCGCCGATGCGCTGGAAGCGATCATTGGTGCCACCTTCGTCGATGGTGGTTTTGCGTCGGCCCGTGCGCTGGTGCAGCGCTTGTTCGGCGACGTCATCAACACCACCGACATCGGCGGCTGGGCCAAAGACGCGAAAACCGAATTGCAGGAATGGCTGCAGGCGCGGCGCCTGCCCGTTCCTGGCTACCGCATCAGCGCGACCCGCGGTCAGGCTCATGCGCAGACCTTCGAGGTCGAATGCGAAGTGCCAACGCTCAATATGAAGCACGCTGGCGAAGGCCGTTCGCGGCGCCTCGCCGAGCAGGAGGCTGCCCGACGTATGCTCGACGCCTTGAAGGCGACCGATCAGCCGGGCGGTCCATTGCGCTCCTGAGCTGTACGACGTTCGCCGCGTTGCGTCGACATCTGCCATGAATGCCTGTCCATGACCGAATCTGTAGAACCTCCCGCTGCCGTCGACCCTGCAGGCCAGCGTTGTGGTCTGGTAGCCATCGTCGGCAGGCCGAACGTAGGCAAGAGCACGCTGCTCAATGCGCTGGTCGGGCAGAAGGTCAGCATCACGTCGGCCAAGGCGCAGACCACACGGCACCGCATCACCGGTATCCGCACCGTTGGCGCCTCTCAGTTCGTTTTCGTGGACACGCCCGGTTTTCAGACGCGCTATGCCGCAGCGATGAACCGCACCCTGAACAAGACGGTCCACAGCGTGCTGGCCGATGTCGATGTGGTGTTGTTCGTGGTCGAGGCGGGCCGCTTCGGACTTGACGACGCCAAGGTGCTGTCGCTGATGCCGTCCGGCGAATTCGCGAAGCCAGTGTTTCTCATTGCCAACAAGCTCGATGCGGTGCATCGCCGCGCCGATCTCGTGCCCTGGCTCAAGGGCATGCAGGACCGTCATGCGTTCGCCGAGTTCGTGCCCTTGTCGGCCAAGAAGGACGCGGACGTGCAGCGTCTGCTGGCCATCGTCGAGCCTTACCTGCCGAAGCAGCCCTGGTTCTACGAGGAAGATGCCCTGACCGATCGCACCGACAAGTTCCTGGCCAGCGAGATCATCCGCGAGAAGCTGTTCCGGTTGATGGGCGATGAGTTGCCGTATACCTCGACTGTGGTGATCGACAAGTTCGAGGAAGAGGGCAACCTGCGCCGCATCGCCGCCAGCATCGTCGTCGAGCGCGATGCGCACAAGGGCATGGTCATCGGCGGTGGCGGCGAAAGGCTCAAGCGCATCGGTAGCGAAGCGCGGCAGGAACTCGAAAAGCTGATGGGCGCGACGGTGTTCCTCGAGCTGTGGGTCAAGGTGCGTTCCGGTTGGGCGGATGACGAGGAACATCTGCGCAGTTACGGCTATGAATAGAGCCCCCCAGTCGCTGCGCTCCTGCCCCCGAGGGGCTTGCCCGGCTTCGGACGGCCGGGCGCCGGGCGGGCCCCCCTGTTGACGACGCGTCGGACTGCCAAAGCACCCTCCCTGCTGACGGCCTACGTTTTGCACCGCTACGACTGGAGCGAGTCCAGCCTGATCCTGGATGTCTTCACGCGCGAGCAGGGGCGGCTGGTCGTGGCGGCCAAGGGCGCGAAGCGGCCCTATTCGCAGTTGCGCTCTGTGCTGTTGCCGTTCCAGCGCGTGCATCTCTCGCTGGGGCGACCACCCAGAGCCGATGCAGCCAACGCGCAATCCGGCGACCACCCCACGCGCGATGTCCAGACCTTGCGCGGCGCCGACTGGGCTGGCGGCGCGGCGATGCTGACCGGCGCGGCACTGTTCAGTGGCTTCTACCTGAACGAACTGCTGATGAAGCTGATGGCCCGCCAGGACGCGCACCCACTGTTGTTTGACGCCTATGCGCAAACCTTGCCGTCGCTCATCGGAGGCGACGACGTCCGGGTGCAGTCGGCACTGCGCGCCTTCGAGGTCACGTTGCTGCAACAGATCGGGGTGCTGCCCGATCTGAGCCTGGTCACGCTCACGCTGGAAGCGGTCGATCTTGAGGGCCGCTATGTGTTGCGGCCCGAGGCGGGCGTTGCCCCGGCGCGGTCCGATGATGTCTCTGTATCAGGCGCGATGCTCATCGGCATGCAGGCCGCGCTGCAGCACGGCAGCGTGCCGGCACTTCAGCAAGCCTGCGCCAGCGCCTTGCCCGAATGGCGCAGCCTGTTGCGCGGATTGCTTCACTATCATCTCGGCTCATCGGTGTTGCGAACGCGGCAGGTGATGCTGGGTCTGCAAAGCCTGGCGCCGTTGCTGCCAGCGGCTGTTGCTGCCGCCCACCTCGACTCGGATCCTCGCCCGTCATGAACCCCTTGCTCATCACCGGACTCGATGCGCATCGTGGACACACCGCGCTGTCCGTCAATCTGAACAAGGTCGCCTTGCTGCGCAACCAGCGCGACCTCGGCATCCCGAGCGTGACCCGCGCTGCCACGCTGGCATTGCAGGCCGGCGCCCACGGCATCACGGTGCATCCGCGGCCCGACCAGCGTCACATCCGCACCCACGATGTGTTCGATCTGGCTGCGTTGATGCAGGACTGGCCTCAGGCCGAGTTCAACATCGAAGGCAATCCGCTGCACAACCTGATGGACGTGATCCGGGAAGTGAGGCGCCGTGGTTTGCCGCTGCACCAGTGCACCTTCGTGCCCGATGCGATGGACCAGGCCACGTCTGACCACGGTTGGCAGTTTCCGCAGGATGCCGAGGTGCTGGCGCCGCTGATTTCCGAGGCTCGGTCGCTCGGCGTGCGGGTCAGCCTGTTCATGGATCCGGTACCGCAAGCGATGCCGGCGGTGCGTGCACTGGGCGCAGAGCGCGTCGAGCTCTACACCGAAAGCTATGCCAGGGTGCATGGAACAGCCGATCAAGCCCCCGTGCTGGCTGGCTTCGCTGCCACAGCCGACGCGGCGCTGATCCAAGGTCTTCAATTGAACGCTGGTCACGACCTGAACCGCGAGAACCTGACTGACTTCCTGCGAGCTGTGCCGGGCGTGCAAGAAGTGTCTATCGGCCATGCACTGATCGCCGATGCGTTGGAGCTGGGTTTGCCGGAGACCGTGCGTGACTACCTGCGCTGCATTCATCACGCGCAGGCCTCCACATGATCTACGGCGTTGGCACCGACATCTGCGATCTGCGACGCATGTCCGCAACGCTGAACCGACGTGGCGAGCGCTTCGCCGAAAAGGTGCTGGGCCCGCAAGAGTTGCAGGTGTTTCGCGCCCGGCGCGCCCGGGTCGAGGCGCGCGGCATCAGGTATCTCGGCACGCGCTTCTCGGCGAAGGAGGCCTTTTCCAAGGCGATCGGTCTTGGCCTGCGCATGCCGATGACCTGGCGCTCCTGCGAAATCCTGAATCTGCCCAGTGGCCAACCGCACATCGTTCTGCACGGCGAACTGGCCGCCTGGTTCGATGCGCGTGGGCTGAAGGCGCATGTCAGCGTCACCGATGAAACCGATTACGCGACCAGTTTCGTGGTCGTTGAGACCCACAAATGAAGAAGACCCGTTCTGCCAAGGCGAGCCCTCGCCCGACATCCATGCCGACGCTGCCAAGCGCTCACGCTCCGATCGTGCTCGACATCGAAGGCGTCCAGCTCGACGCCGACGATCGGCGACGCCTGCGGCATCCACTGACCGGCGGTCTGATCCTGTTTGGCCGCAACTGGCAAGACCGCCATCAGCTCACCGAGTTGACCGCGGAGATCAAGTCGATCCGTCCGGACGTGCTGGTCTGCGTCGACCACGAAGGTGGCCGTGTGCAACGCTTCCGCACCGACGGTTTCACCCACCTGCCGCCGATGAGGGTGCTCGGTGACCAGTGGATGCGCGACCCGCTCGGCGCCACCGATGCGGCCACCGCCACCGGTTTTGTGCTGGCGGCCGAGTTGCGCGCCTGCGGCGTCGACCTCAGCTTCACGCCCGTTCTCGACCTCGACTTCGGCTCCAGCGGGGTCATCGGTGACCGCGCGTTCCACCGCGATCCGCGTGTGGTGACACTGCTGGCCAAGAGCTTGATGCAGGGCCTGCTGCAGGCCGGTATGGCGCATTGCGGCAAGCACTTCCCGGGGCATGGCCATGTGAGGGCCGACAGCCACGCCGAAATCCCGATCGACAAGCGCTCGCTCAAGACCATCCTTGCCGACGACGCACGGCCCTACGAGTGGCTGAGCACGAGCCTGGCCAGTGTGATGCCGGCGCACGTCGTCTACCCGAAGGTCGACGCGAACCCGGCGGGCTTCTCACCGCGCTGGTTGAAGGAAATCCTGCGGCAGGAACTCGGCTTCACCGGCGCGGTGTTCAGCGATGACCTGAGCATGGCCGGCGCGCGTCGGATCGCCGGGGTCGAGGTCAGCTACACCGACGCAGCCGAGGTGGCATTGAATGCGGGCTGTGACCTGGTGCTGCTGTGCAACCAGTCGGTGGATGGTGGCGCTGCCGTCGATGCCTTGCTCGATGGCTTGCTGGTCTCGCAAAGCCAGGGACACTGGCAGGCCGACGAGGACAGCGAGCAGCGCCGGCTGGCGCTGCTGCCCCAGACCGCGCCGCGGACCTGGGACGAGTTGATGCACGACCCGGTCTACCAGCGTGCGCTGGAACGGCTGCCTTGAGGATGTCGTGGCCTGAATGAGAAACGGCGCACCTCGCGGTGCGCCGTTTTCACATCGATACCGCGATCAGGCCGCTGGTGGTGTGCCGTCCTGCCCTTCGAACGGCAGCTTCACCTGCGACAGATCCCGGCGCGTTTCGACCAGTACCAGCGGGCCTTCGTCGACCGCAGCCACTGGCTTCGGTACCCGGGCCACATGCACTGGCTTCGCCTCGTTGGCCATCGCCTCCTGTGCGGCGCGGATCTTCTCGGCATCGGAATTGACCCACTGCAGGCCAGCGCCTTCGGCCACCGCTTGCAGGGCGTCTGTTTCGAGCACGAACGATGCGGCGAGTGGCGCCGGCGCAGCGGGGGCTGCTGGTGCGGCGGCAAGCTGAGCAGGCGCGGGTTCTGGCGCTGCGACGGGCGGGGTCGGTGCTGGCTCCTCAGAAGTCGCCTCGACCGCTGTCGGACTGATTGCCGCCGTCACCTCGGCCAAGGGTGCCGGCACGGGTGCTGACGGCTCGTCATATGTCGCCGCTACTGGTGCGGCGGTCCATCTCTCCGTCGGTACTGCCTCAGCCGACACGTTCAAGGGCACTTCGTCGGCATCGCTCGCCACCGCTTCGGCCGCGGTGATACCGCTGCTGCCGACTTCCCCGTCCGTGCGGGGTTCTTCCCTGTCACCGCGGTCGCGGCGGTTGCGCCCGCCGCGGCTGCGACGGCGCCCCTCACGCTGCCCGCTGTCGGGTGTATCAGCGGCAGCGGGCAGCGCCGCGTCATCGCCTTCGGTCAGATTCGCATCGGTCCCCGCCGCAGGCGTGGTGTCGGACTCGGCGCCAAGGTCACCGCCGACCTGTTCTTCACGCACCGAATCTCGGTCACGCCCGCCACGTCCCCCGCGACGGCGACGGCGCGCGCCTTCACGGACTTCTGTGCCTTCAATCGCATCCGCACCCGGTGTGGCCGGAGCAGGTTGAGAGTCGACGAAGGCCGCTGCGGCCTGCGGCACCTCGTCGGTTGCCAGATCGCCGCCGATTGGCGCGGCGCGCGCATCGCGGTCCTGGCGTTCTCCGCGCCCCCCACGTCCGCCGCGACGGCCACCGTCGCGTCCCTCGCTGGGTGACTCTCCACGTGATTCTGGGCGTGCGTCACCTCGGTCCGACCGCTCTCCGCGACCTTCGGGACGAGGTGCGCGTGCCTCGCGCGTGGCTCCGGCATCCGTTCCTGGGGCAGCTTCAAGGCGCTCGCCACGACCGCGTCCGCCACGACCCTCACCCCGGCCTTCCGGACGACCTTCGCCCGCACGCTCACCGCGGCGACCATCACGACCACCGCGTCCGCCACGCCCACCACGATCGGAGCGCTCGCTGCGTCCTTCAGGTGATTCGCTCGGTGGCGGAGTGGGTGACACCACCGGCTTCAGCACCGGGGTCGGCGTGCCGCCGCCAAACAGGCGCGACACCCAGCCGAAGAAGCCGCCGCCTGCCGCAGGCGCAGCGGCCGCGCGTGGCGCAGCAGCAGGCGCAGCGGTATTGACGGGAGCGGCCGAAGCTGGCGCAGGTTTCGGAATGGCTGCGGGGGCGGGCATCTCAGGCAGCAAGCCCTTGATCACCGGCTCCTGCTTCGCGGTGGTTTTCTCGCGTCGGGTGACGCCAGTTTCTTCGCTCGCCTCCTCGATCATCGTGTAGCTGGCTTGCAGGTTTTCCAGACGCGGATCGTCGTGGCGCAGGCGTTCAAGCCGGTAATTCGGCGTGTCGAGGTTCTTGTTCGGCACCAGCAGCACGGTGACGCGCTGCTTCAGCTCGATCTTGGTGATCTCGGTGCGTTTTTCGTTGAGCAGGAAGCTGGTGACTTCCACCGGCACCTGCACATGCACCGCGGCGGTGTTTTCCTTCATCGATTCTTCCTGCACCATGCGCAGGATCTGCAAGGCACTGGATTCGGTGTCGCGGATATGGCCGGTGCCATTGCAGCGCGGGCAGGTGATGTGGCTGCCTTCGGAAAGCGCCGGACGCAGGCGTTGGCGACTCAGTTCGAGCAGGCCGAACTTGCTGATGGTGCTGAACTGCACGCGGGCGCGGTCCGGGCGCAGTGCCTCTCGCAATCGGGTCTCAACTTCACGCCGGTTCTTCGACTCTTCCATGTCGATGAAGTCGACGACGATCAGGCCGCCCAGGTCGCGCAGTCGCATCTGGCGAGCGATCTCATCGGCCGCTTCGAGGTTGGTGCGGGTCGCGGTTTCCTCGATGTCGCTGCCGCGTGTCGAGCGCGCGGAGTTCACGTCGACCGAGACCAGCGCCTCGGTGTGGTCGATGACGATCGCACCGCCCGATGGCAGGTTCACTGTGCGCGAGAACGCGGTCTCGATCTGGTGTTCGATCTGGAAGCGCGAGAACAGCGGCGCGTCGTCGCGGTAGCGCTTGACCTTGGACGCCGTCTCCGGCATCACGTGGGTCATGAACTGCATCGCCTGGTCATAGATGTCGTCGGTGTCGATCAGGATCTCGCCAACATCCGCGGTGAAGTAGTCGCGGATGGCACGGATCACCAGCGAAGATTCCTGGTAGATCAGGAACGCACCCTTGCCCGCCTTGGCCGCGCCGTCGATGGCGGTCCACAGCTTGAGCATGTAGTTCAGGTCCCACTGCAGCTCGGGCGCGCTGCGGCCGATGCCGGCGGTGCGGGCGATCAGGCTCATGCCTTTCGGGTATTCGAGCTGGTCGAGGTTCTCCTTGAGTTCCTCGCGGTCTTCGCCCTCGATGCGGCGCGACACGCCGCCGCCACGCGGGTTGTTCGGCATCAGGACCAGGTAACGGCCCGCCAGGCTGACCATCGTGGTCAGCGCTGCGCCCTTGTTGCCACGCTCTTCCTTCTCGACCTGCACCAGAAGCTGGTCGCCTTCGCGGATCGCGTCCTGGATGCGGGCGGTGCGCACATCAACGCCTTCGCGAAAGTAATTGCGCGAGATTTCCTTGAACGGCAGGAAGCCGTGGCGGTCTTCGCCGTAGTCGACAAAACAGGCTTCCAGCGAAGGCTCCACGCGGGTGACGACCGCCTTGTAGATGTTGCCCTTGCGCTGTTCGCGCCCTTCGATCTCGGTTTCAAAGTCCAGCAATTTCTGGCCATCAACAATGGCCAGGCGACGCTCTTCGGGCTGCGTCGCATTGATCAACATGCGTTTCATGGGTGCTCCTGTGCCACCGGCCCGTGGGGTCGGCGTTTCGATCAACATGCCGACACCTGACAGCGGTGTCGACTCATCGATGCACGAGAAACGTCAAAGAGCCCGACAGGAATCGCCCTGGACTGCCAACGACCTCTAGGGTCGTCGGGGCAGCGTTGGCGCTTGCGTGTCAGTGCCTACTGCGGAGCCTGAGGCTGACCGTCGGGCTGTGCGCCGTGGGGCGCAAGCGTTTGGGTCAGCAGGGCCGGTCGTACACCCACTGCCCGGTCTCGCAGCAGGGCTGCCGATCCGCAGCCCGATACCGGGGCCATCGCAGAACGGCGCATCTTGCGCGAGGAAAGCGTGTAGGAAGGCGACATCCGCAGGGTCACTGGACGCGGGCCACAGCTCGGAGGCGTTCGACCTGAGGGTCGGCGTACACCGGTCTGCAACCTGAAAACCTTGGTTTCTTCCGAAGCAACGCTTCGGAGGCTCGTACTTCGTTTTCTCTGCCGCAACCCATCTGGACTGCCCGGTCACTCGGGGACGGGGCCCGTCGCACTTGGAGTGCGTTGCATCACTTCATGGTCAGGACTCGTGTCCCGACCGCCACGGCGCTCTGAAAGTGCGCGAGTAAACTCAAGAAAATCAAACACTTACAGCGCGAACGTGGTGGAAATCATTATAGGGGCCAAAAACGGGCGCGGGGCTGCTTCTGCCAGCCCGGTCTCGGCGGCCCCGACCGTGTCGCGCGTGCAGGTGGACGAGGGGTCCGATGGCCAGCGACTCGACAATTTCCTGATCAAGCTGCTCAAGGGTGTGCCCAAGACCCATGTCTACAGGGTGATCCGCTCGGGTGAGGTGCGCGTCAACAAGGGACGTGCGGCGGCCGACACCCGCCTGTCCCTGGGCGACGAGGTGCGCGTGCCGCCGGTGCGCACGTCGGAACACGCCGCCAGCCGCAGCGAGGAGGCCCCGGCGCCCGCGCGCGAGTTCCCGATCGTGTTTGAGGACGAGCACCTGATCGCCGTCGACAAGCCGGCCGGTGTGGCAGTGCACGGCGGCAGCGGGGTCAGCTTCGGGGTGATCGAGCAGTTGCGCCGCGCCCGGCCCGATGCCAGGTTCCTGGAACTGGTGCACCGGCTCGACAAGGAAACCTCCGGCCTGCTGCTGATCGCGAAGAAGCGCTCCGCGTTGCTGGCCCTGCAGGAGCAGTTTCGCCAGCGCGAAACCGGCAAGACCTATTCGGCCTTGGTGCTGGGCGCCTGGCCGGCGTCGAAGAAGGTGATCGATGTGGCGCTGCACAAGTTCCTGTCGGCCGAGGGCGAGCGGCGCGTGCGTGCGGTCGATGACGATGATGCCGCCGGCCGCCGGTCGATCACTCTGGTCAAGGTGGTGCAGGCGTACACCGCGCACACATTGCTCGATGTGACGATCAAGACGGGTCGTACCCACCAGATCCGGGTTCATCTGTTGCACGAAGGCCACGCCATCGTTGGGGACGACAAGTACGGTGATTTCGACGTCAACCGGGCACTGGCCCGCGGCGCGGCCATCCCCGGGTTGCGATTTGCGCGGATGTTCCTGCATGCGCGTCGATTGAAATTCCAGCACCCTGCCAGTGGCGAGGTCATCGAATTGCACGCGCCGCTGCCCCCAGAATGCGCGGCTTTGCTGCAAGCGCTGACGCCGCGGCCAACGCCCGCCACACCGACACCATGAACCGACCGCGCCGTTTTGACTTGATCGTCTTCGACTGGGACGGCACGCTGTACGACTCGACCGCCTTCATCGCCCGCTGCATCCAGGCCTCGTGTGCCGACCTGGCGCTGCCGGTACCCAGCGTGCAGGACGCGAGTTATGTGATCGGCATGGGTCTGACCGAGGCCTTGCAGCACGCCGCGCCGGGCCTGGCGCCGGAGCGCTACCCTGAGCTGAGTGCGAGATACAAGCACCATTACGTCGCCCGGCAGAACGACCTGAGCCTGTTCGACGGCACGCTGCCGATGCTGCATGCGCTGAGGGAGCGCCAGCACAGCCTGGCGATTGCCACCGGCAAGACCCGGCGTGGGCTCGACGAGGTGTTGCACACGGTGCAGCTGAAAGGGCTGTTCGATGCCACCCGCACCGCCGATGAAACTCGCTCGAAGCCGCATCCACAGATGCTGCAGGAACTGATGGCTGAAGTGGGCATCGCGCCAGAGCGCACGCTGATGATTGGCGACACCACCCACGATCTGCAGATGGCGACGCTCGCCGGTGTGCCAAGCGTTGGTGTCAGCTATGGGGCGCACGAGCCGGCATCGTTCGCGGCGTTCGAGCCCTTGCACATCGTTCATTCGGTGGCTGAGCTCGATCACTGGCTGGCGCAGTCGGCCTGACGCGCTCGGCCCTGGCACCATGCCCGAATCTGATCCCGCTGCTGCGCCGGTGCCGCTGTGTGCGTCTGATGCGCTGATCGAGCGCGGCGACGCGGTCGTCTTCGAGGTGCAGCAGTGGCGCCAGAAGGTCAGGGCATTCGTCATGCGCTTTGAAGGCCGGGTGGTCGCCTACCTGAATCGTTGCGCCCACGTGCCCGCCGAGATGGACTGGCAGGAAGGCAAGTTCCTCGACCGCGACCGCGAGTTGATCATCTGCTCGATCCACGGAGCCACCTACGACCCGCTCAGCGGGCGCTGTGTCGGTGGGCCGTGTGCTGGGGGACGGCTGACAGCCTTGCGCGTCGAGGAGAAAGAGGCACAGGTGTATTGGTATCCTTCCTCGGACATCAAGCCGATCCCGGTCCCGTCGAGTCGCGACGATGACGCCGCTGGTGTCGGCAACGAAAGCCCCCCATGAGTTCCGAAGACGACGTGTCTGCTCCACGTGCCCCGTCCTCCGTCCCGCCCGCGCGCAGCGGCTGGGACGGCGCCGCGGAACAGCTCATGCGCCTGTATCTGCAGGACAGGCGCAGCGAGCGCCGCTGGCGCATGTTCTACCGCGGGCTCTGGCTGGTGATGTTCGCCGGGCTGGCGTGGACCTTACTCAGTGACCGCCTGCATGCCAGCCCGCCCGCCGGCCCGCACACCGCGCTCGTCGAAGTACGTGGCGAGATTGCCGCCGACACCGAAGCCAGCGCCGAGTTGCTGGTGTCTGCGTTGAAGAACGCCTTCGAGGACGACGGCGCGCAGGCGGTGGTGCTGCGCATCAACTCGCCCGGCGGCAGCCCGGTGCAGGCCGGCATCGTCTACGACGAGATCAAGCGCCTGAAGGCCTTGCACCACAAGAAGGTGTACGCGGTGGTCGAGGAGATGTGCGCCTCGGGCGCCTACTACATCGCGGCAGCTGCCGACGACATCTACACCGACAAGGCCAGCGTCGTCGGCTCGATCGGCGTGCTGATGGACAGCTTCGGATTCAACGGCGTGATGGAGAAGTACGGCATCGAGCGGCGGCTTTTGACCGCTGGCGCCAACAAGGGAATCGGTGATCCGTTCTCGCCGCTGAGCGACCAGCAGCGTGCCTACCTGCAGGCCACGCTGGACCAGATCCACCAGCAGTTCATCGCGGTGGTGAAAGAAGGCCGTGGCGACCGGTTGAAAGAGACGCCGGACACCTTCTCGGGCCTGTTCTGGAACGGCGAGGAGGCCATCAAGCTCGGCCTGGCCGACCACCTTGGCAACCTCGACTACGTGGCACGCGAGGTGGTGCGCGCCGAAGACATCATCGACTACACACCGAAGGAAAACGTGGCCGAGCGGCTGGCCAAGCGCTTCGGCGCATCGATCGGTGCGGGTGCGATCCGCGCCTTGAGCAGCCTCGGCCATATTCACTGAGCTTCAGCGCACCGCGCTTCCCCTTTTTTCTTCCTCATCGATGTCCGATCGTCTGGCGGTACTGCCGCAATACCTGCTGCCCAAGCAGGCCCTGACCGCGCTGGCCGGCCGCATCGCCGGTGCCGAAGCCGGCGCCTTGACCACGCGGCTGATCCGCTGGTTCGTCGGCCGCTACGGCGTGAACATGGCCGAAGCGGCCGAGCCTGACATTGCGCAGTACCCGAGCTTCAATGCGTTCTTCACCCGAGCGCTGAAACCGGGCGCCCGTCCGCTGGCCGACGCGCCGTGGGTGTGCCCGGTCGATGGCGCGATCAGCCAGATCGGCCCGCTCGACGGCGAGCGGCTGGTGCAGGCCAAGGGTCATCACTACACAGCGACTGCGCTGGTTGGGGGTGACGCAGCGCTGGCAAGAGAGTTCAACGGCGGCCACTTCGCGACGCTGTACCTGAGCCCGCGCGACTACCACCGCATCCACATGCCCGCGGATGGTCGCCTGCGCCGCATGATCCACGTGCCCGGTGAACTGTTCTCGGTCAACCCGACGACCGCGCGTGGCGTGCCCGGGCTGTTTGCACGCAATGAGCGTGTGGTGTGCGTCTTCGATGGCGACACCGCGCCGTTCGTGATGGTGCTGGTGGGCGCGACCATCGTCGGCAGCATGGCGACGACATGGCACGGTGTCGTCAACCCGCCGCGGTCAGGCCTGTTGCGCGAATGGAATTACGCGTCGGGTGATGTCAGCCTGGTGCGCGGCCAGGAGATGGGGCGTTTTCTGTTGGGGTCAACAGTGGTGATGCTGTTTCCGCCAGGGCCGCTGTCGTTCAACCCCAACTGGGCACCGGGTGGGGCGATTCGCATGGGTGAGGCGATGGCTTCGTGAAAGTCGATTTCAGTGCGTGAGCGCTGCGGCGGGCCGCTGTGTTCCGTTCATGTCCTCCGGGCCGGTTCACCCGACGTTCGCTTCGGCTCAGATCGCTTCGGCCCTCCCCCTTTACTTCACTCCACACAGCGGCCCACCGCAGCGCTCCAACAACCACCGAAGCATTCTGAGGTTTAGAACACCTTTGCATGCGACAACGGTGCCGGCTGTCGAGGGCGTGGGGTGACCGGCGTAGCGAAGTAAAGGAGGAAGGCCGGTTCGGTCTGCCCCGAAACGAAGGGCTGGTGACCCGGCCTGGGGGACATGAGCGGAGCCGGTCACCCCGCGCCCTCGACAGCTCCGAGCGCAAGGCGGCAGGTTCGACGATGCGCAGTCCGCGTTAAGTCAATTCGCCCGTCAACATGCCCTTGCGCTCGATGAAGCTGACCACATCGGCCAGGCCCTGGCGGGTTTTCAGGTTGCTCATCACGAAAGGCCGGAGGCCCTGCGCGCTGGTGCGCATGCGGGTGGTGTCGGCTTTCATCACATCGAGATCCGCGCCGACATGCGGCGCCAGGTCGATCTTGTTGATGACGAAAAGATCGCTCTTCGTGATGCCAGGCCCGCCCTTGCGCGGGATCTTCTCGCCAGCGGCCACATCGATCACGTAGATCGTCAAGTCGCTCAACTCCGGGCTGAAAGTCGCCGCCAGGTTGTCGCCACCCGACTCGATGAACACGATGTCGGCGTCGGGGAATTTCTCCAGCATGCGGTCCACCGCTTCGAGGTTGATCGACGCATCCTCACGAATCGCGGTGTGCGGGCAGCCGCCGGTTTCCACGCCCATGATCCGGTCGGCGGATAACGCGCCAGCCACGGTGAGCAGACGCTGGTCTTCCTTGGTGTAGATGTCGTTGGTCACCACCACCAGGTCGTACTGCTCGCGCATCGTCTTGCAGAGCATCTCCACCAGCGTCGTCTTGCCTGAACCCACGGGGCCACCAACGCCAACGCGCAGTGGGGGCAGCTTCTTGGTGCGGTGGGCGATGGTGTGGAGTGCGGTCATGGTGTGAATGGCGTCAAGGGTGTTGAAACTGCAGCAAGTTCAGGACCTGAACAGCCGCGAGTACTGGGTTTCGTGCTGCGCCGACAGGATCGCCAGCATCGGCGTGCAGACCTGCCGCTCGGCGTCGCTGAGCTGGATCGCCGCATCGACAGCGCCGGGGATCTCGGCCGCCAGCGCGCTCAGGATCCGTTGCCCTGCCGACTGGCCCAGTGGCACTGACTTCAACGCTGCTTGCACCATGTTCTCGGCCCAGCCGAACGCGAAACAGAGGAGCGTTTCGCGGCACGGCGCGCCGCTCTGCAAAGCAGCCAGGGCGAAGGCCATGGGCCAGGTCGGCGCCGGGCGCAGCGCCGCCAGCGTATGCAACGGGTCGACGTTGCGCTCGTCGAGCGGCCGGTTCTTCATCCACTCGACCAGCGAGCGGCCCATTTGTTCGGTTTGCTGGCGCAGCTCAGAGCTTTCCCGCGTGGTGACCACCCAGGTGTTGAGGGCAGCGGCCTCGGCCATGTCGCCGCGTCGCCAGGCGCTGTGGGCCCGCGCGACCAAGGCCAGATCGCCGCGCGCCAGGCCCAGGTGCAACTGATCGAGCAGCCACTGGCAGGCGTTGGCTTCGGTCGCTGCCAGGCCCGCATCCACGGCGGCTTCCAGCGCCTCGGAGTAGCTGAACCCGCCCACGGGCAGCGCGGGCGAAGCCAGCCAGACCAGCTGCAGCAGCGAAGCCGGCGTCAGACTCGGCGCCTGAGCCGAAGGCCGCCGGTGTTGACGGCGCCCAGTCGATCGCATCGCTGGCCGCAGCCGAGGTGTGCCCATCAGTGGTCGTGCTTGCAACCCGGGCCGTGCACGTGGGGCACGGCAGCACCCTGGATCGGAATGGTCTTGGGCGCGGCGGAGGCCGACGGCGCGTGCGCATGGCCGTGGTCGTGTCCGTGGTCATGGTCATGTGCGTGGCCATGATCGTGCCCACCAGCGGCCGCGCCCGGTGCGTATGCACCGCTTTCCGGTTCGAACGAAGCCTGTGCTTCGCTCACGGTCAAGTGCATCTGGCGCAACAGGTCGGCCAGCACATGGTCGGGTTCGAGCTTCAGGTGATCTGGTTTCAGTTCGAGCGGCACATGGCGGTTGCCCAGGTGATACGCCGCGCGCACCAGGTCGAAACTCGAGCCGTGCTCCTTGCAGGGCGTGACCACCAGCACCGGCTGTGGCGCTGCCTGGACCGCGATCAGGGAACCGTCTTCGGCGACCAGCACATCGCCGCCGCGCACCACCGCACCGCGCGGCAGGAACACGCCGAGCGCTCGCCCTTGCGAGTCGGTGGCATCGAAGCGGCTCTTCTGGCGCACGTCCCAGTCGAGGGAGACCGTGGCGGCGCGGGCCAGCAGCACGCGGCTCAGTCCGCGTCCCTGGGTGATGAGCTTGTTGATGGTCAGCAGGGTGGACATGTCGGTGGGCGCTTGCGGCGCAGCTGAAGCAGTTGAGAAGGCCAAGAGTCTGGCATGACTGGGGCTCAAGGCGCCACCGATCACGACGTGCGGTGCAACACCGAAGACACCATCTGCCGCGCGGGAATACGGAATGTTAATGAGAATGGTTTCGTATACAGTTCCTATCCGGCGTCTTCATTCCCTGTTCCCACCACTGTCATACCGAGGCCTGTCCATGATCCGTCTGCCATTCATTTTCGGTGCCCGCATTGCGGCCGCCAGCGTGCTGTCTGCCTTGTTGGCTGCCCCTCTGGCGTACGCGCAGGGCGAACTCAACATCTACTCAGCGCGCCACTACCAGACCGATGAAGCGCTGTACACCGACTTCACGAAGCAGACCGGCATCAAGATCAACCGCCTCGATGGCAAGGAAGAGGAACTGCTCGAACGGCTCAAGAACGAAGGCGCCAGCAGCCCGGCCGACCTGCTGATCACGGTGGACGCTGCGCGGCTGGAAATCGCCGACAAGGCCGGGCTGTTCCAGCCGCTGAAGTCGTCGGTGATCGAGGCGCGCATTCCAGCGGCGCTGCGCACGCCGAACTGGGCGGCGTTCTCGACGCGCGCACGGGTCATCGTCTATGCCAAGGCCACCGTCAATCCGGAGTGGGTGCAGACCTACGAAGACCTGGCGCTACCGCGGCTGAAGAATCAGCTCTGTGTGCGGTCCGGCGCTCACCCCTACAACCTGTCGCTGGGTGCTGCCGTGCTGGCGCATGACGGCGAGGCGAAGACCGAGGAATGGGCGCGTGGCCTCGTGTCGAACTTTGCCCGGGCCCCGAAGGGAGGCGACACCGATCAGTTGAGGGCGGTGGCGGCCGGTGAATGCGGTGTGGCGATCTCGAACAGTTACTACCTCGCCCGCCTGATGCGTTCGACCAAGCCGGAAGACCAGCAGGTCGTGCGGGCCTTGGGCGTCGTCTGGCCGAACCAGAAGACCTGGGGTGCGCACATCAATGTGTCGGGCGCTGGCATCACCAGGTACGCGCCGAACCCGGCCGCCGCGCTGAAGTTCCTCGAGTACCTCGCGAGCGACTCGGCGCAGGTCTACTTTGCCGATGGGAACAACGAATGGCCGGTCGTCAAAACCGCGCCCGTGAAGAACCCTGCGCTCGAAGCACTGGGGTCCTTCAAGCCGGACACGCTCCCTATCGGCCAATTGGCGGCCAACGCGGCGCAGGCCCAGCGCATCTATGACCGCGCCGGCTGGCGCTGAGCAAGGCCCAAGCGCACCGAAAGCCAGCTCGGGAGCGCCTATCGCCGATCGTTTGCGATCTGGCGGCAGAGCACGATCAGCGGCAACAAGCCCACGGCCACGATCGCGATCGTGGCCGTCGACGCTTCGGCCAGCCGTTCGTCTGATGCCAGCGTGTAGGCCTGGGTGGCGAGCGTGTCGAAGTTGAATGGGCGCATCACCAGTGTGGCGGGCAGTTCCTTCATCACATCGATGAAAACCAGCAGCCCGGCAGTCAGCAGACCACGCCGCATCAGCGGCAGGTGCACGAGGCGCAGCGTTCGAACCGGTGACAGGCCCAGGCTGCGAGCCGCGTCATCCATGTGGGGTGTGACGCGGTAGAGCGTCGAATCGACCGTCTGCAGTGCGGCGGTCATGAAGCGCACCAGGCAGGCGAACACCAGCGCGGCAATGGTCCCGGTGAAGAGCAGTCCCGTTTGCCAACCGAAGCTGGCTTGCAGCCATTGCGCCAATGCGTTGTCCAGCCGGGCCATCGGAATCAGCACGCCGACGGCGATCACCGACCCCGGCAGCGCGTAGCCGAGGCCGACCGCCCAATGCGCCGATCGGGTCAGCGGCAGAGGCTCCAGCCGTCTGGCGTAGGCGACGAGCAGTGCGAGCACCACGGCGAGAAGGGCGGTCAGGCCAGACACCAGAACGCTGTTGCGGGCCAGCGTCCAGAAGCGGGCCCCGAACTGCGCGTCCCCTTCGGTCATGGCCATGTGCAGCAGCACACCGCCAGGCAGCACGAAGCCGATCAGGATGGGCAACGCGCACAGTGCGACCGCTACCGCGGCCTGCAGACCGGTGAGCGGCGCGCCGCGGGTCGGCTGGCGGCGCAGCCCGCTGCCGTGAAAGCGGGCGGTACCGCGCGACTGACGCTCCAGCGCCAGCAGCAGCACGACGAAGCCGAGCAGGCACATCGCCAATTGCGCGGCAGCCACCCGGTCGCCCAGTGAGAACCAGGCCCGGTAGATGCCGGTGGTGAAGGTCTGCACCGCAAAGTAGGACACCGTGCCGTAGTCGGCCAGCGTTTCCATCAACACCAAGGCCATGCCTGCGGCCACCGCGGGCCGTGCCATGGGCAGGGATATGCGCAGAAAGCTCTGCCACGGCGACAGCCCCAGCGAGCGGCCTGCCTCCATGACGGCGACGCCGCGTTCCATGAACGCCGAGCGCGCCAGCATGAACACGTAGGGGTACAACACAAAGGTGAACATCACCACCGCGCCACCCAGCGTGCGCACGTCGGGGAATGAGTAATCAGCGCGCGTCCAGCCCATCGTCGCGCGCAGCCAGCTTTGCAGCGGGCCAGCGAACTGCAGCAGATCGGTGTAGGCGTAGGCCATCACATAGGCCGGCATCGCCAGGGGCAGCACCAGCGCCCATTCGAAGCTGCGGCGCAGCGGGAAATCGAAATGCGTGACCAGCCAGGCCGTGCCCACGCCGACCAGCGCGGCCAGGCTGCCGACGCCGACACACAGCCACAGCGTGGTGGTGATGTACTCCGGCAGCACCGTCGACACCAGGTGCGCCCAGGTGTCGCCAGTGCCAGTCGAAAACACATTCGTCGCCACCGACAGGATCGGCAGCGCGACGAACAGCGCCACCACGGCGGCAGCCACGCTCAGCCATCCGATCTGACGTCGATGGGTCAGGCTCGCGGCATCGAGGGACGATGGTGGAGGGGAGGCGGAGGCGGCGGTCATGCGGGGGATATCATCGCGGCGCGTCGTGAACGCGATTGATTCTCAGACAGTGTACGACCCGTGTGGACGGCGACGCGCCTGCATGCCACCGACCAGCCCCAACGATGACCACCCCGACTCCCGTCCCTGTCCTGAGCCTGAACGGCGTGCGTCATGCCTACGGTGCGCGAGCCACCGTCGATGGACTGGATCTGGCACTGTCCACTGGCAGCATCTGCTGTCTGCTGGGACCCTCGGGCTGCGGCAAGACAACGGTGCTGCGCTGCATCGGCGGCTTTGAGCCGCTGGCCGGTGGCGACATCCGCATCGCGGGCGAGGTGGTCAGCGGGCCGGGCCGGCATCTGCCACCCGAGCAGCGTCGCATCGGCATGGTGTTTCAGGACTACGCGCTGTTCCCGCACTTGAGCATCGAGCGCAATGTCGCTTTTGGAACGCATGGCAGCGCTGAAGACCAAGCGCGCGTGGATCGTCTGCTCGACATGGTCGGCTTGAAGTCACACGCGCAGCGCTACCCCCACGAGCTGTCCGGCGGACAGCAGCAACGTGTGGCGCTGGCTCGTGCGCTGGCGCCACAGCCGCGACTGTTGCTGATGGATGAGCCGTTCTCGAACCTCGATGTCGATTTGCGCGAACAACTCGCGACAGAAGTGCGCGAGATCCTCAAGGCCACACACACCACCGCAGTGTTCGTCACCCACGATCAGAACGAGGCCTTCGCGATGGCCGACGAGATCGCGGTGATGTCCGACGGCCGCATTCAGCAGATCGACACCGCCTACAACCTCTACCACAGCCCGGCCAGTCGATTCGTCGCCGACTTCATCGGTCAGGGCGTGTTTGTGCGCGGCACGGTGATCGCCGAGCGGCAACTCCTGATCGAGATCGGAGCGGTCTCGGCCCTCGAGGACATCCGCTATGCCTCCGACGGAAGACCGTGCCCCACCGGCAGCCAGATCGATGTGCTGCTGCGCCCCGACGACGTGGTGCACGACGACACCAGCTCCGCACAGGGCATCGTGCGGCACAAGGCATTCAGGGGTGCGCAGATCCTGTACACGCTCGAGCTGGCAAGTGGCACCCGCGTGCTGTCGATGGTGCCGTCGCACCACAACCACCGCCTCGGCGAGGCCATCGGCATCCGCCTCGACCTGGACCACCTGATCGCTTTTCCGGCGGCGGCTTGAAATCGTGTGTTGGCATGCAAGCGTCGTTGCGCGCAACCTTTCGCGCGATGCTGTCGAGGGCGCGGGGTAACCGGCTCCGCTCATGTCACCCGGGCCGGCTCACCGCTCAGGGGCTTCGAGTCGAGTTGATCCGGCCCTCCTTCTTTACTTCGCTGCGCCGGTCACCCCACGCCCTCGACAGCCGGCACTTTGGTTGAACACCAAGGAATTCAAGCTCCGACTGCTTCGGTGGTTGGGAGAGCGCTGCGGTGGGCCGCTGTGTGGAGTGAAGTAAAGGAGGAGGGCCGGCGGAGATCGACCCGAAGCGAACTGATGGTGAACCGGCCCGGGGGACATGAACGCAACACAGCGGCCCGGCGCAGTGCTCCCGCGCTGCCCTCACCCGACTCCGATGAATTGTGTGGAATCAGAACAAAAAGTACCGCTGCGCCATCGGCAGCACAGAAGCTGGTTCACAGGTCAGCAGCACGCCGTCGGCGCGCACGTGGTACGTCTGCGCGTCGACCTCCATCTTCGGCGCGTAGTGGTTGTGCACCATGTGCTGCTTCTGCACCGTGCGGCAGTTCTTCACCGCCGCGATGCGCTTGTGCAGGCCCAGTACATCCTGCACGCCGCCATCGATGGCGGATTGACTCAGGAATGTGAGTGAGCCCTGGTGCAGTGCGCCGCCATAGGCGCCAAACATCGGCCGGTAGTGCACCGGCTGCGGCGTCGGGATGCTGGCGTTCGGGTCACCCATCGCGGCCGCAGCGATGAAGCCGCCCTTGAGGATCAGCGAAGGCTTGACGCCGAAGAAAGCCGGCTTCCACAGTACCAGGTCGGCCCACTTGCCCACCTCGATGCTGCCCACCTCGTGGCTGATGCCGTGGGCGATCGCCGGGTTGATCGTGTACTTGGCGATGTAGCGCTTGGCGCGGGCGTTGTCGTGTCTGTCCGAATCGCCCGGCAGACTCCCGCGCTGCACCTTCATCTTGTGCGCCGTCTGCCAGCAGCGCAGCACGACCTCGCCCACGCGGCCCATCGCCTGGCTGTCGCTGCTGAACATGCTGATCGCGCCGAGGTCGTGCAGGATGTCTTCAGCCGCAATGGTTTCGCGGCGGATGCGGCTCTCGGCGAAGGCCAGATCTTCGGCGATGCTGGCGTCGAGGTGGTGGCACACCATCAGCATGTCGAGGTGTTCGTCGATCGTGTTGATCGTGTAGGGGCGCGTCGGGTTGGTCGAACTGGGCAGCACGTTCGCTTCGCCGACCACCTTCAGGATGTCCGGCGCATGGCCACCGCCGGCCCCCTCGGTGTGGAAGGTGTGGATCGTGCGTCCCTTGAAGGCAGCGATCGTGTCCTCGACGAAACCGCTTTCGTTCAGTGTGTCGGTGTGGATCGCGACCTGCGTGTCGGTCTCTTCGGCCACGGTCAGGCAGCAGTCGATCGCGGCGGGCGTGGTGCCCCAGTCCTCGTGCAGCTTCAGGCCGATGACACCGGCATCGATCTGCTGGCGCAGCGCGGCAGGCTGGCTGGCGTTGCCCTTGCCGAAGAAGCCCAGGTTCATCGGAAAGGCGTCGGCTGCCTGCAGCATGCGACCGATGTTGGCCGGCCCGGGCGTGCAGGTGGTGGCGAAGGTGCCGGTGGCCGGGCCGGTGCCACCGCCAAGCATCGTGGTCACGCCGCTCATCAGCGCCTCCTCGATCTGCTGCGGGCAGATGAAATGGATGTGGCTGTCGATGCCGCCCGCGGTGACGATCAGCCCTTCGGCCGCGATGATCTCGGTGCCCGGGCCGATGACGATGTCCACGCCCGGCTGCACATCGGGGTTGCCTGCCTTGCCGATCGCCGCGATGCGCCCGCCGCGCAGGCCGATGTCGGCCTTCACGACGCCCCAGTGGTCGAGGATCACTGCATTGGTCAGCACGCAGTCAACCGCTTCGTGCGCACCCGGCCCGTTGACGCGCTGCGACTGGCCCATGCCGTCGCGGATCGTCTTGCCCCCGCCGAACTTCACTTCCTCGCCGTAGCTGCCAGCGCGGAGTGTGTGATCAGCCTCGACCTCGATGATCAGTTCGGTATCGGCCAGCCGCAGACGGTCGCCGGTGGTGGGGCCGAACATCTCGGCATAGGCGCGGCGGGGAATCGTGGCCATGGGTTTCCTGCGAAATCGTGTGGGGAGATGGCGTTCAGAGCAGGCCGCTCAGAGCGCGCCCTGAACCTGCGCTCGGAAGCCGTAGACCTGACGGTCACCAGCGAAATCGACCAGTTCGACCGTGCGCTGCTGGCCGGGCTCGAAACGCACCGCGGTGCCCGAGGCGATGTTCAGCCGCATGCCGCGTGCTGCTGCCCGGTCGAACACCAGCGCGCCGTTGGTCTCGGCGAAGTGGTAGTGCGAGCCGACCTGTATCGGCCGATCGCCGCTGTTCTCGACCACGCGGGTGATGGTGCGGCGACCGACGTTGAGTTGGTGGTCGGGGCCGTCGCAGAGAAGTTCGCCTGGAATCATGGAAGTGGCTCCGTCTTCGTGGGGTCAGGCCCAGCCGCCCAGCAGCGCCACGCCGAATACTGCGACGCCGCCGCCCACCAGTCGCGGCAACCACGCCTGGCGTTCACGCAGAGCGAGGCCCAGAACCAGGCCTGCGGAGTGCAGAACGACGGTGGCCACCACCATGCCGATCAGGGCTCCCGTACCGCCGCCTGCCGAACTGCCCAGTTCGATGCCGTGGGCCACGCCGTGGAAGAGCGCGAAGAAACCGACCAGCGCTGCCGCGAACAGGCCCGGCAGGGCGAGCCGCAGGCAGGCCAGCAGACCTACCAGCAGCACCGAGGCCGCAATCATGGATTCCACCGCCGGCATGGCACTGCCGTTCCAGCCCAGCAGCGCACCCACGAGAAGCATGGAGGCGAAACCGAACGGCGCCCAGAGCAGGCTGCGATTCACTGCGCGCGCGGACAGCGCACTCCACAGGCCGACGCCCAGCATCGCTGCGAGGTGATCGAGTCCGGTGATGGGGTGCAGGAATCCGGTGATGAAGCCATGGTGGCTCCCGGCATCTACTCCGGTGTGGGCTCCGGCGCCGCTGGCGACGAACAGGCTCATCAGCGCAATGGCGGGCAGCGAGAGCAGTCTGGGACGGGACATTGAGGGCTCCTCGAGTGATGCGGTTGGCGGAAATTCAGGGTCTGTGGGATGTGAAGCGGATGTAGTCATTCCGACTGTCTGGAGACTGGAGCGTGGGTATGCCGTCAGGTGATCGGTTGGTGCACGGTCACCAGCTTGGTGCCGTCGGGGAAGGTGGCTTCCATCTGGATCTCGGGGATCAGTTCGGCCACGCCGTCCATCACATCGGCGCGCGTGAGCACC
>JAIXYO010000019.1 GCA_027490215.1 Rubrivivax sp.
AAGCTGGGGGCTCGGACGGCCGGGTTTTCACTCTAGTACCGGCTTCGCAGGTGCGGTGATCGCATCAACAGCAGCCTTGGTACGAGAGTCAGATTCAGCAATGTAGCGCGCAGCAAGCAGGTGCGCGCCCATCGCGAAGTCCCGGCCATGGGCAGCGATCATCGCGTCGGAGACGCTTGCCAATTGCGCAAAGAATGCGTCCTTGCTGGCCGTCTCTTCCGGGCTCGGTGTGTCGTTTGTGGGTGTGCTCTCGCTCATTTCGAAGTCTCCTCTGAGGTGGTTTGTGATGGGTTGCCGCTGGTTCGGAACAGCGCGTCGGGCAGGTTCACCCAGCCGCACAGCCCCCCTTGATTGCCAAAAGCCAGACGCTGTCCGTCGGAAGACCAGGCCAGCGCATTCAGAGCGCCCTCTCCCGAGCCTTTGACAAACAAGGCGTCATCACTGCCCGGACGGCACAAAAGAACGGCGCCGTTGAAGTAGCCAACCGCAATCAGCGTCTGATGCGGGTGACAAGCGACGGCCGTCACTGGTGTTTTGCTGGCTATGCCGCATTGGGTCGGCTGCTGCGAATTGCCCGGCGGGTCGAAGCTCCAGCACACAGGTCGTGTGGCGCCGCTGGTAACCAGATAGCGGCCATCGTGGGCGAAAGAAAGAGAAAGCGGCTGCCCGCCATAGCCGCTCATCTCCATGTCCATGCCGTCAGACACACGCCAACCATGGAGAGCGTTCTCCTGCATCGCAGAGACAAGGTAGTTGCCGTCTGGACTCCAGCACAGCGCGCGGTGGTAGCCTGGCCAGGCCAGCAGCCGAGTCGCACCGATACAGGGCCACAGCGTCACGCCACCGCTGTGGGCGATTGCCAGAACGAGTCCGTCGGGACTGAATGCAAGCGCGGTGGCTGGCGCTGGCAGCTCGATGGTAGTGCTGGCGCCCGATGAACGACGATGTACGGTGCGGCCATGCGCATACGCCACGCCACCCGCAAGACCGCCTTCGGGGTGGCCAGCCAATGCCGTGATCCATTCTTCGGTGGTGTGCTCCAACACCGTCGGTGCGCCAGCGCGCGGCAGATAAACGACGCGACCATCATCTCCGCCACTCACAAAGCCGCCTTGCGGGTGCGCCGCCAGAGCCAGGCAGGTGCCTTGATGACATTCGGCGCGGACAGGGGCCGCCGCAGGCTCATTGGCTGGCACAACCGTGACACCGCCACCGGGGCGAGGCTGCACACGTGGCCCTTGCGGCCATTTGGTGTCGGCCACAAGCACGTGCCCGTTGCCCAGGGCAAAAGCAGCGGAGTTGCCGTCGATATCCCAGCTCACCGCAACAGCGGGGGCGTCGACCGACCAAGAAACGCCCATCACCGCCATCAGCGGAGGAGCGACGGTAGCTGGCGGAGCGCCAGCAGCTTCAGTGACTGAACTCATGACTACACCTCACAGACATCTTCCAAACAATGAACCAGTTCTTCACGCAGCGTCGATTCATCGAGCCGCCTCCCAATGAAAACCAACTTTGATTCGACCGCCTCACCAGCAGCCCAGGCGCGACCCATCCCGCTGTCCACCGTCATGTGCACAGCCTGAAACACGAAACGACGTGATTCACCGCTGAACGCAAGGATGCCTTTGGCGCGCAGAAGATCGGCACCGTGCTCGATCACCAGGCGCTGCAACCAGGGCAGAAAGCGCGTGCGTTCGAAACGCCGATTGAAAGCGATAGACACGCTGCTCACACCCACAGTGTGGCGGCCAGCGTCCACGGGCCGGTAGCCGTGCGGCGACGAGTCGCTGGCCGGCTTGCCCAGCCCCAGGCTGGGAAGTCGCAACCGCGCGTTGTCGAAAGCCCCGCGGTCAAGCAACTGCGACAAAGGCAACTCCCCGCGGACGACGCGACGCAGCTCAGCGGTCGGGTTGACCTCCGCCACAGCCTGTTCGGCCGCAGCCAACATCGCCTCGTCCGCCAGATCGGCCTTGTTGAGCAGCACCATGTCTGCCTGCGCGAGCTGCAAGGCAGCCTCGGGCGTGGAGCTCAATTGCATCGGAAGGTGTCGGGCATCAGCCACGCAGATCACGCTGTCGAGCCGCGTGTGCTGACGAAGCAGATCGTCGAGTTGAAAGGTTTGCGCCACCGGCGCCGGGTCCGCCAGGCCGGTGGTCTCGATCAGGATGCCATCGAAGCCACCGGGCCGGCGCACGAGATTGCTGACCACGCGTACAAGGTCGCCGCGCAGCTTGCAGCAGACGCAGCCGTTGTTCAGCTCGTAGACCTCTTCCTCGGCACCGACCACCAAGTCGCCGTCGATGCCGATCTCGCCATATTCATTGACGATCACTGCATAGCGCTTCCCATTGGTCTCCCGCAGCAGGCGGTTGAGCAGCGTGGTTTTGCCTGCACCGAGAAAACCGGTCAGTACAGTCACTGGAATGGGTGCCATCGTGAAATCTCTTGCAGGACGCGAACAGCCCCACACATGGGGCAGGCAATTCAGAAACTCAAGGGATCAGCCTGCGTCACTTGCGAACACCGACCGAAATATGATCACAAGCTGTTGATTTTATTGAAAAAATCAATCAAAAGCTGATGGATTTCCCGACACGCGGTGAACAACAGGTCGTTGCAAGAATGGACGCTGCTCAAGCAGACACGGGGCTCTTGGTGTCTCGAAACGAGACAGCGTTTTCCCGCTGCCTCTGTTTGGAAACGATGCTGAGCCGGTCGAGAGTCGCCGCTTTAGCTTGGCGCAGCCGCTGAATCAGCTTGGATTTTTGATCTTTTGGTAGGCCGTGTTGGACTTGAACCAACGACCAAAGGATTATGAGTCCTCTGCTCTGACCAACTGAGCTAACGGCCCGAGCGACTCATTGTAGGCAAGGGGGTGAAGCAACCGCCTACTTGGTGCTCAGCGCATTGCCGACCAGCCGCGCGGTGATGTCGACAATCTGGATCATCCGGTCGTAGGCCATGCGGGTCGGGCCGATCACGCCAAGCGTGCCGACCACGATGCCGTCAACTTCGTAGGGCGCGGACACTACCGACAGTTCCTCGAAGGGCACGACGTGGCTTTCGCCACCGATGTAGATGCGCACGCCCTCGGCGCGACTGCTGACGTCGAGCAGGCGCATCAGCTGGGTCTTCTGCTCGAACAGATCGAACAGCTTGCGCAGCGAGCCCATGTCTGTCGAAAAATCCTGCACCGTCAGCAGGTTGCGCTCGCCCGAGATGACAACCTGCTCCTGGCTGTCAGCCACCGCCTCACTGCCCGCCTGCACCGCCGCCTGCATCAGGGTGGCGATCTCGCCGCGCAGCGCATCGACCTCGGTCTTCAAACGCTCGCGCACTTCCTCGAGGGTACGCCCAGCGTAGTGGGCTGTAAGGAAATTGCTGGCTTCGATCAGCTGGGCCTGGGTGTAGTCCTTGGCGGTGAAGATGACCCGGTTCTGCACGTCGCCGTCGGGGGCCACCAGAATCACGAGCACGCGCCGTTCGCTCAGACGCATGAACTCGATATGGTGGAACACGCTGGTCTTGCGCGGCGCGGTGATGACGCCAACAAAATTCGACAAACTCGACAGCATCTGCGCCGCGTTGGCAATCACTCGCTGCGGCTGGTCGGCCTGTAGCTGCGTTTCGAAGGCCGGCGACTGCTGCAGGTGCAAGGGCTGCGCCGTCATCATCGTGTCGACGAAAACGCGGTAACCGCGTGCCGTGGGAATGCGCCCGGCACTGGTGTGGGGACTGGCAATCAGACCGAGCTCTTCCAGATCGGCCATCACATTGCGGATGGTGGCAGGCGACAACTCCAGCCCGGAGGCCTTGGAGAGAGTGCGCGAACCGACTGGCTGGCCATCGGCGATGTAGCGCTCGACCAGGGTCTTCAGAAGGGTTCGAGCGCGATCGTCCATGCGATTTTCATTGTATGGCGCGAGGGCTTTTTGACACCGTGATGCGAAAAGTGCTGTGGTGTAATTCCGCATGAAAAGCCGGTTTCGTCATGCCGCACTGGTCGGAAAGTACAACGCGCTGGGAAGTCGCAGCGTGCTCGACGAGGTCGCTCGCTTTCTCATCGGGCAGGGGCTAGAAGTCTCGATGGAGCACGAGACTGCGCTAAACACCGGCCTCACAGACTACGGCGCGCTCACCCCGGCACAACTAGGTCGGTGCTGCGACATTGCAGTGGTGGTCGGCGGCGACGGCACGATGCTGGGCATCGCCCGCCAGATGGCCCGCTTCAACATCCCGTTGGTCGGCATCAACCAGGGACGACTTGGCTTCATCACCGATATCCCGATCGGAGAATTCGCCGCCGCACTGGCACCGATGATCGCTGGCAGCTACGAGGAAGAGCATCGCACGATGCTTGAAGGCAGCGTTCGGCGAGACGGCGAGACCATTTTCGAAGCCTTCGCGCTGAATGATGTGGTGGTGAGCCGCGGGGCCACCTCGAGCATGGTCGAGCTGAAGATCGACATCGGCGGAGAGTTCGTCGCCAACCTCCGCGCCGACGGCCTGATCGTCGCGTCGCCCACTGGCTCCACCGCTTACGCACTGTCGGCGGGCGGGCCGATCCTGCACCACAGCATCCCGGGGTTGGTGCTGGTGCCGATTGCGCCGCACGACCTGTCGAACCGGCCCATCGTGTTGCCCGACTCGGGCGAGATCAGCGTGGAAATCGTTGCCGGCCGCGATGCCAGCGTCAATTTCGACATGCAGAGCCTCGCCAGCCTGCTGCACGGCGACCGCATCACCGTGCGCCGCGCCGCGTTTCAAGCGCGCTTCCTGCACCCGCCGGGCTGGAGCTATTACGCCACGCTGCGCCGCAAGCTGCACTGGAACTCGGGAACCTCGTGATGTGCCCCCCACGCTCATTGCCTTCGCTGCCCCCCGAGGGGGGGCGTCAGCGCCTTCGGGCGGCCGGGCAGCACTGACATGTGGCGGCGCCTGGTTCTGCGCGATTTCGTCATCGTGACCGCGCTCGACGTGGAGCTTGCTGGAGGCTTCTCTGTGCTCACCGGTGAAACTGGCGCCGGCAAGTCGATCCTGATCGATGCACTGCAACTCGCACTCGGCGGCCGAGGCGATGTCGGCGTGGTGCGCGAAGGCGCGCAGCGCTGCGAGATCAGCGCCGAATTCGACACGCCTCCCGGATTGAGGGCCTGGTTGACCGAAGCCGGATTCGACGCCGCCGACAGCCTGCTGCTGCGCCGCACGATCGACACCCAGGGCAAGAGCCGAGCCTGGGTCAATGGCAGCACAGCAACGATTGCGCAGTTGCGTGAGATCGCTGACCACCTGGTGGACATCCACGGCCAGCATGCCTGGCAAAGCCTGACCCGGCCTGCCGCGGTGCGCGAGATGCTTGACGCCTACGCAGGCGTCGACACGTACGTGCTCGGCAGTTCCTGGGGGGAGTGGCGTTCGGCCAGCGACGCTCTGGCGCGAGCACAAACGCAGCAGGCCGACATTGATCGCGAGCGCGAGCGGCTGGCATGGCAGATCGGCGAGGTCGACAAGCTCGCGCCCGGCGCTGATGAATGGGCGGAGCTGAACACCGAGCACACCCGACTGGCGAATGTGCAAACCCTGCTCGACGCCGCCCGCGAAGCACTTGACGCCGTCAGCGAGACCGATGACAGCGCCAACACGCTGACCGGCCGGGCGATCGACCGCCTGCGCGATGCTGCAGAGATCGACGGCGAGCTCGCCGCAGTGGTCGAAGTGCTGCAGGGTGCCCAGGCACAGCTGCAGGACGCGGCGCATACGCTGTCGGGTTTCCTGAACGACACCGACGCCGATCCCGAGCGCCTCGGCGAGCTCGACGAACGGCTGTCGGCCTGGATGGGCTTGGCACGCCGTTACCGCCGCCCGCCCGCTGACCTGGCCGCGCTGCTGGCGCAGTGGAAAGGCGAGCTGCGTGCACTCGACGCAGCAGCCGACCTGGACGCGCAGCGGGCGCGGCTGGCGCAGGCACGATTGGCCTATGAAGCGGAAGCCTCCCGCGTGTCGGCGACCCGCCGGCTGGCGGCTCCGAAGCTGTCGGATGCCGTCTCGCGGGCGATGCAGCAGCTTGGCATGGTCGGCGGTCGATTCGAGGTGCTGCTCACGGCGCAGGATTCGCCCCAATCTTTCGGCATGGAGTCGGCCGAGTTCCTGGTCGCCGGGCACGCAGGAGGTACGCCAAGGCCGCTGGCGAAGGTGGCGTCGGGCGGCGAGCTGTCTCGCATCGCGCTGGCGATCGCGGTAACAACCAGTCAGCTGCGCCGGGGCGACGCAAGCGCCGGCACGCTGATCTTCGACGAGATCGATGCCGGAGTCGGGGGCGCAGTGGCCGACACCGTCGGGCGTTTGATGAAGCAGCTGGGGGCCGATCGTCAGGTGCTGGCCGTCACCCATCTGCCACAGGTCGCCGCCAGTGCCGACCACCATCACGTGGTGGCCAAGTCCATGGCCGGCGGCGTGGTGCGCAGCGAGATCCATGACGTGACAGGTGAGGCCCGTGTCGTCGAGATCGCGCGCATGCTGGCTGGCGAGCGTCTCTCGGGCACCAGCCTCGCGCACGCGCAGGAGATGCTGGACATGGGTCTGACCTCCGGCACAGACACACCGTACACACGACAGGAGTAGCCCTCATGAACGCCACAGACGACCGTGAAGCAAGGGCGGCTGACGAGCGCAGCGGGGAAGAGGCAGAACGCGAAGTCGTACTGGTCACGGGCATTTCTGGCTCGGGCAAATCGGTCGCGCTCCATGCGCTCGAAGACGCCGGTTTCTTCTGCGTCGACAACCTGCCGCCCGAGCTGCTGCGCGGCTTTCTGCAACTGGAGCACAGGCTGCACGACCAGCGTGTGGCGATTGCAGTCGATGTGCGCAGTGCCGGTTCACTGCCGTACCTGCTGCCGCTGCTCAAGCAGCTCAACGATGAAGGCGTTCGGGTGCGCTCGATATTTCTCGATGCCAGCACCGATGCGCTGGTGCGCCGCTTCTCGGAAACGCGCCGCCCTCACCCCTTGTCGCAAGGCCCGGGGCGTACACATGACCACCGAGATCAGCATGATGACGACACCAGCTACACGATCCCTGGTGATCTCGAGCTGGAGCGGGTGTCAGCACCCGATGGCCATCGGGCACTGATCGACGCGATCGAACTGGAGCGCCAGCTGTTGTCGGAGCTGCGCGAGGTCTCGACGGTGATTGACACCAGTCAGTTGCGCCCCGCCCAGCTTCGCATCTGGATCCGCGATCTGATGAGCGGCACCGGCAACCGGCTGACGCTGGTGTTCGAGTCGTTCGCGTTCAAGCATGGCGTACCGCTGGACGCCGACTACGTGTTCGACGTTCGGGTACTGCCGAACCCGCACTACGTGCGTGAACTGCAGCCGCAGGATGGGCGCGATGCGCCCGTGGTGGCTTACCTCGAAGCGCAACCAGATGTCATCGAGATGTTGTCGCACATCGAGGCCTTCCTGACGCGCTGGCTGCCGGCCTTCAACAACGACCAGCGCAGCTACCTGACTGTGGCCATCGGCTGCACGGGTGGTCAGCACCGCTCGGTTTATTTCGTCGAGATGCTGGCGCGCCGCTTCGCCGGTAGTACGGTGACGCTGATACGCCATCGCGAGCTCGACGCGCGCGACTGAGCGTCGATCGGCCGCATCAACTCAGCAGCAGTCTGCGCAGCGGTGCCGGCAGGCCCGCGGCCAGGGCCTCGTCTTGCGTGAACCAGCGACCAGTCGGCCAGGCGGTCACGATGGAGCAGGCAGTCTTGTCGTCCAGATCAGGCGGCAGGTTCCAGCGCACCGGGTGCAAGGTCCAGTCGAGGTGGGTCAGCACATGGGTGAATGACACCAGCTTTTCAGCGTGGCCCGGCCAGCCAGCGCAGTGCCGTTCAAAGTTGGTGGAAGTGTCGAATTCCGGCAAGCTCCACAGCCCCGCCCACACCCCTTGATCGGGACGCTGCGCCAGCCAAACCCGATCGCGCCAGGACAGCCAAAGCCACAGATGTTCGCGCTTGCTTCGCTTGAGCTTGCGCGTTTTCACCGGAAAGCGCGCCTGCGTTTGCGTGGCGGCAGCGACGCAACGCTCGCGCACCGGGCACAGCAAGCACTGCGGCGCACGCACGCTGCACAGCGTTGCTCCCAGGTCCATCAAACCTTGCGTGTAGGCCTCGATCCCCTGCTCGGGCAGCAGGCCAGCGGCCCGGGCCCACAGGGAGCGTTCCTGGGCAGCCTCCGCCAGATCGCCTTCGAAGCCAAGCACCCGCGTCAACACCCGTTTCACATTGCCGTCCAGGATGGCCACACGCTCGCCGAAGCAGAACGCGGCTACCGCTGCGGCGGTCGAGCGGCCGATGCCCGGCAGGCTTTGCAACTGCTCGCTGGTTCTCGGAAATTCGCCGCCATGCTGCGCCACCACCGCCTGTGCACAGCGGTGCAGATTGCGTGCGCGGCTGTAGTAGCCCAAGCCGCTCCAGAGGGCGAGCACCTCGTCCTGCGACGCCACCGCGAGTGCTTCCACATCGGGGAAGCGCTGCAGGAAACGGTCGTAGTACGCCAGCACCGTCGTCACCTGCGTTTGCTGCAGCATGATTTCTGACAGCCAGACGCGGTAAGGATCGCGGGTGCGCTGCCAGGGAAGGCCATGCCGGCCGTGCTGCAGTTGCCATTGAATCAGTTGCGACGAGAACGCCAACGCCGACGCTGGCTCGCCTGGATCGAGTCCACTCACGGCGGGTTGACTGGCAGTGGGCAGCACGGCCCCAGCTGCAACATTCAGGCGTGCGCCTGACGAACTGAGACGAACTCGTCCACCGGCAAGGACACATCGATGTTGCCCTCGCAAGCCACGACGGTCGAAGCGCTGGAGAGCACCGCTTGGGCCACAACGGCCAGACGCTCGCTGCGACTTTGCAGCGCTTCGTCCTGCTGCTCGATGTCGGTGATGCGCGACTCGAGCTCGTCGGATGCACCACGGATGCGCGACAGTGCTTCAGCCCGCTTCTGAAAGCTGCGCCGGCGCTCGTGCAACTGCACCTCGACATGCGTCGTCATGGCGCCATTCCATGACTCGATGTCGCTTCGCGCACCGTCCCATGCCGGGTCAAGGCGCGAAAGCAGCATGCGACGGAACTGCACCATGAACTGCGGCTGCGACAGGCGCAGGGCCTGTCCGAGCCCCAGGTACTGGGTATAGCTGCGTTCGATGGCGTTCAGCTCGTCGACAAACCGCGACAGGTCGGGACCCGGCATCAGCACCAGGCCGAACCCGAACTCGGCATTCAGGTGAGTGAACGTGCCCGCCAGCATCTCCCGGATTTCCTGGGCTTGCTGACTGGCTTTCGTGAGACGCTCACGCAGCCGATCGCACGCCGCGACAAACGCCTTGCGGGCGCCGAGCTTGAGCATGCTGGCCTTGATGTCCGTCAGAAACCGATCGACCTCGGCCTTGAGCTGATCTTCCGACAGCCCTTCAAGTGCCGCGTCGAGCAAGCGTGAGTGCAGACCCCGCAGAGCGACCAGTCGCGAGTGGCAGTGCTCGAATTCGAGTGCCTCCTGCTCGATACGCTGGCGAATCGTGCGCAGCCGGCCGCTGCTCTTGCCGCGCAGGCCGCGCAATTCCAGCATCTGTTCGGCGATCTGCCGGCGCGCATCACCGAGCCGTCGCGCTGCCCGCTGCTGAAGCTGGGTGACCGTGTCGTTGATCAAGCGCTGCAGCACCTGTTGCCGTTGCGGCAACAACTCGGCCGACAGCGCGGCTTCGAACTCGGCAACGTGGCTGGCGGCCAGGCTTTGTGGATCGGACTCGACGCGCGCGACCAGCGCCTGCCGCGCCGACAGTGCGAACACCCGTTGCACAGGCACCCCAAGCGCTCGCGCGGTGGCTGTGCGTTGGGCCTCGATGTGCGCAGCCACTTGCAGCGGGGTGAGCAAGGGATCCCGCAGCGCATCGATCTTGTTGAGTACGACGAAAGCAGCGCCTTGGCGGCTGCCCAGGTGATCGCGCCAGATCGCCATGTCGGACTGCGTCACCCCGGTGTCGGCGCCCACAACGAACACCGTGGCATGCGCCGACGGCAGCAGGCTCAATGTCAACTCCGGCTCGGCACCGAGCGCGTTCAGACCCGGGGTGTCGAGCACCACCAGACCCTGACGCAGCAACGGATGCGGGTAATTGATCAGCGCATGGCGCCATGCCGGTACCTCGACACGGCCGCTGTCATCGGGCTTCGGGTTGTTGTCGGAATTCGATTCATCCCACAGCCCAAGCGCATGCGCCTCGGCGATCGACACGCGCTGGGTGCCCATCACCTCACGCAGCGCACTCGACAGGTGCTCAGGACGTCCCGCATCGAGCGGCACATGGGTCCATGCCTGGGGGTCACGCCGCAATTCGGCTAGAGACGCGCCGGAGAGCCGGCTGGCGATGGGCAACAGCGACACGGTGATCGGCTGCGTCGGGTCGTTGGAGAGTTCGACCGGGCACATCGTCGTGCGCCCTGGCGTGGCCGGCAGCACGCGGCGCCCTGTGTCGGCGAAGAAAATCGCGTTGATCAGTTCGGATTTGCCGCGCGAGAACTCGCCGACAAATGCGACGACCAACTTGTCGGTGGACAGTCGCTGGCGCAGCGAGGCGATCTGCGACTGCTCCACGGCGTCAGAGGGCCCTTGTTCGGCCAGGAATGCCGCCAAGCCGTCGAGGCGAGCACGAACTGCGTCGCGCCACTGGTTGAGTTCATCGAAGCGACCGGAAAAAGCAGAAGTCATGGCGCGATCGGACTGTTTTGCGTAGGTCGGGCGATGCCGCAGCCCCTGAGAGCTTCAAGCCACCTCATCCTAGGGCAAGCCCGAGCTTGTTCATCGCGAGAAACGGCTGGTGAGTAGCCCTTTTTTTGAGCCCGCGCTCAACGTTTCTGGCAGTTCGGGCAAAAGAAGGTCGAGCGCTGCGTCTGCACGATGCGTCGCACCGGAACGCCGCACACGGTGCACGGTTGCCCCGCGCGACCATAGACCCGCGCGCTCAGCTGGAACTGGCCGGCCATGCCGTGCGCGTCGCGAAAGTCACGCAAGGTGGAACCACCTAGGTCGAGTGCGGTCTGCAGCGTCTGCCGTATTGCCTGAGCCAGGCGCTGGCAGCGGGGGCGGCTCAGCCGATCACTGCGGGTGCGCGGGTCGATCCCCGCAGTGAACAGCGCCTCGCACGCATAAATGTTTCCGGCGCCGACGACGATGTCACCGCCGAGCAGCGCGAGCTTGATGGCCACACGGCGTCGTTGCAATGCGGCATGCAGATGCGCACCATCGAAAGCGGTATCGAACGGCTCCAGCCCGAGGCTGGCCAGAAGCTTCCCGGCCATGCCCGTATCCAGCGTGGGCGACCAGACCACCGCGCCAAAGCGGCGTGGGTCGGTCAGACGCAGCGTGCCGCGGTCAGTGGCCAGGTCAAAGTGGTCGTGCAATCCGGGCGCGGCAGGCTGCGGGCTGAAGGCCAGCGAGCCCGACATGCCCAGATGCAGCAGCAAGCCGCCATCACTCGGGGGCACGCCGGTCGCGTTCGGCAAGGCTTCACGGGCCCGCAGCGACAGCCACAGATACTTGCCGCGCCGCGTGACCGCACCGACGCGCAGACCCGTCAGATGCAATGGCTCGATGCCAAGGGGCCAGCGCAATGGCTTGCCGACACGCACGCAGGTAACGACCGCGCCATCGATCCGATCGGCAAAGCTCAAGCGGGTGACTTCGACTTCCGGCAGTTCAGGCATTGGCGGAATTATCGGCAGCCGGCGAGGTCGTATCCGGCGGGTCGGGCTTTGCAGCGCCCCGCTCTAGAATCTTTTCCCTATCCAGGAGTCGCTGATGCCAGCTCGTTTCCCCACCGCAAAAGCGGTCTGTGCGCTTGTCATGACGGGCTGCACCTGGGCTCCGTTGGCGTGGTCACAAGCGCCTGCTTCCGCAGCGCCAGCGGCAGATTCCACCGCTTCTGAACCCACATTCCAGAACTCCGGCCTCGATGCCGCGCTGTTCTACCAGTTGCTCATCGGCGAGCTCGAACTCAGCGCCCGCGAGGGCAGCACCGCCTTCCTGGTGGTGCTTGACGCGGCCAACAAGACCAAGAACGAACAGCTTTACAAGCGCGCAGTCGACATGGCCTTGCAGATTCGGGCGGGCAGTCAGGCGCTGATCGCCGTGCAGTCGTGGCGCAAGGCGCTGCCGACCTCGCGCGACGCACACCGCTACCTGATCGAATTGCTCGTGGCGTTGAACCGCTCCCCTGAGACGGCAGAGCCGTTGCGCTCCCTGATCAGGCTGACGCAGGAGAGCGAACGGCCTGGCCTGATCAGCAGCCTGCCGCGGTTTTTCGAGCGCACAGGAGACCGCAGCCTGATCCCCGAGATCCTGACCGGCGCGCTGCAGCCCTATGTTGATGCGCCAGCAACGGCTGACGCGTCACTGATTGCGATTGGTCGATCCTGGCAGGCGGCAGGTGACAGCGCGCGTGCGCTGGAGTACGCACAGCGCGCGCATGCGCGGGATGCGAGCGCCGATGGCCCGGTGCTGCTTGCGCTGGAACTCCTGCCGACGACCATCGACGCCGAGCCCATCGTCCAGGGATATCTGAAGGCCCGGCCGCAAGCCAGTGCGGTGCGCATGTTTTACGCACGAGCCTTGGGCATGTCGCAGCGCTACCTGGAGGCGCTGACGCAGGTCGATCGGGTCACTCGGGACAATCCTGCGCAAAGCGCGCCGTGGCTGACACTCGGTGCCTTGCACCTGGAACTGCGCCAACCCAAGGAAGCCACGGTCGCCATCACGACCTTCATCGAGCGCATTCAATCGACGCCGCAGGTCAGCAACCCACCGAAAACCGCCGCCGCAGGGCCAGCCGCTGAGGCGGGAAGCGAGGCCGTCGTCGAATCCGACGACCGTGGCCTGACCCAGGCCTGGCTGATGCTCGCGCAGGCAGCAGAGCAACAAGGCAATTTCAAGGCCGCCGAAGCTTGGCTCGCGAAGGTCGACACCCCTGCTCGCGCGCTGGAAGTGCAGGTACGCCGTGCGTCGCTGCTGGCCAAGCAAGGTCGCCTGAGCGAAGCGGTGGAACTGATTCGACGGGCGCCGGAAGCCAGCGATGAAGACGGTCGCGCCAAGTTGCTGGCCGAAGTCGCACTGTTGCGCGATGCGCGGCAGTGGGCGCAGGCCAGTGCAGTGCTGAAACGGGCCAATGAGCGCTTCAAGGACGATCCCGACTTGCTCTACGAGCAATCGATGATGGAGGAGAAGCTGGATCGCATCGACGAAATGGAGCGCCTGCTGCGGCGCGTGATCGAGTTGCGCCCCGACCATGAGCATGCCTACAACGCACTCGGTTTCTCGCTGGCAGATCGCGGGCTGCGGCTGCCGGAAGCGAAGGCCTTGATCGTGCGGGCGCTGGAATTGGCCCCAGGAGAGCCTTTCATCACCGACAGCCTGGGCTGGGTCGAGTACCGCATGGGTAACCTCGCTGAGGCCATCAAGCAGCTCAAGCGTGCGTACCAGTCGCGCCCCGACCCGGAGATTGCCGCCCACCTGGGCGAAGTGCTGTGGGTCAATGGCCAGCGCGAGGAAGCTCGTCGCATCCTGCGCGAAGGCAAGAGCCGCGATCAGGCCAATGACGTGCTGCGTGAGACCGTGGTGCGACTGAAAGTTAACTTGTGATCTTTCGGGTCAGTGGGGTCTGTGCAGCGCTGGTGTTGGCGGGCTGCTCGACACTGACACCGCCCGATGACCAGCCTTCGGGCGAGCTTCTGGCGGGCAGGATGTCGGTACAGGTGGCTGCCACCGACACCGAGCCGGCGCACAGCCTCTCAGCGTCATTCGAGCTGAGTGGCACCCCGCAGCGGGGTCGCCTTGATATGAACACACCGCTGGGCAGCACGGTGGCACGCGCCAGCTGGAGCCCCGAGGCCGTGGTGCTCAACACGCCGCAGGGCCAGACCCGTCACGAGAACCTCGACGAAATGACGCGCGCCGTGGTCGGAGAAGCGCTGCCGGTGCCCGCCTTGTTCGATTGGTTGCGTGGTCGCCCGTGGCCCGGCGCAGTCAGCGTGGCGGCCGTCACACCGGAGCCGGCCGGATTCAGTCAGCTCGGCTGGCGAGTTGACCTGTCGCGCTTTGATGAAGCGAGGCTCGTCGCGCGCCGCGCTGCACCGCCAGCCGTCACAGTACTGGTGAAGCTCGACCTGCGATGACGCTCAACGCCTTGTGGGATGTGAGCGCCCCGGCCAAGCTCAATGTTTTCTTGCATGTCGTCGGCCGGCGGGCCGACGGACACCATCTGCTGCAGTCGCTGTTTGTGCTGATCGACTGGGCCGACACCCTGCATTTCGAGCGGCGCAGCGATGGTGAATTGCGCCGGCACGACCTGACAGTCGCCTTGCCATCGGACGATCTGTGTCTGCGTGCTGCAAGGGCCTTGAAGGCAGCGAGCTGTACCACCTGCGGCGCAGACATCAGCATCGTCAAGGAGGTGCCCTGGGGCGCCGGCCTGGGCGGCGGCAGTTCCGATGCGGCGACGACCTTGCTGGCGCTGAACCGGCTCTGGGGATTGAACTGGTCGCGCGCGCAGCTGCATGCGCTGGGCCTGACGCTGGGCGCCGACGTGCCGTTTTTCATAGGCGGGGACAACGCCTGGGTCGAAGGCATCGGCGAACAGCTGACGCCTGTGGCCGTTCCCGAACAGAGCTATGTCCTGATCAAGCCGGCGGTATCGATCGAAACGCGTGCTGTTTTCAGCCATCCTCAGTTGGTTCGCGACACGCCTCGCGCTATACTTGAGGGCTTTGATGCGGACGAACTTCTGCGCATCACCGCACCTGCGGATGGTGTCGGCTGGGGTCACAACGACCTGCAAGCCGTTGCCGAGTTGTTGCACCCTGAGGTGCATGACGCGGCGACGCTTTTGCAGTCTCGCTACGGCAACGGTCGCATGAGTGGTTCGGGCAGTGTGGTGTTTGCGCGCGTCGCGTCAGAGTCGAACCCGGCGCTTGCGCTGGACGGCGAGCTGCCGTCAGGCTGGATCACGAAAGTGTGCCGTAGCCTGCCGCAGCACCCGTTGCGTGACTGGGTTAGAGATGTAGAGATCCAGGATTGAAAGTCATATCCTGAAAGTTGTGGGTGAGTGGCCTCGGCCTACTCACCGGTGTAGGGGAGTCGCCAAGTTGGTTAAGGCATCGGATTTTGATTCCGACATGCGAAGGTTCGAATCCTTCTTCCCCTGCCAGATTCATTGATTCCCGGATCGTCCTGACAGCAGGCCTGGGCTGGACTGAAAGGAAGCAACGTGCTTCCACAGAGCCTCGTCGGAGGGAATGTGCTTTTCAACACTGTGCTTTTCACTGGCAACGCCAATCCGGCGCTGGCCAAGGAAATCGCCACCCACTTGGGTGTCGAACTGGGCAAGGCGTCGGTCGGCCGCTTCTCTGACAGCGAAGTCGCTGTCGAGATCGAGCAGAACGTGCGGGCTCGCGATGTGTTCGTTGTGCAATCGACCTGCACGCCAACCAACGAGAACCTGATGGAGTTATGCATCATGGTCGATGCCTTGAAGCGCGCCAGTGCGCGCCGCATCACCGCCGTGATTCCCTACTTCGGCTACGCGCGGCAGGACCGCAGGCCTCGCTCGACACGCGTGCCGATCAGCGCCAAGGTCGTTGCCAACATGCTGGAAGCGGTGGGCGTTGAGCGCTTGCTGACGATGGATCTGCACGCCGACCAGATCCAGGGTTTCTTCAACATCCCGGTCGACAACATCTATGCGTCTCCGGTGCTGCTGTCCGATCTGCAGTCGAAGCGCTATGAAGACCTCGTGGTGGTCTCGCCAGACATCGGCGGTGTGGTGCGAGCACGCGCGCTTGCCAAGCAACTGAACTGCGATCTGGCGATCATCGATAAGCGTCGCCCCAAGGCCAATGTGTCTGAGGTGATGAACGTCATCGGCGAGATCGACGGGCGCAACTGCGTGGTCATGGACGACATGATCGATACCGCCGGCACGCTGGTCAAGGCAGCAGCGGTGCTGAAAGAGCGCGGCGCCAAATCTGTTTACGCCTACTGCACCCATGCGGTGTTCTCGGGCCCGGCGATCGAACGCATCCAGACCTCGATGCTGGATGAGGTCGTGATCACCAACACCATTCCGATGACCGAGGCTGCCAGGGTGTGCGCAAAAGTGCGCCAACTGTCGGTGTCGTTCCTGTTTGCCGAAACCATCCGTCGCATTTCCGACGGCGAATCGGTCACTTCTTTGTTCGCCGAGCAGAACAGCAATTTCTGATCGTCGAACCAGGCGTCCGGCCGACCAGCCGGATGTTTACCCGGACCGCAAGGTCCATTTCGAAGCACCTGGTCGCGGGGCTTCTCACCTTTTGGAGTCAACATGAAATTCGTCGCATACGAGCGTACGTTGCAGGGGACCGGAGCGAGCCGCCGCCTGCGCAACGCCGACAAGGTCCCAGGGATCGTCTATGGCGCCGGCACACCGGCAATGATCGAACTCGATCACAACGCCTTGTTCTTCGCCTTGAAGAAGGAAGCGTTCCACTCGTCCATCCTCGAGATGGAACTGGCCGGCAAGTCAGAGAACGTCTTGCTGCGTGACTACCAGTTGCATCCATTCCGCCCGATCGTGCTGCACATCGACTTCCAGCGCGTCGATGCCACCACCAAGATCACCAAGAAGGTGCCGCTGCACTACATCAACGAGGAAGAGTCACCGGCAGTGAAGGTCGACAAGTGCGTGGTCAACCACGTCGTCACCGAATTGCGTATTCAATGTCTGGCCTCGCAACTGCCTGAGTTCCTGACTGTCGACCTGGGTCAACTCGCCAAGGGCCAGTCATTGCATGTCAATGACATCGCGCTGCCTGCTGGCATCAAGGTCATGACGCAGGGCAAGCCGAACCCGGTGCTGGTGTCCGCGTCGGTTTTGTCGGCCGAAGAAGAAGCCGCGCCGGTGGTGGTGGCTGCTGCTGCAGCCGCTCCGACCAAGGGCAAGAAGACCGAAAAGCAGAACAAGAAGTAAGGCGTCGCAGGAGCCCCTAGCTCCTGCTCCCGTCCCCCTTCGGAGCCCCACCACGGTGGGGCTTTTTCTTGGGCGGCCGAAATCGATAATGAAACCATGATCAGACTGATGGTGGGCCTCGGCAATCCCGGGGCGGAGTACGACGGCACGCGGCACAACGCGGGCTTCTGGTTCATCGATGAGGTGGCGCGCCAGCTCAAGGTGACGCTGGTACCCGATCGGTCATACGTCGGATTGGTCGCGCGCGTCAACCTCCCGGGCGGCCCGCTGTGGCTGCTGGAACCGATGACCTTCATGAACCTGTCGGGCAAGTCGGTGGCACCGCTGGCGCGGTTCTTCAAGATCGCGCCAGAAGAGATCCTCGTCGCGCACGATGAGCTGGATCTGATGCCCGGGCAGATGAAGATGAAGCTCGGCGGCAGCCATGCAGGGCACAACGGTCTGAAAGACATCCAGGCGCAACTGGGTTCTGCTGGCTTCTGGCGACTGCGCCTGGGCATTGGCCACCCCGGCGTCAAGGCGGAAGTCATCAACCATGTGCTTCGCAAGCCGCCCGTGGCAGAACGCGAAGCGATCGATCAGAGCATCGCGCAGGCCTTGGGCGCCCTCGATCTGCTGATCGCCGGCGACATGGAGCGCGCGATGCTGAAGATTCACGCCAGGCCGCCTCGCCCGAAGAAGCTGCCAGATGCACCCGGAGGAGCCTCGCCATGACGAAACTGCACGCCTTGATCGCCGCCTGGATCGGCCTGACGATCGCGGGCCCTGTGGCCGCGGCAGAGATCTACCGTTGCGGCCCGAACGGTGCCGTCTATTCACAGACACCGTGCGGAGAGGGTCGCCGCGTGGAGCTCATGGACGAACGCAGCGATGAGCAGCGATTGCAGGCCAAGCAAGTCAATGAGCGCACCGTGGCGCTGGCTTCGTCCCTGGAGCGCGATCGACTCTCCAGCGAAGCGGCCCATCAGCCAGCGCTGGCGGGCAGTTTCAGCGCGCCGGCAAAGAAGGTGTCAAACACCACCTCCCGATCGAAAGTCAAGGCGAAGGCCAAGAAGCGGCGACACCTTCTGGCCCAAGCGGCGAATCGTGGTTCGCCCCAGTCAACGCCTGGAGCCATTACGGCACCACCAAGCAACTGACCCCGCGCCAGGAAAAATCAGTCGGGCGCCACTGCCCCTGCAGAGGCAGCTTCCGCCTGCAGCCTCTGGTACTTCGCCCACAACGATTCGTTCGACTCGACATGCGCCGGGTCGATTGGAATGCAGGCCACCGGGCACACCTGAACGCATTGAGGCTCGTCGAAGTGGCCCACGCATTCGGTGCACTTGGCTGGGTCAATCTGGTAGATCGCGACGCCCATCGATATCGCCGCGTTCGGGCACTCGGGCTCGCACACGTCGCAATTGATGCATTCGTCGGTGATCAGCAGGGCCATGTCGGGGCGATCAGGTCGTTGTTCAGGCTTCCGGGAGCTTGAGGCTGACGCGCGAACGCAGTCGCTCAAGCACCAACGGTGACACAAACTTCGAGACATCACCGCCCAGCGTCGCGATCTCCCTGACGAATGTGCCGGAAACGAACTGGTACTGGTCGCTCGGTGTCAGGAACACCGTCTCCACATCGGGCATCAGTTGGCGGTTCATGCCGGCCATCTGGAATTCGTACTCGAAGTCGCTCACCGCGCGCAGGCCGCGCACGACCACCTTGCCGCCGATGCCGACGACGAAGTCGCGCAGCAGTCCGCGGAAGGCAACCACCTCCACGTTGGGATGCTTGCGCGCCAGTTCCTGGGCAATTTCGAGGCGCTCCTCGATGGTGAACATCGTGCGCTTGTGGTGTCCAGCCGCCACGGCGAGGATCAGTCGCTCGAACAATCGGCTGGCGCGTCGCATCAGGTCTTCGTGACCCAGCGTCATCGGATCGAAGGTGCCCGGATAGATGGCCGTCAGTTTGGTCACGGAGGTCATTCGGCGCTCCTGGTCACGTGATGTGGGCCGCAGTGTAGTCACCGGTGGTGCGCTGCAACAAGTGGGCGTGGACCCTGCCGGCGCGCAGGTGTCGATACACGGTCAGATTCAGCGGCGCAAGGTCCTCGGCGCTGTAGGTGTGTGCTGCTTCCAGATAGATGTAGCCGCCTGGGACCACCAGCCTGGCAGCGGCGGCCGCTGCCGGTGCCAAGAGATCGCTACCGAAAGGTGGGTCGATGAACACCAGCTCGAAGGCGTCCGGCGCGCTGCGGCGCATCCATGACAACGCATCAGTGGCCACCACCTGCAGCGTGTCAGCCTTCAGGCGCAGCTTCGACTCTTCAAGGCTGCGGGCTTGCCGAACCTCACGCTCCAGTAACACCACCGAGGCGGCGCCACGCGATGCCGCCTCGAAGCCCAGCGCGCCACTGCCTGCGAAGGCATCGAGGCAGCGCCAGCCGCTGAGGTCGGCGCCCAGCCAATTGAACAGCGTCTCGCGCACGCGGTCGGGGGTCGGGCGGAGGCCGGGCAGCAGACCGACCGGCAGCTTGCTGCGCTTCCACTCGCCACCGATGATGCGCACCTCGCGCGGCAGCGAGGCGATGTCAGGCGACACCGCCGGCTTCTTGGCGGCAGCCTTCTTGCGGGGAGGCACATCGGCGAACGCGCGGCTGCCGAAGCGAGGACCCTCTTTCGACTTGGCGCCCGCCATCACAACCGCACCGGGATGCCGTCGCGCGCCATCAGTGCCTTGGCCTGGCCCACGGTGAATTCGCCGTAGTGAAAGATGCTGGCGGCGAGCACCGCGTCTGCACCGCCAATGCGGATGCCTTCCGACAAATGCTCCAGCGCACCCACGCCACCCGAGGCAATCACCGGCACCGCGACGCGGTCGCTGACCGCGCGTGTCAGTGCCAGGTCGAAGCCGGATTTCGTCCCGTCGCGGTCCATGCTGGTCAGCAGGATCTCACCCGCACCGTGCTCGGCCATCTGTCCAGCCCACTCGACCGCATCCAGGCCGGTGTTCTTTCGCCCTCCGTGGGTGTAGACGTCCCAGCCGGGCCCACGCGCGGCGAGGTCGTCCCCGCAACGACGCTTGGCATCTATCGCGACGACGATGCATTGCGCGCCGTAGCGCCCCGAAGCATCGCGGATGAGCTGCGGGTTCGCCACCGCCGCCGAATTGAAGCTGACCTTGTCGGCACCGGCGTTGAGCAGGCGCCGCACATCGTCGACCGATCGCACGCCGCCACCGACCGTCAGCGGGATGAAAACCTGCGACGCCACCGCTTCGATGATGTGCAGGATCAGGTCTCGGCCATCGCTGGTGGCGGTGATGTCGAGAAAGGTCAGCTCGTCAGCGCCTTGCTCGTTGTAGCGCGCAGCGATTTCCACCGGGTCACCGGCGTCGCGCAACTCGACGAAATTGACGCCTTTGACGACGCGACCGCCGGTCACGTCGAGGCAGGGAATGATTCGCTTGGAAAGCATCTGGTGTCGCCGGCTGCCATCGCAGGGCGTCGGGAAAGGTAGAAGACGCCGGTCAGTTCCCGTTCAGTTCGTCAGCGCGCGCCTGTGCGGCGGCGAAATCCAGGTCTCCGGTGTAGATGGCTCGCCCGCAGATGACACCGTCGATGCCTTCGAACTCGACCTCGCACAGCCGCTCGATATCAGCGAGGTTGCTCAGCCCGCCCGAGGCGATGACCGGAATCGTCAGCGCCTGCGCCAGCTTCACCGTCGCATCGATGTTGATGCCCGACAACATGCCGTCGCGCCCGATGTCGGTGTAGATCACGCCTTCAACGCCGTAATCCTCGAATTTCTTCGCCAGGTCGATGACCTCGTGGCCGGTCAGCTTGCTCCAGCCGTCTGTGGCGACCTTGCCTTCCTTCGCGTCGAGGCCGACGATGATGTGGCCGCCGAACGCGCTGCAGGCATCGCGCAGAAAGCCGGGGTTCTTCACTGCGGCGGTACCGATGATGATGAAGCTCAGGCCATCGTCCAGGTAGCGCTCGATGGTGTCGAGGTCGCGGATGCCACCGCCCAACTGCACCGGGATCTCGTCGCCGACTTCGGCGAGGATCGCCTTGATTGCAGGCTCATTGACTGGCTTGCCGGCAAACGCGCCGTTCAGGTCGACCAGATGCAGACGTCTCGCGCCGGCATCGACCCAGCGCCGCGCCATCGCTGCAGGGTCTTCACCGAAGGTCGTTGAGTTGCTCATGTCACCTTGCTTGAGGCGCACGCATTTGCCGTCTTTGAGATCGATCGCAGGAATGAGCAACATGACCAGAACAAACAGTTGAAGAAATCAGCGCCAGAAAGATGCCGCAGCGCCAGGACCTCCGCGGCATGTCGCGGGGATCATGGCTTCCAATGGAGAAAGTTTCGGTACACGGTCAGACCATGCATCGCGCTCTTCTCCGGATGAAATTGCGTCGCAAAAATATTATCCCGCCCCAAAGCGCAGGTAAAGCGATGTCCGTAGTCGGTTTCGCCCAAGCTGTGGTGCGGATCGGTCGGCCGCGCGTAGAAACTGTGTACGAAGTAGAAACTCGATCCATCGGGTACACCCGCCCACAAAGGGTGCGTGCGGGCCTGGATTACCTGGTTCCAACCCATCTGCGGCACCTTGTAGCGGCTCCCGTCGGGCTGGAATTGCCCGTCAAGCTGGAAGCGGATCACCTCACCCGGAATCAGCGACAGCCCGGGCGTGCCCGCACCGGCGGGGCCTTCCTCGCTGCGAGACAGCAACATCTGCATGCCGACGCAGACGCCCAGCAATGGCTTGCGCGCCGCCGCATCGATCACCGCCTCTTTCAGCCCGGAGTCGCGCAGCTCGCGCATGCAGTCGGGCATGGCGCCCTGTCCAGGCAACACCACGCGCTCAGCGGCATAGACAACCTCGGGGTCGGCGGTCACCCTGACCTCCAGGCCGGAGCCCTGCGCCACATGCATCACCGCTTGCGATACCGAGCGCAGATTGCCCATGCCGTAGTCGACCACGGCGACGACTCGACTCACCGCATCACCTTCACAAACTGCCTTTGGTCGACGGAATCAGATTGCCCATGCGCGGGTCGATTTCCAGCGCCATGCGCATCGCTCGTGCAAAAGCCTTGAAGATGGTCTCGCACTGGTGGTGGGCGTTGTCGCCGTGCAGGTTGTCGATGTGCAGGCTGACATTGGCGTGGTTCACGAAGCCCTGAAAGAACTCGTAAACCAGCTGCGTGTCGAGCGCGCCGATCATGCCGCTCTTGAAATCGGCACGCATGTGCAGGCCGGGCCGACCGGAAAAATCGATGACCACCCTCGACAGCGCCTCGTCCAGCGGCACGTAGGCGTGGCCGTAGCGGCGCAGCCCGCGCTTGTCGCCAACCGCCTTCGCCACCGCCTGCCCCAGCGTGATGCCGATGTCTTCGACGGTGTGGTGGCCGTCGATGTGCAGATCGCCCTTCGCCTCGATGTCCAGATCGATCAGGCCGTGGCGCGCGATCTGGTCCAGCATGTGATCGAAGAAGCCGATGCCCGTGGCCAGCTTCGATACACCGCTGCCATCCAGGTCGATGGCCACACGGATCTGGGTTTCGGCGGTGTGACGCGTCACCTCCGCCAAGCGGTGCGGTACGGCCGTCGTGTCAGAACTCATCGTGTGCTCTCTTCGAGGGAAGACTTCAGGGCAGACATCAGGCTGACATTCTCTTCCGGTGTACCGACCGTCAGGCGCAGACAGTCGGCCAGCAAGGGATGGAGATTCGAGACATTCTTGACCAGGATGCCGCGAAGCTTCAAGGCGGCGAACAGCGCAGCCGCATCCGGCACACGCGCCAGAATCATGTTGGCCTCGCTCGGATACGGATGCACCCCGGGTAACGCCTGCAAGGCAGACATCAGCTTGGCCCGCTCGCTGCGCAGCACCGCCGCCTGGCGATCGAACTCATCGGCGTGCTCCAGGGCGAACAGCGCCGCCTCGCAGTTCAGCACGCTGACGTTGTACGGCGGGCGCACCTTGTCGATCTCGGCGATGAGCGCTTTCGGCCCCATCAGATAACCAAGCCGCACTCCAGCCAGGCCGAACTTGCTGAGCGTGCGCATGATCAGCACGTGGCCGTGGCGCACCACGCGGTCGATGTAGCTGCGCGAGGCAAACGGCTGGTACGCTTCGTCGATCACGACCAGCCCCGCCGCCGCTTCGATCAAGCGCTCGATGATCCCGTCATCGAACAGGTTGGCCGTCGGATTGTTTGGATAGGCGATATAGACGATCGCAGGCTGATGCTTTGCCATCGCAGAGAGCATGGCGGCCTCGTCGAGCTCGAAGTCGGCGGTCAGCGGCACGCTGATCGAGTGCAGGCCCTGCAAGCGCGCCGACACGTCGTACATCACGAAGCCTGGCACCGGCGCGACGACGCTAGCGCCTGGGTTTGCGCAGGCCAGGCTCAGCATCGAGATCAACTCGTCCGAGCCATTGCCAAGGATCAGGTCGAAGCCTGCGGGCAGACCGGCGTGCTGCGCCAGCGCGCGGCGCAGGTCATCGTTGCGGCTACCGGGATAGCGGTTGATCGCCACCTCGGCCAGACGGGCGCCGAGCGCGGCGCGCAGCGGCTCGGGCAGGCGAAACGGGTTCTCCATCGCATCGAGCTTGACCAGGCCGTCGCTCACCTGCACCGCATAGGCGCGCATCGCGCGCACATCGCTGCGGATGTGGCGCTGGATCACGGTGTCGGTGGTCAAGCGGGGCATGGGGGTCGACTCGGCAGCAGACGGGCCTCAGCGCTTCAGCCGCATCTCGGCGGCTTGCGCGTGGGCTTGCAACCCTTCGCCATAAGCCAGTTCAGCCGCGACAACACCAAGCTGCTGCGCGCCGGCTTCGCTGACCTCGATCAGACTGCTGCGCTTCTGGAAGTCATAGACGCCCAGCGGCGACGAGAAGCGTGCGGTGCCCGAGGTCGGCAGCACATGGTTCGGCCCGGCGCAGTAGTCGCCCAGGCTCTCGCTGGTGTACGCGCCGAGGAAGATCGCGCCAGCGTGCCTGAGCAGCGGCTCCCAGCGGTGCGGGTCGCGCGAGCTGACTTCGAGGTGCTCGGGCGCGATGCGGTTGCTGATCTCGCAGGACTCTTCCATGCTGCGCGTGTGGATCAGTGCGCCACGGCCTTCGAGCGAGGCGCGGATCACGTCGCGGCGAGGCATGTTGTCGATCAGACGGTCGATCTCGGCCTGCACGCGTTCGATGTAAGCCGCGTCCGGGCACAGCAGGATGCTTTGCGCCAGCTCGTCGTGCTCGGCCTGGCTGAACAGGTCCATCGCCACCCAGTCGGCCGGCGTGCTGCCATCGGCCAACACCAGGATTTCGCTCGGGCCCGCGATCATGTCGATGCCGACCTTGCCGAACACACGGCGCTTGGCGCTGGCAACGTAGGCGTTGCCGGGGCCGGTGATCTTGTCGACCGCCGGCACCGTGGCCGTGCCGTAGGCAAGCGCCGCCACCGCCTGCGCGCCGCCGATCGTGAACACGCGATCGGCACCAGCGACAGCGGCGGCGGCCAGCACCAGCAGGTTCTTCTCGCCCTTCGGTGTCGGCACCACCATCACGATCTCGCCGACGCCAGCCACCTTGGCGGGCAGCGCATTCATCAGCACGCTGGACGGATACGCCGCCTTGCCGCCGGGCACGTAGATGCCCACGCGATCGAGCGGCGTGACCTTCTGGCCCAGCAAGGTGCCATCGGCATCGCGATACGTCCACGAGCGGCCACAGGCCTCGAGCTGACGCTGGTGGTACTCACGCACCCGGTGGGCAGCGAACTCCAGCGCGCTGCGCTGCGCTGGCGTGATCGCATTCAGCGCAGCCTGCAACTCGGCGTGGCCGATTTCCAGCGAGGCGACCGAAGCGGCTTCGAGTCCGTCAAAGCGCCGTGTGTACTCCAGCACTGCCGCATCGCCGCGCTGCTGCACTTCGGCCAGGATCGAGGCCACGCGCTCCTCGATGGCGCCATCGGTCTCGGCCGACCAATGCAAGACGCGCTCGAACTCGGCCGCGAAGGCGGCCGCAGATGTGTCCAGGTGGCGAATGCGGACGGTCATGGCGGGTCAGCTCAGTCGGGGATGGCCGACGCAAACGCATCGATGATCGCGCGGATCGGCTCGCGCTTGAGCTTCAGCGCGGCCTGGTTGACGACCAGTCGCGCCGAGATCTTCATGATTTCCTCGACCTCAATCAGGTGGTTGGCCTTCAGCGTGTTGCCGCTGGACACCAGATCGACGATCGCATCGGCCAGACCCGTCAGGGGCGCCAGTTCCATCGAGCCGTAGAGCTTGATCACATCGACGTGCACGCCCTTGTCCGAAAAATGCTGACGCGCAGTGAGGGTGTACTTGGTCGCCACACGGATGCGCGAGCCCTGCTTCACCGCATTGGCATAGTCGAAATCGGCGCGGGTCGCGACGCTCATGCGGCACTTGGCGATGCGCAGATCGAGTGGCTGGTACAGGCCCGAGCCGCCGTGTTCGATCAGCGTGTCCTTGCCGGTGACACCCAAATCGGCGCCGCCGTATTGCACATAGGTCGGCACATCACTGGCGCGTACCAGCACCACGCGCACATCGGGCCGGTTGGTGCCAATGATCAGCTTGCGCGATTTCTCCGGGTCTTCAGCAACCTCGATGCCGGCCGCTCGGAGCAGCGGCAAGGTCTCTTCGAAGATGCGTCCCTTGGACAAGGCGAGGGTGATCATTGGACGGTACCGCCGGGCCGCCCCAAGGGCCGGACAACACCCTCGGGGGGCAGGAGCGCAGCGACGTGGGGGCTCATCGGACGCGCTCGATGTCGGCGCCGATGCCGCGCAGCTTGGCTTCCATCTGGTCGTATCCGCGGTCGAGGTGGTAAATACGATCGACGCAGGTTTCGCCTTCGGCCACCAGCCCCGCGATCACCAGGCTGGCCGAGGCGCGCAGGTCGGTGGCCATCACCGTTGCGCCGGACAGCTTCGGCACGCCGTGCACGACAGCCAGATGGCCATCCACCTCGATGCGCGCACCCAGCCGCACCATTTCATTGACGTGCATGAAGCGGTTCTCGAAGATGGTTTCGGTGACCTTGGCGGTGCCCTCGGCAATGCAGTTCAGCGCCATGAACTGCGCCTGCATGTCGGTCGGGAAAGCCGGGTACTCGCTGGTTCGAAAGCTCACCGCCGTCGGGCGTTGGCGGCTGCGCACACGGATCCAGTCGTCGCCGGATTCGATCGAAATACCCGCCTCGCGCAGCTTCTCGATGACCGCGTCGAGGTGATCGGCGCGCGCGCGGCGAAGTACGACATCACCACCCGTGGCAGCAACCGCACACAGGAAGGTGCCCGCTTCGATGCGGTCGGGCACGATGCGGTGGCTCGTTGTGCCCACCAAGCCGTTCAGGCGCTCGACACCCTGCACGCGAATGCGGCGCGTGCCATGGCCCTCGATGCGCGCGCCCATGGCGATCAGCATGTCGGCCAGGTCCACCACTTCGGGCTCCTGCGCCGCGTTCTCGAGCACGGTCTCGCCGTCGGCGAGAGTCGCAGCCATCAGCAGGTTTTCGGTGCCGGTCACGGTCACCATGTCGGTCGTGATCTTGGTGCCGCGCAATCGCTGCGAGTGCGTGCCGGAGGCCTCCGGCGCCTTCGCGATGATGTAGCCGTGCTCCACCGTGATCTGCGCGCCCATGGCCTGCAAGCCCTTGATGTGCTGATCGACAGGCCGCGAGCCGATCGCGCATCCGCCAGGCAGGGACACCCTCGCCTGACCAAAGCGCGCCAGCAGCGGGCCCAGCACCAGGATCGAGGCCCGCATGGTCTTGACCAGGTCGTACGGCGCTTCAGGCAAGGTCACGGTGGACGTGTCGAGCACAACCGTGTCCAGCTGCGCCTCGTCGCGCTCGGCTCGGGCGCCCATGTTGCGCAACAACTTCAACGTCGTATTGACGTCCTGCAGGCGCGGCACATTGGTCAGCGTCAATGGCTCGGGCGTCAGCAAGGCAGCACAAAGCTCAGGCAGTGCCGCGTTCTTGGCGCCCGAGATCGTGACCTCGCCTTCCAGAGGCCGTCCGCCGCGAATCAGAAGTTTGTCCATGAGCGTGGGGCCGAAATCTGCACCGCCATCAAGCCTGCCAGCGCAGACTCAACAGCCGCAGCACGTGCCGCGGCGACTTTCAGTGATGTTGCAGTGGGGCTTTATCCGGGCTGACAGCCCATTCGGCTGGGGTCAGCGTCTTCATCGACAGGGCGTGAATCTCGGCGCGCATCTTGTCACCCAGCGCCTGGTAGACCATCTGGTGACGCTTGATCCGGCTGGCGCCTTCAAAGTCGGCGCAGACGATGGTGGCGAAGAAGTGCCGGCCGTCGCCCTGCACCTCCAGATGCTCGCAATTCAGGCCCTGCGCAATGAAGCGCTGCACATCGTTTGGCGTCGGTTCAGACATCGCGGAATTATCGCTCAGGCGACTCAGTAGCGAATCTTGTAGCCGATGCGCAGCAGACGAAGGCACAAGCCGCAGACAGCGAGGAGGCCCGCCGCGACCACGCCCAGGCTGACCCACGGCGATACATCGCTGACACCGAAGAAGCCGAATCGAAAGCCATCGACAACGTAGAAAAACGGGTTCAAGTGGCTGGCGACCTGCCACGGCGTCGGCAGGCTGGTGACCGAATAGAACACGCCGGACAGGAACGTCATCGGCATGATGACGAAGTTCTGGAAGGTGGCGATCTGGTCGAATTTCTCCGCCCACAAGCCGGCAATCAAGCCCAGCGCGCCCATCAGCACCGCGCCGAGCAGAGTGAACACACCGATCCATACCGGCTGCGCCAAGTGCAGCGGTGCAAACCAGATCGTCACCGCCAGCACCCCGGCACCGACGGCAACGCCGCGCACCACAGACGCGCCTACGTAGGCCACAAACCAGGCCCAGTGCGACAGCGGCGTGACCAGCAGAAACACCAGGTTCCCGCTGATCTTGCTCTGGATCAGCGACGAGCTGCTGTTGGCGAAGGCGTTCTGCAACACACTCATCATCACCAGGCCCGGCACCAGGAAGCTGGTGTAACCAATGCCCTCGAAGGGCTGCACCTTGTCGCCCAACGCGTGGCCGAAGATCAAGAGGTACAGCACCGCCGTGAGCACCGGCGCGGCCACGGTCTGGAAGCTGACCTTCCAGAAGCGCAGCACCTCCTTGTAGAACAGCGTGCGGGCACCGGACAGCAGGTGCATCGCGGGGGGAGCGGCCAGTGGCGTCATGCAGACACCTGCATCGGTGACTGCGACATTCCGTGCGCCGGCACGCCGTGCATGATTTCGAGGAACACGTCTTCCAGGTCGGCGCGACCGATCTCGAGATCTTCCGGCTGGCACCCGTCCGCGCGCAAGGTCGCGAGTACGGATTCCACCTCGGCCGCATTGCGGGTCTTGATCTGCACGATGCGACCTGTCACCCGCGCGTTCGCCTGCAATGTGAGCGGCAGCGGCGTGTCGAGCTTGAAGCGCAGCATCGTGCTGGCGCGGCCGGCCAGCAAGGCCGATGTGCGATCAAGCGCCACCACGCGGCCCTGCTTCAGCATCGCCAATCGGCCGCACAGCGCTTCCGCTTCTTCCAGATAGTGCGTGGTCAGCAGCACGGTGTGACCTTCCTTGTTCAGCCGTGCAATGAACTGCCACAAGGTCTGGCGCAACTCGACATCGACGCCCGCAGTGGGCTCGTCGAGCACGATCACCGGCGGGCGGTGCACCAGCGCCTGCGCGACCAGCACGCGGCGCTTCATGCCCCCCGAGAGCTGTCGGGTGTTCGCATCGGCTTTGTCAGCGAGGCCCAGGTTCTCGAGGAGTTCGTCGATCCAGGCATCGTTGGCGCGGGGATCGGCGCGTGCGCCGAAGTAGCCACTTTGAATCTGCAAGGTCTCGCGCACCGTGAAGAACGGGTCGAACACCAGCTCCTGCGGCACGATGCCGAGACTTCGGCGGGCAGCGGCGTAATCAGCGACGACATCGTGCCCGTGCACCAGCACCTGGCCCGCGCTGGCCCGCGACAACCCGGCGAGGATGCTGATCAGCGTGGTCTTGCCAGCACCGTTGGGGCCCAACAGGCCGAAGAATTCGCCGGCCGCGATGTCAAAGGAGACATCATCCAGTGCCTGCACACTGCCCCGGGCGCTGCTGTAGCGCTTGCTCACGCCGCGAAAGGAGACAGCGAGATTGGCAGCGCCGGGATTGAAAACGTGCATGGAGCGAAAGATTGTAGGCAGTGCGATCGCCTGACGCAGCCACGGTGTCAGCGTACTTCGGCCACTGCGTCGATTCAGGGCAGATGCCGCTGGACACGCGCAGACTAGGTGCTAACTTGATCGATAGTCCGACTGCAACGAAAGCAGATGCCATGGCGACTCCCGTCAAGAAGACACGCCGCACCGCCGAGCGCATCCTCGACGTGACGCTCGAGCTGTTCAACCGCTTCGGCGAGCCGAATGTGTCGACCACGCTGATCTCGGCCGAACTGAAGATCAGCACCGGCAATCTTTATTACCACTACCCCGCGAAGGACCTGCTGGTCGATCGGCTGTTCGATCGCTACGAAGCGGCACTCAACGCCTTGCTGAAAGCAGCCGACGACGTGCACGATGTCGAGGACGCCTGGCTCTTCTTTCACATGCTGTTCGAGCTGATCTGGCAGTACCGATTCCTGTACCGCGACCTGAACGACCTCCTTAGCAAGAATCGGCGGATCGAAACCCATTTCCAGTACGTTCTCAAGGAGAAAACGCTGGCGGTCCAGCGGGTGCTGGCCGGTCTGGCCCGCGGCCAGGCGATCCGTTTGACGGCGCCAGAGGCCGAATCGGTAGCGACTGCGATGGTCGTGGTGTCAACCTACTGGCTCAGCTACGAGTACGTGCGCGATCCGCGACACGCGCTGGAACCCGAGAACGCTGGCGCGGCCCTGCTGCGTGGGGCTTCCCACGTGCTGAGTCTGCTGGCGCCTTACTTTGAGCCGGCGCAGAAGCAACACCTGCTGGGCCTGGCAAAGGCCTATTCAAGGCCAGCTTCACCCTCGAGCCCAACACCGCATGGTTCCACCGCACCGGCGGCGAACACCCGCAGCCGCATCGCGCAGCAGGGAAGCTGACAGAGCCTCTCCGGCTCAGTCGTTCGCTTCTTCCGCGTGGCCGCTGGATGCGGCCACGGCCTTGGCGATCGCGGCATCCAGGTTCTTCTCGATCTCGCCACGGATGCGATCGCTGAACCCCGACAGCAAGAATCCCAGCTCCACCTTCAGTTCAAAGTTGTCGGCGGTGGCCACCAGGCGGCCTTCTACGCCGGAGCGCTCGAAGGTCACCCGCTCGCGGTCGGCGTCGGCATGGACGCAGCAGTCCATATCGTGCTGGCGTCGCGCGTGGTTGGCCCATTGCCGGGCCAGCTGTCGGGCGCCTTCGAGGCCGAGCGCGTGGCTGCGTTGGATGGTGAAGTCGGTCATTGCAGGGTGTCCGAAAAGTTGGCAAGCAGGCGGGCCCGGGTTCACGGTGGCGGCGCAAGCCCTTGCAAGCGATGCCGTCGCTCATCCATTGGCAAAGCTGTCAGCCGCTGAACCTCGGCATAGAAGCGTGACAGATCACCGCCCTGCTCGACGAGCAGATGTTCGAAGTACGGAACCAGCTCGGTGTATGCCGCCAGCATGCCAAGGGACGCATTGTTGACCTGGGTGAACCAGCCGTCATAGCCGGTGAATCCCTGCCATCGGCCGGATTTCAGTGCCGCATGCTCGGCTCGCATTTCTGCCAGCAATTCGAACTTGCCACGCCGCTTGTCCTCGTCCGACGCGGCACTCCGATACAGCGCGCTCAGGCGGTCGCGATAGCGGGTTGTCAGCTCGCGGAACTCGTCGCGACGTGATGTCTGCGTGGCAAAGGCCTCTCGCGCCGCAGGGCTGCCGTGCTCGGCCAGCCAACGGGCGGTTCCAAGACGTTCGACCATGGTGGCGAAGGATTCGTTGAAGACGGTGTCGTCCGGCGCGAAAGCGACCTGATGCGCGAGTTCGTGGAAGATCAGTCGGGCCAGCTCGCCTTCAGGCCACTGCACGAAGGTGTTGAGCAAAGGATCGGCAAAGTAGCGACCGGGGATCTTGCCCAGCGTGGAATAGGCAGGCACCGGAATGACCCTGGCATCCAGCCCGCTGGCGCGCAGCTGCTCGGCGTAGGCCTCGGCCTGTTCGCGGTCGTAGTAGCCGCGGTAAGCCACACAACCGACGACCGGGAAGCACCAGGTGCGCAGCGTCAGGCTCAGCTCCGGCGCTGCCACCACATTCCACACTGCGGCGCTGCGCTTCAGGTCGGCATAGCGCCGGTAGCTGTCGTTGTCGGGCAGCTTCAGCGCTGTCACCGCGTAATGACGGATGCGCTGCGTCAGTTCAAGTCGCGCCTTCAAAGCGCCAGCGGTCGCCGGGTCGGCCAGCACCTCCGGCACCGGCCGCGCGGCGTTCAGCAATTTCAGGTGGCCGCTGACCGACTGCGTGTAATAGCCGAGGCTGCTGCAACCGGTGGTGAAAGCTGCCAACAAGCCAGCAGCGACAGTGGCACGAAGGGTGTGTCGGCTCATGCTGATCGATGATTGCACAGCCCTGGGCCCGGCAGGCACACCCACGGCTTCGCTAAACTGACCTGAGTTCCCGAATACACGCCGCCACGCCATGCGCCTGATCGACTCCATCGTCACCGACGCGCCCGCCATGGCCACAGTGCGCCGCGACCTGCATGCGCACCCTGAGTTGTGCTTCGAGGAGCGGCGTACTGCGGACGTGATCGCGCGGCAGCTCACCGACTGGGGCATCCCGATCCATCGCGGACTGGGTACGACCGGCGTCGTCGCGATCCTCAAGAACGGCAGCTCGGATCGCGCGGTCGGCCTGCGCGCCGACATGGACGCGCTGCCGATGACCGAGCGCAATGAGTTCGCCCACGCCAGCCGCCACGCCGGCAGGATGCACGCCTGCGGGCACGACGGCCACACCACGATGCTGCTGGCCGCCGCCAAACATCTGGCCCGGCACCGGAACTTCGACGGCACGGTGTACCTGGTGTTCCAGCCGGCCGAAGAAGGCGGTGGCGGGGCGCGCGAGATGATCGCCGACGGCTTGTTCGAGAAGTTCCCGATGGAGGCCATCTTCGGCGTGCACAACTGGCCCGGCATCCCCTTCGGCCAGTTCGCGATCAAGAGCGGCCCGTGTTTCGCCAGCAGCAACGAGTTCCGCATCACCCTGCGCGGCAAGGGCTCGCATGCGGCCATGCCCAACCTGGGGCTGGACCCGGTGCCGGTAGCCTGCCAGCTGGTACAGGCCTTCCAGACCATCATCACCCGCAACAAGAGACCGATCGACGCCGGCGTGATTTCGGTGACGATGATCCACACAGGCGAAGCGACGAATGTGGTGCCCGACACGTGCGAGATCCAGGGCACGGTGCGCACCTTCACGCTGGAGGTGCTGGACCTGATCGAGCAGCGGATGCAGCAGATCACACAGCACACCTGCGCTGCATTCGGCGTGGGCTGCGAGTTCGAGTTCAAGCGCAACTACCCGCCGACCATCAACCATACCAACGAGACCGCTTTTGCGCGTCGTGTGATGAACGATCTGGTGGGTGCGGAAAACGTGCTCGAATTCGAGCCGACGATGGGTGCGGAAGACTTCGCCTACTACCTGCAAGCCATCCCTGGCGCCTATTTCGTGATGGGCAATGGCGACGGTGGCCATCGGCAGTCGGGCCACGGTCTCGGCCCCTGCATGCTGCACAACCCGTGCTACGACTTCAACGACGCGCTGATCCCTCTGGGTGCGACGCTGTGGGTTCGCATGGCCGAGGAGTGGCTGGCGCAGCCGCGCTGCTGAGCTGGGCGCTCCCGCTTCGGTTGATCACTCGATCAAGCCGAGTTCACGCAACTCGGCTGCCAACGCATCCGGCGCTGTGAACAGCCGCGCCCGCCAGCCGTGGCGTTGCGCGGCCTCGATGTTGTCCGGGTGATCGTCAATGAACAGCGTGGTCGCCGGGTCGAGCCCGAAACGCTGTTGGGCCAGTGCATAGATCGCCGCCTCGGGCTTGATGAGCTGCACATGCGACGAGTAGATGCCGCTGGCGAACAGCGACAGGAACGCATGCTGACGCTGCAGATGATCGGCCAGCGGCGCCGGCATGTTGGACAGGAAGTGCAGGCGATGGCCGCGCTGGTGCAAGGCCTGCAGCAAACGCACACTGCCCTCGATCGGCTGCAGTTCGTCGGGGACCGCATTGACCACCGCTCGCACCTCGGCTTCCGGCCATTCGAGGCGTTGTGCGATGCCCGAAACCACATCGTCCACTCCGAGCGCGCCGCGGTCGAAGTCGATCCACGCGCCATCCGGTCGGGCGAAGAACTCGTGCTTCCAGTGCTGTGCACTGTGATCGGCGCTGATGCGATGCGGCAGTGTCCGCGCGATGAGCGCTGCCGGATCCCACCGGAACAGCACGGCGCCGAAGTCCCAGACGATGGCCGTCGGCTGTGGCCGATTCAGGCCCAAGGTCATGCGCGCAGGCGTGCGATCAGGCCGGCCGTCGAGGCATCCAGGTCGGCAGTAGCGCCACCCGCAGCGAGCCTCGGCAGCAAGTCGCGGCACAGCACCTTGCCCAACTCCACACCCCACTGATCGAAGCTGTTGATGCCCCACAGCGCGCCGCTGGTGAACACGCGGTGCTCGTACAGCGCAATCAGTGCGCCGAGGCTGTGCGGCGTCAGGCGATCCAGCAGCAGGGTGGTGCTCGGGCGGTTACCCGGAAAGCTGCGGTGACGCGACAGGGTGGCGGCATCGGTCTGCGTCGAAGTCGGCAGCGGCTTGTCGGCCAGCGCCTGTTCGGCAGTCTTCCCGCACATCAGGGCCTGCGACTGCGCGAGCCCGTTGGCCAGCAGCAGCGTTTGCTGGCGCTCCAGACGCAAGAACAGATCCGCGTCGAGCCCGACGCTGCCGAAGGTCGGCCGGCGCACCAGGATGAACTCGACCGGGATCAGGTCGGTGCCCTGATGCAGCATCTGGAAGTAGGCATGCTGGCCGTTGGTGCCTGGTTCGCCCCAGACCACCGGGCTGGTCGCGTATGGCAGCAACTCGCCATCGCGATCGACCCGCTTGCCGTTGCTTTCCATTTCCAGCTGCTGAAGGTAGGCTGGCAGGCGCCGCAGTCCCTGGTGGTACGGCGCCACACTGCGGCTGGTGGCGCCATGGAAGTTGCGATACCAGACATCGAGCAGGCCCAGCAGCACAGGCAGATTGGCCGCCAGCGGGGCTTCAACGAAATGCCGGTCCATCGAATGTGCTCCGGCCAGCAGCTCGCGGAAATGGTCTGCTCCGATGGCCACCGCGATCGGCAAGCCGATGGCCGACCACAGCGAAAAACGCCCTCCGACCCAGTCCCAGAAGCCGAAAGTGGTGGTGATGCCAAAGGCAGCGGCCGCCTCGACGTTCGTGGTGGTGGCGATGAAATGCCGGGCGATGTCGGTGCCGCCCTCGGCCTCGAACCAGGCCCGCGCGAGCTGCGCATTGGCCATGGTTTCCTGGGTGGTGAAGGTCTTGCTGGCGATGATGAACAGCGTTTCAGCCGGCTTCAGCCGGCGCAGGACCGTGCTGATGTCGTGGCCATCGACATTGGAGACGAAATGGAATTGCAGGCCCGGATGCACGTAGGCATCGAGCGCCGGCACCACCATCTGCGGGCCCAGATCGCTGCCGCCGATGCCGATGTTGACAACGTGGCGGATGCCGCTGACGGCGGTATCGCGCACCGTCTCGACCCAGGACAGCATCGCGTCGAGCACAGCGTGCACCTCAGCGCTGTGCGGCCCCTGGCCGCGCGGCGCGCGCAGTGCGGTGTGCAGCACAGCGCGGTCTTCGGTGGTGTTGATGGCCGCGCCGGCAAACATCGCGTCGCGCTGTGCCTCAAGACCGCATTCGCGCGCCATGTCGATGAGGAAATGGGTCGTGGCCGCATCGAGCAGGTTCTTCGACAAGTCTGCGAAGACGCCCGGCGCCTCGAAGCTCAGCGTGGCAAACCGAGCCGGGTCACGCGCGAAGGCTTCGCGCAGGTCGAAATGGCGGCCATGCGCTTCGAAATGGCCCTTCAGCGCAGCCCAGGCGGCGGTGCGGTCACAGCGGATCATGTGGTGCAAGCCTTCACAGAGCCTGGATCAAAGCATCCAACTTGCCGGCGTCGACTGCGAAGGCGCGGATGCCTTCGGCCAGTTTCTCGGTGGCCATGGCATCTTCGTTCAGCGCGTAGCGGAAGCTCGCTTCGGTGTGGCTCACGGGCTCGAGTGCAGCTCCGCGCGCCTCGGCAGGATCGAGTCGGCGGCTCACCGGGGCCTCGCTCGTCTGCAGGGTGGCGAGCAGCTCGGGGCTGATCGTCAACAGATCACAGCCGGCCAGCGCCACGATCTGGCCCACGTTCCGAAAACTCGCACCCATCACCTCGGTCGCGATGCCGAACTTCTTGTAGTGGCGGTAGATGTGCGCCACCGACTTCACGCCAGGATCGTTGACTCCGGCGTTCGCGGCTTCATCCCACGTCGCCCCCGCCGCCTTCTTGTACCAGTCGTAGATGCGCCCGACGAAGGGCGAGATCAGCTGCACGCCGGCTTGGCCACAGGCGACCGCCTGGGCGAAGGAGAACAGCAAGGTCAGGTTGCAATGGATGCCTTCGCGCTCCAGTGTGCGTGCGGCCTGGATGCCCTCCCAGGTGGCGGCGATCTTGATCAGCACGCGGTCGCGGCCGATGCCTGCGGCTTCGTACAGGCTGATGAGTCTGCGTGCGCGGGCGAGCGTGGCCGGGGTATCGAAGCTCAATCGGGCATCGACCTCGGTCGACACCCGGCCCGGCACGACCTTCAGAATTTCGAGCCCGAAGCGCACCAGCGTGCGATCGACGATTTCATCGAGTGCAGCGCCCCGGTGCGCGTGGGCGACTTCGGCCAGAAGCGGCGCATAGTCGGGCTGCTGCACCGCTTTCAGGATGAGCGACGGGTTGGTCGTGGCGTCGCGCGGCGCAAAGGCGGCCAGCTGCTTGAAGTTACCGGTGTCGGCAACGACGGTGGTGTACTGCTTGAGTTGTTCGAGTTGGTTCATGGGAGCGCTGGCAGGTCGAGCACACCGCATTAGAACCCGAGCCGGTGTCGACCTGCACATCTGGCACGCTCCTAGCGTCTATCCTGCGCATTGAGTTGCAGCTTCCCCCCGACCCCAACGAGAGGACTTTGACGATGTCGTTCGACCTGGTTTTTTTCGGTGGCACCGGCGATCTGACCTGGCGCAAGCTGATGCCTGCGCTGTTCCAGGCGTTTCGCCATGGCAAGCTGCCGCCCGGCGGACGCATCCTGTCGGTGGCCCGCGACGAGCAAAGCGACGACAAGTACCGCGGCTGGCTGAAGGAGCGCTTCCAGGATGTCGAAGGCGGCAAGCGGCCGAGCGACGAGGAGTTCGCGCGCTTCGCCGAGTTGCTGCACTACCGCCGCATGGACCTGTCACAGCCCGAGCACTACGCCGGGCTGAAGCAATGGCTGGAGGATCGCGGCGCCGCCACGGCGGTGCTGTACCTTGCAACCAGCCCGCACCTGTTCCCGCAGATCTGTGCACAACTCGGCGCCGTCGGCCTCAACGGGCCTCACGTGCGTGTGGTGCTGGAGAAGCCGCTGGGCCACGACCTCGCCAGCGCGCAGGACATCAACCGCGTCGTTCGTTCGGTGTTCAGCGAAACCCAGGCCTTTCGCATCGACCATTACCTGGGCAAGCCCTCGGTGCAGAACCTGATGGCGCTGCGCTTCGGCAACGCGCTGTTCGAGCCGCTGTGGCGCCGGGAAAGCATCGCCAACATCCAGATCACATTGGCCGAGAGCCTGGGGGTGGGCACACGCGGTGACTTCTACGACCGCACGGGCACGCTGCGCGACATGGTGCAGAACCACGCGCTGCAGCTGCTCAGCATGGTGGCCATGGAACCCCCCTCGCGCTACGACGCTGACGCCATCCGCGACGAAAAGCTGAAGGTGCTGCGTTCACTGAAACCCTTCACCGACGACAGCGTGGCGCGCGACGTGGTGCGCGGCCAGTACCGAGCCGGCAACGCGGCAGGCAAGCCCGTCGCGGGGTACCTCGACGAAATCAGGGTGCCGCCTGACAGCCGCTGCGAAACCTTCGTCGCACTTCGCACCGAGGTGCAGAACTGGCGCTGGGCCGGCGTGCCCTTCTACCTGCGCACCGGCAAGCGGCTGCCGGCGCGTGATGCGCAGATCGTCGTCAATTTCCGGCCCACACCGCACAGCATCTTTCCGGGCATCAACCGGCCGAACAAATTGGTGATCAAGCTGCAGCCGGAAGACGGACTGGAGCTGCACCTGCTGGCCGCCAAGGGCACCAGCCAGAACGAGGCGCTGTCGGCGGTGTCGCTTGACCTGGATTTCGACAAGGCCTTTCCCGAAACCCGGGTAGGTGCCTACGAACGCCTGCTGCTCGAAGCCATCGCCGGGCGGCTTAACTTGTTCGTGCGCAGCGACGAACAGGAGCAGGCCTGGAGCTGGGTCGAACCGATCCTGCAAGCCTGGAACCGCGAAAACGCCGCGGGTGGCGTTCCCAGGCCCTATGCAGCAGGCACCTGGGGGCCAGCCGCAGCCAGCGCCTTGGTGGCACGCGACGGATTCGCGTGGTCGGAAGAGCAGTGAGTTCAGGCGGTTCGCTGGGCCGGCCCACGTCCCACGGGCTTACTCAGGAGGAGGCTGAAGCGTCCTGCAGAGGCGCGATGCCGAGCAACTCGGCGACACCATAAAGGCGAGCCAACTGGCTCAAACGTGGCGGTGCACCGCTGAGCTGAAAAGACCGGCCCGATTTCTCGGCGAGCCGGCGGCACTCGAGCAACACCGCCAGCGCCGACGAGTCGAATTGCTGCAAGCCGCTGGCATCGATGCTCAGCCGGTCTGCGGGCTCACGCGAGACGGCCTCGACCAGCGGGCGCATCACGGCGTTGGCCTCGGTCAGACCGATCGTGGCGGGCAAGGTCAACATGGCTTGCGCAGACGAGCTGGCGCACTCACTTGCGCGACGCTGCCGACTTGTTGCGCTCGCTGAGCTTGGCGATCAGACCGTCAATGCCGCCCTTGGAGATTTCCTGCGCAAAGCTGTTGCGGTAGTTCTCGACCAGCCAGACACCCAACACGTTGACGTCATAGATCTTCCAGCCCACGGTCGGTGACTTTTCGACGCGGTAGTCGAGTTGAACAGGATCGCCGCCGCCGCCACGGACTTCAGTGCGGACGATCTGCTCTTCGTCTTCCGGCAGATTACGCGACGGCTTGATGGCCACCGTCTGATCCTTCACCTGAGACAACGCGCCGGCGTAAGTGCGCATCAACAAGGTCTTGAACTCGTTTTCAAGGCTGGCCTGCTGCTCAGGCGTCGCCTGACGCCAATAGCGACCCACCGCCGATGAGGTCATGCGTTGGAAGCTCACATAAGGCACCACCCGCTCATCCACGATCGCAAGCACCTTCTTCGTGTCGCCGGCCTGGATCGACTTGTCGGCGCGAACCGCGTCAAGCAACTCATTCGACAAGCGGTTGATCAGCTGATCCGGCGATTGGGCGGCAGCGGCAGCCACAGTGGGCGCGTTGGCAGATTGCGCCTGCGATGCCGGCGTCAACACCGTCAGCAAAGCTGCACACAGCGCGGCAAATGTGGTCTTTTGGATCATGTGGCGATTCTCTCTTCGGTCTACAGGACCGGTCGTGGGTGTTGGAGATGGCGGTCTTCAGAAAGTTCGCTGCGCGCTGTCCGCACCTGTCGGCCCTGCCTGTTGCACAGCGTCGCGCACGCGACAGTGGGTGGGATCAATTCTTCGGCGCGTCAGGCGGATTGCCATCGTAGACCTGGCTGCGGCGACGCTGCAGGAAGCCGTCGCGAACGAAGATGTACTTGTCGAGCACGATGTCATCAAGCAGCGCCGTGCTGTCCAGTAGGTTGGCACGGGTGTTGACCACATTGAGCGCCGTCACGCCGATGGACACCGGCGTGCTGTTGATGACCAAGCCCGGGCCTGCTGCCATGTCCACAGGCAAGGCGACCGAGTCACGTGCTGTCGATGGGCCAAGCAAAGGCCAGACGACATAGGCACCCTCGCCCACGCCCCAGTAACCCAAGGTCTGCCCCAAATCCTCGTTGTAGCGCTTCAGGCTCATCGCCGAGCCCCAGTCGAGTAAACCACCGAACCCCAGGGTTGTGTTCACCATCACCCGCATCGTGTTGCTCGCGGCGTTTTCGAACTTCAGTTGCAGCAAGCTGTTGACCGCCGACCAAGCGTCTTCGAAATTGTTGTAGAAATTGGTAATGCCTGTCCGGGCGGGGCTCGGAACCACATTCTTGTAGCCGGTCGCCACGGGCTTCAGCACGTTCTCGTCGACCTTTTCGTTGAAACCGAACATCGACCGGTTGAAGCCCTCGATCGGATCATTGACGGCAGCGTTGCTGCCGGGCGCAGGCGTCGAGGCGCAACCCTGCATGACAAGCACCACCGTGGCGCAGGCCAAAGCCTTCAAACCGCTGAGGGACCAGGACTTCATTTTTCTTCTCCTTTGGCGGCTTCGGCACTCGGCTTGCCCTCTGAGGCCTTGTTGAACAGAAACTGACTGATCAGATTTTCCAGCACCACCGCGGATTGCGTTTGGGTGATGACATCACCAGCAGCCAGATTCTTCTCATTACCGCCGGGTTCGATCCCGATGTATTGCTCGCCCAACAGACCCGAGGTCAATATTTTGGCGGAACTGTCCTTGGGAAACTTGAATTTCTCCTGAAGCTGCAGCGCCACGCTGGCCTGGAATGTCTTGTCGTCGAAGCTGATGGATTCCACCCGACCGACCACCACACCGGCACTCTTCACCGCAGCCCGCGGCTTCAAGCCGCCAATGTTGTCGAACCGAGCGACGACGCCATAGGTCGCGTCGAAATTCAGACTCAACAAATTACCGGCCTTCATCGCCAGGAACAGCAGCGCAGCTGCACCTGTCATCACGAACAGCCCAACCCACACGTCATGACGAGATTTTTGCAACGTCATTCCCCTTGAGAAACCATATCGGTCATTGAATCAGAAAGCTCAAATCGAGAACATCATCGCGGTCAGCATGAAGTCCAGGGCCAACACCGCCAGCGACGACACCACCACCGTCCGTGTCGTGGCCTGCGACACGCCTTCCGGCGTCGGCTTGCAGGTGTAGCCCTGCCAGAGTGCGACGAAGGTCACGGTGATGCCGAAGACGATGCTCTTGATGACGCCGTTGCCGACGTCAGAGGTCCAACGCACACCGCCTTGCATCTGAGACCAGAAGGAGCCGTCGTCGATGCCGAGCAACGGCACTGCGACCAGCCAGCCACCGATCACACCGACCGCACTGAATACTGCGGCCAGCAGCGGCATCGCGATCAGGCCGGCCCAGAAGCGCGGGGCGAGCACGCGGCGCACAGGGTCCACCGCCATCATTTCCATCGCCGCCAGCTGTTCGCCGGCCTTCATCAAGCCGATTTCAGCGGTGAGCGAAGTGCCCGCGCGGCCTGCGAACAACAGTGCAGTGACCACAGGGCCCAGTTCCCGGACCAGCGACAGCGCCACCAGCAGCCCGACAGCCTCGGCGGATCCATAGCGCTTCAAGGTGTAGTAACCCTGCAGTGCCAGCACGAAGCCGACGAAAAGTCCAGACACGCTGATGATGGACAGCGAGCGGTTACCAAGGAAAAACGTCTGCTCGGTGACCAGTGAAAACCGCCGCAGCGCTGCGGGCGTCAACGCCACCAGGCGGGCAAACAGACGCGCCGCCATGCCCAGACTGGCGAGCTGGCTGCGCACCAGGTGGCCGACCGACGCCGGATTGAGCCAGTTCATCGGCGCGCTCCAGCGCCAAAGTCTTCAGCGACCGACACGGCTGGGTAATGGAACTCCACCGGGCCGTCAGGCGACGCGGTGAAGAACTGGTGCACCAGCGGGTCGGTGCTGGCACGCATCTCATCGGGTGTGCCCTGGGCCACGATGCTGCCGTTGGCAATGAACACAATACGATCGGCGATGGCGAAGGTCTCCTCGACGTCGTGCGACACAACGATGCTGGTGACACCCAGCGCCTGCCCGAGATCACGTATCAGGCGCGAGGCGCTGCCCAGCGAGATCGGGTCGAGCCCGGCAAAGGGCTCGTCGTACATGATCAGATCGGGGTCGAGTGCGATGGCGCGGGCCAGAGCGACGCGACGCGCCATGCCACCCGAAACTTCCGATGGCATGAGGTTGCGCGCACCGCGCAACCCGACCGCATCGAGCTTCATCAGCACCACGTCGCGGATCATCGATTCGCTGAGGTTGGTGTGCTCGCGCAATGGGAAGGCCACGTTGTCAAACACCGAAAAATCGGTGAAGAGCGCGCCGAACTGGAACAGCATGCCCATGCGGCGACGCAGTGCGTAGAGCCCGTTGCGGTCGAGCGTGGCGATATCCACGCCATCGAACATCACCTGCCCGGACATCGGCGCCAGCTGGCGGCCGATCAGCCGCAGCAGCGTCGTCTTGCCACCACCCGAGGTGCCCATCACCCCGATCACCTGGCCGCGATGCAGATCGAGGTCGACGTTGCTGAGAATGACTCGATCGCCATAACCGCAGCTCACACCACGCATGGAAACCAAAGCTGGCGATGTGGGCGAACGGGGATGAGGCACAGGGGTCATGGAGCGGCACTATGTGATGAGGCATGCCGCCTCCCACCGGGCTGCCGATGATAGGGGATGCCCGCTGGAGCGACCGATGGCCCCGCGACCCCACGGTCATCGGCGGCCCAGGCCGTTCAGCGATTCAGCGAGGCAGGTCGCTGCGCCCCATCAACGCTGCGTCGATCTCGCGGGCTGCCTGGCGGCCTTCGCGGATCGCCCACACAACCAGCGACTGGCCACGCCGCACGTCACCAGCGGCATACACCTTCGGCACATTGGTCGCATAGCCGCTGCCTTCGTCAGTGCCCGCGCGGGCATTGCCGCGGGCATCCTTGTCGACACCGAAGGCCTCGAGCACGCTGGCGACAGGGCTGACGAAGCCCATGGCGAGCAGCACCAGGTCGGCCGGGATGATCTGCTCCGTCCCTGGAACCTCGACCATCTTGCCGCCCTGCCATTCGACGCGCACCGCCTTCAGCGACTTGACCTTGCCCTTGTCCTTGCCCTCGCCGCCGATGAACTCCTTGGTGGCAATGGCGAACTCACGCTCGCAGCCTTCTTCATGGCTGGACGAGGTGCGCAGCTTGGTCGGCCAGTACGGCCATACCAGCGGGCCGTTCTCTTGTTCGGGGGGCATCGGCATCAGCTCGAACTGGGTGACGCTTTCGGCACCATGGCGGTTGCTGGTGCCCACACAATCGCTGCCCGTGTCACCACCACCGATCACGACGACATGCTTGCCATCGGCACGGATCTGGTTGATGCCCAGCGTCTTCAGCTTGTCACCCGCGACCACCTTGTTCTGCTGAGGCAGGAACTCCATCGCGAAGTGGATGCCCTCCAGATCGCGCCCCGGCACCGGCAGGTCGCGTGACTGCTCGGCACCGCCGGCCAGCAGCACCACATCGAACTGCGCCTTGAGTTGCTCGGGCGCGATCACCTCCTTGGCCCAATTGGTGACCTTGGAGCCTTCCGGCAAGGCGCCGATCATCACACCGGTGCGGAACACCACGCCCTCGAAGCGCATCTGGTCGACACGGCGATCGATGTGCGACTTCTCCATCTTGAAGTCGGGAATGCCGTAGCGCAGCAGGCCGCCGACACGGTCGTTCTTCTCGAATACCGTCACCTCGTGTCCCGCGCGCACCAGTTGCTGCGCAGCGGCCAGACCGGCCGGTCCCGAACCGACGATCGCGACGGTCTTGCCCGTCTTGTGCTTGGGCGGACGGGGCAGCACCCAGCCCTCGGCCCAGGCGCGATCGATGATCGCGTGCTCGATGCTCTTGATGCCAACCGCATCGTCGTTGACGTACAGCGTGCAGGCCGATTCGCACGGCGCCGGGCAGATGCGGCCAGTGAACTCGGGGAAGTTGTTCGTCGAGTGCAGAACTTCGATCGCGTTCTTCCAGTCACCGCGGTACACCAGGTCGTTGAAGTCCGGGATGATGTTGTTGACCGGACAACCGCTGTTGCAGAACGGCGTACCACAGTCCATGCAGCGCGCGCTCTGAATCTTGGCCTCGTCTTCCTTCAGCCCGATCGCCACTTCGTTGTAGTTTTTCAGTCGGAGTTGCACCGGCTGATAGGGCTCTTCGAGACGCTCGTACTCCATGAAGCCGGTGACTTTTCCCATGATGTTCCTGCTACTTTCTGACTGACGGGTTGATTCGGTTCACAGCCTGCAGCAGTCGGCGCGCTGGCGCTGCCGACCGCCGAGACATCACTTCGCGGGAGAGACCTTCGCCTTCTTTTCGGCCGCCTTGGCGGGCGCCGCTGCAGGGGATGCTGCGATGGACTCCTGGCCCTGGACATCCTGGGCCGTCTTCAAGGCCATCTCGGCGAGTGCGCGCTTGTATTCGATCGGGAACACCTTCACAAACTTCGCACGCGAAACCTCCCACTGGTCGAGCAGGTGGCGGGCCTGCAGCGAGCCGGTCCATTTGTGGTGGTCCTCGATCAGCTTCTTCAGGATCGCGTCGTCACTCTCTGGCACGCCATCCTTGCCCTTGTGCCACATCGCGCGGTCGGTGCTGGCCGCTTGAACAGCCGGGGGCAACACACGGTCGAGATTGACCATCGAGGTGTTGCAGCGCGAGGCAAAGTGACCGTCGGCGTCGTAGACATAAGCCACACCACCGCTCATGCCTGCAGCGAAGTTGCGCCCGGTCTCTCCGAGCACGACGACGGTGCCACCGGTCATGTACTCACAACCGTGATCACCCGTGCCTTCGACCACCGCAGTGGCGCCGGACAGCCGCACCGCGAAACGCTCACCGGCCACACCGCGGAAGAAGGCCTCACCGCTGGTGGCACCGTACAGCACCGTGTTGCCAACGATGATGTTCTTCAGCGCATCGCCACGGAACTCGATGCTCGGACGGATCGCAATGCGTCCACCGCTCATGCCCTTGCCGGTGTAATCGTTGGCGTCGCCGATCAGGTAGAAGGTGATGCCCTTGGCGAGGAACGCGCCAAAGCTTTGACCGCCGGTGCCTTCCATCTGGATGAAGATGCTCTGATCCGGCAGGCCTTCCGGATGCAGTCGCACCAGTTCGCCCGACAGCATCGCGCCCACAGTGCGGTTGACGTTGCGCACCGCCTGCATGAACTGCACCTTCTCGCCGCGCTCGAAGGCCGGCTTGCACTTCTCGATCAGCGTCACGTCGAGCGCACGGGACAGACCATGGTCCTGCGTTTCGACTTGGCGACGCGGCACGTCGGCGGGTGCCGCCGGCAGGTGGAAGATGCGCGAGAAATCGAGCCCCTTGGCCTTCCAGTGGGCAATGCCCTTCTTGGTGTCGAGCAGATCGGCACGGCCGATCAGGTCGTCAAACTTCCGGATGCCCAGCTGCGCCATGATCTGACGCGCTTCTTCCGCCACGAAGAAGAAGTAGTTCACCACATGCTCGGGCTTGCCCTGGAACTTGGCGCGCAGCGCCGGGTCCTGCGTCGCCACGCCGACCGGGCAGGTGTTCAGGTGGCACTTGCGCATCATGATGCAGCCCTCGACCACCAGCGGCGCGGTCGCGAAACCGAACTCGTCGGCACCGAGCAGCGCACCGATCACCACGTCGCGGCCGGTCTTCATCTGACCGTCGGCCTGCACGCGAATGCGCGAGCGCAGGCGGTTGAGCACCAATGTCTGTTGCGTCTCGGCGAGACCCAGTTCCCACGGCGTGCCCGCGTGCTTGATCGAACTCCAGGGCGAGGCGCCGGTGCCACCGTCGTGGCCGGCGATCACCACATGGTCGGCCTTGGCCTTGGCCACGCCGGCTGCGATCGTGCCGACGCCGACTTCACTGACCAGCTTCACGCTGATGTCGGCGCGCTGGTTGGCATTCTTCAGGTCGTGGATCAGCTGGGCCAGATCCTCGATGGAATAGATGTCGTGGTGCGGTGGCGGCGAGATCAGGCCGACACCGGGCACCGAATAGCGCAGGAAGCCGATGTATTCACTGACCTTGCCGCCAGGCAGCTGACCGCCCTCCCCCGGCTTCGCCCCCTGCGCCATCTTGATCTGGATCTGGTCGGCACTGGAGAGGTACTCGGTGGTGACTCCGAAGCGACCCGACGCGACCTGCTTGATCTTGCTGCGCAGCGAGTCGCCCGCCTTCAACGGGAAGTCGGCCACGATCACCTTCTCGCCAAGCACGTCGCTGATCTTGGTGCCGTCGGCGATCGGGATGCCCTTCAACTCGTTGCGATAACGCGCCGGGTCTTCGCCGCCCTCACCGGTGTTGCTCTTGCCCCCGATGCGGTTCATCGCCACGGCCAGGGTGCTGTGCGCCTCGGTCGAGATCGAGCCCAGCGACATCGCGCCGGTCGCGAAGCGCTTGACGATCTCGGTGGCGGGTTCAACCTCGTCGAGCGGGATCGCCTTGCTCGGGTCAAGCTTGAACTCGAACAGGCCGCGCAGCGTCAGGTGGCGGCGCGACTGGTCGTTGATGATCTGTGCGTATTCCTTGTAGGTGTCGAACTTGTTCGCGCGGGTGCTGTGCTGCAGCTTCGCGATCGCATCCGGCGTCCACATGTGTTCTTCACCGCGCACACGCCATGCGTATTCGCCACCGGCATCGAGCATGCCGGCCAGCACGGGATCTTCTCCGAATGCAGCCTGGTGCATGCGCAGTGCCTCGTCGGCCACCTGGAACACACCGATACCGCCGACCTGTGAGGCCGTGCCACGGAAGTACTGGTCGACCATCGTCTTTTCCAGACCGATGGCTTCGAACAACTGCGCGCCGCAGTAGCTCATGTAGGTGCTCACGCCCATCTTGGACATGATCTTCGACAGTCCCTTGCCGATCGCCTTGACGTAGTTGTAGATCGCCTTTTCGGTCGACAGATCGGCTGGCAGATCACGGTGCAGGTTGGCCAGCGTTTCCATCGCCAGGTACGGATGGACCGCCTCGGCGCCGTAGCCTGCGAGCACGGCAAAGTGATGCACCTCGCGCGCAGACCCTGTTTCGACCACCAGCCCGGCAGTTGTGCGCAGCCCTTCGCGAACCAGATGCTGGTGAATGGCCGACAAGGCCAGCACCGCCGGAATCGCGACATGACCGCGATCAGCACGGCGATCGCTGATGATCAGGATGTTGTGGCCGCCGTGGATCGCGTCGACCGACTCTGCGCACAGCGAGGCCAGCTTGGCTTCGACGCCCTCGCCGCCCCATTCCACCGGGTAGGTGATGTTGAGCTCGTGGCTCTTGAACTTGGCGGCGGTGTGCTGTTCGATGCGGCGCAACCGCGCCATGTCGTTGAAGTCGAGAACCGGCTGCGGCACTTCGAGCCGCATCGGTGGGTTCACCGCATTGATGTCGAGCAGGTTGGGCTTCGGCCCGATGAAGGAGACCAACGACATCACGATGTTCTCGCGGATCGGATCGATCGGCGGGTTCGTGACCTGAGCGAACAGTTGCTTGAAGTAGTTGTACAGCGGCTTGTTCTTGTCGGAGAGCACCGCCAGCGGCGAGTCGTTGCCCATCGAGCCGGTGGCTTCCTCACCGGCCTGCGCCATCGGGCTCATCAGGAACTTGATGTCTTCCTGGGTGTAGCCGAATGCCTGCTGGCGGTCGAGCAGCGACTCGGTGAAGGTGGTGACTTCGCCTTCGGCGGGCACGTCTTCCAGCTTGATGCGGACGCTCTCGATCCATTGCCGATAGGGCTTGGCCGAAGCGAACTGGTTTTTCAGTTCCTCGTCATCGACGATGCGGCCCTGTTCGAAATCGATCAGGAACATCTTGCCCGGCTGGAGCCGCCACTTCTTGATGATCTTGTTTTCGGGGAACGGCAGAACGCCAGACTCGGACGCCATCACCACCAGGTCGTCGTCCGTCACCACATAGCGCGCCGGGCGCAGACCGTTGCGGTCCAGCGTGGCGCCAATCTGGCGGCCGTCGGTGAACACCATCGCGGCGGGGCCGTCCCACGGCTCCAGCATGGCGGCGTGGTACTCATAGAACGCGCGACGACGTTCATCCATCGTGGTGTGCTGCTCCCACGCTTCCGGGATCATGATCATCGCGGCATGCGCGAGTGAGTAACCACTCATCGTCAGCAGCTCGAGCGCGTTGTCGAAGGTGGCGGTGTCGCTCTGGCCTTCGAAGCTGATCGGGTAGAGCTTCTGCAGGTCGTCACCCAACACCGGCGACTTCATCACGCCCTCTCGGGCCCGCATCCAGTTGAAGTTGCCCTTGACGGTGTTGATCTCGCCGTTGTGCGCCACCATGCGGTAGGGGTGGGCCAGTGGCCACTCGGGGAAGGTGTTGGTGCTGAAACGCTGGTGCACCAGTGCGAGCGCGGAGGTGGTGCGCGGATCGGCCAGGTCCTTGAAATACACACCGACCTGGTTGGCGAGCAGCAGGCCCTTGTAGATGATGGTGCGGCAGCTCATGCTGGGCACGTAGTACTCGTGGCTGTGTGTGAGCTTCAGTCGCTGGATGGCACTCGACGCGGTCTTGCGGATCACGTACAGCTTGCGTTCCAGCGCGTCGGGCACGATCACATCAGGGCCGCGGCCGATGAAGATCTGGCGGATCACCGGCTCCTTCTCGCGCACGGTGGGCGACATCGGCATGTCGACATCGACGGCCACGTCGCGCCAGCCCAGCACCACCTGGCCTTCCGCCTTGACCGCGCGCACCAGTTCCTGTTCGCAGGCGAGGCGCGATGCGTGCTCCTTCGGCAGGAAGATCATGCCGACGCCGTACTCGCCGGGGGCGGGCAGCTCGACCCCTTGTGCCGCCATTTCGGCGCGGTAGAGCTCATCGGGGATCTGGATCAGGATGCCTGCGCCATCTCCCATCAACTTGTCCGCACCGACCGCGCCACGGTGGTCGAGGTTTTCGAGGATCTTCAGCCCCTGCTCGACGATCGAGTGGGCCTTGTGGCCCTTGATGTGGGCCACGAAGCCGACGCCGCAGGCATCGTGCTCCTGACTCGGTTGATACAGCCCGTGCTCGCTGGCCAGCGTGCGTTCGTCTTGCAGGGATTGATTTGGCGCGGCCTGGTGCATCGCGGGCTCCTGAGGTGCATGGGAGGGTTAATCCTAGCGCTTCGCAGTAAGCATGCCAAGAACTTAAAACGGGGTCTGACCCCATTATTTAAATCTACCCCAGGAGGCCTCCTGAAAATAGGGCCAGATCAAGTGGCGCGTCGTCTGGCCTTCACATCCAGCGCAGGCCGGCCACGGGACAAGGGCTCGAGTCGCCGGCCGGTCAATGCTTCGATCGATTGGGCAAATGCAGGGCTGCCCAGCGCCCAGCCCTTCAGCGTGGCATGGCGGATGCGCTCGACGATGTGGGCCGGCAGCGCATGAGCCAGTACGCGGCGATACGCGACCTCTCGATCAAACGGTGTGTTCCCGAGCCCCCAGAACAGGGCGTGCTCGGAGATCGCGTCATCGATGCGCAGCCCGAGGTGATGTCCCGCGCTGGACGACTGCGGATCAACCTGCGGCACGGGCTCGGTACCGTCCGCGTCCGCGACGGCGCAGTCTTCTGCGTACTGCAGGCAACGCATGAACCAATCCGGGGCGTCGATGACCGTCGAACGGAAGCGCCCTTCCCAGGGCGTGCCTCTGCGGCCGTGCCGCAGATTGAAGCCGCGCACATAGCGCCGACCGATGCTTTGCATCATCGCGGACAGCGACTGCGGCGAAGAAGGCGTCATCAGCAGCCGCACCTCGTCCCGGCACAAGCCGTAGCCATGGACCATGACACCAGCCTCGCGTGCGGCTTGCACCAAGGCATGCCGGTAGGCCGAACGGTCGGCGTCATCGTGAAAGACGACCTGCCCATTCAAGCCACGATGAATCACGACATGCGGATAACCCGCCACCACGGAACGCGGCAGACGTGCCATGGCAATGCCGCCTCAGCGCGTGGGCTCAGAAGCCGGCAGCCACGCTGCAACCGGCATCGCTCGGCTTGCACACCCGGACACGCCCCGCCACGCTGGCCAGCACCCGCCGGGTTTCGCTGGCGCCGTTGGTGAAGTCGAGCGAGTCGGCGCCGCCAGCGGGGAATCCGCCCCCGATCAAGCTCATGAAGCCACTGCCGTTGAACATCGCGTACTGGACGCCGGCGTGTTCAAAACTGGTCGCGCTGGAGGTGTCAATGGCAATCGATGCAGGCAGCGCACCGCCGCGTACCAGTTCAATGTCACCGGAGTCCATGGACAAAGCGCTGGCCGAGACATTGCTGTTCACATCGACAAACGCCAGCCATCCGCTGGACCAGTTGCTGCCGTCCGCGGGAATCACGAAGGTTCGCATTTGCCGCTTCATCGCCTCGGCCCGCGCAGCCGCCAAAGTCGCCAGAAAGCTGTTCGCGGTGGTCGTGAGTTCGGAGTTGCGCTGAAAGGTGGTGAAGCTCGGCGCAGCGAGCACCAGCATGACGCTCACCAGAACGAGCGTAACCAGCAGCTCGATCAACGTGAAGCCGCGCCGCGTCGATTTGCTTGCGAGTCCGGGTCGGGACATCAATGGGCGCAAGTTCATCACCAGCAAACCTTGGGAACGTCTTTTTTCGCGCCATTGCAGTACTTCACCCCGGCGCTGTTCAATGTCAAGGTGCCAGCAGCCGCATCCGTTCTTTGCGGGACAGCCGAGAGCAGGACGCATTCGTCGAGGCCCAGGGTGTTGCTGCATGGAGCGGCACTCAGGCTGTAAGCAAAGCTGGTCGAGTCTCCCGATGTCGTCCTGAAGGGGATGGCGACACCGCTCGACGCCGTCGCGGTAACTCCGTTGGCGCCAGTCGCACCCGCAGCGAACTGCAGATAGCTGCCGTTCTGAGTGTAGTAGCGCTCCTGCTGCTGCAGCATGTTCAGCAAGGCAGTGCGCCCCTCGGCACGCCGGCCCTTCAAGACCGAGTCCTGATACGACGGATAGGCGACAGCCGCGAGGATGCCGATGATGGCGACCGTGATCATCAGCTCGATCAAGCTGAAGCCACGCCCGAGGCCGGGGGCACGAGGCACCCGACGTTCGCCCGCGTTGTCAGCGAAGAATGGAGGCGGGTTCAATTGGCGTTCCTCAGGTCCTGATAGTTGCTGATCTCTCGCCAGCTCAGCCGACCGACGGTGTTGTGGATCGTCTGGCTGGCCTGGGTGCCGAGTCCGCTGGAACCCTGCTTGATGATCTGATACCGCGTCGTTTCCTTGCGGGAGCCAGTCGGGTCGCTGTTGAGCAGCGTCGAGTAACCGACCCGTGTCAGGAACGGTTCGCCGAGGATACCGACGTCGGACACCGTCGCGGAACCGTTGCCACTGAGCGTGTCGATCACATACAGGTTGCCCGTGCCGTTGTCGCAGCTGGTGACGGCCGGAATCACCGATCCGAAGATCAGGCGACCGGCCAGGACACCCAGGCCACTGATCTGCCGTTCGCCTGTCCCGGTCACGGTGCTCGTCGTGCCGGAGTTGTAGAAGTCGAAGTACCAGCCCGCACGCGACGTGGTGACGTTGTCGGCCGAAGGCCGACCCCAGGCGAAGCCGGAGAAGGTGATCGACGTCGATGTCACGGTACCCGCTTGCAAGCGGCCGCGGCCCGAAATGGCGGCCGTCGGCGAACTGGACGAGTCCGGTGTGACGCTGTTGTTGTCGAACACGGAGTACATCGATTGCACCTTGAACGGCGCCGAGTTGTCTGCAGCCGACAGGTAGCGCCCGGTTCCGAACGACACGATGATGCCGCGGTTCGGGCCAAAGCTCAGCGCTGGCGGCATCGTGATCGGCTGCCGATTCGGCGTTGTTGCACCATCGGTCGCCACGAACATCGGAATGGCACTGCCGCTGTTCTTGAAGAACGACAGATTGTCCAGGCTCCAGGAGTCGGCAGAGGTGGTCCGGAAATCGAGCTTCCACAGGTTGCCCTGCAGGTCTCCCGCGTAAAGGTAGCTGACCTCCCTGGCGATGCCCAGCCGCACCGTGAAGTTGGCAAGACCCGACGGAAGCGAACTGTCGGTTGTGATGACGGGGAACTTCACCTTGTAGTAGTTGACGCCCAACTCCCAGGCAGTCGATTTCGCCTTGTCGAGCCGAAGGAAAAACAACGCCGGCTGACCCGTCGTGCTGGCTTGACCGTCCGCCGCGTGGTTGTTGACTCCGCTGGCCACCACGGCGAAGTAGCGATAGTCGGGCGTGGAGCTGCCAGCCGCGACATTCAGCTTCAGGATCTGCGGCGTGCCGATCACATTGCCCATGTCGACATCGTGCTTGTCGGTGAACTCCCACAGGATGCTGCTGTTGCCAGCGCTGGTGGTGGCAAAGGCCGTTGGATCGGTCACGTCGAGCGCATACACACCCTGACCACCACCGCCAGAGCCACCCACGAGCACGGTGCGCCAGTCTGCCGAGCTGGTAGAGCCCAGGTTGGCCTCGTTCACGACCGGGGTGGCGTCGACATAGCTGCGGTGACTGTAGTTCGTCGAGGTCAGCGCCATCAGGTTGGGAACCACCCAGCTCGGGATATAGGCGAACAACTCCTCGCCGGTCGTCGCGTTGAAAGCGTGGAGCATGCCGTCGTTGGCGCCGACGTAGAGGGTCGGCACGCGGCTCAGGGTGCTGCTGTAGAAGCTCGCATAGGAGGAGTCCGAGATCGTCTGCGTGGGCCCTGCGACGTAGGCAATGCCCGAGTTCACGATGTCGCCCAGCTTGCTGCCGCGCTTGCGGAAGTTGCCTCCGGCCGTGCCGCCCGCTTCCAGCGTGCGATCACCTCTCAGGTAGTTCAGGCGGTTCTGACCCTGCACGTCGGCCGTCTCGGGCGAAGTGAACAGCGCCGACTTGACTGAGGTATCGACTGCCGCCCAGGTGAAGGCGCTGCTGTCGAACACCGGCGTCGTTGCCGACGAGTTGAAGCCGACGTAGATGTTGCGACTGCCGGGCGCGGTGTCATCGAGCTTGCCGGCGGCACCGACCGACTGACCGGCTGAATTGGTCCAGATCGAGCTGGTCGCCGAGCCAATCTGGATCTGCGTGCCATCGGTGGACAGCCCCAGCGAATAAGCCACCAGGTCGCCGCTCCAATCGGCCGGGTCGAACTGGGCCTGGTAGATCAGGCCACCGGAACTGGTGACTCGCGAAGTCGAGATGGCGCCACCTGCAATGCTGTTGGCCTCGGACGCGACGTTGGCGAAGATCTCGTCGAGCGCCGCCAGCACGGTGTCTGCAGAACTCGACAGGAAGTAGTTCTTGGCTTCTTTCAGGTTGGTGTCGCTGGTCTGGCGCTGCCAGTTCACATTGCTGGTGTCGGTGACCACGCTGCCGCTGGCGTCCAGCTTCTTGAACGGATCGCCCGTCCCCGTCACATCCTTGAAACCCCCGTACTTCGCAGACAGGTAGAACTGGTTGCTGGCGCGGCGCACGGCAGGATTGGTCTGCTGTCCGAATTCGTTGACGTCGAGCCAATAGGTCGTGACGCGCATGCCCGGGCGCTGCTTGGAGGGTTGATCAGTCCACAGCGTTCCGCGGATGTCATGGGTATTGGCCCAGTAAGCGGCTCCGGCGACGTAGTAGGTCGCACCGCCCGAGAAAGTCTGGCTTTCCATGCCCCATCGCGCGGTGTTGGCGGGTGTGTTGGGGTTGCTGGTGGTGCGATTCGCCACGCCCGACACACTCTTTCCATCGGCGTAAGACACTGCATTGTTCGACTCGAAACCTCCAACCACTTTGGTCCAGGCCTTGAAGTCGGGCTCGTTGAGGGCATTGTTGGCGGTGCGTGCAATGTCACCGTTGCCGGTCAGATCGTTACCTGGAAGGTATTTGTCGCTGTTGGCGTTCACGTCTCCGATGCCGACGATGTTGTTCTTGAAACAGGAGTAGTCCGTGGTGCCGTTGGACGCCGGGTGCGGATCGGTGTACGCGGGGTAGTCGGCGTAGACCACCGGAAAACCGTCACGCAAGGTGTTGTCGATGCCGTGCATCGCGTTGGTGGCGGTGCTGGTGCCCACCAGCGTCGGCGGCAATCCCTGGAGGTAGCGCAGGCTCTCGTAGTAAAGCTCACCCACCGGGTCACGCCTTTTGTACTGGCCGAAGGTGCCGGTGCGACCGAACTGGTTCAGGTAGTTGATCACGCCACTGATCGGCAGGTTGGGCCGATTGCTGTCAGCACCGCTGTTGGGAGCCGTCGCACCGTCGGGATTGGTTGCGAAAACTCCCGTTTCCGGATCCCATTCCTGCGCCGCATTGGTGCCTGAGATCAGCGAGAAGTTGGCGTCGTAGGCGCGCGGGCCGACGTACTTCATCGGGGCGCGCAGCACACCGCCGTACCGCTGCGTGGAGTCGTTGTTGTCGTTCAGGTAACCAAAGGCGGCCACGCGGACGCGGTCGCTGTACTTCTGCAGGTTGCCGACCGGCTTGTAGTTGCCGTTCGGGTAGCGCAGGCAGAGGTTGGTGCGCGGGTCAGTCAGCACGCCTGAACTGTTGGTTTCACAGACCCTGACGCGGGAGTAGAAGAACTTGTCGGCGGTCAGTCCGGTGACCGCGCCAGTCGACTCCGTGCTCCCAGATGCGCTTCGCCAAAAGCATTTCTTGGCGACACCAGGCGTTGGATCACCGCTTGAAGCGAGCCCCGGAACGCCATACGTCGACCAAGGGGTATTGCTGCAGGCCACCGTGCCTCCGGTCCGCGTGATGATGGCCCAGGTGCTGCCTGAACCGTAGGCGATCTGCTGGGTTCCCGTGACCGTATAACTGGGACCGGGCCCGGGAAAGGCCTCGCTGCCGAATTCCGTGAAGCCCGAAGGCAGTGTGCCGCTGTAAATGCCTGTTGTCGGCACCGAACCTGTTGCTGCGACGTCTAGACCCAGGTTGCCGTTCTTGCCCGGCGACCCGCAGTTGCCCGCCTTCTCGGTACCAAAATGCACGCGGTTCAGGCAGTTGGCGACATACAGCGTGCCCGTGAAACCGCTGGGCAGCAAGGCACTCGGCACCGCACCCGCCGCTTGCGCGCTGGTGATCTGCTTCGAGGGGAAGTTCGTGCCGTTCCAGAAGTTGGTGTTGTTGTTGGCCGAATTTCCGGGCAGCACCGCCCGTTGCAAAACGGTGAGCGTGGAGGTGTCGATAACGCGGTCGCCGCCCGTCAGACCCAGGCGCAGCACATCGACGGCCGAACTGGTCGCCCAGTTCATGAAGTTACCGCTGAAACCTGTGCCGCCACAGGTGCGGTTGGTGGCCGCACCATCACGATAGAAGTACCGCAGGCTCGCGTCCCCCGAACTGCGGTTGTAGAGGTAGCAGCTTTCGGTGTCGAAGTAGCCGACGTACCTGTTATCGGACGAATAGCTGGCGTCGTCGGTGGTGTTCGGCGTGCTGACGTACTGCGCGCCCACGGTCGGAAACTCCACTGACAAGGCCAGGGTCAGCGTGGGCTTGGCGCGCGCGCCCTTCGCATACAGCGGTTCGGGAGACAGACTCACCGTCGGTGGCAGGGACGGCGTGGTCTGCGCCGACACGATCGCCAGACCGGCAGCACACAGCGCGGGCAGCACCACCCAACGTGTCAGCGGGTTCGCTGCCATCGAATAGAACGGGCTCATGATGCGTGACGACATGGTCAACCCTTCTCTTTCCGGAACACCATCTGAAGCACGACTTGCACATCAACGCGCGGGCCGAAGCCGATGGCGGTGACGCGGTACATCTTCGGCACCTGCCCGCCCGCAGCGTTGTTGCCCTGGGCCTGGTCGTCGATCAGTTCGATGATGTAGCGGGGACGGCGTGCAGGCCGGATGCCGCTGCCCGCATCGAAGCTGCGCGCGGTGAACTCGCCGAACTCGACGGTGCGCGCGCTGTTGGTGGTGTCGAGAAAGTCGACACGTGCCCAGACCGGCTTGGCGGTGTCTGCGTACGGGGCGCACAGCCCACGCGTCGTGGTCTCGGAGCTGCAGCCCGAGACAAAAATCCCGTCATTGCCCTGCGCGAACTGGGCGGTGCGGCTGTTGACGGCGGTGTTGGGCCCGCGAATGTCGAACTCGGCATCCATCAGCGCGGCTTCGGCCGCTTGTGAGGCGATGAGGTAATCGCGGTCGTAACGCGCGGTGCGCTCGCTGAGCAGCGCGATCTGCGCACCGCCGACGCCTAGGACGACGACGACCAGCAGGATCAGCATCACGACGACCAGCGCGATGCCACGCTGAGCGGGGCGCGCGGACGATGAAGTGCGGTGACGTTTCATGCTCACGGACTCCAGGTGGGCGGCGTCACGTACTGCCGATTGCGCAGGTGCACGGTGAACACCATGTTCTGGCGCAGTCGGCCGTCGGCAGCAACCGTCAATCGGGACAACGTGTCATTGGTCGCATCGGTCAACCCGGGACCCAGTACGTCGTAAGTCTGGCCGCTCGCGGCACGGTCGACGGCAGAGTTGAGATCGCCGCGCAGCAACAGCCCGATGTGCACACTGCGCACGCGTCGCCAGTTGTCCATGGTGGCGTTGGCATTGCCGGTCACCGTCATCTGGGAGGCCCGCAGGTAGCGGTCGGGGACATCATCGAAGCCGGCGCTTCCGACCGCAGGTGGCGCAGCGTTCGGCGTCAGGTTGTCCACGCCGTACAGCACCTGGAAGCTTTCGACGCCCTGCATCAAGGGCACGGTCTGCCAGGTACCGCTCGAGTCGCGGTAGGTGCAGGCCAGCGTGGGTTCACCGGAGGCGCCACGGGCCACGTGGAAGATGCTGTAGGCCGGCACGTCGCCGTCCATTTCGTTGGCGCCGGAGCAGTTGATCATCGAACCATCGCCGGCTGCCGCACCAGCGCGGCCATCGCCCCAGTAGCGCACGACGAGGATGTCGCTGCCGTTGGCGCAGCTGGTGTCTGAGACGCTGCCGCATCCGCTGGTGCGGTTGCCATTGACGAGTCCGGTCGGCAGCGTCAGGCTGCCGACCAGGGCATTGTCGAATCCGACGATCCCTGGATTCTGGTCACCGTTGATGTCGCCGCAGGGCTGGCCCGAGCCTGTGCAAAAGTAGCGCCAGGCGCTGGCCGCAGTGCCGTCGCGGTGGCTTTCATAGCCGGCCTGGATGACGATGCGCTGGATCAGGTTGGTGGCAAAGCGGGCGTTCTCGCGCAATTGCGAAGATTGGTCCACCGAGGTGAAGCCCTGGCGGCCGATCAGCAGAGAGGCCACGGCAGCGAGCGTCACCAGCAAGCCCAGGGTGACCGCGACCAGCAATTCGACCAGCGTCAAGCCGGCCTGGCGCGAGCGAGGGCGGACCGGAGTTGATGCGAAGTGGCGCGTGCTCATGTGGCACTGCCTGCAATCAAGGGAAGGATGACGGCAGGACGACTGCCCGCCGAGGTGGCTTTCAGAGGCCCATCGGATGCCGAAAGCGCCTGTTGAGTCCAGCCGATCTTCACCACCAGAGTCTCACCCGGGGTATTTGGGCAATCCCAATCGGGCAGCCCGCTGGACGATTGGTACGGCGTGTCGTCGAAGCAGACCACCACGCGCGCCTGAGGCAACGCGGCGCTGACGCGCGCCAGCCACTGATTCATGTCGAACTGGGCGGCGGCCTTGGGGGTGGCGCAGGCCCCGGTGAAGCAATTGGCTGTGATCGTGGGCGCGGTCCCGGTGTAGTTGGCAATCAGGTAGGGGTTGTCTGTGGTCGAGGTGGCCAGCGCCACATCCTTGTTGCCGCGCATCAAGTCAGCCAGCTCCCGGCCCAGCGCAATCGCGGTCGACTGGTTGCGCGCGGCACGATTGGACTGCAGCGCGGCCGCCTGCATGCCGACCACGCCGAGCACGCCGAACGACAGCACGACGATCGCCACCAGGATTTCCACGAGGGTGAAACCGAGCGCTGCGCCGGCATGCGGCGCGCGCGAACGGAGCCAACGGACATGAGCGGTATTCATGCGCCGATTGTTGCGAAGCGCTGCGCCGCGTGCGAGGAACGGGCAGCCGTTGGTCTGCCGTCATGGGCCGTTCGTCGGCCGAACAGGAGCTCAACGCGTCAAAACGGTAATAGTTGGCGCGGGAGCTGGCTGGTGAGCTGGTCGCCGAACAGTCGCGCGTGCTCGCGCAAGGCAAAGCGGTCGGTCATGCCGGCGATGTAGTCGGTGATCGCCAGTTGAAGCGGGATGCGCGCCGCATGTGATGGCGGCATCTGATCGGGCGCTTCGAGGTAAGCCAGAAACAGGTCGCGCACGACCTGCCGCACCACATCGTTGGCGGCCACCACCCGCGGGTGCTGGTACAGCTGCAGGCGCAGGAGCGCCTTGAGCTGCGCCGAATCCGCCGACACCTCGTCGCTGCACGCCACCAAGGCGGGGGCCAGCGCGACCGCGGTGGCATCGACCGGCGCGTGTTGTGCAATGCGTGCGCTCGAAGCGGCGATCAGGTCAGCGACCTGGTGCGACAGCATGCGCCGAATCACCTCAAAGAGCAGCCGGCGCCCGTCGGCCTGAGGGTGCTCGGCCAGAACTTCCTGATGGAAGCGCTCGAAAAATGGCAGCTCGAGCAACTGCGCAAGGTCCAGCAGACCGGCCCTTACACCGTCGTCAATGTCGTGCGCGTTATATGCGAGCTCATCAGCGACATTGCACAGCTGGGCCTCGAGACTGGGACGCGTGCGCTGCAGAAATCGCAAACCCACCCCACCCGGCTCGGCAACCTCGAGCGCCAGCGCATACCGCTGCGAACAGTGCTTCAGGATGCCTTCGCGGGCCTCATAGCTGAGGTTCAGTCCGTCGTGCGTCAGGCATTGCTGCTCGAGCTGATCGACCACCCGCAGGCTTTGCGCGTTGTGCTCAAAGCCCAGACTGCTGGAGTCTGCGGCGCGAACGCAATCGTCGAGCGCATGCTGTCCGGCGTGCCCGAATGGGGTGTGTCCGAGGTCATGCGCGAGAGAAATCGCTTCACACAGGTCTTCGTTGAGCCGCAGTGCTCTTGCAATTGACCGCGCCAGCTGCGCGACTTCCAGCGAGTGGGTGATGCGCGTGCGGAAGAGGTCTCCCTCGTGGTTGAGAAAAACCTGCGTCTTGTAGGCCAGCCGACGAAACGCGGTGCTGTGGATCACGCGGTCACGGTCGCGCTGGAACACGGTCTGACCCGGCCCATTGGGCTCTGGGAACCGACAGCCGCGGCTGCGTTCGGGCCAACTGGCGTACGGCGCGAGACCCGCGGCTGAAAGCGTGCTCACACCGTGTTGGCGTCTATCACCTGGGCCACCAGCGCGTCGTCGGCGTGGTGGAGGCTGGCCTGACCCGGCGCATCGATCAGCACGAAGCGGATCTGGCCAGACTCCGACTTCTTGTCGATGCGCATCAATTCGAGGTAGCGGGCTGCGCCCAGGCGGGGCCCTCGGGTCGGCAACCCTGCGCGTTCAATCAGCCTGGCAATGCGCGCCGCATAGGTGGCATCGATCAGGCCGCAACGCACCGACAGTTCCGCTGCCATCACCATGCCGCAGCCCACCGCTTCGCCGTGCAGCCACGCGCCAAAGCCGAGCCCGGCCTCGATCGCATGTCCGAAGGTGTGGCCGAAATTGAGAATGGCGCGCAGACCCGATTCGCGCTCGTCCTGGCCAACAACCCACGCCTTGATCTCGCAGGATCGCCGCACGGCATGCGCGAGCGCCGCCTTGTCGCGAGCGCGCAGCGCATCGATGTGCTGCTCGATCCAGCCGAGAAAATCGTCGTCGGCAATCGGCCCGTACTTGATGACCTCGGCGAGGCCAGCCGAGATTTCTCGATCGGGCAGCGTGTCCAGCGTGTCGAGGTCGGCGATCACACGCAGCGGTTGGTAGAACGCGCCAATCATGTTCTTGCCCGCCGGGTGGTTGATGGCGGTCTTGCCGCCGACCGACGAATCGACCTGCGCGAGCAGTGTGGTCGGCACCTGCACATAGGCGACGCCACGCATGTAGCAGGCCGCGGCAAAGCCGGTCATGTCGCCGATCACGCCCCCGCCCAGCGCGTACACCACCGCCTTTCGGTCGAAACCATCGCCGAGCAGCCGGTCGAAGATCAGGTTCAGCGTCTCAAAGTCCTTGTGCGCTTCGCCATCCGGCAAGGCGATCGTGCACACGCGCGCGTGGTGCTTGGCGAGCGCGTGCTGCAGCCGCGCGGCATACAGTGGCGCAACGGTGGTGTTGGTGACGATCAGCGCCTCGGATGACCTCGCACCGCAGGCGACGGCATCCGGGTGATCAAGCAATCCACAGCCGATCTGGATGTCGTAGCTGCGGTCAGCCAGCTCGATGCGGAGCTGCGTGGTCGGTGGGAGGGTTGGTGATGAGATCGGTGGCGACAGCGGCATGGCTGTATTTTGCCGTGCCCCGCTTCGAACCACGCCAGGCGATCAGTGGAGCAGCGGTTCGATGCCATCGACGGGCGATGGCACCAGGTCGATCGGCAACACACCGGCCAGCTCGAGCTGCATCAGCAGCATGTTGACGAGGTTGTGTACCGAGGGACGCCCCGTCTCGATGACGAAGTGCGCCACGCTGTGATAAAGCGGGTCGCGCTCCTGGAACAGCGCACGCAGACGTGCCAGCGGATCGGCGACCTGCAACAACGGGCGCTGCGTGTCATGCCGCAACCGGCGAAACAATTCTTCCGGCGTGGAGCGCAGATAGATCGCAGTGGTGTGCCGGTGCAATGCATGGCGATTGGCATCGCGCAACACCACCCCACCACCCGTGGCCAGCACGCCGCGGTCAGCACGCACGAGATCGGCGATCACGTCCTGCTCGACATCGCGAAAGCGCTCTTCGCCTTGGGCATCGAAGAACTCGCGGATGCTGCAGCCGATCTGCCGTTCGATGACCGCATCGCTGTCACTGAAGGGCACACCCAGCCGCCGTGCCAGATTCCGCCCGACAGTCGACTTGCCGCCGCCGGGCATGCCGATCAGGCTGACGAACATCGCGCCCTGGAGACAGGCTGGCGCAGTGCGAGCCTGCTCAGCGAGCAGCCGTGCGTTCGCTGACGACCTTGGGTGTCAGGAAGATCAGCAGTTCGGTTTTTCTGGAGGAGTTGGTCCGGGACTTGAACAGGTTGCCGACCACCGGGATGTCGCCCAACAAGGGCACCTGCACCACGTCGGATCGGTCGGTCTGCTCGAAGATGCCACCGATCACCACCGTGCCGCCGTTTTCAACCAGAACCTGCGTCTGAATCGACTTGGTGTCGATGGACGGCACATTGTTGGTCACGGCACCGACGCTGTCCTTGTTGACGATGACGTCCAGGATGACGTTGCCCTCAGGAGTGATCTGCGGCGTCACATCCAGCTTCAAGGTCGCATCGACGAATTCGATCGATGTGGCACCGCTGGAGGTTGCGCGCTGGTATGGAATCTTCGTACCCTGCTGAATGATGGCCTTGATCTGATCGGCCGTCACGATGCGCGGACTCGAAACCACCTTGCCGCGGCCATCGGCTTCGAGCGCTGACAGTTCCAGGTTCAGGAACCGGTTCAGGCCGGACCCGAACAGCGACAGCGCAAAAGTTGCCGGCTGGAACCCGCCTTGCGCAGAGGCCGGAAGGTTGAGGAAATTGGTGTCGTTGAGCAGGGGCACGCTGGCAGTCTGGCCTGTGCGGTTGGCGACCACGTTCAGGTTACCGCCGATCGCAAGCCGCTGGCTGCCCCCGACGCCGAAGCCCGCATCGTTGCCTCTGCGTGCGTCATTGACGCCGAGGCGCACTCCCAGCGAGCGGCCAAACGAATCGTCCGCTTCGACGATGCGGGCCTCGATCAGCACCTGACGCACCGGGATGTCGATCTTCGCAATCAGTTCCTGGATTTCCTGCAGCTTCGACGGGGTGTCGCTGACGAACAGTTGGTTGGTGCGGGTCTCAAAGAGCACGCTACCGCGCGGCGACAGGATGCGCGTGGTGGTCGAGCTACTGCCGCCACCACCGCCGCCGCCTTGGCCGGAATTCTGTCCGGTGAGGCCGCGCGCAATTTCCTCGGCCTTGGTGTAGTTCAGCTGGAAGGCCTGGGTGCGCACCGGCTCGAGAGCGGCAATCTGCAGCTTCGATTCAAGGTCGGCCTTTTCCTTCGCAGCCAATTCGTCCTTAGGTGCAATCAGGATCACATTGCCTGATTTACGCAGCCCCAGCCCCTTTGCCTGTAGGATGATGTCGAGCGCCTGATCCCAGGGCACGTCCTTCAGACGCAAGGTCACGTTGCCTGTCACGGTGTCACTCGTGACGACGTTGAAGTTGGTGAAGTCGGCAATCACTTGGAGCAACGCCCGCACTTCGATGTTCTGGAAGTTGAGTGACAGCTTTTCACCGGCAAAGCCGGGGCCCTGCGTCAGCTTGTTCGGGTCGATCTTCTGCGCACGGACCTCGACCACAAACTGGTTGTCGCTCTGGTAGGCGCTGTGCTCCCAATCGCCACGCGGCTCGATCACCATGCGAACGCGGTCACCGATCTGCACCGTAGAGACGGTTTGCACTGGGGTGCCGAAATCGGTCACGTCCAGACGACGCCGCAGCGAATCGGGCAGGCTCGATTGCAGGAACTCGACGACCAGGCCTTTGCCTTGCTGGCGGATGTCGACACCAACCTGGTTGTTGGCCAGGTCAACCACCACACGGCCGGCTCCATCTGCACCACGGCGGAAGTCGATGTCCTTGACTGGCAGCTGCTGACGATTCTGGGGCTCGGCAAATCGGGTGGGAGGCTGGGTCGCGGAACCCGTGGCGCTGGCCACCTCCGGCGAGGCACTCGATTCGAGCACGATCACAAGCGCCTTGCCTTGCAGTTCTGCGCGGTAGGTGGCCGGCTGACGAAGATTCAGCACCAGGCGCGTACGTTCATCGGATTGCGCGATGTTGACCGAACGCAAGTTGCCCTGATTGACATCCACCACCGGCTTGCCGGTCGCATTGCCCACGCCAGGCAGGTCAATGGCGATACGAGGCGGCGTCTGCACGACGAAGCCCTTCGGCAGCGCTGCCAACGGCTCCGACAACTCTATGCGAATGACTTCGGATCCTGCTTGCAGCGAACTGTTGATTGACTGGATCGCGCTCTGCGCCAGCGCGGAGAAAGAAGCGCCGCACAACAACGCCAGCGTCCACAGACGCGCCCGCCATTCAATTCCCATGTTCATTTTGTCCTGCATGGCCTTCATCGAGCGTTCTCCTGGAGTTGGATCGAACTGGTGCGCTCGATCCATTCACCTGATGCGTCCTGCACGATCTCCCGGAGGGACATATCGGTTTCTGTGATCTTGATGATCTTTCCGTAGTTCTGGCCGAGGTAATCGCCCAGCTTGACCTGGTACAACAGCTTGTCAACCTTCAACAGCACGAACGGCTGCTTGCCACGCGTGACGCTGCCGACCATCGTGACGCTGTCCAGCGGATACGCTTCCAGCGGCTCAGGACGACGGTTGATCTCCGACTGCAGCAGTGAATTCGGCTGACGCGACTCCTGCTTGATGGCCACCGCAAGCTTTTGGTTGCTGAAGGGCTCCACCACCTCGCCAGCCGTGTAGGGCTGCGGGTCGAATTTCTTCGGCGGCGAGATCGGCTGCACGTTGGGCTTGACTTCCTTGCGCTGCTGCTCAATCCACTGGGCCAGTTCCTGCTGATCACCGCTGCAAGCAGCGAGCAGTGCGGAACAGCAGGCCACGACTGCGCCAACGCGATAAATGCGACTGCCGCTCATGGGTTGCCACCCGGCTTCTTCGCTGCCTTGTCTTTGCGCATCGAATCAAGTTCACTCGCGTCGAGATAGCGGTAGGTCCGCGCCGTCGCCTCCATGACGAGGACATCGCCGCCACCGCGATTGCCTTCGATGGAGATGTCGTGCAGCGTGACGATGCGAGACAGGTTCGACACGTCGGCGGCGAATGCGCCTACATCATGGTAGCGCCCGGACACCTTCAAGGCGATTGGCAACTCGGCGTAATAGTCTTTGACCACGCTCTGGCCAGGCCTGAACAACTCGAACTGCAAGCCACGACCGAGGCCGGCTTGATTGATGTCGGACAACAACGCGTCCATTTCAGCCTTGCCTGGCAGTTGCTTCTCGAGCTGGGTCACGTACTCCTCAACCTGCAGCTTCTGCTTGCGCAACTCGCTGAGGTTGACAGCCTGCCCGAGCTTGTTGCGGTAATCGTTCTTGAGCGCCGGCTCTTTGGCGACTTCGGCATCGAGTTGGTCGTGCGCATCAGAGAGCAGCATGAACCACCCCATAGCGACGACCACGGCAGCGGCGATCAGCCATGCGACCAATTTGGGCAACGCCGGCCATTGGCCCGGTTGGTTGAGGTTGAGCCCTCGAAACTGAGACGCGGCGTCCTGAAACACCGAGTTCATGTCGGCGCTTCCGGCGGGGATGGTGGCGGGTGCGGAGGTGGCCATCGGTGTCACCCCTTCTTGGCTGCAGGCGCGACGGGCACCGCGCCGGGTTGTTCCTGGGGTCGCTTCACACTCACCCGGAGCGAGAAGTCGAACAAGCGCTTTTGCGAACGGTCAGCGGTCTGGACACCGGACACCTTGATCTCAACGAGTTCTGGCTTGACCAGCCATTCCGAGTTGTAGGCGGTGTTACGCAACAACTCTGACACCCGCTCATTGGTTTGTGCCACGCCAAGGATGGCGATCACCTGGCCCTTTTGCTTGACCGATGTCAGGTAAACGCCTTCCGGCGTTTGCCGCACCAGTTCATTGAGCAGGTGGACGGGCACGTTGCGGTCGATCTGCAGGTCTTCAACGGCCTTTTGCCGGGCCTTGAGCGATTCAATCTCGGCTTTCAACGCAGCGATGTCCTTGATCTGGATTTCGAGCTTGCCGATCTCGGCGGCCAAGTAGGCATTGCGCTCTCGCTGTGACGAGGTCAACTGGTCGACAACACCGTACCAAACCCCCACGGCAAGCAAGCCAAAGGCCGCAGCAGCGCCGATACCGGCAAAGAACGCAATCTTCTTGCGGCGGCGCTTTTCTTCCCGGTGCGGGAGCAGGTTGATCAGGATCACTGCGCAAACCTCCGCATCGCCAGACCACAGGCTGTCAGGTAGGAGGGTGCTTCCCGACGCAACTTGCTTTCTCGCACTGCGCTGCCCAGCTTCATGTTGTCGAAGGGGTTGACCACCATGGACGCGAAGCCGGTCAGTTCGGTCACCCGGTCCTTCAGGCCCGGCAAGGTGGCCGTGCCACCGGCCAGCATCACGTAATGCACCTTATGGTGCGGCGTGCTGGTGAAAAAGTACTGCAGGGCACGGCCGATTTCCTGGGACAGGCTGTCGACAAACGGCTCAAGGATCTGCTGGTCGTAGTCTTCCGGAAGATCTGAGGCCAGTTTCTTCTGCTCTGCCTCTTCGAAGGAAAAACCGTATTGCCGCGAAATCAGCTGCGTCAACTGCGCTCCACCGAAAGCCTGATCTCGGTCGTAGAGCATTTCGTCGTCGCGCAGCACCTTCAGGCTGGTGGTGTCGGCCCCGATCTCGAACAGCGCAATCAACGCGTCGTGGCCCTCATTGGGCAAGGCACTGACGACCCGGCTCATCGCCAGACGAGAGGCATGCGATTCGATATCGAGCACCACCGGTCGCAGCCCTGCGGCCTCAGCCAGTCCTTGCCGATCCTGCACGCGGTCCTTGCGCGAGGCAGCGATCAGCACTTCCACGTCGCCAACCGAGGTCGGGCTGGGACCGACCACGCAAAAATCGAGGCTGACTTCGTCGAGCGAAAAGGGGATGTATTGATTCGCCTCGGATTCAACCTGCAATTCGAGTTCTTCTTCGCGCAGCCCGGCTGGCAGCATGATTTTCTTGGTAATGACCGACGATTGCGGCATCGCCATCACCACATCCTTGGTCTTGCTGCCGCTTTTGGCAACCACCCTGCGCACAGCGTCGGCGACTTCGTCGAATTTCTCGATCTGGCCATCGGTGATCCAGCCTTTTTCGAAACTCTCTGCGGCAAACCGTTCCAGTATGTAAGCGCCGGAGTCGTCCTGCCCCAATTCGACGAGCTTGACGCTGGACGAACTGATATCGAGCCCGATCATCGGGGGGTATTTACGGCCTAACAGGGTGTCTAGAAAGCTCACAGACTTTGCCCTCCGACGCGCCCGAAACAGCGGTGGAATGTTAAGAAGTTACTTGAATGCTAGCAGTAAAGCCTATGTGCACCCGTAGAAAACAGGTCTCACGAACACGCTTCCGTTGTGACTTGCACACGCTGCGGATGCTTGGTTATCGGTGCTTGTGCACATCTCATGAGGAGTTTCTTGGAACTCACCGCGTCCGTTCCGGTTTGAAAGGGGGGCACTGACCCCTACTTCCTATAATGGATTTCAAAAATCAGTGGAGCTCCATGAGCGATTCCAAGCGCGATGGCGGTACCAGCGCATCGCCCAGTCCGAGATCGCGATCTTGGGCCCGCAGTCTGGTCAAGGCGATGGCCAGCGTCCTGGGACTTATCGCAGCAGGCACGTTGGCAGCGCTGATGCTCGTCGCGCTCGCGCTGGCGGTGGCTTACCCTAACCTGCCTGAGATTGGTGGGCTTGCCGATTACAGGCCGAAGTTGCCGATGCGCATCTATTCGGCCGATGGCATCTTGCTGGGCGAGTTCGGCGAGGAGCGACGCAATTTCGTGCCTGCGGCGCAAATCCCTAAGGTCATGAAGGACGCGGTGCTGGCGATCGAAGACGCCCGTTTTTACCAGCACAGTGGCGTCGACTATCTGGGCGTGCTGCGCGCCGGTTTGGCCAACTTCGGCGAATCGCGCAGCCAGGGTGCCTCGACCATCACCATGCAGGTGGCGCGTAATTTCTATCTGTCCACCGAGAAGACTTTCACTCGGAAGATCTACGAGATCCTTCTGGCGCTGAAGATCGAAAGCCTGCTGAGCAAGGACCAGATTCTCGAGCTGTACATGAACCAGATATTCCTCGGCCAGCGCGCTTATGGCTTCGCATCGGCCAGCGAGGTCTATTTCGGCAAGCCGCTGAACTCGCTGTCAATCGCCGAAGCCGCGATGCTGGCGGGATTACCCAAGGCGCCATCGGCCTACAACCCGATCAGCAACCCAAAGCGCGCGACCATCCGTCAGCTTTACATCATCGACCGGATGCTCGAGAACGGCTTCATCACCGCCGATCAGCACGACGCGGCACGGATGCAGAAACTGGTCTACCGCGCACCATCTGAAACGCCAGTGCATGGTGAATACGCAGCGGAGGCGGCCCGTCAACTGGTCTATGCGCAGTACGGAGAGGACGCCTATACGGTGGGGCTGAATGTCTACCTGACGGTCAAGTCAAGTGACCAGATGGCGGCCTACCGCGCACTTCGACGCGGGATCCTCGACTACGAGCGGCGGCAGTTCTACCGAGGGCCCGAGGCATACATCGACCTGCCTGCCGACGCGAGGGACGTTGACACCCGCGTGGCCGAAGCATTGACTGATCACCCTGACAACGACGAATTGAAGGCCGGTGTGGTGCTGGAAGTCAGCCCCAAGAAGCTGGTCGCAGCGCTCCAAAGTGGTGAAAGCATTACCGTGACTGGCGACGGGCTCAAGCCCGTGTCGTCGGGCCTGGGCGAGAAGGCGAATCCGAAAACGCAGATTCGCCGCGGTGCAGTGATCCGCTTGACCAAGGCCCAGAATGGCGCCTGGACTGCGACCCAACTGCCCGACGTCGAGGGCGCTTTCGTCGCGCTCGACCCACGCAGCGGGGCGATTGCCGCCATGATCGGTGGCTTCGACCAGGCCAAGTCCAAGTTCAACCATGTGACACAAGCATGGCGACAGCCGGGCTCCAGCTTCAAGCCCTTCATCTACTCGGCAGCGCTCGAGAAAGGCTTCTCGCCCTCGACCGTCATCAACGACGCGCCGTTGTTTTTCGACGCCGACAGCACGGGCAGCCAGCCGTGGGAACCGAAGAACTACGACGGCACGTTCGAAGGCCCGATGTCGATGCGGCGCGCGCTGGCCAAGTCGAAGAACATGGTGTCGATCCGCATCCTGCAGGCCATCGGCGCACCGTATGCGCAGGAGTGGGTGACGCGCTTCGGCTTTGAGCCTGACAAGCATCCGGCCTACTTGACGATGGCGCTGGGCGCAGGCTCCGTCACACCACTACAGATGGCCAGTGCCTACGGCGTGTTCGCCACGGGCGGCTACCGGGTCAACCCATACCTGATCAGCAAGGTGACCGACTCACGCGGCCACCTGGTGCATCAGGTCAAACCACCGTTGCTCGACGAATCGATGCGGGTGCTGAACGCGCGCAACGCCTTCATGATGAACAGCTTGCTGCAGGAAGTCACCCGCTCGGGCACGGCCGCTCGGGCGCAGGCGGTACTCAAGCGGACCGATGTATACGGCAAGACAGGCACCACCAACGACTCACACGACGCCTGGTTCTGCGGATACCAGCATGAGCTGGTGGCGGTGGTGTGGATGGGCTATGACAACCCGCGCAAGCTGGGTGACCGTGAAACCGGTGGCGGCTTGTCGCTACCGATCTGGATCGACTACATGAGCACTGCGCTGAAGGGCCGCCCGGAAAGCGAGCCACTGCCGCCGGAGGGCGTCGTCAACATTGGCGGTGAGTGGTACTACGAGGAGTATGTGCAGGGCGGCGGCGTGAGCAGTCTGGGCCTCGAAGACAGCACGCCGAAACCACCCGACGCGGAAGAGCGCAAAGGCATCCTCGACTTGTTCTCACGCTGACACGACCAGTTGCGCGCTCCTGGGCTCAGCCGGCGGTGAATGTCAGTGACTTGCCACCCTGTTCGCTGGCGCATTCCGACAGCACGGCATGGAATGCCCCGCCGTTGCGCGTGTCCCTCCATTCGCCGCTCACCTGCTTGAAATGGAAGCCGCCGCGGCGCGCAGCGAGCCACAACTCCTGCAGCGGCGGCTGGGTGTTGACGACGATCTTGCTGCCACCAGGAAAGCTCAGCTCGAGCATGCCGCCAGTGCGATTCGCATCGATGTCAATCACGTCATCCTGCAACCAACCATCGATCGTTGCCTCGATCCTGGCCAACACCGCACCGGCCGCTTCGCGGAACTCGGCGTCAGACAGGAGCGTGTGCGGGGTGACGGCAGTCATGGTCAGTAGAATTCAGTCGATGTCGGATCAATTGGAAAGTTTAGTCCCACGGGGATGCAGACCTGTCGCGATGGCCGCGTTGATCACCGTGGGTTTGCTGCTGACGGGTTGTGGGCAAAAGGGCCCTCTGACCTTGGCCCCCAAAGCGAAGGCGGCACCCACTGCAACAGTTGCCACTCCGCGTCCGTCCGCCACGGCTGGCACGTTGTCCGCCATCCCGCCAGCCCCAGCAGCCTCAACGGCACGTCCATGGGGCAGCCCTCCGCGGTGATGCGCTGATGACACTCCCCGGCTCACCTCACGTTGCCTACCTCGGCGATGTCCTGAAGCTCGAAGACTGCGCCGTCGCCGATCTGGCCGCGCGCTTCGGTACACCGCTCTATGCCTATTCAAAAAGTGCCATGCACATGGCGCTGTCTGCCTACCAGCGCGCACTCCAGGGCCGCGATCATCTGATCTGCTATGCGGTGAAGGCCAATTCGAATCTGGCAGTGCTGCAGACTTTTGTTCTCGCCGGATGTGGCTTCGACATCGTCTCGGCGGGCGAGCTGGCCCGCGTGCTGGCCGCAGGCGCCTCACCGTCAAAGGTCGTGTTCTCCGGCGTCGGCAAGACCCGCGCTGAGATGCAGCAGGCGCTCGATGCCGGCGTGATGTGCTTCAACGTCGAAAGCGAGGCCGAGCTGGAAGCACTGTCGGCTGTGGCCGTGGAGACTGGCCGCACCGCTCGGATCAGCCTGCGCGTCAATCCTGACGTCGATGCGAAGACGCACCCCTACATCTCGACCGGGCTGAAGGGCAACAAGTTCGGTATCGCCCACGAGCGCGCAGTCGCGGTTTATGCCCGCGCAGCTGCGCTGCCGGGCCTCGACATCGTCGGCATCGACTGCCACATCGGCTCGCAGATCACCGAGATCGACCCCTACCTCGATGCGCTGGACCGCATGCTCGACCTGGTCGAAGCGATCGAAGCCACCGGCGTGAAGCTGCACCACCTTGACCTCGGTGGCGGCCTCGGCATCACCTACACCGACGAGCAACCACCAACGGCGGGCGAGCTGATCGGCGCGCTTCTGCAACGAATCGACGCGCGCGGTCACGGGCACCGCAAGCTGATGTTCGAGCCGGGCCGCTCACTGGTCGGCAACGCTGGCGTACTGGTGACTGAGGTGCTGTACCTCAAGCCATCGGACGACGTGGATGGCAAGCACTTCTGCATCGTCGACGCCGCGATGAACGACATGGCGCGCCCGGCGATGTATGAAGCCTGGATGGGCATCGTGCCCTGCCTCCTGCGAGATGAACGACCGGTGACGTACGACGTGGTCGGCCCGGTCTGCGAGTCGGGCGACTGGCTGGGTCGCGACCGCGCTCTGGCGGTGCAGGCCGGCGACTACCTCGTACTGCTGTCTGCCGGTGCCTACGGCATGAGCATGGCCAGTAACTACAACACTCGCGGCCGCGCCGCCGAGGTGATGGTGTCGGGCGACGAAACCTGGTTGATCCGCGACCGGGAGGCGCCTGCAGAGCTGTTCCGCGGCGAACACTTGTTGCCGTAGCACTTGAGTGTCGAGCTGGCCGCTCCTCATCGGTCGGCCCTCGGGCACCAGACGGAACGGCTCTTCACGAGCCAACTCGGCCGAGGGACGTCTGCGACAGTAGGCGCTCGAAGAGCGGAGTCTGCTGCGACTGACTCAGATCGTCCAGCGCATCAGCGTCACGATCAGGACCAGAATACCAAGGCCAAGATTTGTCGCAACCCACTTGCGGATCTGCGCAAGTGCCGCAGCACCAGTGGCCCAATCGGACGCCACCACAGCGCGTTCAAGCCTCTTGAACAAGGCAAAGCGGATGTGCATGAAGATGGCCACCATCGCGACGCCAAGCACCGCCATGACCGTCCAGGCCAGCGGCATCTCGAAGCTGCCACCAGCCTGCACCACCTGCTTCGCCGCTCGCCCGAGCATCCACACGCCGCTGACCAGCGCCAGCAATGAGGCGACGAGTACAGCTTGGAAGAATCGGCCGAGTACATCGCGCATCAGACGCAGCCGCACCGGCAGCTCAAGTTGGGCAACGGCTGGGCGCAGGAAGAAGTGCGCAAACACCATGCCGCCTATCCACACGATGATGGAGAGCACATGCAGGGTCTTGAGTGTCGTGTAGATCATCAAACAGTCCTGTTCAAGTTGAAACCCAGCGCATCGTCCACTCGCTGCCCCAGATCCAAGCCATCACCACCAAGCCTGAGGTGACAAACAGCGCCAAGCCCGCGGTCGTCAGGCCAAGCAGCACGGCGACGCCATCGCGAAACACCAGCCCCAATCCAACGAGCATCATCGCCAGTGCAGGCAGTACGTTGCCAAAGGGAATCGGCAGCACGATGATGACGGACATCAACCCAACCGCCAAGGCGGTCCATGAGCGTCGGCCCGCCACTGCGAAGTGGCTCAGCCTGGCCCTGGCGTAGCGTCCGGCCAAGGAATAGGTGGACGCAAGCAAGCACAGCACTCGCTTCGCCCAATGGCTCGACATCTCGAGTTCGGCCACTCGCTGGGGAAGACATGCCCCCGAATGGCCTTGCCACATTGCCGCCGCCAGCGCAGCCATCCCCAGGCCAAGCACCGTTCCCACGCCCGGCACTGGCAGCAGGCAGGGCGTTGCCATCAGCAGCAGCAAAGCGCCGTGCGCCTCGGGGCCATGAGCCTGCGCCATGGTCTGCATCGACACCCGCTCGGCAGGCATGGCCGCTGCGGCGTCGCGCAGCCGTTGCACGATGGCCGCGGTCATGTCGGCGTGGCAGCAGTGGACTGCCCGCGGGTCTTCCACAGCGACACCAGCACACCACCCGCGATGAGCCCGAAGGTCACGCTGAGAGAGATGACCGGTGGGATCTTGCCGATCACGCCAACCAGGAAGATCTTCGAGCCGATGAACACGAGCACCAGGGCCAGCGCGTACTTCAGATACTTGAAGCGATGGATCATTGCCGCCAGCGCGAAGTAAAGCGCGCGCAACCCCAAGATGGCGAAGATGTTGCTCGTGTAGACGATGAACGGGTCGGTGGTGATTGCAAAGATGGCCGGCACTGAGTCGACCGCAAAAACCAAGTCCACGAACTCGATCAACACCAGGGCCAGGAAAAGCGGGGTGGCAAAGCGCTCGAGCTTGCCGCTCGCTGGATCAGCCTCCTGCACCCAGAACGCGTTGCCGCGCAGTCCGTCGGTCACCCGCATGTGTCGCTTCAGGAACTTCAGTAGCGGGTTGTTGGCGATGTCGGGCATGTGGTCGGCAATGATCCACATCTTGATCCCCGTAAAGATCAGGAAGGCGCCGAACAGGTAGAGCACCCAGCTGAATTGGCTGACCAGCGTGGCGCCGAGGCCAATCATGATGGCGCGAAGCACGATCACACCCAGAATGCCCCAGAACAGTACCCGATGCTGGTACTGCCGCGGTATCGCGAAGAAGGTGAAGATCAGCGCGATGACAAAGACGTTGTCCATCGACAGCGACTTCTCGATCAGGAAGCCGGTGTAGTAGTCCATGCCGCTTTGGGCGCCCAGGTACCACCAGACCCAGGCACCGAAGATCAGTGCTGCGCTGATGTACCCGGCCGAGAGCAGAAGGCTCTCACGCACTCCGATCTCCTTGTCGCCCTTATGAAGGACGCCAAGGTCGAAGGCCAGAAGCGCGACGACGATGCCGATGAAGGTAAGCCAGATCCAAGCCGGTTTGCCAAGGAAGTCAGCTGCGAAGAAGGGGATCAAGGCGTCCATTGGCGTTTTTCAGATGATCGCGGCCACGGCGGTACCAACACTACACAGGCCGCCAACCGCGCCCAGCAGAGCCACGTCACGCTTTTCGTTGCCAAGACGCCAAGCCTGGAAGGTGACGGCGAACATCGTGGCAGTCACGACGGCGAGAAGGAGAACAGTGGTGTCCATGCGTTTTGTTGTTGCGGAGAAGGTGGTGGATCTTCGGCCGCTTCGGGTTTCGTATGAATCAGCGCCAGCGTGAGCGTGGGTGCGTATTTCCCGAAGCTCTCGGCTGATCCGGTCAGCCGGAGACTGCCGGGCCTCCGGAGGAAACGGCCGGCGTGGTCGAACGTCGGCGCAACACAGCGATCATTCCGCTCAGCACAACGCCCAGAACGATGAGCATTGCGCTACCGACAGCCCAGACCACCCAGACCGCCACTGAAAGTCCACCCACCAACGCGGGGGCCCATTCCAACACCGCTTCGACAACAGGCATGAAGGCCGAGAGCATTGAAGCAAGCGCGAGTGAGAACTCGTCCGGTACCCAGGGCGCAAGCCAATCCGGGACGTGCAAGACCTCGATCGCCCCCGAAGATCCCGCCAGGGCGCCTGCGCTCGAGAGCGTCCATGCTGTGATCGTGTGGAACGCCCAGGCTGCGAGCGACCAAAGCGAGATAAGGATGAACACTGCAAACCAGCCAAGTGCGTAGAACATGATCGTTTCCTCTTTGTTGAGCGGCGGCAGCAGATAGTCTTCAGCGATTCGAGAGCCGAAAAAACCAGTAGTAGTCAGACTTAGACTTCTGATTTCCCGATGTGAGATCAGCATGCTCAACTATCGCCATCTCTACTACTTCTGGGTCGTCACCAAGGAAGGCGGCTTCGCCCGCGCGGCCGAGCGGCTGGACATGGCGGTGCAGACCATCAGTGCGCAGGTCCGTGAACTTGAGAAGGCGCTGGGGCACCAGTTGCTTAAGCCGGCCGGCCGCGGCGTCGCAATGACCGAGGCGGGCCAGGCCGCCTTTGCCCGGGCTGAGGAGATCTTTCAGCTGGGGCAGCTCATTCCGGAGGATGTTCGCGAGGCCGCCAGTGGCAAGGTCGCACGCTTGGCTGTTGGACTGTGCGACGGAATCTCGAAGCTGGCGGCTCATGCGTTGCTGTCGCCGGTCTTGGCGACGCCAACGCTGCGGCTGCTCTGCCATGAGGGCGAGTTCGAGCAATTGCTGGCTGAACTGGCGCTGCACCATCTGGATCTGGTGTTGGCGGGTCAATCTGCGCCCCACAACCCGAATCTGCGCTTGACGAGTGAACGGCTGGTCGAGTCACCCGTCGACTGGTACGGGCCCTCGGCCCTGGTGCACAAGGCCGCAGTGGCTGGGTTTCCGCAATCGCTGGCAAGACTGCCTGTGCTGCTTCCAACGGGGCACTCGGCGCTTCGACCCCGTCTGGACCGCTGGTTCGATTCGCAGGGACTGCGGCCGCACATCGTCGGAGAGTTCGAGGACAGCGCCTTGCTCGCCGTATTTGCCGCCCGAGGCCTCGGCGTGTTTCCGGTCAGCCGGTTTGGGGCTGCGGACGTGGCGCTGATGAGAGGCCTACGGCTTTTGGGTCCTTGCGAAGGTGTGCTGGAAGAGATCCACGCCATCCGCTCGCGCCGCGGGCAGCATCATCCACTGGTGCTGCAAGTGATGGCTGCGGCTCGCTCCTGAACACGCTCGCGCGGATTCGGTCAGGTGGCGCGGTGGCGTGCCGACGTCGGGAGGCTCGACTCCTCACCATCGAACAGCTGCCAATGTCGCCGGGCGGCCTCCAGGACGATGGCTTCGCCGTCGGCAAGGTGGCCGTCTGCACGCGCGGCGGCCAAGGACAGACGCAAGACAGTCCTCTGAAGAGCAGGATCCGAGATTTCGGCCATCAATGACGCCAAGGCGGCGTCATCGACGTTGCTCATGAGAGAGCCTGTTTCGTACCCACCCAGCAGCAGCTCTTCGCACAGCGTGTGAACGATGTGCGGCAGCAGACGGGGCTCCAGACCGAGCTCGCGCTCGGCACCCAGTTGATTGAGGATGTCGAACTCGGAACTGCACACATGACCGTCGGAAATGAGAACCAGCGCGACGATGCGTGCAGCGGCTTCGGGGCTGTTGTGGGGGTAACTTCGCATGGAAGAGTTCCTTTGGTGTTGGTGTCGTGATTGAGGGCAAGGACAGATGGACGAGTCGCTACCTCTTGGGGGCATGGAGGGTGGCCGCGAGCGAGCGCTCATCGAACCGAAAGCGGCGCGGCGTTTCGGCAACCGCGACAGAGCTCCTTATCCTCGCGCGGACAGGCATCAGCGCCATGGATTGATGCTTCGCCGTCGTTGCACGGTGGAGTTGCAAAGCGACCCGCTGCCGTATACGGGATGCCACTTCCTCGACCGAGTCTTGCCACGAACGGGAAGTGGCGCTGATGGCCACAGGCCCGCTACCGCGTACGAGGATCTCGACACTGCAGCGTTTGTCGACGCCGCCTGCAGGCCCATTGATGTCGTCTAGCCTGACCTTGATGCGTGCCACCAGCCCCTGCAGGCGGCCAAGCGCTCTGTGAAACCTGTCCGTCGTGCGCTGCTGCCAACGCAGGCCTTCAAGGTCGTTGGAGCGGAAGTGAAGCTTCACGATTAAGCCCTTGCGAAGTTGCGAGAGCTCGACTTTGTTGCCAATGCAGACTCGGAGAAAGCAGATGCGCAGTGAGTCATCGTTCGGAAAACACGAAGCTGTCAAATTTGCGTCAACTCTGGCCGGCGTACGGTGCGGCCAGACGAGGGCCGGCACCGTTCCTTGACTGGCACTGCCGCACGATCAGAAGCGATGCGGCTGCGCCCGGCCTTAGCTTCCGCCGAACGTCTGACCCCATCGCACCAGGCTCACAGAGTCGGGTTCCACCATGCGGGTGCGTGACGACACGGCAGTGCCGGCCTGAACCGCACACACCCACTTTCGCGGCGCCAACCCGAGCACCGCCAGGGTGTAGCTGACGTAGATCTGCTGCAGGAAATTCATGCCGCAGCCTCTGACGCGTTGGGCATGCCCACTGCGCCAATGGCTTGGAGGAGATACAAGGGCTTGTCCAGCACACGAATATCGATGGGCGCGCGCATGTGTGCTACCTCACCGTCGAACGCCACCACGATCTCTCTGCGACCAGGAGCGAGCGTCGGCTGAACCACCATGTGCTGGAACTCGAATCCCTCCACGCCGGCGGCTTCACCCAGCCTGCCCATCGCTCCGTGCAGCATCAGGCCGATCATCGACAACGTTCCGATGGGCTGCAACATCAACGCGGCCATGTTGCCATGGCCGGGCGTGCCTGCCAGCGTGTCCTCTGGCTCCGCGCCGAACTGCTGCAACTGCAGCCGGTTATTGCCCACAAAGAGCGTCAAGGTCTGCACGTCGCGAACCGTGCCGCCCATCTCGATGTGCAGTCGCAACCGGCGCTGTGCGCGCAGTAGCGTCGCACAGGCTGCCACGAATGCCACCCAGCGACTCCGGCCGAAGCGGGCTTTGTAGGCCTCGCGGTCCTGCAGGAGTTCGGGGTAGACGCCCAGGCTGGCGTTAACCAGAAACACCCGGTTGTTGATGGCTGCCACCTGCACTGGCATCGGGCGCGCATCCAGCAACAGCCGCGCCGCAGCGGCCGGTTCGGCCGGGATGCCGTGCGTCCTGGCAAAGTAGTTGAAGGTACCGTAAGGAATGACACCCATCGCGCAGCCCAGGTCGTGCGCGGCCTGCGCCACCGTGTTGAGGGTGCCGTCGCCTCCGACGGCGACAACAGCCGTGCGGATGGCGACGGCCTTTGTCGCAGCCTGGTGCGACACGCAGGCCAACTCGGCAGGGCTGCAGAACAGCAAGTCTCCTCGGCGTCCGCCCGCCCGCAGCGCGGCTTCGATGACTTCTCGCTTTGCCTCCGCGTCGCTGCTGCCTGCTGCCGCATTGACGACGAACTGGAGCGGTGACGCAACGTCGATTTCGGGGAAAGCGACTGAGAAATCCAGTTGATCAGCATTCGCGGTCATGGCCCTGGGCGCCTTTATGCCTTCTCCCGCGTCAACCGCTCTGCAAAGGAAATCCCGATGGCAGAAAGCACGAAAGTGAAGTGAATGACAGCCACCATCGTCACTACCTGTATGTTTTCCAAAGTCAGGTCGCCACTCAAGTAAGTCTTCAATGCATGAACGCCTGAGATGGAGATGATGGCGAATGCGAGCTTTAACTTGAGGTTGTAGGTATTGACGTGGTCCAGCCAGTCCGGCTTCTTCATCTCCTTGCTGTCAAAGTGTCCGGTGGTGACGAAGAGCGATACACCCGCCAGCGCCACAACCCAAACCAACTGCGCCACCATCGTCATGTCCACCAGCTCAAGCACCTTGATGATCAGGTCAATCTTTTCGAGCTCGCCAAACAGCAATGTGCTCATCAGCTTGTAGGTTTCCAGCAGGAACTTTCCCAGGATGCCGAAAATGATGGTGACCAGACCCACATAGAAGAACAGCATGGTGAATCGCATGCCGTAGAGCAGCGACCCAACGCCTGACAGTAGTTTTTCCATTCTTGATTGCCCTTAAGCAGAGTAGAGGGTGACGTCAAACAGTTATTGAGATGCAAGACATCAATCGTGGCGCAGCAAGTCACCGAAGACGGTGTGCTCGCCCTCCTTGCGATCTGCGCCGGGTGCGTCGTACAGGACGAGCCACTTGGCTTTGCCACCCGACAACGTCGGCGGCAGGTCGCAGATGGCCTCGGCTCGGTTGGTGCCATGTCCGTGGGGCAGTGGCACAGACTCGGTCAGCGCCGACTCGAAGCGCACAGGCTCGCGATTGGCGGCCAGCAAGTGCCGGGCGGCAGGCCACTTGAAGACGCGAATGTCACCGTTGAGCACCATGGTCGGGCCGGCCAGGATGTAGAGGTCGTCGCCTGAGAAGTGCAGGTCCCGCACGCCCAGGCCGTCGAGTTGCAGGAAATGCTTGCGGATCAGCGTGCCGCTGTCGTCCAGGGCCACCAGGTGCAGCTGGTCACCGCGGGCCTCTACAGCGATTTCGAGCAGCGCCGACCAGCCGCGCAGCACCGGTCCACGCAGCCCGAGCAGCAGCCGGTGGCCGTCGACGGCCAGGCCCTCGATGTCGAAGCCGTTGTCCTTGCCAGGGATCGCCATGTAGGGACCGAAGTGAGGGTCATCGGCCAGCGCGCGGGTGAGCAGGTTGGTTTTCGCGTCCCCCTTCAGGCGGAGCGCACGCCTTCCATCCTGCGCCTGTCGTACCAGACACGGCTCGCCCTTGGCGTCGAGCTCGAAGGGCAGGCGGGCCAGCAGGCGCCGGTTGCCGTCCAGCGCCACCTTTGCGAGCCGCTTGGCGTTGTCGGCGTGGTCCCGGTCCGGTTTGGCGTTCTTGCGCTTCAGGCCATGCGAGCCAACCACCCAGAGGAAACCATCGGCGACGGCCATGCCTTCCAGGTCGGCCTCTTCGCCGGCTTCGCCGGGCAGATCGAGCAGATCGGCCAGCGGGAAGTCACGCACCTCGCCGAAGCGCACTGCCTCTCGCCCCACGGGGTCGAGCAGGCGAAGGCGGTCCAGGCCGCAGGCTTCGTCGCCCGCCACCCAGAGCCACTCGCCGGTGAAGGCCGCACCGGACAGATTGGATTGAACCAGGGAGCCAGGAGCGAACTCCAGACGGACGGCATTGGCGGTTCGAGCATTGGGCATAGGGTGTTTCTCCAGAGGGTGACGTGCCAAGCAGGCTCGCGTGCTGCAACGCGTGCCGGCCGGAGCCGCCAAACCCCGAAGTTTGCGGCCGCAGCTTCGACCGATGTTCAGTTTTATCCGATTCTTGTGTTCTTGAAAGACTGCTTTTCCAGAGCCGCCAAGCACCACACATTCCGTCTGTCCCTCAACCGATGGAGATCCGTGATGCAAGTGCTCTTCAACTCTCGCCATTCGCAAGCCGCTGACATGCGCGACCTGACCGAACGTCGCGTGCGCTTCGTGCTGCGACGCCTTGGCTGGCTGGTGCCACGCGCCGAGGTGCAGCTGTCGGACGTGAACGGACCGCGTGGCGGCATCGACAAGCACTGCCAAGTGGAACTCAGGACTGACGGCGCAGGGTCCGTGGTTGTCACCTCGGTGGCGAAGGACTGGCGCACTGCGCTGGATCAGGCGCTGGCTCGCGCCGCACGGTTACTGATGCGGCTCTGGCGCCGCAGCAATGACGCCCGCCGCCTGCGTCAGCGCTTCATCAGTCACGAACGCTGAACTCGAACGAACCCAGGAATCGACACCATGAACTCCATGACGCCAATCCCCTTGACCGCTCGCCCGGAAACCACGCTTTCAGCGCCGAGCGGCGCGGGCCACACGACACCCACGGATGCAGCCGGTACGAGTAGGGTGCTGCGCAACGCCTATGCCTTGCTCTCGATGACGCTGCTGTTCAGCGCGGCCATCGCTGCTGCCAGCGTAGCGTTCCAGTTGCCAGCGCCGGGCATCCTGCTGACCCTGGGCGGCTACTTCGGCCTGCTCTTCGCCGTCTACAGATTCAAGAACAGCGGCTGGGCCTTGCCGGCGGTGTTTGCGCTGACGGGCTTCATGGGCTACTCGCTGGGACCGGTGCTGGCCAAGTCGCTGGCACTGCCCGGTGGTGCACAGGTCGTGGCCCTGGCCTTGGCGGCCACGGGCGCCACCTTCCTGGCTTTGTCGGCCTGGGTTTTGACCACCCGTCGCGACTTCAGCTTCATGGGCGGCTTCCTGTTCGCAGGCATGGTCATCGCGCTGATTGCTGGCCTGGGCGCGATGTTCTTCCAGATACCAGCCCTGTCCCTGGCGCTGGCCGCGATGGTCGCGCTGCTGTCAGCGGGGCTGATCCTCTTCGAGACCAGCCGGATCGTCACCGGTGGTGAAACCAACTATGTGCTGGCCACCGTGGGTCTGTACGTCTCGATCTTCAACCTGTTCACGAGCCTGCTCAGCCTGTTCGGCTTCGGTAGCGCAGACGAATGAACTACCAACCGGAGCACACCATGAAATGCCCCACCTGTACCGACACCGCGCTCGTGATGAGCGACCGCCAAGGCGTCGAGATCGACTATTGCCCGCAATGCCGTGGCGTCTGGCTGGACCGTGGTGAACTCGACAAGCTGATCGAGCGTTCGGCGGCAATGACGCCAGCCCCGGTCGCTAGCGCGTCAGCACGTTCACAGCCGCAATTCGTGGACTCTGACTACGAACACGGGCGAAGCACGCAGGGCCGATACAAGAAGTCCTGGCTGAGCAATATCTTCGACTGACCCCTTACCGAAAACCCCTGGCGGAGAACACCATGCGCACCTATCCCGCGAACAGCCCACAAGCAGCCGCCCGCATCGTCGCGCTGACGGTGTTGGCAGATGGCGATATTGGAGAAATGGAGATCGACTGGCTCGACCGCCTGTCCGTGCATCAGCAGTTGGGCCTGGCGCGGCAAGAGTTGCACGAGATACTGGATACCTTCTGCGAGGACCTGCTTTCAAGCGACCAATTGAAATGGGCCGACGTCTGTCCGGTGGACGAACGCACGCTGGCAGATCTGATGGGCGAGATACAAGACCCCGCGCTGCGGCTGAAGTTACTGCGCTTGTGCGTCGAGCTTGCCGAAGCCGACGCACATGTCGCCGAAGGCGAATCGATCGTGCTGACCGCCGCTGTCGAGCACTGGGGGCTGCACTACGAGATGGTTCGACCCTCACTCCGAGTCTGAGAGCATGCGTTCGAGGCGCAGTGAGGCCGACATCGCCCAAGGCCGGCAGCTGATGTGACTGCGGCTGCAAACCCGCAGAGCGACCCAGTCGGCGCCTGGCTCAAGGCAAGCGCCCTTCCTCTGCTGCATGACAGGCCACCTGCACGCCGCCGATCGCTTGCAGCGCTGGCCTTTCGACGCGGCAGCGCTCGTTCGCGTACGGGCAGCGCGGGTGGAAGCTGCATCCGGTGGGCGGCTCCAGCGGGTTCGGCAGGTCGCCCTGCACCGGCTGCCGCACGCGGCCGCTCATCGCGACATCGGGGATCGAATCGAGCAGCATCCGGGTGTAGGGATGGGCTGGGCGAGAGAACAGCGTGCGGCGGTCGGCCAGTTCGACGATGCGACCCAGCACCATCACGCCAACCTGATCGGCCACATGGCGCACCACCGCGAGGTTGTGCGAGATGAAGAGGTAGGTCAGGCCGTGGCGCTGCTGGATCTCCTGCATCAGGTTGAGCACCTGCGCCTGCACCGACACATCGAGCGCCGAAGTCGGCTCGTCGCAAACCAGACACTCCGGGTTCGATGCCAGCGCGCGCGCGATCGAGATGCGCTGCCGCTGCCCGCCGGAGAACTGGTGCGGCAGCTTGTCGGCATCGTTGGTAGACAGGCCGACCGAGGCCAGCAGTTCTGCAACCCGCTCGCACAGCGCCGCGCGGCCCGACAGCAGACCATGCTCGACCAGCGGCTCGGCGACGATGTCAGCCACGGTCCAGCGTGGGTTCAGGCTCGCATACGGATCCTGGAAGATCATCTGTAGACGCCTGCGCAGCGCGCCGGCCTGGCCTGAGGCGAAGGTCTGCGTCATGTCGATGCCGTCGAGGCGCACCTCGCCCGAGGTGGGCGTGTGCAAGCCGACGAGCAGGCGCGCCACCGTGCTCTTGCCGCAGCCCGATTCGCCGACCAGGCCCAGCGTCTGCCCCCGCTGGATGGCAAAACTGACGCCATCGACCGCGTGGACAAACTGGGGCACGCGACGCTCGATCACCCGAGCCAGCCACGGTGCCGACACATCGAAGGTCTTGCTGAGTTCGCGCACCTCGACCAGCGGCGAGGTCATGAGCGGCGTCACCGCGGCTCCCCCGCGTCGTGCAACCAGCACGCGGCGCGGCTCGCGCCAACGGGCATCAGCTCGGGCCGCTCGCTGCGGCAGCGCGCCCAGGCCTGCGGGCAGCGCAGGTGGAACGCACACCCCTCGGGAATCTCACCGAGGCGTGGCATCGCGCCGTCGATCTGCAGCAGCCGTTCGCGCTCGCCGCTCATCGACGGGATCGCGCCCATCAGCCCGATGGCGTACGGATGTGCAGGGGAGTGAATCACATCGCGCACCGGCCCGATCTCGACGATGCGACCGGCGTACATCACCGCCACGCGGTCGCAGGCCTCGGCGATCACGCCCATGTCGTGCGTGACCAGCATCACCGCCATGCCGCGGTCACGGCACAGCTGCTTCAGCAGCGCGATCACCTGCGCCTGCACCGACACATCGAGCGCGGTCGTCGGCTCGTCGGCAATCAGCAGGCGCGGCCCGGCGGCGAGCGCCAGCGCGATGACCACCCTCTGCCGCATGCCACCCGAAAACTGGTGCGGGTACTGCGCCAGCCGCTGCGCTGCGCCGCTGATGCCGGTCTCTTCAAGCAGGCTCACCGCGCGAGCCACCGCTTCGGACTCGCTCAACGGCAGATGGGTGCGGATCGTCTCGACCAGCTGCTGGCCGATCGTCAGCAACGGGTTCAGCGCCGTCATCGGGTCCTGGAAGATGCTGCCGATCTGCCGGCCGCGCAGGCGGCGCATCGCATCGCCCGCCAGGGTGTCGATGCGCTGGCCGTCATACACGATGCTGCCACCGCTGATGCGGCCAGGTGGTTGCAGCAAGCCGATGATCGCCGCGCCGGTCAGCGACTTGCCCGCACCGGATTCGCCGACGATGCCCAGCACCTCACCCGGCGCGATACCGAACGACACCTCGGACAACGCACGCAGGCTGCCATGCCGCGTGGTGAACTCGACGCAGAGCTGATCGACTTCGAGCAAGGGCTGCATGTCAGCGGAGATTAGGGTTCAACGCATCCCGCAGCCAGTCACCCAGCAGGTTCACGCTGAGAGCGATCAGCACCAGCATCGCGCCTGGGAACACCGTGATCCACCACTCGCCCGAGAACAGGAAATCGTTGCCGACGCGGATCAGCGTTCCCAGTGAGGGCGAGGTCGGCGGCACACCAACGCCGAGAAAGGACAAGGTCGCCTCGATCAGGATGGCCGTGGCCACCTGCAAGGTCGCCAGCACCATCACTGGCCCCATCACGTTAGGCAGCACATGGCGTCGCATGATGCGCAGCGGCGCCACGCCGATGACACGGGCAGCCTGCACGTATTCCTTCTGCCGCTCGACCATCGCGCTGCCGCGCACGGTGCGGGCATAGGGCACCCAGCCGGTCAACGAAATCGCGAGTATCAGCACCGCATAAGCCAGCGCGTCGTGCGACTGCGGAAACAGCGCGCGGCCGATGCCATCGATCAGCAACGCGACCAGGATCGCCGGGAACGACAGCATCACATCGCACACCCGCATCAGAAAGCCGTCGGTCTTGCCGCCCACATAGCCCGACAGCAGACCGAGCGCGACACCCACCACCATCGACACAAGCACCGACGCGAACCCCACCAACAAGGAAATTCGCGCGCCATACATCAGCGCTGACAGGATGTCGCGGCCCTGGTCGTCGGTGCCCAGCAGGTAGGTGGCACGCCCCTCGGGCAACCAGGCCGGCGGCAGCCGCGAATCGGCCAGCTCCAGCGTGGCGAGGTCGAACGGGTGATGCGGCGCCAGCACGTTCGCAAAGGTCGCGCTGATGATGCAGATGAGCGCGATGGCTGCGGCCACCATCGCTGTCGGCGAACGGGTGAAGCTGTGCCACAGGTCGCCCGCAAAGAATCGGCGCATCACGCCCGGTGCTGAGGCGGCCTGGCTCACGGCGCGCTCACTTCACCACCACCCACTTGAACGGCATCATGTTGTCGGGGGGCTGCACCAGGTCGATGTTCTTCTTCAGGCCCCAGGCGAGCGCCTGCTGGTGCAGAGGAATGTGGCCGATGTCTTTCGCATGCAGCTCCAGCGCCTCGCGGATCAGCGCGTTGCGCCGCGCCGGGTCGGTCTCGCTTTGCACCGCGGCGGTCAGCACATCGACACGGGCGTTGCTGTACGAGCCCAGGTTGGTCTGGCCCTGCCCCTGCTCGTTTGGCGTGGCGAGCAGGGCGCTCAGTACATCGTGGGCGTCGTAGGTGCCAGGCGTCCAGCCGAGCAGGTAGAAGCTGGTCTGCCGGCGCAATATCTTCGGGAAGTAGGTGACCTTGGCTTCGGCCTGCAGCTGGATGCGCACACCGATGCGTGCCAGGTTCGCCGCCACCGCCTGGCAGATCTTGGCGTCATTCACATAGCGATCGTTCGGGCAGTTCATGCCCACTTCGAAGCCTGATGGATAGCCCGCCTCGGCCAGCAGGCGCTTCGCTGCGGCGGGGTCGAAGGGCAAGCGACGGTCCAGGTCAGCGGGATAGCCATTGACGCCCGGGCCCAGCATCAAGGCGGCGGGCGTGGCCGCTCCGCGCATCACCCGGGTGCGGATCGCCTCGATGTCGATCGCCTGGTAGACCGCTTGCCGCACGCGGCGGTCCTTGAACGGATTCTTGCCCTTCACGTCGGAATGCAGCAGCTCGTCGCGCTGCTGGTCCATGCCGAGAAAGATCGTCCGCAGCTCGGGGCCTTGCAGAACCTTCAGCGCGGGGTTGGCCTTCAGTCGCGCGATGTCCTGCAGCGGCACCGGCTCCATCAGATCGATTTCGCCACTGAGCAGTGCCGCCACCCGCGTGGCGTCGTTGCCGATCGGGGTGAACACCACCTCGGTCACGTTGGTGGGAAGCGGCGCCCAGTAACCGGCAAAGCGGGTGAGCACGGTGCGCGTGCCGGGCTGTCGCTCCTTCAGCTGAAACGGGCCGGTGCCATTGGTCTTGAAGCTGGCCGCGTTCTCGATGCCCTTGCGGCGATCGACCGGCCGCGTCGCCTGGTTCGCCTCGCACCAGGCGCGGCTCATGATGTAGACGTTCGAGATCACGTCGGGGAGGATCGGGAACGGCGCGGTCGTCTCGATCTCGATCGCGTCGTCGCCGCCCCTGCCGGCAACACCACCCGCCACCGCACGCACCGCCTTGATCGAAGCCGTGTAGCTGCGCATGTCCGAGCCCTCACCCGCCGCACGCTGGAAGCTGAACACCACATCGGCAGCGCTCAGTGGCGTGCCGTCGTGGAAGCGCACGCCACGCCGCAACTCGAAGCGCCAGACCGTCGGCGAGGTGGCCGACCATCGGGTCGCAAGCGCAGGCGTCAGCGCGAGCTTCTGATCACGGCCGACCAGTGGCTCGTAGACGTTGCCGAGCAGCGACAGTTGCAGTGCTTCGTTCAGCGCGTGCGGATCCATCGCCTGGGCATCGCCCTGGTTGGCCACACGCAGCGTGACCGCCTGCGCTGAACCGGCCAGCCATGCCGCCAGCGTGACCGCCATCGCCGCAGCCACGCGCCACAGATCAAACCGCATCGGCCGTCCTTTCGATGCGCAGTCGCGGATCGACAGCGAAGTAAAGCAAGTCGACCGCCAGGTTGATGACGACGAAGATCAGCGCGATCAGGCACAGGTAGGCCGCCATCACCGGGATGTCGGCGAACTGCACCGCCTGGATGAACAGCAGCCCCATGCCGGGCCACTGGAACACCGTCTCGGTGATGATGGCAAACGCAATCAGCGAGCCGAGTTGCAAGCCGGTGATGGTGATGACAGGCACGAGCGTGTTCTTCAGTGCGTGGCTGAAATGAATCGCCCGGTTCGTCAGCCCGCGGGCGCGCGCGAAGCGGATGTAGTCGGTGCGCAGTACGTCGATCATCTCGGCGCGCACCAGCCGCATGATCAGCGTCAACTGGAAGACCGCCAGCGTCACCGCAGGCAGGATGAGATGCCGCCAGCCGTCGGCTGTCAGCAGTCCGGTGCTCCACACGCCAAGCTGCACCACTTCGCCGCGGCCGAAGCTCGGCAGCCAGTTCAGCGACACCGAGAACACACCGATCAAGGCGATGCCGATCAGGAAGGTGGGCAGCGACACACCGATCAGTGACACGGCCATCAGCAGTTGCGCGTCCCAGTGGCCGCGTCGCAGCGCGGCATACACGCCCAGCGGGATGCCGAGCACGAGCGCCAGCATGGCGGCGATCAGCGACAGCTCGAGCGTGGCCGGCAGCCGCTCGGCAATCAGCGCCGACACCTGGCGGCCCTGGCGCAGGCTGAGTCCGAATTCACCCTGAACTGCGTTGCCAACAAATCCGAAAAACTGCGCAGCCACGCTGCGATCGAGGCCCAGGTCACGGCGCAACTGCTCGCGCTGCTGCGGCGTGGCGTCTTGCCCGAGCAGGTTGGTCACCGGGTCGCCGACGAACTGGAACAGCGCGAAGGAAACCAGCGCCACCGTGAGCATCACCAGCACCGCCTGCGCGAGGCGCCGAACCACAAAGACCCACATGGAACGCTTGCTGCTCGCCTACTGCGGCTGACCGTTCGCCCCGACCAAGCGAACCTCGCCGTAGTAGGCCCGCGTCGTGCTGCGGGTGTTGTCGCTGTCGGTCATCAAGGCAATCGAGATCAAGGCGCCAGGCTCTTCGGCGAAGGCTCGTTTGTAGTCGCTGGCAATGTCACGCTCATGCAATCGCCAGATCGCCTTCTGCGTGGGCCCTGAGTCGACAACAATCTTGCGGATTCGGTCGGTGCGGCTGGCGATGATCACCGATTCGAGCGGCGCGCGGTTGTCCCATACGTACATCAGCGTCGCATACGGCGGCTCCTCGCCCATCACGGCTTCGAGCAGATCTGACAGCAGACGGTTCTTGTACGAGAGCTTGTTGCGGTCACCATCGAAAGCCAGCACCACACGGACCGGCGCGTCCTCGGCCTCGCTGCGGCTCAGATCGGCGCTGGTCATCAGCTCCGGCACCATCCATGAAAACGACAGGCGCCCGAGCTCGCCCGGGGCAACCTGCACCCGCCGGCGGTACAGGCTGACGGCGCTCTCGGCATCGGCCTGGATGACCGGGCGGCCATCGATCACCTGGGGCGTGTAGCGCGTCGGCCGCTTGGTCGGCAAGGGTGTGACTTCCCAATCGGCCGCGCTGACCTGATCGCTGACGCTCGGCTGCAACTCGGCAGTGGAGCGGCAAGCCGCGAGCGCCAGCGTCGCCAGCGCAAAGGCGGTGAGCCACCACCAGCGGCGCACGATGCGCAGACGAGCCAGGTCAGAATCGATGACGAACTCCAAGGGCAAGACTGGTCGAATCGGCCCCGGCGCGGGCGGTCACTCCCCCCAGATAGCCCCCGCCACCGGGCGCGGCCTGACCCAGCCCGGTGTTGTTGAAGTGGGTGACCACCGCGCTCACGTCGGTGCGCTTGGACAGCGCGTAAGTGCAGGCCACACCGTAGGACGCCACGTCGGCATTCGCCGCGCGCAAGTCGTTGTACTTGTTGTAGGCCGTGTAGAAGGTGGCCGCCCCGGCGCGGTGTCGGTAGCCCAGGTGCCACAAGGCCGCGTCCTGTCGGACCGAATCGGTGTACGCCTCCTGGATCAGGCTCGCCAGAGTGGGGCCCACCAGGTTTGTGATCTGCGCAGCAATGCCCGACACAGCCGACGGGTGCCGGTCGCGAATTGACGCTGCGGATGCATGAAGGCGCCCCGGGCCCACCGTCAGGTAGGCGCCCACCACGGTGCTGGTCAGCGAACGCTGTCCGTTTTCGTTGTCGCGCTGGTTGTAGGCCACGCCCAGGCCGAAGGTCTCGTTGCGGTACATCGCCATGCCACCGATGAAGCGGCCGGTGTCGACCGCCTTCTCACCGAAACCCACCATCAGCGACGCGGTGATCGTGTCGGTTTGCACCCGATAGGCCAGCGCATTGGACACCCGGATATCGACGGCATAGGGCACGGCGGCAATCTGGCCCGAAGCCAGCGACGACTGCGCATTCAATGCATCGAAGGTACCCACCAACTCATAGCCCGGCGTGTACATGCGGCCGGCCAGCACCGCCCCCACCGGCGTCACCAGGCCGACAAAGATCTGCCTGTCAAAAAAGGCAGGGCCGTCGCTGCGCACATTGATGCCCACCTGCGTGCCGAGGGCATCGGAAACCCGGTTCAGCACCGGCTGCAAGGCGCTTTGCTGCACTGTCGGCAGCGAGGGCAGGAGGTAGCGCGCGTAGGTGGCCCGGTCGGGCAGTTGATTGCGCGAAGGTGGCCGGTTGCTGATGCCACCGGTATCGACCTCGAGCCGGTTCTCCATCGTGAAGATAGCGCGGTAGCCATCGCCGAGGTCTTCCTGCCCCCGCAAACCAATGCGTGAGCCCTCCATCACGCCGCTGACCAGTTGGGTGACGCTGCCACCCTTCAGTCCGCTGACCCGGGTCACCCCCGCATCAACGATGCCGTACAGCTCCACCTTGCTTTGCGCCACGCTCACCGTCGTGGCTGCGGTCAGACAGGTCATTACCAGCAAGCGGCTTGTCATGGGGCACTTGTGTCGATGGGGGAAATCGGCCTCAGTGTGTCATTCGAATTGCCCGCAGGAAATCCGCGTTTCGACCGATCCAAAAAAGAAGCCGCCCGAAGGCGGCTTCTGCACAACAGTGATATCGCCGTTTGGCGATGGATCAGAAGTTGTGACCGACGCCAATAGCGAATTGGGTCTTGCCAGTGAAGTAACTGCTGTCGTCGCCGCCGCGTGCGTTGGCCGTGGCGTAAACCGAGGTGCGCTTCGACACGGCGTACTGCAGCGAAACGCCGTACTTGTGTTGGTCAAATGAGGACGTGCCAGCAGGCGTAGGCGCAAGGTTAGAAGCGTTCGTGAACTTCTTGTCGATCTTCGAGCCGGTGTACTGCGCCCTGAAGGTGAAGGCGTTCATTGGCACTGCCACGCCGATGTTCCAGGCTTCCACATCGACGCCCTTACGGAAGGCGGTCGCGGCTGCGGTGCCGAGGGCACCTGGGGCGACGGTTGTCTGGAGGCCGTAATCGCTGGTGTCCTGATAAGCCGCGGCAACCTTCGCGAAGCCGAAGTCGTAGCTGCCGCCGACGGTGATCACGTTGTTGTAGTCATTGCTGCCGCCAAGAGCACCACCGCTCAGGTCTTCGTAAATCACGTTGAGCGCCAGTGGGCCGCCTGTGTACACAACAGCGAAGCCACGATAGTTTGCCGTCCTGGTGTTACTAGCGTTAGCTCCAGTGACTACAGTTTGCTCGCGTTCACCCAGACCAACAATGGCGCTGGCCTGAATGCCAGCGAAGGAAGGCGTCGTGTAACGGATGCCGTTGTTGATGCGCGTGCCGACGTTCTGGAACAACGGACGGGTATTCCTGCCGGCGCTGTCCTGAAGTGTTTCGGTGACGGTGAGGCTGTTTTCACCAGTGATGTCGTTGATCTTGACGTTGTTTTCGCGCGACAGGGTTTCCTGACGACCCAGGCGAATCTCACCCAGAGTCTTGTGGGACAGGCCCAGATATGCGCCGCGGGTGAAGAACGAAGAACTGCTGCCAACCACGCCGGTGTCCGGCGTAACGCCAGCTTCAAGCTGGAAGAAGGCCTTCAGGCCATTGCCCAGATCTTCGGTGCCTTTGAAGCCGATGCGCGACGAGCCGTATCCATTGGTGCCGCCGTCGTTGAGTTTGGTGGTGGCCTTGCCACCCTGGCCCGAGGCGATGGCGACTCCATTGGATGTAGCTCTCTTGCCTGGGTCTTGAATGGCCACGTTCTGGTCCACGCGGCCGTACAAGGTGACCGACGATTGGGCTGAAGCGATGCTGGTGAAGGTGCCGAGGACTGCCAAGGCAACGAGTGTCTTTTTCATGTTCTATATGCTCCGAAACTGAATGTTGAAAACTTCGCGATGACATGAACGCGAGTCGATCGGTTGATCGATGGCACGCATCAAGTGAGTGCATCGCCCGAAGGCTATTCCATCCACACACACGTCACACGATCAATAAGCTAACGCACTGCGGAAAAACCCACTTTTAGTTGCGCCCTCGCAACACCCGGTGGGACGCTGAGCATGACTGAGCGGAAGGACGGGCAGAGCGGCGTCGCCAAGCGCGATCACACCGCCATCAGCGAGCCCGCGTGCTTCAAGCCCGCCCAGTCCTTACACTGTGTTCGATTCTGATGACTGTTCCAAGACAGTTGTTTCTCTGGCGCAACAAGGAGCCCCCATGAACGACGCCTTCATCGCCGCCGCAGACCACGCCCTGCGTACCTTGTCCGGCGGACTGAGTGCGGGCCGACCGACGCCCGAACCTGGCTCCGCCAGCGGTCATTTGGGGCAGGCGGACTTGTCTGCGGCCGAGAAAGCGCTGTCTGGGGCATTGATGCGCGTCAACCACGTGGGTGAGGTCTGCGCACAAGCGCTTTACCAGGGGCAGGCACTCGCAGCAACCGACCGCGTGATGCAACAGCGTTTTCAGGCCGCGGCGCGCGATGAGACCGACCACCTGGCGTGGACTCAGCAACGCCTCGACGAACTGGGCGCCCGCGCCAGCCTGCTGAACCCCCTGTGGTACGCCGGCTCGTTCGCGATCGGTTGGCTGGCTGGGCGCGCGGGTGACGCGATCAGTCTGGGTTTCGTGGTGGAAACCGAGCGCCAGGTGGAACAGCACCTCGACGAGCATCTGGAGCGTCTGCCCGCTGGCGACCAGCGGTCCCGCGCGATCGTGCACCAGATGAAGGCAGATGAGGCGCGTCACGCGAACGATGCACTACAAGCGGGCGCCACCCCTCTGCCCGCGCCGGTACGCTGGGGGATGCGTGCGGTGGCCAAGGTGATGACCACCACCGCGCATCACATCTGAACGAACTCAGGCCGGCACGATCTCGAAGCTGGTGGTGATGTTGGCGGTCTTGGCCAGCATGATGGTGGCCGAACAGTATTTGTCATGTGACATCGCGATGGCGCGTTCGACAGCAGCGGTCGGCAAGTCGCGACCTGTCAGCAGAAAGTGCAGGTGGATCTTGGTGAACACCTTCGGATCCACCTCGGCGCGCTCGGACGTCACCTTGACCTGGCAACCGCTGACTGCGTGGCGACCACGCTTGAGGATCAACACCACGTCGTAGGCCGTGCAGCCCGCGGTGCCCGCGAGCACCGTCTCCATCGGCCGCGGCGCGAGGTTGCGCCCGCCGCCTTCGACCGCGCCATCCATAGTCAGCAAATGACCGCTGCCGGTCTCGGCCACGAACCCCATGCCCATCGCAGGCACCCAGTTGACTGTGCATTCCATATTCGACCTTTTTGAGCCAGAACACCCGGACCCTCCGGACTTATATTGCGGTGCAGCAAAAACAGCGCTACATTGCATTCATTGTCGCGGAACATTTCTTGCAGTAGCTGAGTTGTCTCCTCCACCGCCCTCCGGTGGATTCAGCCCAAGGCAGCGATGCCTTGGGCTTTTTTATGTACGCGTGCACCACATGATCCGCTCCCGTTGGCCGATGGCGCCGCGGGCGTACCCGCTCCCGGAGATCCCCATGCCTGGCCGAACCGCAATCGCGGCCCACACCGCGCGCAAACGTGGCGCTGTCGCTCGCAGCAAGTCGCTCAGCCTCGGCGACTACCTGAAGAAGATCCTCACTGCCCGCGTCTACGACGTGGCAGTGGAAACGCCGCTGGAACTGGCGAAAAGCCTGAGCTTGCGCATCGGCAACCAGGTGTTCCTGAAGCGCGAGGACAGCCAGCAGGTGTTCAGCTTCAAGCTGCGCGGGGCCTACAACAAGATGGCGCACCTCACGCCCGAGCAATTGAACCGTGGTGTCATCTGCGCGTCGGCAGGCAACCATGCGCAAGGCGTTGCGCTCGGCGCCAGCCGGCTCGGCTGCAAGGCACTGATCGTGATGCCCACCACCACCCCACGGCTGAAGATCGACGCGGTCAAGGCTCTCGGCGGCGAGATCGTGCTGCATGGCGAAAGCTACTCCGACGCCCATGCGCATGCGCTGCTGCTGGAGCAGCAGCTCGGCCTGACCTTCGTGCACCCGTTCGACGATCCGGACGTGATCGCCGGGCAAGGCACCATCGCGATGGAGATCCTGCGCCAGCATCCGGGCCCGATCGACGCGGTGTTCGTGGCGATCGGCGGCGGCGGCCTGATCTCTGGCGTGGCGGCCTACATCAAGGCCGTGCGCCCCGAGATCAAGGTGATCGGCGTGCAGATGACCGACTCCGACGCGATGATCCGCTCGGTGAAGGCAGGCAAGCGTGTCACTCTGACCGACGTGGGGCTGTTTTCCGACGGCACAGCGGTCAAGCAGGTCGGCATCGAGACCTTTCGTCTGACGCGCGAACTGGTCGATGGCTTCATGACTGTCGACACCGACGCGGTGTGCGCCGCCATCAAGGACGTGTTCCAGGACACCCGCAGCATCCTCGAGCCCGCCGGCGCGATGGCGGTGGCCGCGGTCAAGCAGTACGTCGATCAGCATGGTGCCAAGGGACAGACACTGGTGGCGATCGCTTGCGGCGCGAACATGAATTTCGACCGGCTGCGCTTCGTCGCCGAGCGGGCCGATGTCGGCGAGGAGCGCGAGGCGCTGCTGGCGGTGACGATCCCGGAAGCGCGCGGCAGCTTCAAGAAGTTCTGCGAGCTGATCGGCCCACGCGCAGTCACTGAGTTCAACTACCGGATCTCGGACGAGCGCCGTGCCCATGTGTTCGTGGGTATCGCCACCACCCAGCGGGGCGAAGCGGCCGCGCTGGCCGACACATTCAACCGACACGACTTCCAGGCGATCGACCTGACGAAGGACGAACTGGCCAAGCTGCACCTGCGCCACATGGTCGGCGGGCGCAGCGAACTGGCGGCTGACGAGCGGCTCTATCGCTTTGTCTTCCCCGAGCGGCCCGGCGCACTGATGAAGTTCCTCGCCAGCCTGCACCCGGGCTGGAACATCAGCCTGTTCCACTACCGCAATCAGGGTGCCGATTACGGTCGGATCCTGGTCGGCATCCAGGTGCCACGCCAGGACAAGAAAGCCTTCCGCGAGTTTCTCGCCAAACTCGCCTATCCGTGGATCGACGAGACCGACAATGCCGCCTACCGACTTTTCCTGCGTTGAGCTGCTGAGACCATGACCAACAGCTACCACAACCTGATTTCGCCGACCGGCAATGCGGAACTGGAGCTCGCCTTGCGCGAAAAGTTGCTGCTGCGCAGCGAGACCACCGGAGAGCTGGGCGAACTGGAACCACTGGCAGTGCGACTGGGCTTGATCCAGAACACGCTGAAGCCCCGTTTCAGCGCCCCACAGGTCGTCGTCTTCGCGGCCGACCACGGCATTGCTGTCGACGGCATCGGCGTGGGCGATCGCCATTCGACCGCACAGGTGGTGCACTCGCTGCTGACCTCGCAGATGCCGCTGTCGGTGTTCGCACGCATCCAGGGACTGGAGTTGTCGGTGGTCGATGCGGGCGTTGCCGAAACGCTGCCGCGGCACGGGCGTCTGCTGTCGCGCAAGATCGCGCACGGCACACGCAATTCGCGCGTCACGGCCGCGATGTCTCTTGAACAGGCGCATGCGGCCATCCGCGCCGGCATGGAAATCGGTGATTCGCTGCCAGGCAATGCGGTGGTGTGCGCCGGGGTCGGCGTCGGCTCGGCGCAGGCTTCGGCACTGGTGCTGTCGCGGCTGGCCAATGTGCCGGTGCGCGACTTCGTGTTGTCGGGCTCATCGACGAAGCCGGCTGATCTGGCCACGATGATGGTGGTGCTGCAAGGCTCACAAGGCCGGCACAAGGACGTGGTCGATCCGATTGAGGTACTGGCGGCCTTCGGTGGTTTCGAGATTGCCATGATGGTCGGCCTGATGATGGTGGCAGCGGGCAAGCGGCACCTGATCATGGTCGATGGTCTGGCAGCCTGCGCGGCATTGGTCGTGGGCTCGCACATCTCGCCAACGGTGGTCGATTACTGCGTGTTCTGCCGCAGCAATGACCACCGCGGACTGGACCGCGCATTGGGCCTGTTCCAGGCGTCGGCGATGCTGGAATTGGGCATGGACAGCACCGATGGCACCGGTGCCACACTGGCTTGGCCGCTGATCCGCAGCGCAGCCGCCTTGCTCACCGAACTCGCCGAGGGCGAAGATCCGGGTCCGAGCCAGCCAGGTGCAATGAACTGACCGCCTGAGACGCGCTCTGCCAGTTCAGCGCCGCAACTGGCCTGCCGCGGGGGGCGCGAAGTTGCTGACCGGATCCCGCTCTGGCACGTCCGGTGCGGCAGGAGGCGCAAACTGCGGGATGGTGAACCCGCCCTGAGGCAAGGCACCCGTTGCGGCAGAGGTGAGCGGCGGAAGCTCCAATACGAACGCAGTGCCTGCGTCGTTGCTGTTGCGCGACGAAGCCACCGTGGCGGTGCGCAGGCTAACCTCGCGCAGTAGCAGGTCGCCATCGATCGCTGCGCCGACCCGGTAGACACGTGGCGGATTCCCATCCACCGAGATCAGCGCCAAGCCCTCTTCGCTGGGTTGCCGGGGCGCGACGACGCCGGTCAAGCGGAAGCGGCTGCTGATCTGAGGAGCGGCCTCGACAGACACCTGCTCGGCTTGTGGCGCGGCACCGAGCATCCTCGACACATCGGCGTTCGCCGGGTTATCAGGGTCCATTGCCACGACCAGTGCCGTTGAGCCAGCCGGCTTGGCCAGCAGGCGGGCACCCCAGAACACGCAGGTTCCGGCGACCAGCGCCCAAACGAGGAATGCGACCGAACGGGACAACATGCCACGATTATCATGCTCCGCGACAGCCGCGCATTCAGGCCGCGGCCAGGATGGCGACATGTCAAAGACTGGTTTGGTGCCTCGCTCAAACGCTCCTTCGGGGCTCACGGCGTGGCGAGTTCGCAAAGACCGCACCCGCGGCTTCACCCTGATCGAGCTGATGGTGGTGTTGGTCATCATCGGTGTGCTGGCCGCGCTGATCGTGCCGAACGTGCTCAACCGTGCCGACGACGCACGAGTCACAGCGGCCCGCACCGACGTGAACAATCTCATCCAGGCGCTGAAGCTCTACAAGCTGGACAACCAGCGATTCCCCACTGCTGAGCAAGGTCTGAAGGCGCTGGTGGCCAAGCCCACCGCCGGCACCATCCCACCGAACTGGAAGCCCTATCTGGACAAGCTGCCAAACGACCCTTGGGGCCGGCCCTACCAGTTCGCCAATCCCGGCGTGAAGGGCGAGATCGACGTCTACAGCCTGGGCGCCGACGGCGTGGTCGGCGGTGAAGGCAACGACGCTGACGTCGGCTCCTGGCAGTGAGCCAATGACGCCAGCAAGCCCCGCAGGCCGACCGTCGTGCCGGCGCTGTGGGGGCTTCACGCTGATCGAGTTGTTGGTGGTGGTGGCGATGATCGCGTTGGCCTCGGCGGTCGTGAGCCTGGCCTTGCGCGATCCGTCGGACACGCTGCTGGAGAAAGAGGGCGCGCGACTGGCTGCGCTGTTCGAATCAGCCCGTGCCGAAGCGCGGGCGTCGGGTCTGGCAGTGCACTGGCTGCCCAGATCGATCACCACTGACCGTCCGGCGGCGGGCATGGCCTCGGCCGACTTCACCTTCGTCGGCCTGCCGGCATCGGCTGGCCTGCCGCGGCGCTGGCTCACCGAAGGCGTCACTGCCAGCGTCATCGGTGCGCCCGATGTCGTGCTCGGTCCTGAACCACTGATCGGTGCGCAGCGCATCACGCTGCGTCTGGACGACAGCCGGCTGACGCTGTCCACCGACGGCCTGGGGCCCTTCGTCGTTTCCAGCGATGAACTCCCATCGGGGCCGCGTTGAAGTCTTGCCGCGCCACACGCGCCCACCGCGTCGAACGTCGTCACGATTGCCGGCGCTGCGAACTCGCTGGCTTCACGCTGATCGAGGTGCTGGTCGCGTTGGTCATCGTCGCGGTGACACTTGGCGCCGGCATCAAGGCGGCCGGCGCCTTGATGAACAACGCACAGCGTCTGGCCGAGATCAGCGAGGCGCAATGGTGCGCTGACAACCAGCTGACCGGCTTGAAGCTGGCAAAGGTGTTTCCCGACGTCGGTGAATCCAGCTTCAGCTGCGAGCAGCTCGGCCATGCCTACGCCGGCACCTTGAAAGTAGCGCCCACGCCGAACCCGAATTTCCGGCGAGTCGAGGCGCAAATGGCCAATGGCGCTGGCGAACCGCTGCTGACCTTGTCGGCCATCCTGCCAAACCAATGACCATGGAACGGGGCACCAGAACCCATGGGACCGATCGCGGCTTCACGCTGGTCGAGGTGCTGGTGGCGCTGGGGATCATGGCGACGCTGGCGGTGATGGGCTGGCAGGGCATCGACGGTATCGTGCGCACCCGCGACGCCAGCCAGACACGGCTGGACCACACCCTGCGTCTGGGCACGGTGCTGGCGCAGTGGGAGCAGGACTTGGCCTCGCTGCAGGAAACCGATGCGGTGCCTGCGCTCAGCTACGACGGCAAGACCTTGCGGCTGACGCGCCGCACCGACGACGGCGTGCAACTGGTCGCCTGGGCGCTGACGCCCACCACCGGTTCGGCCAATGCAGAGAGTGGTCCGCTGCAATGGACACGCTGGGCAGGGCCATCGGTGAACGGCAGCACCGGGTTGCAGGACAGCTGGCTGCGCAGCCAGTTGCTGCAGGGCAATGACCCCGCGCTGCTGCGCGCGCTTAACGGGGTGTCGCGGGTGCAGCTGTACTGCTATCGCGGCAACGCCTGGAGCAATTGCCAGTCGAGCGGCAATGTGGTGGCCGCCGCGCCTCCCGCTGGCGGCGCGAGCGGCGTCCCCCCGGCGGTGCGCACCGTGCTGCCCTCAGGCCTGCGTCTGGTGCTGACCTTCACCCCCAGCAGCGGCCGCGACGGCATGCTGACGCGCGACGTCGCCTTCGGGCCGCAGCCGCTGTGAGTTCGCTCGGAAGACGTCGTCATCAGTGCGGCGCCGCGTTGCTGACGGCCATGCTGATCGTCGTGCTGGTCAGCACCCTGGCATCGGCGATGGTCTGGCAGCAGTGGCGTGCGGTGCAAGTCGAAAGTGCCGAGCGGGCGCGCACCCAGTCGGCCTGGATCCTGTCCGGCGCGCTCGACTGGGCTCGGCTGATCCTGCGCGAGGACGCCAAGTCCGGTGGCGCAACCACACTCAGCGAGCCCTGGGCCACGCCACTGGCCGAAGCACGTCTGTCAAGCTTTCTCGCCGCCGACAAGAACAACACGGACGACGGGCCCGAAGCCTTCCTCTCGGGTCAGATCACCGACGCACAGGCGCGCTACAACCTGCGAAATCTGGTCGGCGATGACAGCAAGGTGGTACCGGCGGAACTCGCGGCAGCCCGACGCCTGTTCGAGTCGATCGGCGTGGCCCCGGACCTCGCCGACCGACTGGCCGGCGGACTGCGCGATGCGCTCATGCGGCCCGGTGTCGAAGGCCGTTCTGCGACGCCGCCGCTGCTGCCACGCAGCGTGTCCCAACTGAGCTGGCTGGGGGTGGACCGCGACAGCCTGCGCCGGATCACGCCCTTCGTCGTGATCCTGCCCGTGCGCACCCCGATCAACCTGAACACGGCCTCGCGGGAGGTCATCGCCGCCAGCGTCGACGGGATGGACCTCAGCGCTGCCGGGCGCCTGGTGCAAAGTCGTCAGCGCACGCCGTTCAAGGCGATTTCGGAAGCGCAGAGCCTGATCCCGTCGAGCCTGGCGCTCGAGGCCTCGCGGGTCGACGTGAAGTCAAGCTTCTTCGAAGTGCGCGGCCGCATTCGGCTCGGCGACCGGGTGCTCGAGGAGCTATCGCTGCTCGAACGGCGCGGGCTCGAGGTGCTGCCCCTGCAACGCCAGCGGGTCAACCTGCAAGATGCGCCGGGATGAAGGGCCATTTCGCGGCGGTCAAGGGCCTGTCCTCGGCTACAACGGTGAAAGGCTCGGGCTCGCCTCGGCGCGGGCGACCCATTCAGGTCTCGCCCTGACCCCCGACTAAACTCGACGCCTGCCCGCACGGGCGGCTGCCATTGCTTCATGCCCATACTCGTCATCTCACTGTCGCCGCGTTCCCGCCTGCGCAGCCGCCATGCCAGTGTGGCTGCGCCCGGCACATCGGCGGCAGATGTCGAGTTCGATTACCACCTGAGCAACGACGGCTTCACGCTCGTCAACCAGGGTCGCTGTGCGGCGCCGCTGCTGCCCAAGGCAGACAGCGTGATCGCAGTGGTCAGCGAAGGCGACGTCGCCTGGCACCGCATCACCTTGCCGAAAGCCCCGTCGGCACGGCTGCGCGCCGCGCTCACCGGTGTGCTTGAAGAGGCCTTGCTCGACGATGCCGAGGCCACGCACCTGGCGCTTGCGCCGGGTGCGGTTGCCGGTCAAACGACGTGGGTTGCAGCGGTCAACCGCGGCTGGTTGCGCGGCGAGTTGGCCGCCCTGGAGCGCCATCGCGTGTTCGTCGACCGCGTGGTTCCATCTGCCTGGCCCGACGCGCCCGCGAGGGGTCATTTCAGCGAGGAGGGCAGCGGAACCACGATGGATGTCAGCGGCAACGCCCGTCAGGATGTGGCGCTGACCTGGTCACATGCCGAAGGCGTCGCGATGCTGCGCTTGCAAGGCGGTCTGGCGCGTGCGCTGTTGCCTGCCGAGCTGCCCCTCGATGCCCGCTGGACGGCGACGGCCGAAGTGGCGACCTTCGCAGAGCGCTGGCTCGGCGCTCCGGTGACGGTCGTGTCAAGCGCCGAACGCGCATTGCAGGCCACGCGTACCTTGTGGAATCTTCGTCAGTTCGATCTGGCTGCACGCCACCGCGGCACCCGCGCCGCACGCGATGCCTGGCGTCGCTGGCTGAGCCCGGGATGGCGGCCGGTGCGCTATGGACTGCTGGCCTTGCTGGCGGTGCAGGTGCTTGGCCTGAATGTCTGGGCCTGGCACCAGCGTTCGGAACTGAATTCGCAAAAGCAGGCGATGGTCATGCTGCTGCAGACCACCTTCCCGCAGGTCAGCGCGGTACTGGATGCCCCACTTCAGATGCAGCGCGAGGTGGATGTCCTGCGCGCTGGGGCGGGTCGCCCGTCGGCCACCGATTTCGAACCGATGCTGCTCGCTGCAGCGGCTGCCTGGCCCGACGGTCAGCCACCAGTGGACAACCTGCGCTACGAATCGGGCCGGCTCACGCTGGCAGCCACTGGCTGGGGCGATGCCGAGATCGCACAGTTCCGCAGCCAGCTGCAGCCAGCGGGATGGCAGGTCGAAGCCAGCGAGGGCCGCATCAGCCTGAGCCGCGCGGCCACGGGAACGACACCATGAGTCGCCCTGCAAGCAACCCAGCCCCCTCAGCGAATGGCCGCAGCAGTCGCCTGATGCCTGCCGCATGGATCGCTCCGCGCGATGCGCTGCAGGCTCGCTGGCGCACGCTGGCAGCGCGTGAGCGGACCGGGCTGATAGCCGCTGCGGTGCTCCTTGGCGTTTTTCTTCTTTGGAGCATGGCCGTCCAGCCGGCTTGGCGCACGCTGCGCGAGGCGCCGGGCCGCATCGACCAGCAGGGCGCCCAGCTTCAGGCTTTGCAACGGATGGCGGCCGAGGCGACGGAATTGCGCGCGATTGCACCGATCTCGAGCGCCCAGTCCAGCGTGGCACTCCAAGGAGCCACGGCCCGATTGGCCGGTCGCGCGACCCTGCAGTTGCAAGGTGATCGCGCCACCGTGTCTGTCAACGGCCTGTCCGGTGACGAATTGCGCGACTGGCTGGCCGAGGTGCGCAGTGCCGCACGCGCACGCGCCACCGAGGTGCAGCTCACGCGCGGTGCGCAGGGCTACGCCGGCACGCTGGTGTTGAGCCTGGGCGGCAGCCGATGAAACGCTTTTCGGCGAGTCGGCTGGGTCTGCCGGTGCCGCGGGCAGGCAATCGTCGTGCGCCATTTCAGAACAGTATGGTCACCTCGCGCTGGGCCGAATCAACCTATGCCGAGGCAGCCTGGGGCCGCGCCCGCGGTGGTGGTGTTCGTTGGGCTTGGGCTGGCGCCATCAGTGGCACGCTGGTCGCGCTGATCTGCTTCGCGCCAGCCAGTTGGCTGGCCGAGGGGATCTCCGCGGCGACCGCGCAGCGGCTGTTGCTGTCTGATGCGCGTGGCAGTGTCTGGTCTGGCAGTGCGGTGCTGGTGCTGACCGGTGGGCCAGGCAGCCGCGACGCGGCCGCCCTGCCGGGACGGTTGACCTGGACGGTACGTCCGCGCGGCCTGGCGCTGGAGACTGTTCTCACACAGACCTGCTGTCTGCACGGCGACGTGACCATCGTCTGGGCTCCGGGCCTCAGCGGCTACAGCCTGACGCTGAAACCACCCGCTGGCTGGGTCGGTCAGTGGCCCAGCGCCTGGTTGGCAGGTCTGGGCACACCCTGGAACACCTTGCGCCTTGGCGGCACCACACAACTGCTGTCGTCCGGCCTGACGATCGAGTCAGTGCAGGGCCGCTGGCGGCTGACGGGCGGTCTGGATATCGAGTTGCTGCATGCCTCGTCCCGGTTGTCCACGCTGGAGACACTCGGCAGCTATCGGCTCTCGGTCCAGGGCGGGCCGCCGGAGGTACAGCGCAACGGTACCCGCAGTGACATACCAGCAGGCGAAGCGACGATCACGCTGTCCACGATGGAGGGGGCCTTGCTGCTCAGTGGCAACGGCACCTGGGGAATGGCCGGGCTGCGCTTTCAGGGCGAGGCCAGCGCGGTCGACCCCGACGACGCTGCGCTCGGCAACCTGCTGAACATCATCGGACGGCGCGACGGCGCGCGGTCCGTCATTTCGATCGGATAGCCATGAATCCTCGTGCCCCTACCTTGCTGCCGCGCTGCTGGCGCCGACTCACGTCGCGCGTCGGGACCGGCGCAGTGTGCATGCCATTGACGCTGTCGCTGCTGACGTCGCCGCTGGCGGCACTTCCATCGGCAGCACGCGCGCAGGCCGCAGCGCCTGAATCCGTGGCCAGCCGCTTCCGAGGCGAGCCGGTGACGCTGAACTTTGTCAACGCCGACATCGAGGCGGTGTCACGGGCCATGGCAGCCATCCTGCGCCAGCAGTTCGTCGTCGACCCGCGCGTCAAGGGCACGATGACGCTGTACAGCGAGAAGGCGCTGGCGCCCCACGAGGCCTACCTGAATTACCTGGCCGCGCTGCGCGGACAGGGCTACACCGTCGTTGAAGTGGGCGGCCTGTTCAAGGTGGTGCCCGAAGCCGACGCCAAGCTGCAGTCGGGCACGGTGTCGGTGGGCGACGTCAACCGCCGCGGCGATCAGGTGCTGACGCAGATCTATCGGCTGACCCATGAGAACGCCAACAACCTGGTGCCGGTGCTGCGCCCGCTGATCAGCCCCAACAACACCATCAACGCGAACCCCGGCAACAACACGCTGGTCATCACCGATTACGCCGACAACCTGCAGCGCATCGGCAAGATCATCGCGGCCATGGACACGCCCACCACGGGCGATGTCGAGGTCATCACCTTGAAGCACGCGGTGGCCAGCGACATCGCGGCGCTGGTGCAGCGGCTGACAGATTCAGCCGGCGGTACGGCCCCCGGCACCCCAGGAGCCACCGGCGCATCGGTGCTGGTCGATCCACGCAGCAATTCGCTGCTGGTGCGCGCGCCGAACCCGGCGCGGTTGGCAGCCGTTCGCGCATTGGTCGACAAGCTCGATCAGCCGGTTCAGGGCGGCAACGCGGCTGGCAACATCTGGGTGGTCTACCTGAAGAATGCCGATGCAACGAAGCTGGCCACCGTGCTGCGCGCGGCCTACAGCGGCAGTGGCGCCACCGGTGGCAACAACGGCGCGAGCCCGTCGTCAGGCGGCACACCGTCGACGCAAAGTCTGGTCAACGCCCTCAGCGGCCAGGGCGGCTCCACCCAGGCCACCGCACCGGTGACACCGTCGGCGGGTCCATCGACAGGTGGCTTCGTGCAGGCCGACCCAGCCACCAATTCGCTGATCATCACGGCGCCAGAGCCGATGTACCGCCAGTTGCGCGCGATGATCGATCAGCTCGATGCGCGGCGCGCGCAGGTGTTCATCGAGACCATGATCGTCGAGGTCACCGGCGACGACTCGGCCGACTTCGGCTTCCAGTGGCAGGCGCTGGGCAACGTCAACGGCCGCTACATCGGGGGCATTGGGACCAACTTCGGCGATGGCAGCACCAACATCCTGACCAATGCCGCAGCGAGCACCGTGACCGGCGCACTGGCCGGCCTTGGCCCGGGATTCAACATCGGCGTGGTGCGCCAGATCGGCAACAACTACGGCCTGTCCGCGATCGCGCGGGCACTGCAATCGCGCGCCGACACCAACATCGTCTCGACGCCAAACCTGGTCACGCTGGACAACGAAGAAGCGAAGATCATCGTCGGCAGCAATGTGCCCTTCATCACCGGCCAGTACACCAACACCGGCAGCGGTAGCTCGACGGTCAGCCCGTTTCAGACCATCGAGCGCAAGGACGTGGGTATCACACTGCGCATCCGCCCGCAGATCGGCGAGAACGGCACAGTCCGGATGACGCTGTTCCAGGAGTCCTCGAGCCTGGCTTTGGGCACGGCACCTGGCACGTCGAGCGCTGGCCCGACGACCAACAAGCGCTCGATCGAATCGACCGTGGTGGTCGATGACGGGCAGATCATCGTGCTTGGCGGCCTGATCGAGGACACCTTCACGGTGGACAAGTCGCAGGTACCGATCCTCGGCGACATCCCCTACCTGGGCGCGCTGTTCCGCAGCGAGTCGCGCTCCAAGAAGCGCACCAACCAGATGGTGTTCCTGCGGCCGGTGGTGATGCGCGATGCCACGGCGTCGAACAGCCTGTCGATCGACCGCTACGAACTGCTGCGCGGCGAGCAGAAGGACGTGCGGATCCCCTCCAACCCGCTGCTGCCGCTCAATGGCGTGCCGGTGGTTCCGCCCTTGAAGACCGTGGAGGACACCGCCCAGCCGATCTCGCCACCATCGACCCGCCCACCGCCCACCGGCCCGGCATCGAACGTGCCGGCCGGCAGCAACTGAGGCGGGGCGCGACACGCCATGGCCAGCCGTCACCCCCTGCCCTACGCCTACGCGCGAGCGCACACCGTGCTGCTCGAAGACGAGGGCGATCGCCTGGTGCTGTGGGCGCCTGAAACGGTGTCGTTGTCGGCGCTGGCCGAGGTGCTGCGGCTTTACGACGTCGACGCGCTGGAACGCGAAGCTGCAAGCACGCTGGCCAACCGCATCGCGGTCGCTTATGCCGGCAGCGAATCGAGCGCTGCAACCGTGATCGGCGAGGTCGAAAGTGCGGTGGACCTGAGCCGGATGATGCAGGAACTGCCGGCCATCGAAGACCTGCTTGAAGCCTCGAACGACGCGCCGATCATCCGCATGCTGAACGCCTTGCTGACGCAGGCCGCGAAGGACGGCGCCAGCGACATCCACATCGAACCCTACGAACGCTCGAGCTCGGTGCGCTTTCGCGTCGACGGCACGCTGCGCGAGGTGGTGCAGCCCAACAAGGCGCTGCATGCGGCGCTGATCTCGCGGCTGAAGATCATGGCCGAGCTCGACATCTCCGAGAAGCGCCTGCCGCAGGATGGACGCATCTCATTGCGCATCGGCGGCCGTGCGGTCGATGTGCGCGTCAGCACGCTGCCGTCGTCGCACGGCGAACGTGCGGTACTGCGCCTGCTCGACAAGGGCGAATCGAAGTTCACGCTCGAAGGCCTGGGGATGAGCGGCGATGTACTGACCAGCTTCGACCGATTGGTGCAGCAGCCTCACGGCATCGTGCTGGTCACCGGGCCCACCGGCTCGGGAAAGACGACCACGCTGTATGCCTCGCTCGGCCGTGTGGACACCTCGACGACCAATGTGCTGACGGTGGAAGACCCGGTGGAGTACGAGCTCGGCGGCATCGGCCAGACGCAGGTCAACCCGAAGATCGACCTGACGTTCGCGAAGGCGCTGCGCGCCATCCTGCGGCAGGACCCGGACGTGATCATGATCGGCGAGATCCGCGATTACGAAACCGCACAGATCGCGATCCAGGCCTCGCTGACCGGCCACCTGGTGCTGGCCACGCTGCACACCAACGACGCGCCGAGCGCGGTCACGCGGCTGACAGACATGGGTGTCGAGCCCTTCCTTCTCAGCTCCAGCCTGCTGGGCGTGCTGGCCCAGCGGCTGGTGCGCAAGCTGTGTGTGCACTGCAAGAAGGCCGATGCGCAGGGGCGCTATCACCCCGTCGGCTGCGCCGAATGCGGCCAGACGGGCTACAAGGGCCGCACTGGTGTTTACGAAATGATGGTCGCCGACGACAAGGTGCGCTCGCTGATCCACAGCCGCGCCGCCGAATCGCAGCTTTTTGTCGCGGCTGAAGAGGCCGGCCTGCGCTCGATGCGCGAGGACGGCGAGCGGCTGGTCGCTGAAGGCATCACCTCGCCCGAGGAAGTGATGCGCGTGACAAGGGAATGAGCCCCCCAGTCGCTTCGCTGCCACCTTGCAGGCCGCGTTGGGCCGGCGGCCCAACTCCTCACCAGGCACAAACCGTCCACTGGACCGTTTCTGTCCGGGCTCGGCCCCCAAGAGGCGCCAACCTGGTGGCCGGGGAACCCGTCCACGGTTGTTGCTTGATAAGCGCCTCGCTGCGCTTGCTGATCGGTGCCAGCACGTATGCCTGCTTATAAATTCGAGGCGCTGACCGCTGGGGGCAAATCGACCACTGGCATCGTCGAAGCCGACAACGCGCGTGCTGCGCGCGCGCAGTTGCGGGCGCAGGCGCTGGTGCCGCTGGAGGTGACGCAGGTCGCCTCAGCCGGCACTTCGGGCCAGGGGCTGCGCTTCACGACGCGGGTGTTCTCGACGACCGGGCTGGCGGTGTGGACGCGCCAGCTGGCGGGTCTGGTCGGCAGCGGTCTGCCGCTCGAACGCGCGCTCACCGCACTGAGCGACGAAGCCGAAGACCCGCGCCAGCGGGAGCTGGTAGCCCACCTGCGCTCGGAGGTGAATGCCGGTTCGCCGTTCGCCCGTGCGCTTGGCAGCGCCGAGCGGGAGTTCGACGATGTCTACCGTGGCGTCGTTGCCGCCGGCGAGCAAAGCGGTGCGCTCGGACAGGTGCTGGAGCGGCTGGCCGATGACCTCGAAGAGCGCCAGGCGCTGAAGGCCAAGCTGATTGGCGCGACGTTGTACCCGGCCATCGTGTCGGTGATCGCGCTGGTGATCGTGATCTTCCTTGTCACCTATGTGGTGCCGCAGGTGGCGTCGGTGTTCACCAGTTCGAAGCGCGCGCTGCCCGCGCTGACCGTTGCGATGCTGGCCACCAGCAGCTTTTTGCGCAGCTACGGCTGGCTGCTGTTGCTGGCGATCGGCGCAGGGGTCGGTACGCTGCTGCTGATGCTGCGCAACCCGATGTTCCGCGAGCGCTTCGACGCCGCTTGGCTGAACCTGCCATTGATCGGCCGGCTCGCGCGTGGCTACAACGCCGCGCGTTTCGCCGGCACGCTGGCGATGCTGGCCGGCGCCGGCGTGCCGATCCTGAAGGCCCTGCAAGCGGCGGCCGAGACGCTGTCGAACCAGGCGATGCGCAGCGATGCGCTCGACGCCCTGGTGCGTGTACGCGAAGGCGCGCCACTGGCCGCGGCACTCGCCGGCAAGAAGCGCTTTCCGGGCCTGCTGGCGATGTTCGCGCGCCTTGGCGAACAGACCGGCCAGTTGCCCGAGATGCTCGACCGTGCCGCCAAGCAGTTGGCGACCGAGGTGCAGCGCCGCGCGCTGCAGATGGCGACCATCCTGGAGCCGCTGTTGATCGTCGCGATGGGCGGCGTGGTGATGCTGATCGTGCTGGCCGTCTTGCTCCCCATCATTCAACTCAATACCTGGGTGAAATAGAGCCCCCCAGTCGCTGCGCTCCTGCCCCCGAGGGTCGCCGCCTTGCGGCCCGGCAAAGCCGGTTCCGCGGGCGTGGCTTGATGGACGCGTCGCTTCGCTTGCGTGATGGGTCTGATGGCATGCAGTGTGCATGGCGTTTGACGTGTCAATGCGGTGCTTCTCCGAGGCATGGCGCTGGCGCCATGTGGTTGAATGATCCCAGCGAGGTTCACTTTTCGGAGGTTCGATGTCTGCTTCCCATGAACTGGTCAAGGTGTCGGGCACTGGCGGCGGTATCCCAATCGCGCGTATGCGCAGCGTCTACCGCGTGGACGACGTGGGCCGAAAACTCGACAAGCTTCCCCACAAGGAACACGAAAACCTGCGTTCGACTTACGAACGCATGATCGAACTCGGACCGGAGCGTTTCCAGGTCAAGCCGTCCGGGCTGCCGGTCATGGATCATCTGTACGACGACCTGCCGAACTTCTATCAGGTGCTCGATGACGTGAAGCGCCAACTTGCGCTGTGCGAAGACAGCCGCGATGCGCTCGAGATCACGCCCCTGCTGCTGCTCGGCCCACCGGGCATCGGCAAGACGCATTTCGCCCGCGAGCTGTCGCATTTGCTGGGCACCGGCATGGGCTTCATCTCGATGAGCTCAATGACCGCAGGCTGGGTGCTGTCAGGCGCGTCCAGCCAATGGAAAGGCGCTCGGCCCGGCAAGGTCTTCGAGACCCTGGTTGATGGCCAGTACGCCAACCCGGTGATGGTGGTCGACGAGATCGACAAGTCAGGCGGCGAGCATGCCTACGACCCACTGGGAGCGCTGTACAGCCTGCTGGAGCACGACACCGCCGGCAACTTCATAGACGAGTTCGCCGAGGTGCCGATCGACGCCAGCCAGGTCATCTGGGTGGCCACCGCGAACGATGCGCGCGGCATCCCCGACCCGATCCTGAACCGGATGAATGTCTACGAGGTGCAGGCACCGGACCGCGACGCCGCGCGGCGCATTGCCACCAAACTGTATGCCTCGATTCGCTCCAGCCACGACTGGGGCAGCCGCTTCGAGGAACAACCGAGCGCCGACGTACTCGACCGCATGAGCGAACTGGCCCCGCGCGAGATGCGACGTGCCTGGATGACGGCTTTCGGCAATGCCAAGCTCGATCGCCGCTCGCAGGTCTCGACGTCCGACCTGCCGGATGCACAACAGAGGCGCACGATGATGGGTTTCGTGCACTGATATAGGCCGGGACTGGCGCGTCTGGGGAGACCCAGCCGCGCCGTATCATCTTTCGCATGCCTGTCTCCCTCGCCGGCCAACTGGTGGTTGCGATCTCATCACGCGCCTTGTTCGATTTCGAGGAAGAGAACGAGGTGTTCGAGGCCAGCGACGACCGAGCCTACATGCGGCTGCAGCTTGATCGTTTGGACGTGACAGCCAAGCCAGGCGTTGCCTTCTCTCTGGTCAACAAGCTGCTGGCGTTCAACCACGCCACGTCAGCAGACGCCACCGACTCATCCCCCACGCAGCGCGTCGAAGTGGTGATCCTGTCGCGCAATGATCCGGTGTCTGGCATGCGGGTGTTCCGATCGGCCAAGCAACACGGCCTGCCGATCCAGCGCGGCGTATTCACCCGGGGTCATCCGCCCTGGCGCTACCTGCAACCACTGAACGCGAACCTGTTTCTGTCGACCAACGAGGCCGATGTGCGCTCCGCCCTCGAAGCGGGCGTGCCAGCCGCCCGTGTGTACCCTCACTCGGCGCGCGCTTCGGCGGCACATCCGAACGAGGTGCGCATTGCCTTCGACGGCGATGCGGTGTTGTTCTCCGATGAGGCCGAACAGGTGTTCCAGCGTGCCGGTTTAAGCGCGTTCCAGGAACACGAGCGTGACCGCGCCGAAAAACCCTTGGCAGCGGGCCCATTCAAGCCCCTGCTCGAAGCACTGCAAAGGCTGCAACACGCGGCCACGCCAGCGATGAGCATCCGCACCGCGCTAGTGACTGCGCGCAGCGCGCCGGCCCACGAGCGCGCGATCCGCACGCTGATGGACTGGGACATCGAGATTGACGAGGCGATGTTCCTCGGCGGACTGGCCAAAGGCGAGTTCCTGCGCGAGTTCGAGCCCGACTTCTTCTTCGACGACCAGACCGGCCACATCGAAAACGCGGCACCGCATGTTCCTGCCGGACTGGTCGCCTCCGGCGTGCTGAACCGCTGACGCTGTCAGCTGCTCAGCTCAGGGTCACACGCGCGAATTTGCGCTTGCCCACCTGCAGAACATAAGTCCCGGCGCCGAGCTTCAGGCCACGGTCGCTGACGACGTCACCATCCACCTTGACGCCGCCGCCGTCGACCAGCCGAAGCGCTTCACTGCTCGACGACGCCAACGCAGCCTCGCGCAGCAAGGCCCCGATCCCCAGCGGTGCGCCAGTAATCGCCAGCTCGGGGATGACATCCGGCACACCACCGCGTGCGCGCAAGTTGAAATCGTTCTCCGCCGCATCGGCCGCCGCGGCGCTGTGGAACCGGGCGGTGATCTCCTTGGCCAGCATCACCTTGGCATCCTTCGGATTGCGCCCAGCCTCGACCTCGGCTTTCAGCGCGGCAATCTCCTCCTCGGAGCGGAAGCTCAGCAACGTGAAGTAGCGCCACATCAGTGTGTCGCTGATCGACAGCAGCTTGGCGAACATCTCGTTGGGCGCTTCGCTGATGCCGATGAAGTTGCCCTTGCTTTTGGACATCTTCTCGACGCCATCAAGGCCTTCGAGCAGCGGCATCGTCAGGATGCACTGAGGCTCCTGACCGTACTCGCTTTGCAGTGCACGACCGACCAGCAAGTTGAACTTCTGGTCGGTGCCGCCGAGCTCGAGGTCGCTCTTCAAGGCGACCGAGTCATAGCCCTGCATCAGCGGGTACAGGAACTCATGCACGCTGATCGGCGTGCCAGCCTTGTAGCGCTTGGTGAAATCGTCGCGCTCCATCATCCTCGCCACGGTGTAGCGCGAGGCCAGTTGAATCAAGCCGCGCGCGCCCAGCGGATCGCTCCATTCCGAGTTGTAGCGGACCTCAGTCTTCCCGGCGTCGAGCACCAGGGTGGCCTGCTGGAAGTAGGTCTTCGCGTTGTCTTCGATCTGCTCGCGGGTCAGCGGCGGTCGGGTGGCGTTGCGGCCTGACGGGTCGCCGATCGTCGACGTGAAATCGCCGATCAGGAAGATCACTGTGTGGCCCAGATCCTGCAGTTGTCTGAGCTTGTTCAACACCACCGTGTGACCAAGATGAATGTCAGGAGCAGTCGGGTCGAGTCCGAGCTTGATGCGCAAGGGTGTGCCCGTGGCCTCGGCGCGTGCCAGCTTGTTCAGCCAATCGGCCTGTGGGAGCAGTTCATCGCAACCTCTTTGCGTGGCACGGAAAGCCGCCAGGACACGTTCTGTCACAGGAAATGTGCTCAAGCCGGGCGTCTTCGGGTCGATGTGGTCAAGTGGCGACATGTCGGGAAACTACGTAATAAAAGACGGGGCAATTGGCGCATTCAACCTATCGAAATCGGCCGAACCCGTCGGTATACTGCTGTCTCGTTTTGGGGCATCGGCAAGCGCAGGGATCTCGAGTCAGGCTGCCGCTCTCACCTGTTTGAACCGTTCCACAGTTTACGGGACTGGTTTACACAGCCGCATTAATCTGGTTTGCGTCACGCAAGTCTTCACTCCGAGCGATGCGCTCCCTGAACTTTGACTTCACCTGACTTGATTGATCGCATGGCTGCCCGTCTGGGCCAGCATGCTGCCGGCCTGGTGCGTCGGCATCCCCGTCGGTTCTACGCTGCCATCCTGCTGAGCTGTGCAGGCTTCGGTGTCACAGCGTTCGGTGTGGCGCCCCTCGCATCGATCGACACACAGACTCAACAGCTCATCACAGAATCAGTCGCCCCTGCGGACTTGCAAGCGCAGGTTTCGTCGCTGGCCCAGCAAGAGTTGTCCCTGCTTCGAAACGAGACAACGCGACCTGGCGATACGGTGGACAGCCTGCTGCGCCGACTCGGCGTTGCTGACGCTGAAGCGGCCGCCTTCCTGCGCCGCGACAAGCTTGCGAGAGAGCTTCTGTCGGGTCGCAGTGGCAAGATGGTGCAGGTGCGCGCGGACGCATCGGGCCAGATGGATGAGTTGGTCGCGCGCTACCCGGCCCGCAGCGCTGCGCAATTCACCACGCATTTCACCCGGTTGCGCATCACGCGCGCCGGTAACCAGTTCGATGTCCGCATCGAGACAGCGCCGCTGGCCGCCATGTCGAAGATGGGCAGCGGCGTGGTGGTCAATTCCCTCTTCAATGCGACCGATGAAGCTGGCCTGCCAGACTCCATCGCTACTCAACTGGCTGAGGTTTTCGCGACTGAAATCAACTTCCATCGGGACCTGCGCCGCGGTGACACTTTCTCGGTGATTTATGAAACGCTGACCGCGGATGGCGAGCCGATCACCTGGAACGAATCTGCCGGTCGGGTGCTCGCGGCGGAGTTTGTCAACAAGGGTGAATCGCATTCGGCGATCTGGTTTGAAAGCACGCAAGCGGGTCAGCGCGGTGCTTATTTCGACCCGAGTGGCCGCAGCAAGCAGCGCTCTTTCCTGGCCAGCCCGATGGAGTTTTCGCGTGTGACTTCGGGCTTTGCGATGCGCTTTCACCCGATCCTGCAAAACTGGCGCAAGCACGCCGGTATCGACTACGGCGCGCCCACTGGTACGCCGGTTCGCGTCGTCAGCGACGGCATCGTGGAGTTCGCCGGCTGGCAGAACGGGTATGGAAATGTTGTCGTGGTCAAGCACGCAGGCGATCGCAGCACGCTTTATGCGCACCTGAGCCGCCTCGATGTGCGCAAGGGACAAGCGGTGGAGCAAGGCATGCGCATTGGCGCCGTCGGCATGACGGGCTGGGCCACAGGGCCGCACTTGCATTTTGAATTCAAGGTGGGCGGTGTTCAGCGCGATCCGTCGGTGATCGCGAGCTTGGCCAACACCGTCGCGCTTGCGCCCGCATCGCGCGAGCAATTTGCGCAACTCGCGCAATCGGCAAAGACCCAATTGGACGTCGCGCGAAGTACGAACCCGGCGAACGCAGTATTCGAGTGAGTTCAACATCGACCTGTTTCCTTTCAAGACAGCCGAGGCCCGCACCAGCGGGCCTTTTTCTTTGGCGGAGAGCGGAATGGTGAATCGACTCTTCATCGGACTGATGTCCGGCACCTCACTCGACGGCGTCGATGGGGTGCTGGTGGCGTTCAGCGATACGCCACCGCTTGAAGTGCGGGCCCACATCCACCGGGCGTTCCCAACCGAGTTCGCGGCCGAGTTGCTCGCGCTGAACACGGCCGGCAACAATGAACTTCACCGCGCCGCACTGGCGGGCAACGCGGTGTCGCAGGCCTACGCGGAGGTGGTGCGATCCCTGCTCGAAATCGCCAAGGTGACGCCGTCCGAAGTGGTCGCGATCGGAGCCCACGGTCAAACCGTCAGGCACTGCCCTGGCGCGTTCGACGGCATCGGTTACACGGTGCAACTTTGCAATGGTGCGCTGCTGGCCGAGTTGACCGGCATTGATGTGATCGCAGATTTCAGGTCGCGCGATGTGGCGGCCGGTGGTCAGGGCGCACCGCTTGTGCCCGCCTTTCACCGCGCGGCCTTCGGTCGCAACAACGACAGCATGGCCGTGTTGAACATTGGCGGGATGAGCAACCTGTCGGTCCTGGGTACAGACGGCAGAACGTTCGGCTTTGATTGCGGCCCTGGCAACGTGCTGATGGACCACTGGTGCGCGCTCCATCGCGGCGAGCCGTACGACCGAGATGGGGCTTGGGCGGCAGCGGGCTCCGTCCAGGAAACGCTGCTCGGTGTGATGCAAAACGAGGCTTACTTCTCAATGCCTCCACCCAAGAGCACCGGCCGTGATCTGTTCAACGCGGTTTGGCTGAGCCAGTGCCTGGACCGAACTGGAGCCATGGGACTGGCACTTGATGCAGTCGATGTGCAGACCACACTGACCGAATTGACCGCATGGTGCTGCCAGCAATCGATTGCTCAATACACGCCCGCGGCGAGCCGACTACTGGTCTGCGGCGGTGGCGCCTACAACGTTGAACTGATGCGCCGCTTGGCGCAGCGTCTTCCGCAGATGAAGATTGAGCCCACAGAAGCGCTCGGGCTGGCTGCCGATCAGGTCGAAGCCGTCGCCTTCGCCTGGCTGGCGAGCGCTTGGGTCGACCGCCACGCGGGCAACCTGCCCACCGTCACCGGGGCTCGAGGTCCGCGTATCCTTGGTGCGCTGTACCCGGCAGGCTGAGTAACGTCAGACCGAGAAACTGGAGCCGCAGCCGCAGGTGGTCGTCGCGTTGGGGTTCTTGATGACGAATTGCGCACCCTGCAAATCGTCCTTGTAGTCGATCTCAGCGCCCATCAGGTACTGCAGGCTCATCGCGTCGATCAACAGGGTGACCCCGTTCTTGTCCATGCGGGTGTCGTCTTCGTTCAGCACCTCGTCAAAGGTGAATCCGTACTGGAAACCCGAGCATCCACCACCCTGGACGAACACTCGCAACTTGAGGTCAGGGTTACCTTCTTCATCGACGAGTTCCTTGACCTTTGAAGCAGCGCTGTCGGTGAAGACCAACGGAGGCGGTGGTTCGTCCTGTGTTGCGGTGAGGTGGTTGTGTTCTGCGGCAGCGTTCATGGGTGCTCCTGAAAATCTTGGGCATCGAAGGTGGATTATGAACCGTGTACCCAGAACGAAAAAGGTCGCCGTTCGGCGACCTTTCGCTGCGTGTGCGATACCGGATCAGCGCTTGCTGAACTGCTTGCGACGACGCGCGCCATGGAAGCCGACCTTCTTGCGTTCGACCTCGCGGGCATCGCGGGTGACAAAACCGGCACGACTGAGTTCGGGCTTCAACGCTGCGTCGTAATCGATCAGCGCGCGGGTGATGCCGTGACGCACTGCGCCGGCTTGGCCAGATTCGCCGCCGCCATGGACGTTGACCTTGACGTCGAAAGCTGCGTCGTTGGCGGTGAGCATCAAAGGCTGCTTGACGATCATGATCGAGGTCTGGCGGCCGAAGTACTCATCGACGGTCTTGCCGTTGACGAGGATCTGGCCGGTGCCCTTCTTCATGAAGACGCGAGCGACGGACGACTTGCGACGGCCTGTACCGTAATTCCAATTACCAATCATCACATGCCCCTTAGATTTCCAGCGCCTTGGGCTGCTGTGCGGTGTGCGGGTGCGTGGCGCCGGCGTACACCTTCAGTTTCTTGACCATGGCGTAACCCAATGGACCCTTGGGGAGCATGCCCTTAACAGCCTTCTCGAGCGCACGGCCCGGATGCTTGGCTTGCATGTCCTTGAACTTCGTCGCGATGATGCCGCCGGGGTAGCCGGTGTGCCGGTAGTACACCTTGTCATTGGCCTTGTTGCCAGTGACGCGAAGCTTGTCTGCGTTGACGATGACGATGAAGTCGCCGGTATCGACGTGAGGCGTGTAAATGGCCTTGTGCTTCCCGCGCAAACGGAGGGCGACTTCACTGGCCACCCTGCCGAGGACCTTGTCGGTCGCGTCGATCACAAACCACTCATGCGTCACTTCGGCCGGTTTGGCGCTGAAGGTTTTCATGGTTATTCCTGTACGAGAAAATTGCCTTGGACATCAACGGACGAAATGCCCGCCGTCCTGAGCTAGCGTTGGAACTGCTTCTGGAATGGCAGCCTCTTCGGAAACTCATTGCGCCAGACCCGGCCGCACCACCTGATGGCATGAAAAATCAGGTTAGCCTGCGATCATATCAGACGCAGGCAAGCTCGGGTAAGCCAGATCAGACGCGCTGGGCGGCGAGCGCTTCTAACGATCGGTGCCATGAGATTCGGAAGATACATCTTTGGTCTGCGACGGCGATAGCATCGGACGATCGGCGAGGCCTCGGCCCGCCAGGCCATCTTTCAACGCTGGATTCCTGCCTTGTGAACGCTGCCCCTGCCCTTTCAATGTTGATTGCCGCGTTGCTGGTAGGCGCGGCCCTGGGCGGGCTGGCGGTCTGGAGATGGGCGCCACCGCGCAGGCGCCTGTCGCCGCTGCCGACGGAATGGACACTGGCTGCGCGGCGCGTGCTCAATGCAAACGAGCGGCGCGTCTACAACCAGCTCCGACTGGCATTCCCCAGTCACATCGTGCTACCCAAGCTGCCGCTGGTGCGCTTGTGCCAGCCGGCTACGCCCGACCAGGTGAAGTTCTGGTTCGAGTTGATCGGGGCGGCCCATGTGACGTTTGCCGTGTGCAACCCGAATGGCCACGTGGTCCTGGTGATCGACCTGGACAGCACACGCAACCACTCGCGTCGCAGCACCCGAATCAAGGAATCCGTGCTGGCAGCGTGCGGCATCCATCGGCTTCACTGTGCTGCAGATGACTTGCCCTCCATCGAGGACTTGCGCTCGCTGCTAAAGGACATCAGCGCGCGCAAACCCACTGCGGCATCCCTCAGTGAGCCCGTCAGTGACGCATTCGGTGAGGCCGTGATCTCACCCGTGCCGTCGCTTCCAGCAGCGCCAGTGATTGCAGTAGTCGACCGAATGGCCGCCCCCCACCCGTCCGATCCTCCCGCGGCGCGGCACGACCAGAGCGTCTTCCTAGACTCCTTCTTCACCAGCGATGAGCGGTCAGCGTCAGCACCTGACAGCGAGTCACCGCCCGATCTGCCCGAGTGGCCGCCCGTTGCACCTTCGAGCAACCAGACCAAGGGCGCTGCCGTATCCGACGAGGCGGCTGACGACGCCCGATGGAGACGGGCCCCCGTCCGCCTTGCCAGTGGACGTTGATCGATCGCATACGATCGTTGGGTGCCTGAAGTCCCTCCCGTTGTCGCCGTTTCACCCACCCCGTTCTCCGGACTGACGCCCGAGCTGATGCTCGATGCGCTAGACGGCGTCGGTCTGCGCAGCGATGGTCGATTTCTGCAACTCAATTCCTACGAAAACCGCGTTTTCCAGGTGTTCCTGATCGACGGTACGGCGGTGGTGACCAAGTTCTATCGGCCCGAACGCTGGAGCGACGCGCAGATCCTCGAAGAGCACGCGTTCTCGGCCGAACTGGCCGCCGAGGAGATTCCAGTAGCGGCGCCGTTGATCCTGGCGGCCGAACCCGATTCACCGCTGCAGGTCACGCTGAGCGGTGCGCCGCCCACGCTGGGCACCGTGACGATCCCAGAAGGCGCCTACCGTTTCGCGGTGAGCCAGCGCAAGGCCGGCCGCGCGCCGGAACTCGAGCAGCCGGCGACGCTGGAGTGGATTGGCCGGTTCATCGGCCGCATGCATGCGGTCGGCGCGCGCAAGCCCTTTGCGCATCGTCGCAGCCTGACGGTGGCCGAGTTCGGCTGGGACTGCCGCGACTGGCTGCTTGCGCACGGCAACATCCCGTCGGAGGTGGAGCCCGAATGGCACGACGCCGTCAACGCGGCGCTGACCGAGGTGCAGCGCGCGTTCGACCGCATCGGCGATCTGAACCCGATCCGCCTGCACGGCGATTGCCATGTCGGCAACGTGCTGTGGACGGACGCGGGCCCACACTTCGTCGACCTGGACGATTGCCTGATGGGCCCGGCCATCCAGGACCTGTGGATGCTGCTGCCTGGGGACGAAGCCGCCGCCAAGCCGCAACTGCGCTCACTGCTTACCGGCTACGAGCAGTTCATGGACTTCGACGATCGCCAACTCGCCTTGATCGAGCCCTTGCGCACGCTGCGCATCGTGCACCAGAGCGCCTGGCTGGCCAAGCGCTGGCGCGACCCGGCTTTCCCGCCCAGCTTTCCGTGGTTCGGCACCAGCGGCTACTGGCAGCAACTGGCGCAACAGCTCAGACAGCAAGTCGCGGCGCCCTGAGGGCCTGCATCAAGCCGGCGTCAAGAGCCGGTTGACGCGCTTGACGTAGCCAGCAGGGTCTTCGAGCTGGCCGCCCTCAGCCAGGACGGCCTGATCGAACAGGATCTGCGCCAAGTCGTCGAAATGCGGACTCTGCTCCAGCGAGCTGACCAGCGTGTGCTGGACGTTGATCTCCAGCGTGGGCAACGATGACGGCAAGCCAGTCTGCCCCGATTGCTTCAGAAGCCTCGCCAGGTGGCCGCTCATGTCGCCGTCCTCCACCACCAGGCAGGCTGGCGAATCCACCAGGCGCGTGGTGACCCGCACATCCTTCGCACGGTCTTTCAACGAAGACTTCAGGCGCTCGAGCACGGGTTTGAAGGCATCGGCGGCCTGCTCGGCCTGGCGCTTTTCTTCCTCGTCCTGCAGCGCGCCCAGATCGACCACGCCCTTGGCCACGCTTTGCAGCGGCTTGCCTTCCACCTCGTGCAGGTGGCTCAGCATCCACTCGTCGACACGGTCGGTCAGCAGCAGCACCTCGACGCCCTTCTTGCGGTAGATCTCCAGCTGCGGGCTGCCCTTGGCCGCGGCGAGGCTGTCGGCGGTCACGTAATAGACAGACTCCTGGCCTTCCTTCATTCGACCCAGGTAATCGGCGAACGACACGTCCTCATCGGCGTGCGTCGACGCGAAGCGAAGCAGCTTCGACAGCCGCTCGACGTTCGCGTGATCCTCACCGACGCCTTCCTTCAGCAGCGGGCCGAAGTCGCGCCAGAAGGTCTTGTACTTGGTTCGCTCGGCCTCGTCCTCGCTGTTTGCCAGTGCCTCGAGCATGCTGATCACACGCTTGGTCGAGCCCTCACGGATCGCTCGCACGTCGCGGCTTTCCTGCAGCAGTTCGCGGCTCACGTTCAGCGGCAGGTCAGCGCTGTCGATGACGCCCTTCACGAAGCGCAGGTAAACCGGCATCAGCGCCTCGGCGTCGTCCATGATGAAGACACGCTTGACGTAGAGCTTCACGCCGCCTCGCTTGTCGCGGTTCCACAAATCGAACGGCGCCTTGGCCGGGATGTACAGCAATTGCGTGTAGTCGCTGCGGCCCTCGACTCTGTTGTGGGTGTATGCCAGCGGCGCCTCTGTGTCGTAGCTGATCTGCTTGTAGAACTCGCTGTACTGTTCTTCGGTGATGTCGCTCTTGCTGCGCGTCCACAGTGCGGCGGCCTTGTTCACCGGCACCCATTCGTCGCGCGTGACCTGCTTGGCAGCCTCGGCGTCCCACTCCTCCTTGCGCATCAGGATCGGCAGCGACACGTGGTCGGAGTACTTGCTGATGATCGACTTCAGCTTCCAGCCGCTGAGGAACTCGTCCTCGCCGTCGCGCAGGTGCAGGATCACATCGGTGCCACGCTCGGTGCGCTCGATGGTCTCGATCTCGAAGTCGCCGGTGCCTTCGGAGCTCCAGCGCACGCCCTCGCCCGGCTCGGTGCCGGCGCGACGCGATTCGACCGTGATGCGGTCGGCCACGATGAAGCCGCTGTAGAAGCCAACCCCGAACTGGCCGATCAGCTGCGCGTCCTTCTTCTGGTCGCCATCGAGCTTGGCCATGAATTCACGGGTGCCGCTCTTGGCAATCGTGCCCAGGTTGGCCACCGCCTCATCGGCGCTCAGGCCGATGCCGTTGTCACGGATGGTCAGCGTCTTCGCCTCGGCATCGAAGCTGATGCGCACTTCGAGGTTCGGCGCGTCCTCGTACAACTCAGGTCGGTTCAGCGCCTCGAAACGCAGCTTGTCGCAGGCGTCGGACGCATTGGAAATCAGCTCACGCAGGAAGATTTCCTTGTTGGAGTACAGCGAGTGGGTGACGAGGTGCAGGATCTGCTTGACTTCGGCCTGGAACGAAAGGGTCTGTTTGGTCATGGTCGCTGAGGTGAGTGTTCTCGCAAGACATAGCAGATGGGGTTTGGCGCCTGAGCTTCAAGGGCCGACCAGATGCCTGGTGAACAGCAGGCCATGCCTCACCGCAGCGCCCATCAGCAGGCACGGCATCGCGTACAGATGGAAGCTCAACCGTGCGCGGGTGGCAGGTGTGAGCGCAGTGGCTGCCTTGCGAACAACAGCCATCCCAATGGATGGTTCTTGGATGGGGCTAGACTCCACTCATGAATGCAACCGTCGCTGCCGGCACACCATCCTCGCGCTCGAAGCCCGGGGTGAGCAAGTCCGACACCAAGGCTCCCAAGAAGCCCGGCCGCGCGGCCAAATCCATCGATTCGGAAAAGATCACCATCAACCTCGGCCATGTGGATCTGGGGCAGATCGATCTGCTGGTCAGCGAGGGTTTCTATGGCAACCGAACCGATTTCATACGCACGGCCATCCGAAACCTGCTGACGCAGCACAGCGACGCGCTGAAGCAAGTGGTGGCCCGCAAGATGCTCGTGCTGGGCCTGCAACACATCTGCCGCCAGGACCTTCTGGCCTTGCAGCAATCGGGGCAGAAACTCACCCTGCGGGTGGTTGGCCTGGCATCGATCGCGCACGACGTGACGCCAGAACTGGCACTCGACACGATCGAGTCTCTGGAGGTGATGGGCGCGCTGCATGCCAGTGCCGAAGTGAAACAGGCGCTGGCGGAGCGGCTGAAATGACTTCACCCTGGCGGATCACCCGCTTTGTCCTCCTTGAACGGCCCACCCTGTCGCCACGAAAGCCAGCATGTCCGAAACCCTTCAGCGCTGGATGAGAGAAGTCACGCGGCTGACCCGCGCAGGCCGCCTTGCCGAGGCCGCGCAGTTGATCCAGCAGACACTGGGGCACCGTCCTGCACCGCTGCCGACGACCTCTGCAGAGCGGGCAACGCCGGAAGTGATCGACGGTTGCGTGACGGACGTTGACAACACCGGCGTCACCGCCGCCCCCTTCGCGCGCACGCCGGCACGTGAAGGAGGCTCGACACTTGCCGGCCAGCACGGCGAGGCTGGACTGATCCGCAGCTACTTGCTGTACCTGCCACCGATGGCGCCAGCTGGCTCGTCCGACACCCCGATTCCTCTGATCGTGATGCTGCACGGTTGCACTCAGGACCCGGCCGACTTTGCGCTCGGCACGGGCATGAACACGCTGGCGCGCGAGCAGGGTTTTGCGGTGCTGTATCCCGCGCAGGCACAGGACGCCAACCCGCAGCGGTGCTGGAACTGGTTCGAACACAGCCATCAGCAGCGCGGACATGGTGAAGCGGCGCTGTTGGCCGGCATGACGCGAGCCGTGATTGCCGAGCACGGTCTCGATGCCCGCAGGGTCTATGTCGCAGGGCTGTCGGCCGGTGGTGCAATGGCCGCCATCCTCGGCCAGGCCTATCCCGACCTGTACGCGGCAGTCGGCATCCACTCCGGACTGGCCAGCGGAGCGGCGAGCGATCTGATGTCGGCTCTGTCGGCGATGAAGAACGGACCGAAGACACCGATCTCAGCACCCAGCACGGTGCATCGCGGTGAGCCTGGTGACGCAGCCATCGGCACGGCCGGCGCGACAGCACCGCTACCGACCATCGTTTTCCACGGCGATACCGACGAGATCGTTCACCCCGGCAACGGTGCCCAGGTCATTGCGGCGGCCCTTGGCGGAGCACAGCACGGCGGTCCAGGCGCAGCCGGGGCAGCAAGTGTCGAGCAGGGCGTGTCTGCACAGGGCCGGCCCTACACGCGCACGGTGTACGCCAGTGCGAAAGGCGCCGGCACCCAGGCGGAACTCTGGGTCGTGCACGGAGGCGGGCACGCCTGGTCGGGTGGCAGTGCGCAGGGCTCGTACACCGATCCCAGCGGACCCGATGCCACGCGCGAGATGTGGCGCTTCTTCAACAATCACCCCCACTTGACGTCATGAAGATACGCAGCGTGTTGGCCATCGTCTGCAGCACACGGAACGCCTGGCTGGCGTTGTTGCTGAGCTTTTGCTTGGTGGCGGCGATGCAAGCGCAACCGACCGAGCGTTACCGCTCTGCAACGCCCAGCGCCGACGGGATCGGCAAGGTTTACCACGGACGCGAAATCGCGCAGATGATGGGATTTGACGGCGCGGCGTGGCTGGAGCGCACCGAGCGGCAGAAGGAGGAACGCGCCGACCTGCTGATGGCCGAACTGGCGTTGAAGCCCGGCATGAATGTGGCCGACGTCGGGGCCGGAACCGGCTATTACTCGCGGCGCCTGGCCTTGCAGGTCGGTCCCGAAGGCAAGGTCTTTGCAATCGAAGTGCAGCCCCAGATGCTGCAGGTGCTCGAGACGACCGCAAAACGCCCTGGCTACGGCAACATCGTTCCGGTGCTGGGTGCCGAGGATGACGTGAAGCTGCCTGAAGCATCGATCGATCTGGCGATCATGGTCGACGTCTATCACGAGCTGGCGTATCCGCACGAGGTGCTGACCAGCATCGTGCGCGCGGTGCGGCCCGGCGGACGCGTGGTGTTCGTCGAGTACCGGGGCGAAGACTTCAGCGTTCCGATCAAGACCTTGCACAAGATGACGGAGCAGCAGATCCGGTTGGAAGCTGCGGGTCAGTCGCTGGTCTGGGAGCGCACATCGCGCAAGCTGCCTTGGCAGCATGTGGTGGTGTTCAAGCGGCCATGAAGGCGGTCTGGCCACACGCGGCAGCGCTTCGCTGAGCCCATCGATGTCTGACCTATCCAGCGCTCCCGCACTGCCCCCGGCCTTGTCCGGTGAGCGCATCGAGATCGACAGTACAGCCGGTCGACTGTCCTTCTATGCTGCTGGCCGCGCCGAAGGCGCGAGTGCCGGCACCGACAGAACGCCACTGCTGCTGCTGCACAGCATCAACGCCTCGGCTTCGGCCTACGAGGTCCGGCCGCTGTTCGAGCACTACCGACAACAGCGCCCGGTCTACGCCCCCGACCTGCCAGGCTTCGGCTTCTCCGAGCGCAGCGATCGCCCCTACCTTCCGCGCCTGATGACCGATGCAGTCCATGCCATGGTCACCGAGATACAGCGCCTGCATGGTGATGCACCGATCGACATCGTCGGCGTGTCGCTGTCCTGCGAGTACGCCGCGCGCGCGGCGCAGGAAGCACCCCAATGCTTTCGCAGCGTCGGGCTGGTCAGCCCGACTGGTTTCAATCGAGGGGCACCGTTCATGGGTGCGCCAGGGAGTACCCGTGGAATGGCTTGGCTGCGACAAGTCTTTTTCAACCCGCGCTGGAGTGACGGGCTCTACCGCTGGCTGACGAAGCGCTCGGTGATCCGCTACTTTCTGAAAAAGACCTGGGGCAGCGCCGGGATCGATGAGGGAATGCTCGACTACGACGTTCTGACGACACGCCAGCCTGGCGCAAAGTTTGCCCCCTACTGGTTCGTCAGCGCCTACCTGTTCAGCGCCGACATCACCCGTGTTTATCAGTCACTGGCCGTTCCGGTGTGGATGGTCCACGGCGTGCGCGGCGACTTCATCGACTACCGCCACAAGGCCGCGTATGCGGACTTGCCGAACTGGACCTTCACTGTGATGTCGACCGGTGCCCTGCCCTACTTCGAACGGTGCGAAGAGTTCGTCGCTGCGTATGACGCGTTTCTGACCCAGCAATGAACCCCGGGCTGTCACGAGGAGACCTGCTCGCTGCGCTCACCGTCGTGATCATCTGGGGGCTGAATTTTGTCGTGATGAAGGTGGCGTTGACGGCGGTCAGCCCGATGATGCTCGGCGCCTTGCGCTTCGCGATGGCCTCGCTACCGCTGCTGTGGATCGTTTCGCGGCCTCGCGCCTCCTGGCGCTTCATCGTGAGCTACGGACTTCTTCAAGGACTCGGTCAATTCGGTCTTCTGTTCACCGCACTTCATTTCGGTATGCCTTCGGGACTGGCCTCGACCGTGCTGCAAGCACAGGTGCTTTTCACCGTGCTGCTCGCTGTTCCGGTTCTCGGCGAACGAACCCGTATGCACCATGGCGTCGGGCTGTTGATGGCCGCCGCAGGTCTCGCGCTGATTGCTGCAAGCCATGGCAGCGGACCGCGCGACATGACCCTTTTGGGTTTCGTGCTGACCTTGGCTGCTGCCTTGTCCTGGGCTGGTTCGAATCTGCTGGTGCGCCTGATGGGACGCAGTGCGACGCCAGTCGATCCGCTTCATTTCATCGTCTGGAGCAGCGCCGTCTCGGTGCTGCCGTTCCTGGCGATAGCAGCGGCGCTGGACGGCGTGGATGCGAGCTGGCGGTCGTTGGCCTCCATGGGCGCACGCGAATGGGGTGCTGTCGGGTACCTGTCGCTGCTCGCGACACTGGTCGGGTACTCCTTGTGGATGCGCCTGCTGCAGCGTCATCCTGCCGGTCGCATAGCGCCGTTCTCGCTGCTGGTGCCAGTGGTCGGCCTATGGGCCGGTTCGTTCTTCCTCTCGGAGCGTCTGACCCACGCGCAGTGGGCTGGCGTGGCGTGCGTGCTGGCCGGGCTTCTCGTCAACCAGTTCGGCAGCGCTTTCGGGCCCGCACCGCTCTCTGGTCGTGAGGCGTAAGGGCATGCTCGCCGATGACCGATCCACTCTTGCGCCTTGGCTTAGTACGAGGCGATACGGCTGACCACCCCTGCCGCGATGTAGCCATCGCCCCCCATCAGCGGGCGACCCTGGTTCGAGGGTATCGCCGCTTCGCAGTGGTCCGGCAGTGTCAGGTGGCGGCGACTCTTTTCGACAAGTGGGCCAACGCCTCATCGACCTGATCGACCAGCACCAGACACAGATCGCCCGGCTCCAGGCGGTCGAGTGCTTGATCGATGGCGACGAATTCACCCCGAAAGTCCTCGACGCGCCGTGTGCGCTTCGCACCTTCCAGACCTTCCCGCAACAGACGGATCACCTCGCCATCGGCTCGCCCGCGCTGGCAGGCATCCTGGTAAAGCAGCACGTCGTCGAAGGCGTTGCCGAGAATCTGCGTCTGCTCGCGGATGTCCTCGTCTCGGCGGTCACCCGCACCGCTGATCACCACCGAGCGGCGCTGTGCCGGCAGTGCCTCCACAGCCGAGACCAGTGCGCGCATGGCGTCAGGGTTGTGGCCGTAATCGGCGATGACGGTGGCACCGCGAAAGCTCATGACGTTGAAACGGCCGGGGACGTTGTCGGCGTCACCCGAGAAGCTGGCCAGTCCGCGCCGCACCGCGTCCCAGGACAGCCCGGCTCCCCAGGCGGCGGCCATCGCGGCCATCACGTTCTCGACCTGGAAGCGGATCGCGCCGTTGCGCGTCAGCGGCACGTCGCGCAATGCGACACGCTCGCGCCAAGCGCCTTGCGATGCGACCAGCCACTCGCCTTCGACACAGACGGTACGGTGTCCCTGTGCACGGTGCGTGACCATGACCGGGTGCTGGCGATCGGCAGCGAAGAAGATGACCTCACCCGGGCAGTTGGCGGCCATCGCCACCACGTTGGGGTCGGTCGCGTTGAGCACGGCATAGCCGGTCGGCGCCACGTTCTGCACGATCACGCGCTTGAGCACCGCGAGGTCTTCGACGGTGGTGATGTAGTTCAGGCCAAGGTGGTCGCCACTGCCGATGTTGGTGACCACCGCGACCTGACAGCGGTCGAAGCCCAGCCCTTCGCGCAGCACGCCGCCACGCGCGGTCTCGAACACTGCGGCATCCACATCGGGGTGCATCAGCACATTGCGAGCACTCTTCGGACCGCTGCAATCGCCGCTGTCGATCTGCCGGCCTTCGACATACACGCCATCGGTATTGGTCATGCCAACCCGCAGACCGCTTGTTGAGAAGAGGTGCGCGATCAGCCTGACTGTTGTCGTCTTGCCGTTCGTGCCAGTCACTGCCACCACCGGAATCCGGCCGTCCTCACCGTGCGCATACAGGTTGGCGACCATTGCCTCGCCGACCGGTCGCCCCTTGCCGTACGACGGCGCCAAGTGCATGCGCAGGCCAGGGGCTGCATTGACCTCGACCACACCGCCGCCTTGCTCTTCCAGCGGGCGGAGCACACTCTCGCACACCACGTCGACTCCGCAGATGTGCAGCCCGACCGTCTGCGCAGCGGTCACCGCACGAGCCGCCAGTTCCGGGTGGACGCTGTCGGTGACGTCTGTCGCCGTTCCACCGGTGCTCAGGTTGGCGTTGTTTCGCAGCACAACGCGACGGCCCTTGGCGGGCACCGATTCGGGCGTCAGACCCTGTTCGCCCAGCCGCGCCACCGCGATGTCATCGAAGCGAATCTTTGTCAGCGAGGTCGAATGCCCGTCGCTGCGCTTCGGGTCGGCGTTGACCCGATCGACCAGTTGCCGCACGGTGTGTTCGCCATCACCCAGAACCTGTGGCGGATCACGCCGTGCAGCGGCCACCATGCGGTCACCGACGACCAGCAGACGGTAATCACTGCCTGGCAGGAAACGCTCGACCATCACCTCGCCGATGTCGGCGGCCACGCGATAGGCGATCTCGAGGTGCTCGCGGTTCACGATGTTGACGGTGACGCCCTTGCCCTGGTTGCCGTCCTGCGGCTTGACGACCACGGGCAGGCCGATTTCCAGCGCCACAGCCCAGGCCTCTTCGATACTCGACACGGGCCGGCCGTACGGCACCGGCACGCCCGCAGCGAGCAGCAGTTTCTTGGTCAGGTCCTTGTCCTGCGCGATGGATTCGGCCACCGCGCTGGTGGCATCGACCTCGGCGGCCTGGATCCGGCGCTGCCGCGAGCCCCAGCCAAACTGCACCAGACTGCCTTGCGTCAGCCGTCGCCAGGGGATGCCGCGCGCGGCGGCAGCATCGACGATGGCGCCGGTGCTGGGGCCCAGACGCACGTCTTCATGGGTGGCCCGCAACTCCTTGATGGCCGCATCGACATCAAACGGCCGGTTGTGCACCGCCGCCTTGACCAGTGCCTGTGCCATTTCGAACGCCTGTCGCCCGACCGCCTCTTCGCTGTATTCGACGACCACCTGGTAGATGCCGGGGTCGACGGTGGCCGAGGTGCGACTGAACGTCACCGGGCAGCCGGTTTGCGCCTGCAGGGCCAGCGCGGCAGACTCAAGTACATGTGCCAGCGACTTGGGCTGCTGCTGGCTGGCCGCATGCAAGGCGCCAATGGCCGGGAACAGCGCACGTACGCGGGTCTCGAACCCGGCAATGTTTTCGAGCACGCACTCGGGTGCGGTGCAGGAAACCACCGCTTCAATGGCGGTGTGGCGCGTCCAGAGATTGGGTCCGCGCAGAGCACGAACGCGAGTGACTTTCATCGAAAGCGCTTTCTGCCCAACGCATCGGTCAGGCGCAAACTACATCAAACCGAAGCCAACAGCGGCTCCGTCGGGGTGCCGACCGGCCCAGCAGCCGACGAATTCGGCGACGCATCGGCCGTGGTTTGAACTGCCGCAATCACGCCGGTGGTGACTGCCACTGGAAAAGTCTCGATCCCTGCAGCCATCAGTTCGTGAGAAATGCCCAGTGCCCAGGCACTGGCGATCGAAGCCAGCAGGACTTCAGCCGGATCGGCAACGGGCTTCACGGCGTGTGGCGGCACAGCGAACCGGCGGCTGGCATGGTCGACATTCGCACACACCGTTTCGGCGGATCCTGTCGCCAGCACGGCCCAGCCGTCGCGCAGGAAGACGCCTCGACCACCTGTGGCGCGGTGCGCCACCAGTGCTTCATTTCCACCGTCACGGGCATAGAAGATCACCTCGCCGTCGCAGAGCGAAGCCATGTCGGCAATGCGGGGGTCAGCGGCATTGAGCACCCCGACACCGCTGGCAGTGACAACATCGACCTGCGTTCGAAGCACCTTGACCAACTGGTCAGAGCCATAGACATCGTGGGTGGCCAGCACGGCCGCATCGTGCGGCGGCAGCGCGAGGTCGGTGACCACGCCGACATGGCAGCGGTCGTACGCCAGCCCATCATTCAACACCGACGGAGCACCGTTCTCGATCACGACGGCATCGACACTGCGGTTCATCAACAGTCGGTGGCCGGCCTCCCAACGCGCGCCATCACTTCGGTCGATCTGTCGGCTGCCCAGGAACAGCCCGTCGCGGCAGGCCAGCCCGACGCGGCGACCGCTCAGGTGCAGCAACCAGGCCACCAGCCTGGCCATCGTGTGCGTACCAACCGAGCCCGCAATGCCGACGATGTCGATGCGCCCACTCTTGCCTTCGCTGTCCTCCTCCGGGAACAGGTGATCGACGATGGCGCGCCCGACCGGGCGCGGCATGCCTTCTGCGGGCTTCAGGTGCATCAGCAGACCTGGCCCGGCATTGACTTCCACCACGGCGCCACCTTGCACGTGCAATGGCTTCGAGATGTCTTCAGCCACGACATCGATGCCTGCGATGTCAAGCCCGACCACGCGAGCGGCAAGCGCCACCTGATGCGCCACTTCGGGATGGACTTCGTCGGTGCAATCGATCGAGACATTGCCATTGCGCTGGATCAGCACACGGCGACCGGCAGCAGGCACATCGCTTGGCGTCAGGCCCTGGCGCTGCAGATCGAGCATCACGGCCCCGTCGGTGGCGAGGTCGATCGGGCTGAGCGGGTGGTCTTCGGTCATGCCACGCCGTGGATCGGAGTTGATCTGGGTGTCGATCAGCTGGCTGACGCTGGAGCAGCCGTCGCCTGTGACGCAGGCCGACTCCCCGCGTGCCGCGGCAACGAGCTTGCCACCCACCACCAGCAGGCGGTGCTCATGGCCGCGGATGTAGCGCTCGACGATGACATCGCTGCCCTCAGGTTCGGCCACCGCGTAGGCAGCCTCGACATCTTCCTGGGTCGTCAGGTCGAGCGTGACGCCGCGGCCGTGGTTGCCGTCGGTGGGCTTGACCACGACCGGCAGGCCAATTGCCTGCGCGGCCTCCCAGGCAGCGGCGGCACTGGACACGACCTCGCCCTCGGGGACCGGCACGCCGCATGACTTCAACAGCGTCTTGGTCAGATCCTTGTCACTGGCGATGCCTTCAGCGATCGCGCTGGTGTCCTCGGTCTCCGCCGTCCAGATGCGGCGCTGCCGCGCACCATGGCCCAGTTGCACCAGATTGCCGGCATTCAGCCGGATGTGCGGAATGCCGCGTTCGGTCGCGGCCGCGACGATGCTGGCCGTGCTGGGGCCGAAATAGCAGTCGTCGATCTTCTCGCGAACTTGCTCGACGGCGGCGCTCAGATCGAAGGACACGTCGTTGATCGTGGACATCACCAAGCGATGACCGGCAGTCAGCGCCGCACGGGCCACATGCTCATCACGGGCACGAAACACCATGCGATAGACACCGCGCTGCGAGGTGCTGCGGGTCTGGCCGAAGCCCGTAGGCATGCCCGCCAGGTTCAGCAACTCGATCACCACATGCTCCAGCACATGGCCGGCCCAGGTACCCGATTGCAGCCGCTCGAGGAAGCCGCCACGCTCACCCACACCGCAGTGATGTTCGACCAGGGCCGGCAGCAGGGCTACCAGGCGCTCATTGAAGCCTGGCAGCAGGTGGCTCGGGTGGTCTTCCAGTTCTCCCAGATCCAGCCAGGTTTCCAACGCTGGACGGTAGGTCCAGATGTTGGGGCCGCGCAGGTAAGTGATGCGAAGCAGGCGTATGTCGTCGAATGTCTTCATGTTTTGGGAATGGTGTTCTCAAGGCGGGCCTCTCGGCGAGAATCGCGGGCCCTGTTCGATGGCAATGGCATCTGTTCCGTCGGCGACGCAATCTTCACATGCAGCATTCCCATCCAATTCAAGACCTTGCTCCTGCGCTGCCTGTCCCCGTGAGCCCCGGAGGTGTGCCGCTCGAGTCCGACGAGAACGCGCTCGGAACGCTGCTGGTTGACCTGTCACCGCAACTCCAGTACGCCGACGGGCAATTGGTGCTGACGGATCGCCGCTTGCTGGCGCGTCAGCCCGGGGCAGACGCCAGCCCAGCAGCATGGACGAGCTGGCAACTGGACGAACCTGCCGCCGGGCGGCTTCAACTGCGGCACAGCGATCACGGCGGAGTCGGCACGCTGGCACTTCACAACGACCGCGGCCGGCTGGCCTTCTGGCGCTTCACGCTGGCGCAAAACGTCTACGCACTGCGCCTGGTGAACCTGTTTGAAATGCAGCAGGCCCGCCGTTTGGTGGCAGGCAGCACGTCCGAGGATCATTCGAGCAACGATGACCCCGCACTGTGTCCGTCGTGCAAGGCGCCGCTGCCGCCCGACAGCGAGGACTGCCCGGTGTGCAGCCGCGAAGTCCAGGCGGTGCCCTCGACCTGGGTGCTGCTGCGCCTGTGGCGCTTCGCACGCCCCTACCGCAAGCAGCTGGCGGCCGGATTCGCCCTGACGCTGGCCTCGACCGCCGCGACGCTGGTGCCGCCTTATCTGGCGATTCCGCTGATGGACGACATCCTGATCCCGTTCCAGAACGGCCAGCAGATCGATCCGATGCATGTCGCGCTCTACCTGGGCGGCCTGTTGCTGGCCGCAGTTCTGGCCTGGGGCCTGGGCTGGGCGCGGACCTATCTGCTGGCGCTGGTCAGCGAGCGGATCGGTGCCGACCTGCGGACCGCCACCTTCGAACATCTTCTGCAGCTGTCACTCGACTACTTCGGCGGCAAACGCACCGGCGACTTGATGGCGCGCATCGGCAGTGAAACTGATCGCATCTGTGTTTTTCTATCGCTGCATGCACTCGATTTCGCCACCGACGTGCTGATGATCGTGATGACGGCCGTCATCCTGTTTTCGATCAACCCCTGGCTGGCGGTGGTCACGCTGCTGCCGCTGCCATTCATCGGCTGGATGATCCACACCGTGCGCGACCGCTTGCGCACCGGCTTCGAGAAGATCGACCGGGTCTGGTCCGAGGTCACCAATGTGCTGGCCGACACGATTCCGGGCATCCGAGTGGTCAAGGCCTTTGCGCAGGAGGGCCGGGAAGCACAGCGCTTCAAGGCGGCCAACCAGAGCAATCTGCAGGTCAACGACCGCCTGAACAAGACCTGGTCGTTGTTCACGCCCACGGTGTCGCTGCTGACCGAGATCGGTCTGCTGGTGGTCTGGGCCTTCGGCATCTGGCAGGTGTCGAAGCACGAGATCACCGTGGGCGTGCTGACCGCTTTCATCGCGTACATCGGTCGGTTCTACGGTCGGCTCGACTCGATGAGCCGCATCGTCTCGGTGACACAGAAGGCCGCAGCGGGCGCCAAGCGGATCTTCGACATCCTCGACCATGTGTCGAACGTCCCGGAGCCAGCGACTCCGGTGCCGCTGGCCCAGCCACAGGGCGGCATCGAACTGGCAGGCATCGGGTTTCGCTACGGCAACCGCTCGGTGATCCGCGGGCTGCAGCTCGAGATTCGGCCCGGCGAGATGATCGGGCTGGTCGGCCACAGTGGCTCGGGCAAGAGCACGCTGGTCAATCTGATCTGCCGCTTCTACGACGTGACCGACGGCGCCATCAAGGTCGACGGCATCGACATTCGTCGTTACGGCGTGGCCGACTACCGGCGCCACATCGGTCTGGTGCTGCAGGAACCCTTCCTGTTCTTCGGCACGATCGCCGAAAACATCGCCTACGGCCAACCCAAGGCCAGCCGGTCAGACATCGTCGCCGCCGCGCGCGCCGCGCATGCGCATGAATTCATCCTGCGACTGCCGCAGGGCTACGACTCATTGGTCGGTGAGCGCGGCCAGGGACTCTCCGGCGGTGAGCGCCAGCGCATCAGCATTGCGCGCGCGCTGTTGATCGATCCGCGCATCCTGATCCTCGATGAGGCCACCTCGTCGGTGGACACCGAGACCGAAAAGGAAATCCAGAATGCGCTCGACAACCTGGTGCAGGGCCGCACGACGATCGCCATCGCGCACCGGCTGTCGACCTTGCGCAAGGCGGATCGGCTGGTCGTGATGGACCGAGGGCAGATCGTCGAGGTCGGCCCGCACGACGAGTTGATGGCCAGGCGCGGTGCCTATTGGCGACTGCACGAAGCACAAGCGCGTCAGGCCGCGACGGACGGCTGGGTGGCGCACAGCGGCCCGATCGAGGTGCCCCCATCGGCAACGGCGGCCGGGGCGTCGAGTCACAGCGAGTTGCCCGCATGAACGAGGCGTCCTTTCAGCCCTTTCAACTGGAGCGAGATGCCCATGGTCGCCTGGTGCTGACCACCGCTGACGGCATGCGCCACCCGGGTGTGGTGCCGGTGCGGGCATTTCCGATCGCGGCGCCGAACGAGGGGCTTTCGCTGGTCGATGGCGATGGCCGCGAGGTCGCCTGGGTCGAGGCACTCGACAAGCTGCCGCCGCCGCTGCGCGCGCTGATTACCGAGGAACTGCTCAGCCGCGAGTTCACGCCGGTGATACGGCGCATCGTGTCGGTGTCGACGTTTTCAACCCCCAGCATCTGGCAGGTCGACACCGACCGGGGGGTCACCAGCTTCGTGCTGAAGGGCGAGGAAGACATCCGGCGATTGAACGACGGGGCACTGTGGATCGCCGACAGCCATGGCATCCAGTTCATCGTGCGTGACCGCAGAGCGCTGGACCCGCGGTCGCGCCGCCTGCTGGGCCGCTTCCTTTGAGTCGCCGGGAGCAGCAGGCCTGGCTGAACAGCAGCACCTGCGCTCAGGAACCGCTCTCGATCCAGTCCCCGGTGTCCGGCAGGTCCTGCTCGAAGTCGGGCCCGCGATCGAGCAGCGCATCGAACGACAAGGCATCGAGCGCTGGCGCGCACAGCCCACCCTGGTACTGCGTACAACCCGTATTCAGCATGAACAGCCGCTGCGCTTCGGTCTCCACACCCTCGGCCACCATGTCGAGGTGCAGCGCCTTGCCCAGGTTGACGATCGCGTTGACGATCCCGACATCAACCTCGTCGTCAGGCAGCCCCTGGATAAAGCTGCGATCGATCTTCAGCCGCCCGATCGGGAAACGCTTCAGGTAGGCGAGGCTGGAGTAGCCAGTGCCGAAGTCGTCGATAGCCAGCTTGACGCCCAGTTCCGCGAGCGCCTGCAGGCGGTGCAGTGCTTCCTGCGCATCCTGAACAAGGATGGATTCGGTCAGCTCCAGTTCGAGCCTCTGGGGTTCGAGCCCGGCTTCAGCCAGTGCGCGAGCCACGCTGTCGACGAAGTCGGCCTGCTGGAATTGCAGCGCAGACACATTGATGGACATCAGCAACTCGCGGCCCTGCTCGCGCCAGAGGGCCGCCTGCTGCACCGCTTGCTGAAGCACCCAGGCACCGATCGCGACGATGAAGCCGCTGCGCTCGGCGACCGGGATGAACTCGGTGGGCGAGACATCACCCAGTTCAGGATCGCGCCAGCGTATCAGCGCCTCGGCGCCGACGATCTCGCCGCTCTTGAGGTCAACCTGCGGCTGGTAATGCAGCCGGAACCGACCGGACGCCAGCGCCTGGCGCATCGCCAGGTCGAGCTTCATGCGGGTGCGCAAGGTGACCACCGTGGCGCCGACGCGTTGCTGATGCAAGCGAAATCCCGCGCCACCGGCCGCTTTCATGTCGGCCATCGCCGCATCGGCCGCCTGCAACAGCTCTTCAGCTGTGCTGCCATCGCCGGGATACAGCGAGATGCCAACGCTGGCGGTCACTGTCAGGTTCACCCCGTCAATCACGAAAGGTGGCTGCAGGGACTCGATGACCCGACGGGCGGCCCCTTCGGCACGCTGCATGTCGGCTTGATGCAGCAGCATGAGGTACTCGTCGTCGCCAAGGCGGCAGACGGTGTCGACCTGACGCATCGTCGCCGTCAGCCTCCTGGCGACCTCAATGAGCAGGCGATCGCCAGCGGCCGGGCCGAGCGCATCATTGATGGGCTTGAAACGGTCGAGGTTCAGGTGAAGCAAAGCGAACGCAATGCCTTCGCGCTGCGCCAGCGCCAGCGCATAGTCGATACGGTCGGCCACCAGTTGTCGACTCGGCAGGCCGGTCAGCGCGTCATTGCTGGACGTCGGCTGCGAGTGGCGCTGTACCTCGTGGCTCTCGGTCACGTCCTGGAAGGCGTAAACGCGCCCGATGGTCTGGCCCCGGGTGCGTTGCGGTAGCGAGCGGCGTTCAAACACCTTGCCACTGCGCAGGTTCAGGACGTCGGTGCCCTCAAGCGAAGGCGACTCCGTCAGCGCCTGCAAGCGCTTGCTGTAGGTCACTGGGTCGGCCACGCGCCGCAGCATCCAGGCAGCAACAGCAACGTTGTCGCGTTCGGCCAGCAAGGCCTGAGGCAACTCCCAGAGGGTGGCAAAACGGGGGTTGAAGTTGACGATGCCGCCGTTCAGGTCGAGGACCAGGATGCCGTCGGTCGAGGAGTCGAGCGTGGCGCGCAATTCCGACAGGCGCTCCTCCAGCTCAGCCTGTGCGCGCAACTCCGGACGGCGGTCGCGCATCACGACCAGGTAGACACCGTAGCGCGAATCGGCCAGTGCGCCCGGGTTGATGCGGGTGACACGGCGCAGCACCGGCACCAACTTGCCCTCGGCATCGCTGAGCACCGTCTGTACGTCGGCGGAGTCCATCGCGCCGCTGCGTGTCGCTTCCCAGAACACCACATCCTGCGGCGTCGCCGCGAGGGCCAGCGCATCGGTTCGGCACAGCGCGGACACATCGATGCCCAGCAAGGCCGCAGCCTGCGAATTGGCCGCCAGCACGCGCAGGCTCTGCGGCTCGACCAGCCACGCAGCGTCGAGCAATCCCTCGATCAGCGGGGACATCTCGATCGACGGGCTGTCGCCATCTTCACCTGCCGCACCACCCGGTGTCGACTGCGCAGCAATGACTCGTGGCTTGGACGGCGCAGAGCCTGCCGCCCCGCCTTGGAGCGCATAAGGTGTGCGCTTTCCTGTCACCGCAGCGCCCCCGGCGCGCGTGCGCTGGCGAAGCAGCAGCTCAGTGGCGGCCGGAGCGATTTCTGTGCAGAACTTTGCAGTGTGAGAGTGAGTTGCATGACTGCTGCCGTCAAACCAGGCCGACGAGGCGTGGCGTGATCGAAGGATCGGCACCGGGACCATAAAGTTGAGCGGCGAGTCCAGACGGATAGTCCTGACGCCCAACTTTGAGTGATCAACATCACGATCCGAGGCTGCGAAAAATCCACGTGCAAGGCTATCAGCGTGGCGACACCATCGGAAACCACCTTGACCAATGCAACCGAATTCAACGCGCCTCCGACAGCAATCGGAACTCGTCTTTCAGTTTGCCAATCACCACCGCAACATCGATGGGCTTGGTCCAGTAGTCGTCGAAACCTGCCGCCACCGCCTGCTGAATCTGCTGAGGCAGCGCGTCGGCGCTGAGCGCGATGCAGCGCAGATGCCGCGTGTGCTCCCGGGACCGCAAGCGCTCGAGCACCTCGAAACCAGACAAGCCAGGCAGGTTCAGGTCGAGCAAGACGAGGGAAAGCTCATGCTGGTCGGCAATCTCCAGGCCTTCGGGTCCAGTTGCCGCCGTCAGCAAGCGCCAGTTGGGCTGAGAACGGAAAATCTGCTCCATCAGGATGGTGTTGACTTCATCGTCCTCGACGTACAGCACCACCTGCTCGACCCCGTTGTCCCACACGGACGGGAACTCGGGCTTGGCCTGCACATCCTGCGCCGGCTTGACCTTGCCGGCCTTGGACAGTGGCAAGGACACGGCAAAGCGCGACCCCTTGCCCGGGCGTGACAACACGTCGATCTTGCCGCCCATGGCGCGTACCAATTTGCGCGTGATCGCCAGCCCCAGGCCGCTGCCATGGGTGTCGGTTCGCTCGGCGCCGAGACGGTTGAACGGTTCGAACAGCTTGCCGAGCTGCTCCTCGGTCATCCCGATGCCGGTGTCATCGACAGTCAACACCCCTTGTTCGGCGGCCTCGAAACGCACCCGAACGCGACCCCGCGGCCGGTTGTACTTGATGGCGTTGGACAGCAGGTTGGTCAACACCTGCTCCAGCGCCTCCGCGTCAGCGCGCACTGGAGGCGCATTCGGCGGGATCTGAACCATCAGTTCGATGCCACGCTGCTGGGCCAGCGGCATCATCTCGTTCGCGCAACGTTCGACCAGCAGCCGCACGTCGGTCGGCCGGTGACGCAGGCGCAGACGCCCCTGCTCGATGCGAGACACCTCAAGAAGCTGGTCGATCAGCGACAACAGCCGCGAGCCGGAATGTCGGAGCACCTCCAGGCGCTGCGCTTGCGCAGGCGGCAGAGGCGCCTCGCTGTCGAGCGCCATCAGCTGCGCGAAGCCCAGGATGCCATTCAGCGGCGTGCGCAATTCATGGCTGACCCGTGACATGAACTCGCTCTTGCTGCGGCTGGCCTTCTCGGCGTCGAGCTTGTCGCGCTTCAAGGCATCCAGCGTCTGCCGCTGGGTGACATCCGTGCAGATACCGACCAGCCGCTGCTGCCCCTCCACCGCCTGCAGCACGAACTCCAACGTGCGTATGCCATGCTCTGTGCCTGCATCGACACCCAGAGAGAGGCGCATTCGGTCTTCCGCCAGTGCGGTGGGTAGCCAGAGGGCCCGAGCCGCAGCCCGGTCGGCCTCGACCACCTGGGCCATCCAAGCCTCCACCTCCACCAGATGCGGCTCCGAATCCAGGCCATGGTGTCGACAGGCCACAGCATCAAGGTGCAGGGTGCCGCCCGCCACATCCAGCTCGACGATGCCGATGTCGGCGGCCGCAGTGGCCAGCTGCCAGCGCTCTTGCCGTTGCTGCAGATCTGCGTCCGCGGAAGATGGCGACGACTGCGGCCGCAGCAGCACATTCCAGTAGACACCTCCATCGGGTGCCGGATCGGCCAGAGCGCTCGCATCGAAGCGGGTCCAGGGCCCGTGGCGGCGCCGCAGACGCACGGACTCGTGGATCGGCTGGGCCGACGCGGTGACCTGGTACCAGTCACGCTCGATGCGACGCAGGTCCTCGCCATGCACGCAATCGAGCAGCGCGCGGGCATCGACACGCAAGACCGACATCGAGATGCCGCACAGACGGACGAACGCGCTGCAGGCGTAAGGGACAGCCCACTGGCCAGCCGCAGATCGGTGCAGGCGCACCACCAGGGAAGGCAACTTGTCCAGCAGGGACTGCAGTTCTGCCACCGGATCGCGGTCGCCGCGGCGGCGCAGCGCGCCGGTCGCAGAGTCGCGTCGATCGGCGATCCCGGGGAACGGCGATGGCGATGGCGATGGCGGGCGGGGGTATCTGGCCGTTGGTTGCATCATCAAATAGGGGGCGGGCGCTCTTCACATCGCGCCTTCGCGCTGTTTCAACGGCCTAACGTCGGTTTGTATTTGTAACAGTTTCAGGGTCGAAAGTCGCGACCAAGGCACCCCGCATTCAGGGGTTGAAATCCACTGAAATGGACCGATCGTGTGCATTTACGCACCCGAAACGCAGGGAGGGACGTCACAGATGTTTTTTCCCCGCGTTCGCGGCATGATCTGTCCGAAAGCAGCCCTCTGGAGTCGCCATGAACAACGTCCTGATTCACCGTCGCGCCTTGATTTCTTGTGGTCTCGGCCTGAGTCTGGGCCTGACAGGCGCTGCGGCCTTTGCCGATGACGTACCGGCCGCACTGGCGGTCAAGGCGCGTGCGGTGGTGCAGGCGCAACTTGACGCTTTTGCAGCCGACGATGCGCGGCGGGCTTTCTTGCTGGCGTCACCCGGCGCGCGCAGGCACCTGGGTTCACCCGACAACTTCATCAACCTCGTGCGAAAGCGCTACGCGGTGGTCTACCGGCCGGCATCAGTGGCTTTTCTCAAGCCTCAGTTGATCGACGGCGTGGTGGTGCTGGGGGTGCAGATGACCGACACACAGGGCGCGGCTTGGCTCGCGACCTACACGCTGGAGCGCCAGCCCGACGGCCTCTTCCTGATCGAGGGGTGCGAACTGGTCGAAAACGAAGGGCGCTACACCTGAGTTGCACGGGAGACAAGGAGGGCCAAGCGGACCATGGCAGCCCTTCATCTGCTTGGCGCCCATGAGCTTCTGGCGGCTTATCGAAGCCGATCGCTGAGCCCCGTCGAAGTGGTGAGTGATGTGCTGGCACACATGGCCACGTGTGAGCCCGCGCTGCACGCGACCTTTGCCGTCGATGGCGCCACCGCCCTGATCGCGGCGCAGGCATCAGAACGCCGCTGGCACCGCGGCGAACCGATCGGCGCACTCGACGGCGTGCCGGCCATGGTGAAGGAAAACATCGCCACACTCGGCACGCCCATCCCGCTGGGGTGTGCGGCCACCGAACTGGTACCAGCATCCGCCGATGCGCCCCCTGCGGCGCGCTTGCGCGAGGCTGGGGCGGTCATTCTGGGCAAGACGACGATGCCCGACCTCGGCATGCTCTCTTCTGGCCTGTCGAGCTTTCACCCGCTGACGCGCAACCCCTGGGATCTGCGGCTGAACCCCGGCGGCAGCAGTGCCGGCGCGGCTGCGGCTTCAGCGGCAGGCTATGGCCCACTGCAGGTGGGCACCGACATCGGCGGATCGATCCGGCTTCCCGCCAGCTGGTGTGGCGTGTTCGGCCTGAAGCCCAGCCATGGACGCGTGCCGATCGGAGTGCCCTACCCCGCGCGCGTCGCCGGCCCGATCACGCGCAACGTCAGCGATGCAGCGCTGATGATGTCGGTGCTGAGCCAGCCCGACTGGCGCGACCACATGAGCCTGCCGGCAGAACGCATCGAGTGGCTGTCACTGGGGCGCGAATTGCTTGGCCTGCGCATCGGTCTGATGCTCGATGCGGGCTGGGGCTTGCCTTGCGAGCCAGAGATCCTGGCTGCGATCACGGCGGCCGCTCAAGCCTTCGAGCTTGCAGGCGCCATCGTTGAGCCGCTGGCCCCCTTCGTCGACCGCGAGATGGCCAGCGGCATCGATCGCTTCTGGCGCACCCGTGCGTGGGTTGACCTGCAGGCCTTCGATGCCCGGCAACAGCGCCGCGTACTGCCCTTCATCGTCGCGTGGGCCGAGGGCGGCGCGAGCCTCAGCGGAGTTGAGGTCCTGCGCAGCTATCACCAGACGCTGGCGATGCGCGCCGCGACAGTGGCCGCCTGCCAGCCCTTCGATTTCGTCCTTTCGCCCGTCGCGCCGATACCGGCATTTGCCGCCGAGCTGCCCTGCCCGACCAACGACCCCGCACGGCCGTTCGAGCACATCGCCTACACCCTGCCCTTCAACATGAGCGAGCAGCCCGCAGCCAGCATCAACGCCGGGTACACCGCCAGGGGCCTGCCCATCGGCCTGCAGATCGTCGGACGGCGCTTTGACGATCTCGGGGTGCTTCAGTTGGCTCATGCCTGGGAGCAAATGCGGCCGGCGCAGCGACCCTGGCCCATGTCGTCGCGCTAGCACCGATCCGCGCGCGCTCGCCGCGCACAGGCACGCCAGTTGCCCACTGCAAGCCACCAGCGGGGCCTGCCGAATCCCCTGATTCATGTGCTTGAAATCAATCGCCGGTACCCTGCGTTTCGTCCATGTGGCAAACGGCAACAGGTCAACGTGATGGGCTTCACAAGCTCGTTGACTACCTCTCTGTAACCACTTGCGATGAGCGACCACAGCGCGCAATCTCGCTAACCACGGCAAGGAGTATTCAGCCATGAGCGAACTCGACAAGACCCTGAATCAGCTGACACTGGAACAGCACCTGCTGGCCGCAGTTTTCCTGCTGGGTTACGGCACGGCACTGGGCTCGATGTTCGGGCCGATCGGCAGACGTCGCGCGTTGTTGCTGGCGATGCTGGCGGCGGTTGGGTTTGCCGCACTGACCCATCCCTGGGAGCACGGCGTTCTCCTGGTGCTTTGTGCCATTGGTGGTGTGGGTCTGTTCATCGCCGTGGCTTCGGCGTTCAGTGCGATCGCGGCATTGGATCGTCGGGTTGCAACACCGCCGAATTCGTTTCGCACCGGCGGCTCGTCGCCTGACTTGCGTGACGCGGCAGCGCAGGCAGTGGCCCGTGCGGCGCACGCGGTCAAACGCCGCAGACGCCACCGGACGACCTGAGGCTGACTTCCCGTTTCCATCGCAGGCGCTGTTGAACAACGTCGCTGGCAGCACCGCATCTCTTGCTTGGCACTTCGTGCCTGTTGCCCACACTTCACACCCATGACCACTTTCCTGCTGCGTTACCTCTCTGCGCTGCTGCTGGTTTCGCAAGGCTTTTGCGGCACGGGGGCTGTGGCCGCTGACGAATTTCTGCCGCCAGAGCAGGCGTTTCGCTTCGAGGCCCGCGCGATCGATGCGCACCAGGTCGAGGTTGTCTTCAACGTGGCCGACGGCTACTCCCTGTACCGCGAACGTTTTGCTTTCGCTGCAGCCCCCGCCTCAGTGAAGCTTGGCAAGCCGGTGATCCCACCGGGTCAGTTCAAATTCGACGAGAACTTTGGCAAGAACCTCGAAACCCACCGCGGGCGCGTCGTGATCCGGCTGCCGATCAAATCCGAGGCTGCTGCATTCACACTCACCGTGACCAGTCAGGGATGCGCAGACGCGGGCCTGTGCTATGCACCGATGCAGAGTTCGGCACGGTTATCACTGGCCAAGGCAAGCAGCAAGGCCGGCCAGTAATGCTCGAGGGCCATGCCGACGAGCAGAACGCGGCGCTCAACAAACTTCGTCAGTCGTCACTTCGAAGCGGGTCAGCGCATTCGGCCCGAAAGTCATCGTGATCGGCACATCGCCCGCATCGCGCCCGTAAGCCATCACCACCCGGCCGATGCGCGGCGTGTTGTGGCGCGCGTCGAAGGTGTGCCACGTGCCGCCCAGATACACCTCGAACCAGGCACTGAAGTCCATCGGATAGCGAACCGGCGGAATACCGATGTCGCCGAGGTAGCCGGTCGCATAGCGCGCGGGGATGTTCATGCAGCGGCACAGGGTAACGGCCAGATGGGCGAAGTCGCGGCATACGCCGGTCCGCTCGTGAAAGCCTTGCAGCGCGCTGCGGTTGGATCGCGCCTGGTTGTAGTCGAAGCGGATGCGCTGGTTCACGAAATCGCAGATCGCCTGCACGCGGCCCCAGCCCATCGGGCTGCCGCCGAACTGCGCCCAGGCGAAACCCAGGAGGTCACTGTCGACCTCGCAGTAGCGGCTGGGCAGCAAAAATTGCAGCACCTCTGTCGGCAATTCTTCCGGTGCGTGCTGATAGACGTCGAAGTACACCGCATCGGCCAGTCCGGTGTCATGAACGATGGCCTGGTTTGTCAGGCGCACCGTCGACACATACGGCGGCACCTGGATCCGACCGCAGCGATTACCAAATCCGTCGAAGTACTCGGTGGCGACCAGTCCCGGCTGCAGATGCACGTTCTCCGGCCCCTGGAGGTCGTGCTCGCGGCTCGGGTGAACGCGCAGCAGGTAGATCAGCGCTGTAGGCGCGGTGACCGCGAGCTCGATGTCGTAGCCGATGCGGATGAGCATGAGGATTCCAGTGTGTTGCGTGTTGCAACGCAACATTCGTGCTCGGCAGGGTCGGCGAAGGTCTACATCAAACGCATCTCACTCCACCACCTTCACCCATTGCCCCGCCTTCGGCTCGCCGCCCGCATAGACGCCGTTGATCAGCCTGAGCTGCTGCTCCGGTGCTTGTACCAGCGGTGACTTCTTTGCCAGCGATGCAAAACCACCACCGGGGCCGCCCGGGTATGGCACGGTTTTGATGACCCAGGGCCGCGCTGCGGCCCGGTCGGCAGCGGTCAGCGCGCGAAACGAGGCCTCGGCCTCCCGCATCTGGCGGTAGGCGCGCTTGAGGGCCTGGGCGTCCTTCGAGACATAGCCCAGCAGGTAGTTCTGTGCGCCGGGCCCGCTGACGATGGTGGCTTCGAAGGACTGAGGCTGGCCTTGCTGGTCGCTGCGCACGCCCACGACATGCGTCGCCGACAAGCCGTTCAGCGTCAGCGGTTCGGCGCGGCCGCTGATGGGCGCAAGCACATTGCGCACGATCTCCGCGTGCGAGCTGCCCGCCTTGGCTGGCACCAGCTTGACCACCAGCCCGGCCGCGCCTTCCGCGTTGACGAGCGTGATCGCTTCCTTGCTGTTCTGGATCTTCCAGCCCGCTGGCGCGGTCAGCGCAATGCCAAGTTCCTCGTGATAGAAATTCTGGCCCCGGGTCAGCCCTTGCTCGCGGCTTTCGCCGTAGGTCATGCCGTTGATGGCCTGCAGGTATCGGTTGCGGCTGTCGTCGAGGTAGGTGCCCTGGTAGCCATCGGCAATCTGCGTGATTTCGGCCAGACGCTGGTCGTTGCTGGGGTGCGAGGCCAGCCAGTTGGTGTGCGCTGGCGGCGTGCGGCCTTCGGCGCGCGCCATGTCGTCGGCGAAGCGTTCCTGGTTCTTCAGCACCTTGATCACGTCGACCATGTTGCGAGGGTCGTAACGGCTGCGAGACAGGTACTCGGCGCCGAGCTGGTCGGCTTGCAACTCCTGCTCGCGGCCGTAGCTGGCGATGTAGCCCGCGGCCATGCCTTGCGACACCTGGCCCACCACTCGACCTGCACCGGGCACGCCCGCGCCCTCCAGGGCCACGCCCAGCAAGGTGGCCGCCAGCACGCTCAAGCCGGCCGTCTGCTGGCGCGTTGCACGCTGCGCCCCGTGGCGGGCGGTGACGTGCCCGATCTCGTGGCCGATGACACCGGCCAGATCGGCCTCGCTGTCCATGTAGGCCATGATCCCGCGCGTCACGTAGACATAGCCGCCAGGCAACGCGAAGGCGTTGATCTCCGGGCTGTCCAGCACCGTGAAATGCCATTCCAGTTCACTGCGCTCGGACTGGCTTGCCAGACGCTGGCCGATGTCATTCACATAGGCCTGCAGCTTGGCGTCTGGATAGACGCCGTACTCCTGCAGCACCTGCGCATGTCCCTTCTTGCCTTCGGCGATCTCGCTGGCCACGCTCATCACCGTGCGCTCCTGCAAGCCGGTGACCGGGTTGGTCACGGTGGACGTCGCGCAGCCGCTCATCAGGGCTGCAGAGACGCACAAGGCGAGGCGACGTGAAGGGCGCACGGAAGGCTCCGGTAATTGGTACGGCGTCGCGCACGGTGCGCCCTTCCCACCAGCGCACGATTTTAGGTCTGTAGGACGGCGCCGATGGCGCATCGCGGCTGCCTCCGATGCCGGCGCCGCCATGCTGCTGCGCACACTGACTCGACACACTTTTCAGGAGCCATTCATGTCAAAGACACATACCGATTCCCGCAGCGCCTCCGACAGTGTGGCGCCGCACTTGAATCAGCATGGCGTCGTCACACAGGAGTACGGCACCATCGTCAAGCTGCCGAACGGCCTGTCCGAATCCGTTTGCACCAAGAGCGTTGCGCTGTTGAACCAGACGCTGGCTGACACGATGACCTTGCGCGACCTGTACAAGAAGCACCACTGGCAGGTGGTCGGCCCGACCTTTGATCAGTTGCATCTGCTGTTCGACAAGCACTACGAGGCGCAGGCTGAACTGGTGGATCTGGTGGCAGAACGCATCCAGGTGCTGGGTGGCGTCACGCTGGCGATGGCCGCCGACGTGGCCGAGACCACGCGCATCCCGCGCCCACCCCGCGGCCGCGAGCCTGCACTGGTGCAGCTGTCACGGCTGGCCGAGGCGCACGAGATGATCATCATTGCGGCGCGCAAGAACGCCGAGATCGTGGCTGACACCGGAGATTCGGGTACCAACGACCTGCTGGTCAGCGATGTGCTGCGCACCAATGAACTGCAGGCCTGGTTCCTGACCGAGCATCTGGTGGCAGCCACCCCGGTCGCCACCTGATCGACACGGGCTGCGGCGCTGGCCGCTCAGGTCGGCGTCGGCACGCCCGACATGCGGTCACTCTCCAGGAAGAACTTGCGCGCGAGCGCCACCAGTTGCTTCTCGGTCGGGTGATCCACGACCTGATAGCCCACCACGTGCGCAGCCGTGTGCGGCCTGTGCTTGTCGATGTAGTGACGGAGATCGGCAATCGCGGTGTGCGAGCCGGTGACCAGCACCTCGGTGATGCCTTCGAGCGAATCGCACAGAGCCCCGAAAAACTCGTGCTCCGTGCGCACGCCGCTGCGATGCTGCGCCGTGGGATGCGAATGCGCCTTGACCTTGTGCACCTTTACATGCTCCGAGTCGAATTGCAGCACCTGCGCGGACTGGTGGTCGGTCCAGACGACGGCATGGAAAAGGCTCATGTCACAAGCTCCTGTCTCGGAGGGATTGGCAGGCCACGCAACGCAGCGCGTCGGGTTCGACCTGAAGGCGCGCAAAGGCAATCGCAGCATGGCAGTCGACGCACACACCATAGTCGGCAGACTGCAGGCGGCGTTGCGCTTCGTTGACCGCTGCCAGGGCCTGCGTGTCGATGTCCGACAAGGCCTGATCGACTTCGCGGTCACTTGCGCGCTGGGGCGCATCATCACCGTCCTGCGTCAGCGTGTCGTGGGCAAAGTCGACACGCGATTGACCCTGACGGTGCAGCGTTATCTGACGCTCAAGTGCCTGTTGGCGGGCGTGCAGGACATGTGCCAGCGCGGCACGCTTGTCGGCGTTGAGTGAGCTTTTCATGAGCAGGTCCTGAATGTTCTGACTGTCGTCATCGGTGTCCCGATGGTCAGCAACTTTCAGCCCACGGCGCTTGATCCAGATCAAAGACCGTCAATTGCCCTGGGCGACGCGGTTCGGCTTCGCCAGCGCCGGGCGATCGAACGTCAGGGTGCTGCCACCTCGCGGGTCAGCGTGGACTGGAGGTAGGAGATCAACTCGTCCTCCGGGTAGGGCTTGCTCAGCAGCACGCTGACCCCGGCCTCGAATGCATCGGCGCGGTGCTTCACATCGTCGGCGGTGATCATCACGATCGGGATGTGAGCAGTGCGCGGGTTGTTGCGCACCTGGCGCGTCAGTTCAAAGCCGTCCATGCCGGGCATCTCGACATCGGTGATCAGCACGTCGGGCAGCGCGAGCTCGATCTGACGCGCGGCGTCGAGGCCGTCTTCGGCCAGTGACACCCGGTACAGGTGCTTGGCCAGCAGGCGGCTGGTCTTGATGCGGACCACCTTCGAGTCGTCGGCAATCATCACCAGACACTGCTCCGGCGTGCGAGCGACGGACACGTCGGGGAGTATCGGTTTGCTTTCAGCCGCGGCTTCGGGTTCGATCGTGAGCCGGAATGAGGCCAGTTCAGCCGCTTGCGCATCACGCTGCGCCTGAAGTCTTTCCGCCTCTTCCTGCCGACGCTCGGCCTCGATCTGCGCGGCCTGTTGCGCCGCCAGCTGTTGCGCAAGTTCCTGCGCGGCCCGCTCCTCGTCAGCGCGCTGCGCCTGCACCGCAGCTTCGGCGGCAGCAGCTTCGGCCGCCGCACGTTCGACCTCAGCCGCGACACGCTGGCGTTCGGTCTCGGCATCGGCGAGTTGCTGCGCAGCCAGGCGAGCCTCCCATTCGGCGGCCTCTCGCGCCAAGGCCTCACGCGCGGCCTGCTCGTCGGCTTGGGTGTCGACGACAGGCTCGGGCTCCGGCGGAGACGCCATGACCTGCGCAGTCGCCTGCTCGGCGGCGATGCGTGCACGCTCGCGTTCCTCGTCAGCGAGTTGTTGCGCGACGAGGCGCGCTTCCCACTCGGCGGCCTCCCGGTCGGCCTCTGCGCGAGCGGCCTGCTCGGCGGCTTCGCGTTCGGCGCGCAACCTCACATCGTCGCTGGACGATGGCCGCGCTGGATTCAGTGCGTGGACACCACTGACGGTGTCCAGCTCGGAGGCGCTGCGCGAGATCGGCGGCGAGGCGCGCTCAGCGACCCTGTCGGCTCGCTCGCTTCGGCCCACGGGCCGCCGCGCACGCCGCCGGATCAGCTGCACGACCAGCAGCAGTACCAGCAGCGCCGCACCAGCGCCCCACAACAGGTAATCGTTCATCGTCGCACGGACCCCCATCCGTCAATGTCCACGTGTGCGACGAGACTAATGGCGACGCGGCGCAACGATGTATCACGATGTTTCAATTTGCGACCCAAATGCAAGGGAATGTGCGGAATTGCCGATGGCGGCCGTCGATTGCGGCGTGCACGCCACGCGCCGTGTCGAGTCGGTCGCAACGGGCCCGGCCCATCGGCGGCACCGAACGACTGGCTACGATCGCCTCCTTTGCATTGCGGGCCCGTCATGGCCGTTCTTGAACCCAAGGGGCTGATCGACGCGCTGCTTGCAGCGATGCTGCGTGCGTCGCTCAGGTTGCTGCTGAAGCCCGTTTTTTCGCCGCGCTTCTCGATTGGCTTCCAGCGCCGCTGGTTGCGCGCGCTGTCGCGCAGCACACTGATGCCGAAGGGTGTCTCGGTCCATGCTGACACGGTCGGCGGCGTGGCCGGCGAATGGTGCCGCTCGACGCAGGCGCCCAGTTCTCCACCCGGTGTGGTGCTCTACCTGCATGGCGGGGCGTTCTGCATCGGCTCGCCGGCGACACACCGTGCATTGACCGCGCGGCTGGCTCGCATCACCGGGCTGCCAGTGTTCTCACTCGACTACCGGCTGGCACCGGAGCATCCTTACCCGGCCGGGCTCGATGACGCCATCGCGGCGTTTCGCGCGCTGAGCGCTGAAGCTGGGGGCCGCCCGGTCATCCTCGCCGGCGATTCGGCCGGCGGCGGGCTGGCGCTGTCGACC
>JAIXYO010000066.1 GCA_027490215.1 Rubrivivax sp.
ACCTACGGCCCGCGCATGCACCCGAACGACGGCCGCGTCGTGTCCAACTTCATCGTGCAGGCGCTGCGCGGCGAGGACATCACCATCTTCGGCGACGGCCAGCAAACACGCAGCTTCTGCTACGTTGACGACCTGGTCGAAGTCATCGTCCGGATGATGGCCAGTGACGCCAGCCTGACCGGCCCGGTCAACATCGGTAACCCCGGCGAGTACACGATGGTTCAGTTGGCTGAAACCATCCTGCGAATGACCGGCAGCAAGTCGAAGCTGATCTTCCAGCCCTTGCCCAGTGACGACCCGAAGCAGCGCCGCCCCGACATCTCGATCGCCAAAAGCAAGCTCGGATGGGAGCCCAAGGTGTCGCTGCAAGACGGCCTGGCGCCCACCATCGCCTACTTCCGCACTCTGCTCGATGTCTGACGCGCGCCACCCGACCGAACTGGCGCGCGTACCGCTGGGAGTGATCCTGCTCACCTTCAACTCGGCTGGCGTCATCGAGCGCACCTTGCGGGCCGCGCTCGAGGTCAGCCGCTCGGTGTTCATCGTTGATTCGGGTTCCAGCGACGACACCGTGGCCATCGCCAAGGCGCTGGGCTGCGAGGTCGTGAACCGGGCCTTCAAGCACTACGCCGATCAGCGCAACTGGGCCATCGACGAGTTCGGCTCGCGCAGCGAGTGGCAGCTGCACCTCGACGCCGACGAGGTGCTTGATGCCGAGGCCATCGCCGAGATTCGTCGCGTGCTGGCCGCGCCGGGCGAGGCCACGGGCTTCATCTTCCGGCGGCGCACCTACTTCATGGGCCAGGCGCTGCGCTTCGGCGGCAACGACAACTTCCACCTGCGCTTGTTCAAGACCGGCACCGCGCGCTGCGAAGACCGACTTTACGACCAGCACTTCGTGGCCGACCGCCCCGGCGTGCGGCTGCGCGGCGTTCTGCACGACATGAACGTGGGCAGCCTGACCGAATGGACCGCGCGCCACAACCGCTGGAGCGACATGGAATCCGCCGAGCTGCTTCGCCCGCATGGCGTGGCTGCCGGCCAGATCCAGGCGCGGCTGTCGAACGACCCGCGCGAGCGTCGCCGCCTCTACAAGGGCCAGTACTACAAGGCGCCACCAGTGCTGCGCGTGTTCCTGCTGTTCATCTACCGTTATGTGCTGCAAGGCGGTTTCCTAGACGGCCGCGCCGGCTTTTTCTACGCCTTCTTCCAGGTGCTGTGGTTTCGCATGCTGGTCGATGCCAAGCTGCTCGAGAAGCCGCAGTGAGCGTGGCCGCCCTGATCACCCGACGCCGGCTGCTCAAGGTCGGTGGCTTCGCCTCGGCCCAGCTCGTCGTGCAGGGGCTGGGCTTTGCGTCGGGCATCGCGCTGGTTCACTTCATGGAGCCCACGCAGTACGGCCACTACACGCTGGCCGTGAGCATGGTCGGCCTGGCCAGTGTGCTAATCGATCTGGGGCTGTCGACGGCGGTGCTCGCAAAAGGCGGGCCGCTGCACAACGACCCGAGCGCGCTCGGGGGCCTGGTGGCCGATGCGTTCGTCATCCAGCGGCTGCTGATGCTGCTCGGAGCGCTGGTGCTCGCGCCGGTGTTCGGTGCGATGTTCATCCGGCAGGGTCTGGCGTGGCCCGAGATGCTGGTGCTGGCCGTGCTCGCGCTGGGCTGTGGCGTCTTCAATGTGCACAACGCGGTGAGCCTGTCGCTGGTTCGCCTGCGCGGTGATCTCGCGATGCAGCAGCGCACCGATGTCGGGGTGAACGCCGTACGGGCGGTGCTGGTCGTGGCCGCCGGCCTGATCTTTCTGGATGCGCGCGTGGCGGTGCTGCTCAACCTCGCCGCGGCCGTGGCCGTGTTTGTGCTGCTGAAAAGCTACCTGGCGAAACACGTGGCCCCGTCGCCGGTGGCCGCGGGCACGCACCGCGCAGGGCTGTGGGATTTCATCCGCAGGCAGGCGCCCAACTCCATCTATTACTGCGTGCTGGGGCAGATCTCGGTGTGGCTGGTGGGGCTGTTCGGCAGCGTCGAGCGGGTGGCCGAGGTCGGTGCGCTGGGTCGGCTTGCCGCGCTGTTTACCTTGATCGGCACGGTGCTGGCTGCCATGGTGGTGCCGTATTTCGCGCGTGCCTCATCGGCGCGCGAGATGGTGAGCGCCTTTGTGGCACTCAATGGGTTCTTTGCGCTGCTGAGCGTCGTGCTGGTCGCAGCCTCGCTGGTCTGGCCGCACGCCCTGCTGTGGATCCTGGGCAAGCAGTACGGAGGTCTGGTTCAGGAGCTGCCATGGATGGTGGTGGCCTCGGCGCTGTCGGCCTGGTCCAGCGGCTTGTACGGCGTGGGCGCGGCGCGCGGCTGGATCGTGCCTTCGTTGTTGATGATCCCGTTAGGCATCGCCACCGTGACCTGGGCGGCCTTCACGTTCGACATGTCGAGCGTGAGCGGCGTCTTCATGATGAACAGCGCCGTGGCTTTGATGGCATTGCTGCTGACGGCTTGCACTGTGTGCTTGCGGCTCAGAGCGCTCGCCACCACTTCCGAGAATTCGACGTGATGAATGATTCGATTCAAGGGCCGTTTCGCTGTCCCGCCTGCAGTGGTCAGTCGTGCGCAGTCATCGAGACGGTGTCGATCCCGGAGCAGCACTTGCGCTATGCAGCCAACGACGTGGCAGGTGCCAGCCGTCTCGACCACAGTCACGGTGCGTCCCTCGAGGCTTACCGGATGGTTGGTTGCCGCGATTGCGGGCTTGAGTTTGCCAACCCACTGACAGCCCCGTCCGACGCGTGGTACTCGGAACTCTATGGACAGATACACCTGTATCCGACAGCACGGTGGGAATTCGATCTGGTTGCACAGGCTTTGGGCGCCACGGATGTCGTCGTCGACTATGGCTGCGGCAGTGGCGAATTCCTGCTGTCGGTGCGCGACAAGGTAGGGCGTGCCGAGGGCTTCGACTTCTCGGCCGCGGCAGTGGCTGCCTCTGTCAGCAAGGGATTGCAGGTCCATCGTCTGGATCTGGACGGATTGCCTGCAGGCGATACGCTGCCTGCGAAGGCCGATCACGTGGTGGCCTTTCATGTGCTGGAGCATCTGGCAAGGCCCGGCGCGTTGTTCGAGTTTGCAAAGGGTGTCATTCGGCCATCTGGCCGACTCTGGGTGGCCGTGCCGAGCGACCGGCGAGCGAGCCGCGTCTATGGCGAAGCCGATGCGCTCGACTCGCCACCCCATCATTTGTCGCGGTGGTCGATATCGGCGTTGGAGGCTGTTGGTCTGGCTCATGGTTGGACCATGGAGCGCCACCTTTATGAGCCTTTGCCCAGCACATTGGCCGTTTGGGAGGCGACGCGGCGCCTGCCGTTCTTTCATCGGGTCAGTTCACGCTGGCGTTCGCTCGAGCGCTTCGCCAGGCGGGTCCTTGCAGCCGGAGTCTGGCTGAGTCGTCGCCATGTGCGTGTCAACGCCAGCGGTTTTTCGATGCTGGCCTGCTATCGGCGAGCGGAGGCGTCATGAACAGCGCTGTGTGCACTCTTTTTGAAGGCGACTATCACTATGGGGTGGCGGCTCTGGCCAACTCACTCCATCACTCTGGATTCCGCGGGAAGCTCTATGCAGGCTATCGCGGCGACTTTCCTCAGTGGGCGATTACCGCCATGCCTAGCCCGCTCCAGGCTTGGCCCTCAGCGCGCACTCTGCAGATCGACGAAGGGATAGAGCTTGTCTTCTTGCCGGTGACGACGAACTACCACCTGACCAATTACAAGGCGGACTTCATGCTGGCGCTGCTCGACGGCCCTGCAGGCGATACCGAATCGCTTTTCTACCTAGACCCGGACATCTGCGTCGCGGCTCCGTGGACCTACTTTGAGGATTGGGTCAGTTGCGGTGTTGCCGTGTGTGAGGACATGAATTCGCCACTTCCGGAAAATCATCCACGCAGGGCAGGGTGGCGTCGGTACTTTTCAGCACGCGGCCAGCCATTGCGCTTCCGCGGGACTGAATACGTGAATGGCGGCTTTGTTGGCCTGCGGATCCAAGACAAAGGATTTCTTGAGACCTGGAGTGTGTTGATGCATCACATGGCCGAAGAAATCGGATCGTTGGCAGCTGCCAAGATCAACGGAGGAGCGGCGTACAAGACGAGCGGCTTTGCAGATTGCTTTGATTGCAGTGATCAGGATGCACTCAATGCGACGCTTGAGGCAACAGATCGGGTGATCAGCGTTGTCGGCCAGGAAGCCATGGGGTTCCGGCCGGGTAGGGCTTTACTTCCACATGCAGTTGGAGGCAGCAAGCCATGGCAACGAAACTACCTTCGGTCCGCATTGAATGGCGTGCCGCCAAGACTGATCGACAAGGCATTTTGGAGAAATGTGGCGTCGCCCATCAAGGCCTACGGCGACCTTTTCGTCGAAATCAAGCGCATTGACATCACATGCGCTGCTGCGATCGGACGTTTCGTCCGTAGAACTGGATGATGGTGTGTGGCGATCATTGACATGGGTACTGGTTTTCTTTGCTCTGGGCTGCGCGGTGAGAAGCGGTGACTTGAAAAGCGCTTCGTGCTGGTGGATGAGTTTTCCTGGATCAGAGGCTGGGTCGTGAACCTGGTCTTGTTTACCCATCCTGCGTTTCTGGGCCTGAGAAGCCAGGAACACTACGCCCGGTCCCTGGCCGAAGCGTTCCGCCAACGCGGACACGAGGTCGAAGTGCGTCGACCTCAGGCGATGGTGCGACGTTGGTTCAGCGCGGGCCTATTGAGCAAATGGGCTGGCTACATTGACCAGTACCTGCTGTTTCCGCCCCAGATGCGCGCGGCCATGCGGCGCGATCCCGCCGGCACCCTTTATGTGTTCTGTGACCAGGCCCTGGGCCCTTGGGTGCCGCTTGCAGCCCACCGGCCACATGTGGTCCATTGCCATGACCTGTTGGCGTTGCGCTCGGCACTCGGCCTGATACCCGCGCACCGCACCTCGCTGACGGGGCGCATCTACCAGCGCTACATCCGCCAGGGCTTTCGGCAGGCCCGACATTTCATCTCGATCTCGCAGATCACCCGCAGCGACCTGCATCGCTATGCGGGTGTGAAACCGGTCACCTCAGAGGTCGTGTACAACGGCCTGAACCACCCCTACCAGCCTGTTTCGCCCGAGGTGGTGCGGCAGCGCCTGCTGCAAGCCGGGCTGCCGGCAGACGAGGCGCGCTGCGTGCTGCATGTGGGCGGAGGCCAGTGGTACAAGAACAGCGTGGGTGTGGTGCTGCTGTATGCCAGTTATGTGCGCGATGCACTGAAGGCGGGTGACACGCCGCGACCCCTGTGGATGGTCAGCCCGCCACCGAATGCCGCCCTGCGCGAGGCCCTGGCTCAGGTGCCGGCAGAGGGTTCGGTGCGGTTCTTCCGTGGCGTTGACGCCGACACGCTGGAGGCGATCTACTCGCATGCCGAGGTGCTTCTGTTTCCGAGTCTGGCCGAAGGCTTCGGCTGGCCTATTGCAGAAGCGCTGGCGTGCGGCTGTCCTGTCATCACCACCGATGCAGCGCCGATGACGGAAGTCGGCGGCGATGCGGCCTTCTACCTGCCTCGGCTTGAGCCGACCGACGATGTCAGTCTGTGGGCGGACGGTGGTGCGCGGGTACTCCTGCAGGTGTTGAATCGCTCGAGCGCCGAACGAGAAAAGTGGGCAGAGAAGGGCTTGCACTGGGCCAGGCGCTTCTCCGCCGATGCGGCCGTTGATGCTTACCTGTCGGTCTACCAGCGTGCTTTGACCATGGATGCCTCGAGTGAATCCGCATGATGCGGGTCTCATGGTTCGTGATCATGTGAAGTCGATCGAGGTCGATCCAAACGTGATTGACACAAGTGTTTCCGAGGTTCTCAACAAGTGAAAGCCCCCCGCTGGCGATGGGTCGTGCTCGGCTTCGTCGCGCTGCTGGGCCTGACTGAGTCGGCGATCCGCCAGGCTGGCGCTATCAGCTTCCCGGTCTATGTGCGCAGTGCCGAGTTCGGATACGCACCGGGGCGCAACCAGCAGGGGACATTCCTTGGCACCAATCGCTGGGTCTTCAATGACCGAGGCATGGGCGTTGAAAGACCGTGGAATCCAGGCAAGCTGACCGACATTCTGCTGATCGGCAACAGCATTGTCATGGGCGGCAATCCGTACGACCAGAAGGACAAGCTGACGCCGCAACTGCAGACCCGGCTGGGCAACGGTTGCCCCATCTGGCCCGTGGCTGCAGGGGGCTGGTCAACTGTCAATGAGATGCGTTTCCTTCAGGCCAACCCGGATTTGATGGCGGGTACGGACTTCTTCATCTGGGCGCAGCTGCCTGGCCAGATGCAAGGGCTCAACCCGTGGGTGAGCGAAAACCTGCACCCGACGCAGGCCCCTCTCTGGGCCACCTGGTACGTTGTCCGCAAGGCACTTTCGGCCCGATTCCCAAGCGCTGGGCCTCCAGCGTTGACTTCTCCAGCAGACACGTCGGCGCACCACCAACAGTTCGATGAACTGCTCGGCCGTCTGGTGCTTTCCAGCAAGCGTCGACCGGCGGGCATGATCTTGATGTATCCGGACCGGGCACAGCTGTTGGATGCCAGGGCAGGAAAGGAATGGCTCGAAGACAGGCAGCTCCTTCAAAGCACGGCCGAGGCTCACGGCATCATGCTCATCGACGTCACGCGCTTTCCGCAGTGGAACGAGTCGCTCTACAAGGATCCCGTGCACCCCACGGCCGAGGGCAATGCCGTACTCGCAGCGATTCTGACCAGTGCCCTTCAGACGGCAGGAGCCCTTCCGGACTGCACAAACCATCCTCGCTGATAGCGCGTGTACCCGCTACTCAGTGCTTGGACTGCCCCGTGCTTGAGGGATGCCTGCTACGCTTTCGACCGCTAGGATGTAGCGTGTGGTTCAGGAGCCTCTGATGTTTACCGCTTCATCCCGTTCAGGCCCCAAACCTCCCCCATCGCACGGCAGGCATCCGCGCCGAGGATGGATCTGGCTCGCGGCGGTGATGCTGGTGTTGTTGGTGTCTGCGGAGGTGGCAATCCGACTCAGCGGTTGGGTCGAATTTCCGATTTACACCCGAGATCCACGCTTCGGTTACTTTCCCGCCCCGCAGCAGTCTGGCAGCTTTCGCAACCGCAACCACTGGGTCTTCAACGATCAGGGCATGGGCGTTGCGGCCACATGGCGACCCAGCGAGCGCACCGACATCCTGCTGATTGGCAACAGCATCGTCAGCGGCGGCAATGCCTACGATCAACCTGAGAAGCTGACCCCCCGCCTCCAGGGCAAGCTCGGCGAGAACTGCGCTGCCTGGCCCGTGGCGGCAAGCGGGTGGGCCACCGTGAACGCAGCCCGGTACCTTCAAGCGCATCCCCAACTGGTCGAGAAATCAGATTTCTTCATCTGGCAGTTCATGACCGGACAGATGGACAACGCCAGTCCCTGGCTGGGCGAGACACGCTTTCCGACGGCCCACCCTGTCTGGGCAACCGGATACGTGCTGCGCAAGTTCTGGTCTGAGCGTTCAACCGCGAGCGACAACGCAGTGGTTGAACAGGCATCCGACGCCGGGAAGAACTACGACGAGTTCGAAAGCGTGGTCCAGAAGTTGGCCCGGAAGAGCCAGCAATCTCCGCGCGGGATCATCCTCGCCTATCCCACGGTGCAGCAGCTGCGGCTGGCGCGAGAAGGTCGCGACTGGCTGCCAGATCGGCAAAGGTTGCAGCGATTGGCCAAGTTCAATGACGTGTTGCTGCTCGATCTTGCCACTCTGCCTGATTGGACCGAAGACATGTACTGGGACGAGGTGCACCTCACTCCATTCGGCAATGTCGTGCTGGCGTCGTTGCTGGGCAATGTCGTGGCGACCCAGGCACCATTTCTGGAGTGCGGCAAACAACCCTAGCGAACAGCTGCCACGTCGCCACGCACGCTGTCCGGAAACGAGGCCGGGAAGCCACCCGCGGCGAACGTGATGCTTCCAATCAGTCCGATGCCGATCAGCCCAGCGGCCAACCCCGTGCTGCGGCGGTTCCAGCGCTTCACACTCGGCTCGCGCCGATCCACGAGTTCGTACGTCAGTGTCGCGAGAACGACGCTTGATACCAGGATGATGATCCGAAGTTCGCTGGTCAGCGGCACGCCCATGACCACAGGAAACGCGAGCAGCGGCCAATGCCACAGGAACAAGGGATAGCTGATGGCGCCGTAGAACCTGAGGATCGGCTGGGACAGCACTCGGCGATTGACCCAGGCCGTTGGCCCCGAAGCCAGAAGCGCAAAGGTTCCCAACGTGGGCAGCACTGTCCACCAGCCATCGAAGCGCTCGGCCCGGTCGACCAGCAACAGAGCGAGGCCAAGAAGCACGGTGCCGGACCAGGCCAAGACGTCCGGCAGCTGGGCGGTGAGCGCTGGGCTTCTCGCCAATCGCTTCCTCAACCACGGTGCGCTTTCAATGGTCCCCGAGCGACAGACACAGGCGAGCATGGCACCAAGCATCAGTTCCCATGCCCGCGTCGGCAGCAGGAAGAATGCGGCGTCGGGGTGCGCATCCACCCAGGCCAGGTTGAGCAGGAACGACATGGCGCATGCGCCGCTGACCGCTGCAACCAAAGGAATCTTTCTCGCCAACAGAAAGCGCAGGGCGAGCGGCCAGACGATGCACCATTGCACCAGCAATGCCACGGCCCACAGATGAAAGAGCGGCGAACCGCTCGGTCCCACGATGACGGCGCTGCCGTCGAGCCACAGCAGAACATTGGACATCGCGAACGCCACTGAGGCGGCAAGTCCGCTCAAGGCCATCAGCACGGTTGGTGTCGTGAACAGCCACGCAAACGCCAAACACGACAGCAGCATCACGGCCAAGGCCGGCACGACGGCATGCAGGCGACGTGCGTAGAAGGTCGACAGATTTCTCCCGCTGTCATCTGCTGCGCTGAGCAACGAATGGGTGATCAGGAATCCCGAAATGACGAGAAAGATGTCGATGCCGACGACACCGCCACCAATGCTCCAGGCTGGGAACAAGTGGACCGCCAGCAGCACAAGAACACCAACGCCCCGCAGGCCAGTGATGTCGCTCCGTCGCGCATCTTCGGAGCGCCCGGAAGCGGCACCAGTGGGAGCTTGGCGAGCGCCCAGTTCGCTCAGGGAGTGTGAGTGCCGCACGGAGGAACTCATCTGAGAAACCTCGTTCATCCAAAAGCCAGCAAACCCGACTCTTTCGCTACTCACATGCTACGGCTGCAACAAGTCATGCCGCTGTCTGGATGCGAATCGCACCTGGCTCATTCGGACTAGAGCGTGGCAAGTCGCTCCGGCCGCCTAACGGGCGTCCGCTGCTGCCTGTTCCACATCCGGATGAACGGCGATGATCATTTCGTAGAAGCCGGGCTCGAACTTGTGCAGCTCGACTGCCTCCATACGGAACCCACCGCACACGGCTTTCAGGTTGGACCAGACTTGGGTGAGTAACCCTCCGGCTCGGGACGAAGGCGCCCTCTCCACGCTAAAGAAGCTCAAGTACCCCAGTCCCCGCAGTGCTTCGATCACTGCAGATGTCCCACCACGGAAGTCGCCGGCATGCTGCTCGAAAACCACGCAAGGCGCGTCCTTGTTCAGCATTCGAGCCATTCCGCGAATGGCCTGCAATTCATGGTCCTCGACATCAATCTTCACTAACGAACCGGGGTGCTCGGTCCGTATGACGTCGTCAATTGCACAGCCCTGGACTTCCATGATCGTTGCAGCGCTACTGGCTGACTGCCCAATATCCATGACATGCGACGCACCGACGTTTATGGACATTTGCTTTACACACCAACCGGAACCGCAAGTCGCCTTCTAGCAGTTCCTGCAATAGGGCTACTGTTGCGTCAGTGCTGCCGTTGTCGACCACCAAACACGTCCAATCAGTGTGAACCTGCGCGCGAATGGAAGCGAGCGTTGCTGCTATGTGCGCCTGATTGTTGTGGGTGCCAACGACGACGGCGCACTCCGGTATCGAATGCCCGCCACCGCCACCCCCGATGCTGAAAGCAGTTTGAGTCATGAAAGGGTGCGCTCAGCTTATGGCTCTTGGAAAGTGGAATTGATTCATCAAGGGGGAGACGACGATTCGCTCTGGCATACGCTCAAGGCGCCTCGGTATGGCACGCTGCAGCAAGACTCCGCTGTCGACGTCGCGTGTCGCCTCAGCGAATGCCCTCGATACCATTCCGCCATCGTGCCTGCCGCCAGCGAGCGATCTGTGGCGTGGCATGGAATCGAGTCGCTCGCGAGCAGGTTGAAAAAATGAGTTCGGTCGCGCAACTCACTGTGCTCTGCCTCGACTCGTCGCATGTTCAGCACGACGCAACCATGCGCCGCGTAGGCCGCAATCACTCCAGACTTGCCAAAAAGAGTCTCCGGGTAGTCGATCAACCCGTACGCGCTGTCCTCAAGGAGTTCACGAAGCTCAGACAGGCCCAGGCGGCCGACGTGCCGATGCGGGGGAGATGGTTCCACCCAGTTGAACGCTGGATCGGGGCCGACCTCAACGATCTCGACGATGCCTTGCTCGGACAAGCGCCGAGCGAAAGTGCGCAATGGCTCCAGCGCTCGATGGCGCGTTGCTGCTGAGCCAAAAACGACCACCCGAGTCACACGTTCGTTTTGCGGCTTCACCACCCTCGGCTCCCCGACATTCGAGAACACCGCCTGCACCTCGACCGCAACCGTCGGCGGGAACTGCTTCGCCAACCACACGCTGTAGGGTTCCGTGTTGGTTCGCAGCGCATCACTCGCCTTAGCCAACCGCGAGGCAATCCTCGCCTGAAACCTAGACAACCAGAACGCCGAACCCCACGGAGGCCCTGAGGCAAAGAGCTCATGAAACATCGTGACCACCCGCAGGCGCTGACCCAACTTCGCGCGCGCAGCTTCGATCTCGCTGGCCAGCCAGAAGCACAGGCCTCGCGGATGAAAGCCGTAGCCCGAGAAGTGCAGCACCAGCGAGCACGCTCGGCCGTCGCTGCGCATCATGTCGTCGAGCCTGTCGGCCAGCGAGCGCGCAGCCGCGGCGGTCTGGCTGAGCGCCATGAGCTGGCTGTCGATGCCCATGGTCTCCCACTCGCACTGCAGGCATTCGGCGTAATCGCGAATGCCACCGGTGCCCGGCGGAACCAGTTGCACGATGAATCGCGTTGCCGACTTGGGCGTGAACGTGTCGTGGCCGTTCATGGTCGTGCGCGAAGCGCGTCGTTGACGACCGACATCTGATTCAGTGCCTCGGCCACCCGCGTCGAATGCGCTTTCTGGCAGTCTTCATGCAGGTGGTACAGCGTGTCGAAGAAGCACGACAGCGGGTACTGCGATCGGTTGGGCAGGACCAGGAAGTGCTGGCCGTGGCGCTCGTACAGCGCCCGCAGGCGCGCAATGTCGGCGTCGTTGAGCTTGGCGTGGTCGGACGTGGTGGGCAAGCCACCCACGACGACGACACCCTTGGCGCGCATGCGGTCGAGAAAGCCTTCCACGACCTCGAAGGCCCGCGAATGTTCGGGCAACGGCCGGGTGTCAAAACCCTGCTTGGCCAGAAAGTCGCGATACGCCATGCCGTCGGCAGCGGTGTGCCCCTTCTGGTCGCCTTGCGGTGTGGTGCCTTCGTTGCCGCCGCGCCGCTGGAATCCGGTGCCGGCCAATGCCATCTCGATGCTGCCGTGAACGAGGAAGGGCAGATCGAACGAGCCCCAGGCGCGCACGATGCGCCGCAGTCCCAGGGTGTCGAGCCACGCGGCCGACTGGTGGGCGATGGTGATGTTCTCGGCGCCGCCTTCCATTTCGGTGCGTTCGATGCGGTACTGGCTGTACTCGAGCGGCGCGTACAGCACGTCACCGGTTTGCAGCAGCTTCTCGAAGTTCAGCAACTGGAAGTCGATGCCGATGCCGACCGCGATCGACAGGTTGACACAGGGCACGCGCAACACCTCGGTGAACGCCTCGCAGCGGTGGCTGTATCGGCCGTTGCTGCCCGCCCAGATGGCGAGCTTGGGATGCGGAAGGCTGTTGGCGTAATCGGTCTTGCTCTGGAAAGCCGCATCGACGCCGCCCACCGTCAGCGGCCGCTTCACGACCGAGAAGACGGCGACATACAGGCCGATCGATAGCAGGATCGCGAGCGTCAGGGCCAAGAGCTTCTTCATGTCTTTAGTTCAGAAATGGACTTCAGAACTGGAAGTACAAGAACTCGGACGCCTGCCCGTACAACACCTGCTGCAGCGCGAGGGCCGCGCAGGGAACGACCAGCGCATAACGCCAGCGGTTGCGCAACTCGGGCACGGTGGGCGCACCGAGCGTCAGCGCCATACCGAGCGAGATCATCAGGAACATCTCCACGCAGCCCATCACCGTGCCATCGGCCAGGTACGGCACCTTGCCCATCCCGTCGGCCACATTAGCCAGCGGCGGCACGAACTTGATGATCTGCTCGGGCAGCAGCGCGCCGTTCATGCCTGCCATGCCGCGCAGCATCGACATCGCCGCGTCGAGGTCGGCCGCGCGAAAGAACACCCAGGCCACGACGACCGCAGTGAACGTCAGCAGCCAGGCGATCGGTGCGCAAACGGGGCGCAGCGTTCGCAATGCTGCGTCGAGGCCGAACGCATCGACGCCGCGGCGCCATGCGTGGAACACCATCAGGTACAGCCCGTGCAGCCCGCCCCAGATGACGAAGGTCCATCCGGCGCCGTGCCACAGGCCGCCGAGCAACATCGTCACCATCAGGTTGAACTGCTGGCGTGGCAGGCCCAGGCGGTTACCGCCGAGCGGGATGTAGAGGTAGTCGCGCAGGAAGCGCGACAAGGTCATGTGCCAGCGGCGCCAGAAGTCGGCGATGTTTTTCGCCTTGTAAGGCGAGTGGAAGTTCATCGGCAACTGCACGCCGATCATCAACGCCAGGCCGATGGCCATGTCGCAGTAGCCGGAGAAGTCGAAGTAGATCTGCAGGGTGTACGACAGGGCTGCACCCCAGGCTTCGAAGAAGCTGAGGTCGGTGGTGGACGCCGCGGCAAAGGCATTGCGCGCGTAGCCCCCAAAGGCGTCGGCAAGCACGGTCTTCTTGAAGAGGCCGAGGATGAAGATCACGCACCCGTCGGCCAGCCTGTCGGCGCTGAAACGGAAGATGTCCGCACGGGCGAACTGCGGCATCATTTCCTTGTGGTGCAGGATAGGCCCGGCGATCAGGTGCGGAAAGTAGGTGACAAAGAGACCGTAGCGCACCGGGTCGAAGTCAGCCGCCTTGCGCTGCTGCACATCGACCAGAAACGCGATCTGGGTGAAGGTGAAAAACGAGATGCCCAGTGGCAGTTCGCCGGCTGGCATGTGCGTGTCTGAACCCATCAGCGCAGCCACGCTGTTGAGCGCAAATGCGGCGTACTTGAAGTACACCAGCAGCGCGATGTTGGCGGCGATCGACGCAATCAACAGTGATCGGCTCGACCAGCCAGACGCCATTGATTGCTGTGCTGCAACGGCGGTCTGTGTGCCGGCATCTTCAGTCTGCAACCGCGCTGCGATCGACCGGCCTGCCAGGTAGTTGAAGCCGATCGACGCCAGCATCAGCGGCAGCCATTGCGGGTTCCACCAACCGTAGAACGCCAGCGAGGCCAGGGTCAGCCAGGCCAGTGCCAGCGCATGACTTCGCCGCGCCAGCAGGAAAAAGCCAATCAGTGTCAGCGGCAAGAAGCCGAAGATGAATTCTGGCGAGTTGAACAGCATGGGAGCGCCGGGCTACGACAGAACGCCGCGACCCCTACAGCCAGCGAGGGAGAGCAGGCTGGCGAGCGGGGCCGCGCAATGCGAAGTGTGGCGCCTCAGGCTGTGGGTTGCGTGGCGTGATGGCGACATGTTCGAAAGGCGCACATTCAGCGCGCGTCGCGCTGCAAGACCGCCATGCGCTGCAGCACGCGTGGCACATAAGCCATCGTTTCAGCGTAAGGCGGGATGCGGCCGTGGTGGCGTGTCACGGCGTTGGCGCCGGCGTTGTAGGCCGCCAGTGCCAGCGCCTTGTCCTGACCAAAGCGATTGAGAAGCCGCCGCAGGTGCTGCGCTCCAGCATCGATGTTCTGGCGTGGGTCGTATGCATTGGTGACGCCATAGTCGCGCGCAGTCGCAGGCATCAGCTGCATCAGCCCCATGGCACCGCGGGGCGACACCGCCCGAACGGAAAAGCCCGACTCGACGTCGATCACCGCGTGAAGCAGTTGAGGTTCCAAGCTGTGGGCGACAGCCGCCTGAGCGATGAGGCGAGACAGTTCCGCAGGGGCATGCGCAACAGCGCGTACCTTCGTAATCGTCGGCGGAACTGCCGATGCCGGGCTTCGGTTCGACAGGTGGATCGCGTCGATCCCGTCGCCGACCAGGTACACCTCTTCGGGCGTCGAAACGGCTGCCGCCGCATGCACCGCGGCGGCCAACGCACAGCTCGCAGCCCACCGTTGCCAGTTCATGAAAGCGCTGAACTGCAGATGATGCTCGCGAAGATGCCGCACGCGGGGACTTGGGATGTACATGCAGCCATCCCAGTAACTTAATCGCGGCATGTGACAAGCACATCACAACCTGGTTCCTCCCGTGACAACCATGTGGTCGTCACGGGGGCAGCCCAGGTTGCTGCACATCAAGGGTGATTCAGCTCGGCCGACGCCTCTGATACAAGATGCCGATGCAGCCCAGCCCAGCAAGCAGCAACGCCACGCTCGGAGGCAACGGCACCGGCGAGACGTCGGTGTAGGTGCCGTCGAAGCGGAAGCCTGCCGCCGCGCCGTTGATGGTCATGCCTGAGATCAGCGCCAGAAAGTTGCCATCGGTGGTCACATCGCCCAGGAAGCGGATCGCATAGTCTGGCGACAAGGAGACGACATAGTCGAAAAGGGTGAGAGTTCGCCCGGCGAGGACGCTGCCCAAGGCGTTGAAGGTCAGCGAAGAGCCGCCCAGATCGATGGCCGAGTTCGCGGCGAGCAACAGGTTGGAGAAGGTCTGGCCGTTCGCACCGCCCGCATTCGTGAGCTTCAAGGTGCCGCCGCCAAGCGACAGCGCGCTCGCTGACGACAGGCGGTTCGCGCCGTCCAATGTCAGGGTGCCACCATTGGCCTTGGTGGTGCCGCTGTAGCTGCTGGAACCCGACAGGGTGACCGAGCCGCTTTGTACTTCGACACTGCTGAAATTCGACAGCGAGCCAGAGTAGCTGAAGCTGTTGCCCGTGCCAGGGTGGATGACGATGGTGTTACTGGCGCTGCTGCCGCCGTTGATGTCGCCGAGCACCGAGGCCTGGCCGCCGGCGATAGTCAGCGCGGTGGCGCCGCTGCCACCCTGGAAGGCCTTGCCGCTGCTGGAGCCGTCTAGCGTGCCGGCATTGACGAGAGTGCTGGCGTCGGCACCGGTACGGATGGCTGCCGCGGTGCTGCTGCCGCCCTGGATCGTGGCACCTGCGTTGTTGGTGATGCTCACCGTGTAGATGCTGGCCGCGCCTTCGACGACGATCGCGGAATCGGTCTGCCCGCGGATGAGTCCGCCAGCGTTGTTGATGATCAATGCATTCCCATACAGGCCCTCGCGGGTGCCTGCGAGCGGTCCGCTGGTGATGTCGTTTCCTGAGAGGGTGATGCCGCGACCGAATGCGTTGCTGTTGCCGGAGGCCACGAGGCCTTCGATGGTGCCGCTGTTGGTGATGGTGCCGCCGCCCACCGTGATGCCTTCGCTGTAGGCGGCCACGCCGGCGCTGAAGGAGTTGAGCGAGCGGATGACGCCGCTGTTGGTGATATTGGCGATGCCGTCGATATCGACGCCGTCACCGTCGCCGATGACACCGTTTCCCCGGATCAGGCCGGTGTTGACGATGGTGGCGCTTTGCAGTGCGTTGAGACCGTCCAGGTTGATGCCTGAGCCGTTGCTGCCGAAGATGTTGCCGTTGTTGTTGATGGTGCTGAGGAAGGACGCTGAAGCGTTTGACGGTCCACCCGTGATGCCGTGGCGTCCGCCGGTGACAGTGCCGCTGGAGAAGTTGTTCACCGTGACGCCCGTGGCGTTGTTCTGGAGGTCGATGCCATCACTGCTGCTGCCGACGGCAGTGGTGGCGAGGATGCTGCCGTAGTTGTTCACCACGCCGTTCACGCCTGGGCGAACGGCATCGGCCTCACGCGCCTGCAGCACGCCCGTGCTGTAGTTGTTGACGATATTGGCACCGGTGGCGATGGCGTTGAAATCGACTGCCTGGCTCCCGCCAGCCGACGCGTTGTTCGACAGCAAGGTGCCGTAGTTGTTCAATGTCACGCTGCCGCCAGCGACGTTCATCTGGAATACATCGCCATCAGCCGATTGCATCAAGGCGGTCGAGTTCGTGATGCTGCCGTTGGTCACCACCAGGCCGGTCGCCGCGGTGTTGCTGCGCAACGTGCGGCCGGTGCCGGTTTGCAAGATTTGCCCCAGGTTCACGACGCTGGCGCCGTTGCCGGTGAAGCTGACGGCGACGGTGGAACCAGAAACCGACAAGGTGGTACCGGCAGCGACGTTGCCAGTTTCGTTGGCCGCCAGCGTTTGCGCGCTGTTGACGGTGCCGCTGAGTATGCTGAAAGAGGTGGCTGATGCACCAGGGGCTGCAAAAGCGAATGACAGTGCGGCCAGTACCGGCAGCAGCTCAAACCGCTGTTTGGTAGCGAGTGGGCGGCGGCAAGTCTCAACGATCTGAGGTTGCAAGAACTTGACGTCAGCAGGGCGTGTCTTCGAAATGGGCATGAGGAAATCCGGGTTCTGAAATTCACCCTCGATCCAGCGAAGGAGGGTCGGCGAGTCTTCGAAGAACTGACTGAACTGAGGCGTCTGCAACCGCCCTCGGAGCCCATGGCTGGGGTCGGGGCGACCGCACGTCTCTACAGGCTGCGGAGGATTGAAGCGCGCCACAGTGACGCAGTGGTGTCACTCGGCATAGCCCGTTTGCCTTTCCTGGCGCCCCACACTTCGCAGCTGATACGTTCGGACTATGGGCGGCTACTTCAGCACGTCACGGGGACCCGCCAGCATTGCGTGTAGCAAGGGCGAAATGGCAACCATGAAGATCGTTTTGGTGAGCATGAACTTCAGTCCGGAGCTCACGGGTATCGGCAAGTATTCCGGCGAAATGGCTGATGGACTCATCGCCCGCGGTCACGAGGTGAGCGTTGTCTGCGCGCCGCCGTATTACCCAACCTGGAAGGTGGCGCCCGGCCACTCGGGGGCGTCCTATCGGGTCGAGCAGCCAAAGCCTGGCTTGACGGTCTACCGCTGCCCCATCTGGATTCCGAAACGCCTGGGCGGGCTGACCCGTCTGCTCCACTTGGCCAGCTTTGCGCTGAGCAGCATGCCCGTGGTGCTCAAGTTGGTCGGCTGGCAGCCGCGCGTCGTGCTGGTGGTGGCGCCCGGCTTCTTCTGCGCTCCGGTGGCTTGGTTGGCTGCCCGGCTGGCCGGTGCCAAAGCGTGGTTGCACATTCAGGATTTCGAGATCGACGCAGCCTTCGAGTTGGGGCTTTTGAAGCAGCCGTGGCTGCGCAGCATGGCCAAGCGTGCCGAACGGGTGATGCTGCGTCGATTCGACGCGGTGTCCACCATTTCCAGTCGCATGCTGCGCTTGTTGGCTGCCAAGGGCGTACCGATGCAGAAAACAGAGATGTTGCCGAATTGGGTCGATGCGTCGGCACTCAGCTCGGCCGACGGTTCGGCTGAACTTCGTCAGTCCCTGGGCATCGACCCCGAGCAGATTGTTTGCCTGTTCTCCGGCACGATCAACCGAAAGCAGGGCCTCGGCGTCCTCGTGGAAGCTGCCCGCCTGCTGAGTGGTGATCCTCGCGTTGTGATCGTCATCTGCGGCAATGGCGAAATGCGGGCCCCGCTCGAGGATGCTGCTCGTGATTTGCCCAACGTGCGATTCATCGACCTGATGCCCGCGGCAAAACTGAGCGCGCTGCTGAACATGGCAGACATCCATCTGCTGCCCCAACTGCGTGGAGCGGCAGATCTGGTGATGCCATCGAAACTTGGCGGCATGCTGGCCAGCGGTCGGCCCGTGATCGCGTCCGCAACGCCCGGTACCGAGATTGCATCGATTGTCATCTCGTGCGGGCTGCTGACGGAACCTGAGTGTGCAGACGATTTTGCGCAGGCAATCGCAACGCTGGCCGTCGATGCGGAACGCCGGCATCGACTCGGCGCAAACGGCCGCGCATATGCGCATCGCGTGCTCGATTCGAAGGGCATCTTCGACCGTCTCGACGTCAGCCTCGCCGCCCTTGAGCAACAACCCGAGGGCAGTTTGCTGCCGGGGCTCGGGTTCGGGCGTCAACCCAACCTCGAAAACACGGCCAGAGCGCCACAACGCGCGCGCTAGGGACCCATTGGCGCTGTCGCGACCCTGACTGCGCCTACAAACGCGCCGCAGTCGCCCGAAACCCTCCTGGGTTGCTGGTCCCGTTTGCAGTGCTCGACAGGGCCCGGCTCCTCGTCGGCCTGGGGCACACCCTAAACTCGCACGCTGTTCAATGGATCAGTGCTTCGGAGTGCGGGGATGGAAGAAAGCGTGGTGGGCCGGCCACCAGCGGTGGTGCTTCTGAGCGGAGGACTTGATTCCTCGACGGTGCTGGCGATCGCGCGCGAGCGCGGCTTCGAGCCGTGTGCGCTGAGCTTCCGTTATGGGCAACGCCATGTGCATGAGTTGAACGCGGCTGACGCCATCGTGCGCGCCCTGGGTGTGGCTCAGCACGTCACCGCGCAGATAGACCTTCGCGCCTTCGGCGCCTCGGCCCTGACCGCCGACATCGCCGTGCCGAAAGACCGCAGTGCCGACGAGATGTCGCATGGCATCCCGATCACCTATGTGCCCGCACGCAACACGGTGTTCCTCAGCTTTGCGCTGGCCTGGGCGGAAACGCTGGGCTCGACCGACATCTTCATCGGTGTGAATGCTCTCGATTACTCGGGCTATCCGGACTGCCGGCCCGACTACATTGCCGCGTTCGAGACGATGGCCAATCTGGCCACGCGCGCTGGCGTCGAAGGCACGCAGCGCTTGAAGATCCATGCGCCGCTGATCGCGATGAGCAAGGCGCAGATCATTCAGGAAGGTTTGCGCCTGGGGGTCGACTACGCGCAAACCAGCAGCTGCTACGACCCCGGCGCCGACGGCAGGCCGTGCGGTGGATGCGACTCCTGCGTGCTGCGCGCGAAGGGCTTCGCCGAGGCGGGCTCCGTCGATCCCTTGCTCGTGCGCTTCGGGTTGGTCTGAACGTGGCGACTTCATTGCCCACACGCACGGTGTTCTGTGCGCAGGCCGGCTTCGAGGCGGCGCGGCAGATCGACGCCTTGCCCACAGGGCATCCGTCGAGCCGCTTGCACGGCCACGGCTTCGTCGCGAAGCTGCGCTGCGTGCCGCCTGCAGGCTGGGCACCTTTCCAGGGCGGCGAAGTCGAGCGCCTGCGCGACCAGCTTCAGGCCAGCGCGGCGCTGCTCGACCACCGCCTGCTCAACGAGCAGGTGCCCAACCCGACCGACGCGCATCTCGCGCGCTGGCTGCGTGATCGGCTCGATCTGCCTGGCCCGACCGAACTCGGCGTGCAGAGCACCGCCCAACGAGGCGCCCAGCTCGATGCTGCGGGTGGTGTGACGTTGTGGCGCCGCTATGCGTTCCAGTCGGCGCACTGGTTGCCGAATGTGCCGCTCGGCCACAAGTGCGGAAAGATGCATGGGCATGGCTTCGAGGCGGTGCTGCATGTGCGCGCGAGCGACGCAGCCGGCGACACCACCCTCAGCCACGACGACCTCGATGCGATCTGGGCGCCTCTGCACGGCCAGTTGAACTACGGCTGCCTGAACGATCTGCCGGGCCTCGCCAACCCGACCAGTGAATTGCTCGCCAGCTGGCTGTGGGAGCGCCTGGCGCCGCAGCTGCCGGGCCTGGTGACCGTCACGGTGTACGAGACCGGCAGCTGCGGTGCGGTGTTCGACGGCGTGCTGCACCGCATCTGGAAGGAAATGACGCTGGACGCCGCGGTGCAACTGCGACAGGCGCCCGACGGCACTGGCTTGCGCCGGCTGCACGGTCACACCTACACGCTGCGTCTGCATCTCGCGGCGCCGCTGGACGAACTGCTGGGCTGGGCGGTCGATTTCGGCGATGTGAAATCGGCCTTCAACCCGATCTTCCGCCAGCTCGATCACCAGCCGATCCACGAGATCGCCGACCTCGCCGATGGCGACACGGCCAGCATCGCCGGCTGGATTCTCGAGCGAGCCCGGCTTCAGCTGCCGCAGCTCGACCGGGTCGATCTGTTCGAAACACCTGGCTGCGGCGCCATCGTGTCGGTGGGCGATGTGGCATTGACCGGGCCGCTGTGACCATGGGCCATCGCCAATGACCTACGCCGTCAAGGAGGTCTACTACACGCTGCAAGGCGAGGGCGGCCAGAGCGGGCGCGCGGCGGTGTTCTGCCGCTTCGCTGGCTGCAATCTGTGGTCGGGCCGCGAGGCCGATCGCGCAAGCGCGGTCTGCCAGTTCTGCGACACCGATTTCGTCGGCACCGATGGCCCGGGCGGCGGCAAGTTCGATACGCCGGAGGCACTGGCCGCGCAAATCGCGCAGCAGTGGCCAAAGGGCTTGCCCGGCAGGCCGCTGGTGGTGTGCACTGGCGGCGAGCCGCTTCTGCAGCTCGACACGCCGCTGATCGACGCGCTGCACGCGCTGGGCTTCGAGGTGGCGGTCGAGACCAATGGCACACAGCCCGCGCCGGCGGGGCTCGACTGGATCTGCGTGAGCCCGAAGGCCGATGCGCCGCTGGTGCTGACGAGCGGCCACGAACTCAAGCTGGTGTACCCCCAGCCTGCCGCGCTGCCAGAGCGCTTTGCGGCGCTGGACTTCGAACTCTTTTTCCTGCAACCGATGGACGGCCTCGAACAGCGCCGCAACACGCGGCTGGCCATCGACTACTGTCTCGCGCATCCGCAATGGCGGCTCAGCGTGCAGGCGCACAAGACGGTGGGCATCCCCTGACTTCCTCTCAACGATCTCCTGCCATGTCGCGAAACACCAAGACCATCAAACCTGAACCTGCCCGGCAGCGTGCCGCGCCGATCAATCCACCGACCGCGCCGTCGAAAGACCTGCATGTGTTTCCGAACCCGGCCCCCGAGCGCGATTACACGATCCAGTTCCAGATCCCCGAGTTCACCTGCCTGTGCCCGCTGACCGGCCAGCCGGACTACGCGCACTTCGTCATCGACATGGTGGCTGACACGCTCTGCGTCGAACTGAAGAGCCTGAAGATGTACATGTGGAGCTTCCGCGATGAAGGCGCTTTCCACGAGAAGGTCACCAATGACATCCTGACCAAGATCGTGGCCGTTACCCAGCCGCGCTACGCGCGCATCACCGCGCGCTGGTATGTGCGCGGCGGTATCTACACCAACGTGGTGGCCGAGCACCGCAAGAAGGGCTGGAAGCCGGCGACACCGGTGGTGCTGCCGGAGCATCCCGGCGAGAGCGGCTTGCGCGGCTGAGCTGGCGATGCACATCGCCCGACGTCTGCTGGCTGCCCTGTGCCTGTGCGCTTGTGGCACCAGTCACGCGCTCGTGCTGCCCGACGGCTTGGCGATCGATCCGCCGGCATCGATCGACCTGACGCAGCAAGTCGTCCCATCGGTGAACCAGCAGAAGCAGGTGCTTGCAGCGTGGGACGGCGACACCTTGCGCTACCTGATCACCGTAGAGAAACTGCCGTCCGATGCGCCTCAAGCGCAGGCCTACTTCTACCAACTGGTGGCCGACCTGCGTGCCGCGGACACCGTTGTCGAGACAGGCAAGCGCGGCGAGTACCAGTCCACCTCGGGGTGGCGTGGCAACTACCTGGTGCTGAAGTCGCAACCGAAGACACAGCCGCGCGCTGACGTGACGGTGGCCCACTACGTCACCGACGGCAAGCTCGCGTTTGTGGCCTACGCGCGGCTGGTGGGCAGCACCCCCGCCGATCAGCTCATCGATGAAACGGTCAGCCTGTTCCAGACGGCGCACCTCGGTATCCCCGAGGTGCCAGCCCCGGCTCCGATCAGCGCAGGCAAGCCCTAGTGCGATTCTGAGGAACGGGGCGCGGACAGCGGCGGGCTGTCTCAGCGGTGCAGCCAGCGCGCGTGCAGCCAGCGGGCTGCCACATCGAGCGCGTAGCCCAGCGCACCGATCAGCACGATGGCAGCCATCAGTTCATCGTAGGCCAGCCGGTCCCGGGTGTCGAGAATGAAGTAGCCCAAGCCGGCCGACACGCCCAGCATCTCGGCCGGCACCAGCACGATCCAGATGATGCCGATGGCCAGCCGCACGCCGGTCAGGATCTGCGCGGTGATGCCGGGCAGCACTACGCGCAGCACGGTTTCGCGACGAGTGGCCGACAGGCTGCGCGCCAGCAGCAGCCAGTTGGGATCGAGCTGGGCCACGCCGGCGGCGGTGTTCAACAGCATCGGCCACACTGCCGCGAAGGCCAGCAGGAAGTACACCGGCGCGTCGCCCACGCCGAGCACCATCACGGCGATCGGCATCCACGACAGTGGCGACACCATGCGCAGGAACTGGAACAGCGGCGTGGTGCCTTCGGCAAAGCGCCTGGACAAGCCGGTCAGCACACCCAGCGGCACGCCGATGGCCACCGCCAGGCCCAGACCGACCGCCACGCGCTGCAAGCTGGTGACCACGTGGGGCCACAACTCTCCACTTGCCAGCAAGCGCGCCAGCGCCTGCAGCGCAGGCCAGGGCGCGAACGACTCCGCGATGGGCGTGCGCAGGATGAGCAACTGCGCACCGATCCACCACAGGACCACGGCCAGCGCCAGGCCCACCCAGGGCAGCAGCCGGTGCCAGTGCGGCACCGCCGGCGGCGCCGACTCCACGGCATCGACGGGGGCTGCGTTCGCCAAATCGCTCACGTCGCGCTCCTCAAACCTGCACCATTTCCTTGCGCAGCAAGTCGGTGGGCAGGCCGAACACCTGCGGGCCACCCACTGCGGTCAGCGACTTGCGCACGAAGCGGTCATCGACCAAATCACCGGCAACGAACTTCGGATCCAGCGATTCGAGGAATCGGGTGTCTCCCTCGACCTTGGTCTGCCGGATCGCGCGCACCAGCTCTTCGGTGTAGCTGGCAAACGGGTACGGCTGGAAGTCGATGCGCCGCTGCGCCCAGCCCTTGTGACGCACCACACCGCTGGCTTCGTAGCTGGCGTAGTCGGTGGCCGCCAGCACCTTGGTCATCGTGCGCAGCGGGTGCGGCGTGTAGCGGCCCTCGCCACTGGTTGACAGCAGCCGGGCGGCATCGGTCTGGTTGTCGCGCGTCCACAGCTGCGCCTTCACGATGGAGGTGGTCACGCGCTGCGCCCACTCGGGACGCTCGACCAGATCGCGCTCGGCCAGGAAAGTCACGCAGCAGGCGTGGTTCTTCCAGACATCGCCCGAAAAGCGCAGCACCTTGCCCACGCCGGCGATCTCGGCAGCGGCGTTGAAGGGGTCGGCCACGATGAAGCCTGCGATCGAGCCGGCGGCCAGCGCCGACACCATCTCGGCAGGCGGCATCACGATCAGGTTGACCTCGTTGGGCGCGGTCTTGGCATCGCGGGGGCGCGTCACCGCCACCAGATTGCTGGCGCGCAGGATCTGCTGCAGCAGCACGTTGTGGATCGAGTACCAGAACGGAATCGCCACCGTGCGCCCCCCGAGTTCGGCCACGCTGTTGATGCTGGGTGCCACTGTCAGCGCTGAGCCGTTGACGTGGTTCCAGGCCACGATCTTGGCCGGGAACTTCGAACCGTAGCGCACCCACAGCGCAGCTGGGGTCAGCAGGTGAATCACGTTGACCTGGCCCGACACGAAGGCTTCGACAATCTGCGCCCAGCTGCGGAACAGCCGTGGCGCTTCGGCGCGCAGGCCTTCGGCCTCGTACATCTTGCGACCGTGGGCCACGAGCAGCGGTGCGGCATCGGTGATCGGCAGGTAGCCGATCTTGACCGGCTGGTCATCGCCCTTGAAGGCCTGCGCTCGCGCATCGCCGGCGCTCAGCAGCGGCGCAGCCACCGCTGCGGTGGCCAGTGCGCCCAGACGCAGCATGTCGCGCCGCGTCAGGCCGCAGCCGCAATCCGATGAGGCGCAGATGTGCGTGTAGCGCGAGGCCATGGAGGTGTCGATGATCGTCATGGGAGCTTTCTTTGAGGCGGGGTGGATTCAGGAGTGGCGAAGCGAGTGCAAGGCGGCCAGGATGTCAAGCCGCAGCGCGGTCACTTCGGCGGCATGGTCTTCGCGCGGGCGCTCGATGGATACCGACCATTCGTGCAGTACGCGCGCCGGATGCGTGGGCTGCTTTCGCCCCATCAGCAAGATGCGATCGGCCACCAGGATGGCCTCGTCGATGTCGTGCGTGACCAGCAGCGCTGCGGTGTGCCAGCGGTGCACCAGCTCAACCAGCAAGGTCTGCATCTCGGCGCGAGTGATCGCATCGAGCGCCGAAAAAGGCTCGTCGGCCAGCAGCAGCTGCGGCTCGCGCGCCAGGGCGCGGGCCAGCGCCACGCGCTGCGCCATGCCTCCCGACAACTGCGCGGGGTAAAGCTTGTCGTGACCCGACAGCGACACCGCCTCAAGCGCCTCGCGCACACGGGCATCAAGCGCTGCCCGGTCGATCTCGGGCTGGTGCGAGAAATCAAGGCCGAAGCCCACGTTGCCGACGACGTTGAGCCATGGCAGCAGGCTCGGTTGCTGGAACACCAGCGCCGCCCGGGGGTGCGGCGATGTCAGTGGCTCGCCCAGAAACTCGACCTCACCACGGGTCGGCTCGGCGAGCTTGGCGAGCACGCGCAGCAGCGATGACTTGCCACAACCACTGCCGCCGAGCAACGCGACGATTTCGCGCGGGCGCACGTCAAGCGACACCGCCTCGAAGATGGGTTGGCCCTTGCCATACGAAAAAGCCAGATCGCGACCGCTCAGCGCGTACGGCGCCGTCGATGCCGCCTCGACCCTGGCGTGCATCACCGCGGGCGGACGGCCTGTCGGGCCGTCGGGTGTCTGAAAGGGTGGAGCGTCATCAGTGAGTCTGGAATGAAAGGCAAAGCCCGCGATTGTTTCACCGCTCGACGAGCGGCGGGAAGGCGAGGCCTCACGAAGGCCCCGGACTGTGCCGTCACGGCAAGCGTCAGGCAAGCGTCAGGCAAATAATCTTTCCGACTATCCATAGAGCAAACATGTCGATAGGCGTGCACCGTCCACCGCACGTCGCCCTGACGCCCGCACAGCGAGGCGCGGTGCCTAAAATCGGGGGCTCATCAGATGGATGGCGGCAACACCGAGGCCTCGCGCCTGCAGGTCGTCGCGTCCGCGGTGCCTCAAGGCGCTCTCAACAATTTCCGGAGACTCATCTCATGTCATCGACCGACAACACGACCAGAACCGTCAAGACCTACCTGCGTCCGATCGACCGCGACGGCCTGCTGGCCTTTGCCGAGAAGGGTCGCAACAACCCATCCTCACGTGGCACCAACAAGGTCCACACTGTCGTCGAAGGCCAGTACCGCACGCTGAGCTACGTGGGCAACCATGCTCCGGTGGTGGTTGATGAGCCACCTCACCTGTTCGGCCAGGACACCGCACCGGCGCCCGGCGAGATCGTGTTGTCGGCGCTGGGCGGTTGCCTCGCTGTCGGTATCACCGCCGTGGCCACCTGGAAGCAGGTGAAGTTGAGCAAGCTCGAGCTGTTTCTGGAAGGCGACATCGGAAACCCCGCTGCGTGGGGAGCCGGTGGCGCGCTGAAGGCGCCGGCTGACATGGGCTTTCAGGCGGTCCGTGTGAAGGTGGTCATCGAAGGCGACGCCACTCGCGAAGTGCTCGACGAGATAGTGCAGCACGCCAACATGTATTCGCCTGTGGCCAACAGCGTGCGCAACCCGATCGCGTTCCAGATCGATCTGGCCTGATCGCACATCACACATCCTTGGGAGTCGCCCATGTCAGCCGTGCTCGCCGATACCGCGCCGGAAGCCGTCACCAGCTCGGCAACGCCGCTGGCAACTGCCCGGCAGTCACTGATCGACGCCGTACGTGAGATCGCCAACGGCGACCTCGCGGCGATGGTCGATGCGATCGATCGGCAGGGCGCCTATCCGAAGGCGGTGCTCAAGCGGCTGGGCGCGGCGGGCGCCTTGCGGGCGCACCTGCGGGTCGGCGGCCAGCAAGATTACGGCGCGGCCATTGCGGCCATGGCCGAGGTGTCGCGAGTTTGCGGCGCCACCGGGTTCATGGTGTGGTGCCACGACGCCTGCGGCCTCTACATGGAAGAGTCGGGCAACCCGGCGTTGACCGGTCAGGCGCTGCTTGACCACGCCTCGGCGCACTCGCTGGGCGCCACCGGCCTGAGCAACCCGATGAAGAGCTTTGCCGGCATCGAAACCTTCCTGCTGCATGCGCGCCGCGTCGAAGGCGGCTACCGGGTCAACGGCACGCTGCCGTGGGTCAGCAACCTCGGGCCTGACCACTACTTCGGCGCGGTGGCCGCGGTCGAAGGCACCGAGGGCGGCCACCAGATCATGTTCATCGTGCGCTGCGACGGCGAGGGCGTCGAGTTGCGTAACTGCCCGTCGTTCTCAGCCATGGAGGGCACCAACACCTGGGCGGTGCGACTGACCGAGCACTTCATCGGCGCCGACACACTCATCGCCGACCCGGCGCGGCCATTCATCGGCCACGTGCGTGCGGCGTTCGTGCTGCTGCAGTGCGGCATGGGGCTGGGTGTGGTGCAAGGCGCCATCGACTCGATGTGGGACGTCGAGCGCCCGCTCGGTCACGTCAACGAGTTTCTTGACGAACGTCCCGATGAGCTGCAAGCCGAGCTCGATGCGCTGACCGAGCGCACGATGCGCCTGGCCCGCACACCGTTTGAAACCAGCACCGAATTCCTGATCGACGTGCTCGACACGCGAGCCCACGTCTCCGAATTGGCCCTGCGTGCCGCTCAGTCGGCGCTCCTGCACCAGGGCGCGCGCGGCTACCTGATGAGCTCGGCGGTTCAGCGGCGCGTGCGCGAGTCGCACTTCGTGGCCATCGTCACGCCAGCCGTCAAGCACCTGCGCAAGGAAATCGCGCGGCTCAGCGCCACCGTGGTGCCAGCGTGAAAGCCCGTACGGCAGCATGACAGCGCAAGCCTGGCGCACCTTCATCTGCCGAGCCTGCGGCTGGATTTACGACGAGGCGCTGGGCGATGCCGATGGCGGGTTGCCGCCCGGCACGCGCTTCGAAGACATCCCCGACGACTGGATGTGTCCGCTGTGCGGCGTGAGCAAGGCCGACTTCGAGCCCTGTGAGCCGCTGCCCACGCTGCGGCGTGCAGCCAGTGCGACGGCGTCGGCCCGACGCGCGGGCACAGGCGGGCGCCACGATGCCGGTGTCGTCATCGTCGGTGCCGGCTGCGCGGGATGGCAAATGGCGCAGGCGCTGCGCGAGCACGACGCCGACCTGCCGATCACCATCGTCACCGCCTGCTCTGGTCACGTGTACGACAAGCCGCTGCTGTCGGTGGCGCTGGCCAAGGGCATCGCCCCGGCGGCGCTGGTCAGGCAGACCGCGGAGCAGGCCGCAGCCTGGCTCGGCGTGCGGCTGCTCAAGTGCACGCGAGCCATCAGCGTGTCGGCCCGCGTGCAGGCCTTGCGCACCACGCGCGGCACGCTGCGCTACCGGCATCTGGTGCTGGCACACGGGGCCGAGCCTCTTGATCTGCCGCAGCTGCCCGCGGCGCTGTGCTGGCGCATCAACCACCTCGATGCGTACCTGAGGTTCCGCGAACATCTCGGCGAGCCCGGCGCCCAGCCCGTGCAGCGTGTGCTGATTGCCGGTGCGGGTCTGGTGGGCTGCGAGCTGGCCAACGACCTCGCGCTGGCCGGCCACCCGGTGACGCTGCTCGACATCAACGAACGACCCCTTGCGCAGTTGCTGGGCGAAGACACCTCGCGCGAGCTGCTGGCCGCCTGGCAGGGCCTGCCGCTCGAGTTCATCGGCGGGGTGCGCATCACAGGGGTCAGCGATCAAGACAGCGTGCGCACCGTGCATGCCAACGACGGCCGGCGCTTTGACGCCGAGCACCTGATCGCGGCCACCGGACTGCAAACACCACACCGGCTGGCGCAGTCGGCCGGATTGAGCTGGAACAACGGCATCGCGGTCGACCCGCTCACCCTGCACACCAACGTGCCCACGATCCACGCGCTGGGTGACTGCATCAGCATCGATGGCCAGGCACTGCGTTACATCGAGCCGATCTCGCGTCAGGCAAGGCAGATTGCGGCGACGATCCGCGGCGAGGCGCTGGCACCCTATGACCGCACGGCGCCGCCGATCCGCATCAAGACTGGCTCACGGGGCTTCACGGTCAACCGCTGAGCCAGCGCTGCGCGCTTCAGTTCACCAGCAAACGCGGCGCGTCACTGGCTTTGGTGATGCTGCCGACCACGGCGGCCTGCTCGAAGCCATGGCGGCGGAAGATGGCCAGCACCTCGTCCAGCGCGGCCGGTGCACACGACACCAGCAGCCCGCCACTGGTTTGCGGATCGGTCAGCAGCGCTTGGTCCTCGGCGGCGAACGCCGATGGCAGCGTCACGTCACTGCCATAGCCGCCCCAGTTGCGACCTGATGCGCCGGTGACGAAGCCCTGGGACGCCAACTGGCGAGCGCCGGTCATCAGCGGCACGGCAGACCAATCGAGCTGCACATCGCAACGCGCGCCGCGCGCCATCTCCAGCGCGTGACCGGCCAAGCCGAAGCCGGTGACGTCGGTCAGCGCATGCACGCCGGGCAGTGCCGCCAGATCCGGGCCCGGCGTATTGAGTTTCGTGGTGGTGGCGATCATCTGCGCGTAGCCGGCGTCGCCGAGTTCGCCCTTCTTCAGGGCGGCCGACATCACGCCAACGCCTACCGGCTTGCCCAGAACCAGCACGTCGCCAGGCCTGGCATCGGCATTGCGTTTGACATGCCTGGGGTGCACGAGACCCAGGGCCACCAGGCCGTAGATGGCCTCAACCGAATCGATGGTGTGCCCGCCCGCGATGGGAATGCCTGCGGCGCGGCAGACCGACGCCCCGCCTTCGAGGATGCGGCCGATGGTCTGCGTAGACAGCACGGCGATCGGCATGGCCACCAAGGCCAGCGCCATGATGGGCCGACCACCCATGGCGTACACGTCGCTGATCGCGTTGGTGGCGGCGATGCGGCCGAAGTCGAGCGGATCGTCGACGATGGGCATGAAGAAATCGGTCGTGGCGATCAGCGCCTGCTCGTCGTTGAGCTGGTAGACCGCCGCGTCGTCGGCGGTCTCGATGCCGACCAGCAGTTCCTTTGGGATCGGCATCGACGCCGTGCCCTTCAGGATCTCGGACAACACCCCTGGCGCGATCTTGCAGCCGCAGCCGCCCCCGTGGGACAGTGAAGTCAGGCGAGGTTCGGCGAGCTTGTCGGGTGCGTTCATGGTGTGTCTCAGTTGATCGATGGCGTCGGCGGATGGAGTAGTTCGCCGATCAGCGCGTGCAGGTTGGCGGACTCCCGTGTCGGCTCGAACAACGGGGCACGCTCACCGCACTGCTGCTGCAGGTGAGTCAGCTTAGCTGGCTCGTCGCGAAGACGCTGCAGCAGGGTTGCCAGGGCGGACGCGTTGTCTACCGGGAAATAGCCATCATAGTTTTCACCGAGCAGGCCCACGTTGCCATCGATTCGCGAGGCCAGCACTGGCGTTCCACTGCGCACGGCCTCGATCACGACATGGGCGCCGCCTTCCATCCGACTGGGGTGGACCAGCAGGTGGGCGGCCTGGATGCGCCTGCGGGTGGCGGCATGAGGCAGCCCGCCCAGCCAGCGGTAGCGCGGGTTCTCGGCCGTCAATGCGCCGGCCAGCGCCCCGATTGCGGGGTCGAGTGCCGCACCGACGTGGTCGAGCAGGACGTCGGGGCGACCTTTGAGCTGACGCGCTGCATCGAAGTAGGTCTGGGGCGACTTTTCCGCGCGCAGGTGGCCGACCATCAGCGCGCGCAGGTGCTGGCCGGTCTTGGGCAGCGTCTTGCGCGCGGTGCAGGACTGCAACACGACACGGGCCTTGGAATTCAGTCCCTTGGGCAGAGATTCGGCGCCAAGCTGGTTGAGCACGATCAGGCGGTCGGCAGCTTCCAGCGAGGCCCGCGCGGAAGTGTCGCTTTCGATGTCTCTGTAGAGGTCGGTGCCGGTGAGCACGACGATCAGGGGCGCCGCGGGGCGAAGGGTTCGCCACTTCGTCACCGAGGCTGCCGAGCGGCGGGCGTGGAGCGCGACCATCACATCCTCATCGCCGCCGTCCCATGTTGACGCCAGGCGCACACGGTAAGCTCCCGACAGCATGCGGCTCCAGCGACGGGCCGTTTGCCAGTTGCCATTGTTGGCGTCGGCCAGGGCCGGCGTCACGATCACGATATCCCGTCTGTGCACGGTCGAAGGTTAACGCGATGACGGTCCTGCTCGAAGACGCCGCCATGGCCCGCCAGGCGGACGCTCACTGGCTGGCTGCGGCACTCAGGTCCAGCCGTGACGACACGCTGGCGAAGCTTGAACTGCTCGAACGCTCGCTGGGGCAACTGAGCGTGCCGCAGCGGCAAGCCCTGAATCCTCCGCTGTGGGAACTCGGGCACATCGGCTGGTTCCAGGAGTTCTGGATCGCACGCAATCCGCTGCGCTTCGTGGGAGCAGCGGCCGACCCCGACGTCCGCCGACTGCCCGGGGTGCGCCCGAATGCCGACGCCTTGTACGACTCCAGCAACGTGGCACCCGACGCACGCTGGTCGCTGCCGCTGCCGGACGCCGCGGCCACGCGCTGCGATCTCGCCGAGCAGCTTGAGGGCACGCTCGCGTGGCTGCGCGATGCCGACGGCAGCAGTGCGGCGCTCTACTTCTTCCGGCTGGCCCTGTTTCACGAAGACATGCACCACGAGGCTGCGCTCTACACGGCGCAAAGCCTTGGGGTGGTCATCGCCGATGCGCGCTGGCAGACACCTGCGCTGAGAAACACATGCCGGCAACTGGCATTCGATGTCGGCTCCTGGAGGCTGGGCAGCAGCGGCACTGGGTTCGCCTTCGACAACGAGCTGGCCGGCCATGCTGTGCGCCTGCCAGCTGTGTTCATCGACAGCCAGGTTGCCCGCTGGGCTGACTTCCTGGCCTTCGTCGAAGCGGGCGGTTATGGCGAGCCGCGGTGGTGGAGCGAGGCCGGTGCTGCCTGGCTGGCGACCGAGCGACCGCAAGCACCGCGTTATCTGCGGCGCGACGGATCCACTTGGCAGCAATGGCGCCACGGGTCGTGGCAGGCACTGGACCTGAACCATCCCGCCTGCCACCTGACCTTCCACGAAGCCGAGGCCTGGTGCCGCTGGGCCGGCCGCAGATTGCCAAGCGAGGCCGAGTGGGAACGCGCAGCCATTGAACGTCCTGATGACTTCGAGTGGGGCCAGGTCTGGGAGTGGACGGCCAGCCCATTCCTGCCCTATCCGGGGTTCGAGCCTCACCCTTACCGCGACTACTCCGCACCATGGTTTGGCAGCCGCCCGGTGCTGCGCGGCGCCTCGTTCATGACGCAGCCGCGCATGCGACATCCGCGCTACCGCAATTTCTTCATGGCCAACCGCAACGACGTGCCCGCCGGGTTTCGCAGCTGCTCGCTGTAGTTCGAGGGCATCCCGCGCAGCCAAGGCACACCCCATGCGCCGTGTCAGCCCTTCGCCCAGGTGTCTTTCAGCGTCGTGGTCCGGTTGAACACCGGGCGATCTGGTGTGTGGTCCTTGCGGTCAGCGACAAAGTAGCCGTGGCGCTCGAACTGGAATCGGTCGTCCGCCTGCGCCGAGGCCAATGAGGATTCGAGGTATGCGGTGACGATGGTCTTGCTGCTGGGGTTCAGCACGGTCAGGAAATCGCGCCCGCCCGCATCGGGCTGGGCCTCGGTGAACAGGCGGTCGTAAAGACGCACCTCGGCCGAGATGCCAGTGGCCACGCTGACCCAGGTGATCACGCCCTTGACCTTGACCGCATCGGCGCCCGGTGTGCCGCTCTTGGTGCCGGGCACCAGCGTGGCCAGCACGGCGGTGACGCGGCCTGCGTCGTCCTTCTCGCAGCCGGTGCATTCGATCACGTAGCCGTATTTCAGCCGTGACTTGCTGCCTGGCTGCGCCACACCGGCCGCATCGGTGCGCGGTGGGCTCAGGCGGAAGAAGCCTTTGCTGGGCTCTTCCATGAAATCTTCGCGCTCGATCCACACCTCGTTCGTCAGCACGAAGTCGCGCTGGCCTCGTTCAGGATGCGCCGGATGAACCGGTGCGTGGCAGGGCTCCTGATGCGACACACTGCCGAACACCTCGGCGAAATTGGTCAGCTTCAGCTTCAGCGGGTCGAGCACGGCGCAGGCGCGCGCGGCCTTCGGGTCGAGGTCGTCGCGCAGCGCGATGTCGATGGCCGAGTAGTCGAGCCATCCTCCAACCTTGTTGACGCCGCTGCGCTCGGCCAGCAGTTGCAGGCTCTCCGGCGTATAGCCGCGCCGGCGCAGGCCGACGATGGTCGGCATGCGCGGGTCGTCCCAGCCCTGCACATGGCCCTCGTCGACCAGCAGCTTGAGCTTGCGCTTGCTGGTGATGATGTAGGTGATGTTGAGCCGCGCGAACTCGTACTGGTGCGGGCGCGGCTGTTTCGTCAGGCCCAGCGTGCACAGCGTGTCGAGCAGCCAGTCGTAGAAGGGGCGCTGGTCTTCGAACTCGAGCGTGCAGATGCTGTGGGTGATGTTCTCGAGCGCGTCTTCGATCGGGTGGGCGTAGGTGTACATCGGGTAGATGCACCAGGTGTCGCCGGTGTTGTGGTGCGTCGCGCGCTTGATGCGGTAGATGGCCGGGTCGCGCAGATTGATGTTCGGCGAGGCCATGTCGATCTTCGCGCGCAGCACCGCCGCGCCATCGGCCAGCTTCCCGTCGCGCATTTCGCGGAAGCGGGCGAGGTTCTCTTCTGGCGTGCGGCTGCGGAAGGGGCTGTCGGTGCCAGGCGTGTTGAAGTCGCCGCGGTTCGCGCGCATCTGCTCGGGCGTCTGCTCATCGACGTAGGCCAGGCCGGCGGAGATCAGCGCCTCGGCGGCGCGGTACATGAAGTCGAAGTAGTTGCTGGCGTAGTAGAGGTGACTCTCCCAGCCGAAGCCCAGCCACTTCACCGCGTCGAGGATCGAGTCGACGTACTCCTGCTCTTCCTTCTCCGGGTTGGTGTCGTCGAAGCGCATGTGACATACGCCGCCGTAGTCACGTGCCAGGCCAAAGTTCAGGCAGATGCTTTTGGCGTGTCCGATGTGCAGGTAGCCATTGGGCTCGGGCGGGAAGCGGGTGCGGATGCGTGCCGGGTCCAGCGGGCCGTTGGCGTGGTGGGCAGCATCGCCCGGCGTACCGGCGAAGGTGCGGCCGGCATACGTGCCCTGGGCCAGATCGCGCTCGATCACCTGTCGCAGGAAATTGCTCGGCTTGTTCTCGTCAGGCGGGGTCGGGCGGGCGGGTGCGGTCATGGGGCGGGCGCAGAGGGCGCAATACAACGAAGGAGGCGATGAAACGGGCGGCGCGAGGGCGCGGCCGCATGAATTATGTCCCTCGCTACCTGCTCACCCGGGTGCGGACGTTGGCTGCCGATCCACCGGATCGGCGGCGCGCTTCACATGTCTTTACCCTCCGTCACAGAGCCGGGGTCAACCGGTGGCCTCTGTCGCCACGTTGAGGTCGGGCACACCACAGCGGTGTGCCAGGAGACACAGCATGAAGAAACGTCTGATCCTTGCCGCCGCAGCGGTCGTTGCCTTGTCCAGTGTGGGCGTTGCCCAGGCGCGGGACAACATCAACTGGTCCATCACGGTGGGCGACCCCTTCATCGGCGCCGTGATTTCGAACGGGTCGGGTTATGGGCATGGTTACCGCCATGCCGCGCCGGTCTATGTGGCGCCGCCGGTGGTCTACGTGCCGGCCCCGCGCATCGTCTACCAAAGGCCTTATGTCGTGGCGCCCTACGGCTACGTTCCTTACGGGTATGTTCAGTCTGGTCGTGATCGCTGGGAGCATCGCCGCTACGAGGAGCGCACCCGCTACGACCGCCGCGATCGGCGAGACTGGCGCGATGGGGATCGCCATGATCGTGACGACCGATGGGATGACCGAGGCGGTCGCCACGATGATCGCTGGCAGCGCCGCTGATAAGGGCACAGCGTTCGGAGCGCGGCGCCTCAGTGCCGTCGCGCGTCTGGTGGGGGATTCGAGCGGTCAGGGCGAGGCAGCCAGCTGTGTCCGTATCTCTTCGATGCGGGCGCGGTTGGCGCCCAGGTCGGTCTCGCCCAGCCGCGATGCCGAACGCACGTGGACGACGCCTGCGCGAGGGTCGAACCAGAACTCGGTGTCAGCGACCAATCGAAACCAGGTGCTGGTGAATCGAGCATAGAGATAGGGGCCGTCGAACGTGACGACCTGGGCACCCGGCATCGCTTGCACGATGGTGTGCAAGGTGGCCAGTGTGGCGCTGCCATCGTGGTCACCAAATCTCGCTGACAGCGGCTCGATGAACGCTTTGCTGGCGGGGTCGGCCTGGCTGGACACGCTGTTCGGCACGCGCGCGGGAGGCTTCAAGCGGCCTTCCTTGACCCCCAGATCGCTCGGCACCGGGCCTTCGAGCCATCCCAACTGCCCCGCTATCAGCGCCAGCGTGGCGGACACCACGATGGCCACCAGCACACGCATGAGCAGATTCATCGCCGGCGCCCGCCGAGCAGACTGCCCAGCACACCGCGGATGATCTCGCGGCCGACTGTCGAGCCCATGGTGCGCACGGCCGACTTCGCCATCGACGTGGCCAGCCCGTCACGCACGCCCCCGCGCGGGCCGGTGCTGCCGAACAGGATGTCGCCGAGCCCACCGAGCATGCCGCCGCCGCTGGCTTCGGCAGGTGCCGCCGCCTTGCCTGCGGCTGTCGGCGCCTGCTGCGTCGTTGCTGACGCCTCCGCTGCGGCTGCGTTGGCCCGCCCCTTGATCTTTTCGTAGGCCGATTCCCGATCGACTGCTTTCTCGTACACCCCTGCCACCAGTGAACTGGCGATCAGCGCCTGCCGCTGCGCGGGCGTGATCGGCCCGATCTGGCTGCCCGGTGGCAGGATGAACACCCGCTCTGTGATGCTCGGCCTGCCTTTCGAGTCGAGGAAGCTGACCAGCGCCTCGCCCACGCCCAGCTCGGTGATGGCGTTTTCGATGTCGAGGCCCGGCTTCGCGCGCATCGTGCTGGCCGCCGCCTTGACCGCCTTCTGGTCGCGCGGCGTGAAGGCGCGCAGGGCGTGCTGCACCCGGTTGCCAAGCTGGGCGAGCACCGTGTCGGGAATGTCCAGCGGGTTCTGCGTCACGAAATAGACGCCGACGCCCTTGCTGCGAACCAGCCGCACCACCAGCTCGATGCGCTCGACCAGCGCGGTGGGTGCTTCCTTGAACAGGAGGTGCGCCTCGTCGAAGAAGAACACCAGCTTGGGCTGCTCCAGATCGCCCACCTCGGGCAGCTGCTCGAACAGTTCGCTCAGCATCCACAGCAGGAAGGTTGAATACAGCCGCGGGCTATTCATCAGCTGGTCGGCCGCGAGGATGTTGATCACGCCCTTGCCACCGTCGGTCTGCATGAAGTCGGCGATGTTGAGCATCGGCTCGCCGAAGAAGCGGTCGCCGCCTTGTTGCTCGATCTGCAGCAGGCCGCGCTGGATCGCGCCGACGCTGGCGGCACTCACGTTGCCGTATTCGGTGGTGAACTGACTCGCGTTCTCGCCCACGCACTGCAGCATCGCGCGCAGGTCTTTCAGATCGAGCAGCAGCAGCCCGTTGTCGTCGGCAATCTTGAACACCAGACTCAGCACGCCCTGCTGCGTTTCATTGAGCGCCAGCATGCGTGCCAGCATCAGCGGGCCCATGTCGCTCACGGTCGCGCGCACCGGGTGGCCGTCGGCCTTTTTGTCGTTCGCGAATACATCCCACAGGGTCGCCGGGCAGGCCGCGGAGGCCGGCGTGTCGAGTGCGCGTTCCTTGAGCACTGCGGCCAGCTTGTCGCTCACCTTGCCGGGCTGCGTGATGCCGGTCAGGTCGCCCTTGACGTCGGCCATGAAGACCGGCACGCCGATCAGGCTGAAGTTCTCGGCGAGGGTCTGCAACGTGATCGTCTTGCCGGTGCCGGTGGCGCCGGTGATCAGGCCGTGGCGGTTGGCGAGCGCGGGCAACAGGAAACACTCGGTGTCGCCATGCTTGGCAACCAGGATCGGCTCGGCCATGGGGCTGCTCCAGTAGGTCGGGGAAGGAACGTGAGCCAGCGCAAAGAAGCGCCAGGGCGGGCACGTAAAATCACAGTCTATCCAACAAAATATGGCAAGCCGCAGTACGGCGAAGCCTGTGCAGGAGGCGCCATTTCATGGCCGGACATTCCAAGTGGGCCAACATCCAGCACCGCAAGGGTCGCCAGGACGAAAAGCGCGGCCGCATCTGGACGCGCATCATCCGTGAGATCACTGTGGCGGCGCGCCTGGGCGGCGCCGATCTGGCGCTGAACCCGCGGCTGCGGCTGGCGGTCGAAAAAGCCAAGGCGGCCAACATGCCGGCCGACACCGTCAAGAAGAACATCGACAAGGCCACCGGCAACCTCGAAGGCGTCAGCTACGAAGAAATCCGCTACGAGGGCTATGGCATCGGCGGTGCGGCCGTCATCATCGACACCATGACCGACAACAAGGTGCGCACCGTGGCCGAGGTGCGGCATGCCTTCAGCAAGTACGGCGGCAACCTGGGCACCGAAGGCTCGGTGTCATTCCAGTTCAAGCACTGCGGGCAATTGGTCTTTGCGCCGGGCACCAGTGAAGACAAGGTGATGGAGGTGGCGCTGGAGGCGGGTGCCGACGACGTCGTCACCGGCGACGATGGCGCGATCGAGGTCATCACCGCGCCGCAGGAATTCGAATCCATCAAGTCGGCGCTCGAAGCCGCTGGCTTGAAACCCGAGGTGGCTGAAGTGACGATGCGTGCCGAGAACACGGTGGAAATCACCGGAGAAGATGCGATCCGCATGCAGAAGCTGCTCGATGCGATCGAAGACCTGGACGACGTGCAGTCCGTCTTTCACAACGCCGAGCTGTCCGAATGAGCCCCCACGCTCGCGGTTGCTCGCTGCCCCCCGAGGGGGCGCCCGGCCTCCTTGAGGCGGCTCGGCGGAGTCCGGCATGAAGGTCCTCGTGATCGGCTCTGGCGGCCGCGAGCACGCGATCGCCTGGAAGCTCTTGCAGTCGACCAAGATCCAGACGGTGTATGTCGCACCGGGCAATGGCGGCACCGCCAGTGACCACCGGCTGCACAACCTGCCGCTGACCGACTTCAAGGACCTCGCCGAATTCGCCGAGCGCGAGAAGATCGCGCTGACGGTCGTCGGCCCCGAAGGCCCGCTCGCCGGCGGCATCGTTGATTTCTTCCGCGCCCGCGGGCTGCGCATCTTCGGCCCCACCAAAGCGGCGGCGCAGCTCGAAAGCTCGAAGGCCTTTGCCAAGGCCTTCATGAAGCGGCACCAGATCCCCACCGCCGCCTACGAAACCTTCACCGACGCCGCGCTGGCCCATGCCTACGTCGACCAGCAGGGCGCGCCGATCGTCATCAAGGCCGATGGCCTGGCCGCCGGCAAGGGCGTGGTGGTCGCCACCACGCTGCCGCAGGCCCATGAAGCGATCGACTGGATGCTGGGCACCGATGCCAGCGGTGTCAGCCTCGACGTCAAGCACAACGATGTGCCGCGCGTCGTGATCGAGCAGTTCCTCGAAGGCGAGGAGGCCAGCTTCATCGTGATGTGCGACGGCAAGAACGTCGTCTCGCTCGCCACCAGCCAGGACCACAAGCGCCTGCTCGATGGCGACGAGGGCCCGAACACCGGCGGCATGGGCGCGTATTCGCCAGCCCCGGTGGTCACGCCCAATGTGCATGCGAAGGCCATGCACGAAATCATCCTGCCCACCATCCAGGGCATGGCCAAAGACGGCGTGCCGTTCACTGGTTTCCTCTACGCCGGTCTGATGATCGACGCGCACGGCCAGCCGCGCACCGTCGAATTCAACTGTCGCTTGGGCGACCCCGAAACACAGCCGATCCTGATGCGTCTGAAAAGCGATCTGTTCGACCTGTTCGCGCATGCCACTGACGGCAAGCTCGATGAAGTCGAACTGCACTGGGACCGCCGCGTCGCGCTCGGCGTGGTCGTGGCCGCCGCCGGCTACCCCGGCACGCCGCGCAAAGGCGATGCGATACAGGGCATCCCGGTCGAGGCGGCCGACGGCATCGTGTTCCATGCCGGCACCGAGTTGCGCGATGGCAACCTGGTGACCTCAGGCGGGCGCGTGCTGTGCGTGACGGTGCTGGCCGATTCGGTCAAGCAGGCCCAACCCCGCGCCTATGAGTTGCTGCAAGCCATCCGCTTCGACGGCATGCAGTACCGCAAAGACATCGGCCACCGCGCGATGAAACGTTGACCCCAATCTGACCATGAGCACACAAGCCGTTCGAGACTATCTGCTGGGTTTGCAGGACCGCATCATTGGCGCGCTCGAGCGCGAAGGTGGCGAGCAATTTCGCAGCGACAGCTGGGTGCGAGAGCCTTCGGAGCGATTGCAGGGCGACGGCTGCTCGCGCCTGATCGAGGGTGGCGAACTGCTGGAGCGCGGTGGCTGCAATTTCTCGCATGTCCGCGGCCCCAAGCTGCCACCTTCGGCCACGCAGCACCGGCCCGAACTGGCCGGCGCACCGTTCGAGGCGATGGGTGTGTCGCTGGTATTCCACCCCCGCAATCCGTATGTGCCGACGATGCACATGAACGTCCGATCGTTCGCCGCGCTGCCCGAGGGCAAGGAGCCGGTGGTCTGGTTCGGTGGCGGCATGGACCTGACGCCTTACTACGGCTTCGAGGAAGACGCCGCGCACTTCCACCGCGTCAACCGCGATGCCTTGGCACCCTTCGGCGACGACAAGTACCCGCGCTTCAAGAAATGGTGCGACGAGTATTTCTTTCTGAAGCATCGCGACGAGCCGCGCGGCGTCGGCGGCGTGTTCTTCGACGACTTCTCCGAACTGGGCTTCGACCGCAGCTTCGAGATGATGCAAGCGGTCGGCGATGCCATGGTCGATGCCTACTTGCCGATCGTGCAGCGCCGCAAGGACACTGCATACACCGAGCACGAGCGAGACTTCCAGGCCTACCGCCGCGGGCGCTATGTCGAGTTCAACCTGGTGTTCGACCGCGGCACGCTGTTCGGCCTGCAGTCGGGCGGGCGCACCGAAAGCATCCTGATGTCGATGCCACCCATCGTGAAGTGGCGCTACGACTGGAAGCCCGAAGCCGGCACGCCCGAAGCGAGGCTGTACAGCGACTTCCTGCGGCCGCGTGACTGGGCGGACTGGTCCGCTTGAAACGCATCGGCCTGTTCGGCGGCAGCTTCGACCCGGTGCACAACGCGCACCTGGCGCTCGCACAGGCGGCGTTGCGAGACGCAACACTTGATCAGGTCCGCTGGATCCCGGCGGGCCAACCTTGGCAGAAATCCCGCGCGATGACGGCCGCCGCGCACCGCGAGGCGATGGTGGCACTCGCGATTGAAGGCGAGCCCCGCTTTGTGCTCGACCGCATCGAGCTTGAACGCCCCGGACCGAGCTACACGCTCGACACCGTGCGCGCGCTGCAAGCCGCGCAGCCCGGTGCACAGTGGTTTCTGATCGTGGGGCAGGACCAGCAGGCCGGCCTGCCCACCTGGCACGGCATTGACGAACTGCTCGGCCTCGTCACGCTGGCCGCCGCACGCCGTCCCGGTGCGCCTGAGGCTTCGCCCGCGTCGGGCGCGGTGTGCGCCATTGAATTGCCACCGATGAACCTGTCATCGACCGAGGTGCGCGCCCGCTGCGCCGCGGGCCTGCCCATCGACAAGATGGTGCCTGAAAACGTGGCGCGCTATATTGACCAACACGGGCTGTACCGGTGAACTCACCGCGCCCCACGCATTTCGAGGCACGCGCCGGCTGGCGCATCAGGAGTTGAATGGACATCAAGAAGCTGCAACGCGCCATCGTCGATGGTCTGGAAGACGTCAAGGGCCAGAACATCCTCGTGTTCGACACCGAACACCTGTCGTCGCTGTTCGAGCGCGTGATCATCGCCTCGGGCACCAGCAATCGGCAGACGAAATCGCTGGCCAGCAGCGTTCGGGACGCGGTCAAGCAGGCAGGCTTTCCGGTGCCGCGCACCGAAGGCGAAGTCAACGGCGAATGGATCATCGTCGACTGCGGCGCCGCCGTGGTGCACCTGATGCAGCCCAACATCCGCGAGTACTACCACCTCGAAGAAATCTGGGGCGAGAAGCCAGTCAAGCTCAAGCTCGACACCGCACCGAAGCGGCTGGTGAAAGCCGAGGAAGTGCCGGCCGAACCCAAGAAGAAGTCACCTGCGCGCAAGGCCGCGGCCGCTGCTGCCCCGGCTGATGCGCCGGTCAAGAAAGCACCTGCGCGCAAGGCGCCTGCGCGCGTCGCCGAGCCCGAGGTCGCCGTCCCCGCCGCCAAGCGCCGCACTGTCGCTACCAAGTCAGCCGCACCGGCCAAGCGTGCGGCACCCGCCAAGACAGGCGTTACCCGCACCGTGGGCGTGAAGTCCACCGGGGCTGCCGCCAAGTCGCCGGCGCGCAAGGCGTCGTTGGCACCTTCAGCCCGCGTGGCGAAGAAGGCGCCGATCAAGGTCATTGCAGTCAACAAGCCTTCGACCAAGAAGGCCGCGAGTGCCCGCGCAGCCGTCAATGCGGCGCCGGCGAAGCGACCCGCTGCCGGCAAAACGGCAGCCAAACCAGCACCCAGGAAAGCCCCGCGCGGCGCGTGAAGCTGCTGCTGGTCGCCGTCGGTCAGCGTCAGCCGGCGTGGGCCGACGAGGCCTACCAGGACTACGCCAAGCGCTTTCCGCCCGATCTGAGGCTGGAGCTCAAGGCCGTGAAGGCTGAGCCGCGCAGCGGCAAGACGGCCGAGCAGTTGATGGCCGCCGAGGCAGCACGCATCGAGGCGGCCTTGCCCAAGGGTGTGCGCCGCGTGGTGCTCGATGAACACGGCACGCGGCTCACCACGGTGCAACTGGCTCAGCGCCTGACCGCCTGGACGCACGACGGACGCGATGCGGCCCTGATCGTTGGCGGCCCCGACGGCCTCGCCCCACCGCTGAAAGCCAGCGCTGATGAAACCCTGCGCCTGTCTGATCTGACCCTGCCGCATGCCTTCGTGCGGGTGCTGCTGGCCGAGGCGCTGTACCGCGCCTGGACGGTGACCATCAACCATCCGTACCACCGTGAATGAACCACCGCGAATGAAGCGACGCATGGCCACAGCACACGACTTCATCTACCTCGCGTCGCAAAGTCCGCGCCGGCGCCAACTGCTGGAGCAGATGGGCGTGCGCTGCGAGCTGCTGCTGCCCGACGCCACCGAAGACGCCGAAGCGCTGGAAGCCGAACGCGTGGGCGAGCTGCCGCTGGACTACGTGCAGCGCGTCACCCGCGCCAAGCTGCATGCCGCGCAGGAGCGCCTGGCGCAACGCCAGCTGCCGCCGGCGCCGATCCTGTGTTCCGACACCACGGTGGCGCTCGGCCGGCGCATTCACGGCAAGCCGCAGGATGCGGCCGATGCCGCGGCCATCCTGCAGCAACTCAGCGGCCGCACCCACCGCGTGATCACCGCGGTGGCGGTGGCATCGGGAGATTCCGAGCAACTGGCCGTGAGCACCTCGCGCGTCACTTTCGCCGAGCTGAATGCCGACACCATCGAGCGCTACATCGCCAGTGGTGAGCCGTTCGGCAAGGCCGGTGCCTATGCCATCCAGGGCGCAGCCGGAGCCTGGGTTTCGCGCATCGACGGCAGCTACACCGGCATCATGGGCCTGCCACTGTTCGAGACCGCCGGGCTGCTGCGCGCCGTGGGTGTGCGGTGGTGAGGCTCGTGTCGCGCCGCGCTCAACTACCATCGACCGAATGCAAGACATCCTGATCAACTGGACCCCGCAGGAAACACGCGTCGCGGTGATTGAAGGCGGTGCCGTGCAGGACCTGCACATCGAACGTGCGCTCGAACGCGGGCTGGTCGGCAACATCTACGCGGGCAAGGTGGTGCGCGTGTTGCCGGGCATGCAATCGGCCTTCATCGACATCGGGCTCGAGCGCGCTGCCTTTCTGCACGCGGCCGATGTGCAGCTGACTGGCGAGCCCCCGCGACACGCCGTGGCGACTGGGGGCGTGGTGACACCACCGCCGCCGATCGAGCGCCTGGTGTTCGAAGGCCAGACGCTGACGGTGCAGGTCATCAAGGACCCGATCGGCACCAAAGGCGCACGGCTGTCCACGCAGATCAGCATTGCCGGCCGCCTGCTGGTGTTTCTGCCGCAAGACGATCACATCGGCATCAGCCAGAAGATCGGCTCGCCCGAGTTGCGAGAGCAACTGCGCACCCGCATGAAGGTGCTGGCCGAGCTGCCCGAGGGCAGCGGCCCCACCGGTGGATTCATTCTGCGCACGAATGCCGAAGAAGCGACCGACGCCGAGCTGGCCGACGACATCGCCTACCTGCGCAAGACCTGGAAGGCCATCCGAGAGCGCAGCTTCAAGTCGCCGCCCGGCACTTTGCTGCACCAGGATCTGAGCCTGGTCGAGCGTGTGCTGCGCGATCTGGCGCACGAGGCCACGCAATCCATCCGTATCGACTCGCAGCAGCAGTACGACGCCTTGAAGGCCTTCGGCGAGGCCTTCACGCCAACCTCGGTCGACAAGCTGAGCCTGTACAAAGGCGAACGGCCGATCTTCGACCTGTTCAACATCGACGAAGAGATCGCGCGCGCGCTGGCGCGGCGGGTCGATTTGAAATCAGGCGGCTACCTCGTCATCGACCAGACCGAGGCGCTGACCACGGTCGACGTGAACACCGGCGGCTATGTGGGCGCGCGCAACTTCGACGACACCATCTTCAAGACCAACCTCGAAGCCACGCAGACCATTGCCCGCCAGCTGCGGCTGCGCAACCTGGGCGGCATCATCATCGTCGACTTCATCGACATGACGCGCGAAGAGCATCAGGCTGCGGTGCTGGCCGAACTCAAGAAGCAGCTGGCGCGCGACCGCACCAAGGTGACGGTGAGCGGCTTCACCCAGCTGGGGCTGGTGGAGCTGACCCGCAAGCGCACCCGCGAGTCGCTGGCCCACATGTTGTGCGAGCCGTGCCCCACCTGCGCAGGCAAGGGCCAGGTGAAGACCGCGCGCAGCGTCTGCTACGACATCCTGCGCGAGATCCTGCGCGAGGCAAAGCAGTTCAACCCGAAGGAATTCCGCATCATCGCCACGCCCGCCGTCGTCGAGATGCTGCTCGACGAAGAAAGCCAGCACCTGGCCGGCCTGAGCGATTTCATCGGCAAGCCGATCTCGCTGCGCGCCGAGAACGCCGGCTCGCCGGAGCGGTATGACATCGTGCTGATGTAGCGCGTTGCCAGGGCAGGCCTTCACCCAGGACTGAGTACGGAAACGCCCGCGATTTGCCGCCGGGCTGAGCGACCAATCAAGACTCGGTGGACGTGGCTTCGATTCAGGGACTGCTGTCGACCCATCCACGACATTCACAAGACTGAAAAAGGCGCCCCAAAGTTGAGCTTGGGCACCAGCGCGGCCAGCCGCTGCATGAACTCCAGCGGGCCAATGACCAAGTGCGTCGCTCCGCCGCGCGACGGCATCCTGAGCTTGAGCTCCACCTGCCCGGCAGCCTTGAGCTGAACCCGCTCATCTGACAGCGCCGGCAGGGTGATGTAGCGGCACAGTTGTTCCAGCCGATTGAGGTCGTGCGATTCGACCCGCCCCGCCGCGTGAGCAGCTTCATCGGCCGGGTTATGAGGCTCTGCAGGAGTGTGTGCAACTCGTCATCGGTGGGCGCTTGTGCCTCGACAAAGGCCGGCGCTCCATCGGCACACGCCGTCAAGCGCCAGCGACGCCTTGCTTCCTGCGCCAGACCACAGAGCCCACCAGCCCCAGGCCCGCCAGGACCATGGCATAGGTTTCCGGTTCGGGCACAGCAGAGACGGTCACACTATCGATACCAAAGGAAACCAACGCTCGATATTCACCCCCGTTTGCCTGCGAAGAGTGCCCGACAACAAAGCCCGCAAAGCCGAAACCTTGGGTGAAATCGATGTTTATCAAACTAGGAAAATTTGCGCCGTCAATCGCATCGTACCCATCCGCGAGATCCCAAAAGTGGTCAAAGTCGAGCACGCCATACTCGAAGATAGCAGTAGTTCCGCCGCCACAATTAGCAAAGCAACCGAGGTCAATGCCGCTCGCGCTTACGTAATAGCCATCGTAGGTGTGGTTATTGAAGATTCCTGGCGGCACGTCAGTCAGACCGGGGGGCACGGTTACATCATTAAGCGTTTCGACTCGGGAAAACTGGTTGTCCACACCTGAAAACACGTCCACGCCATCAATCGTCAAGCGGTAAGTGACGTTTGCGGGCGACCAGACGTTCTCAAACTCGCCGGGTATGCCGTCTATCTCAATGCTTTGCCCAACCACGTTGGCCGTACCAGGTGTCAGTTCCAGCGTGAACGCTTTGTCAAACCATGCACTGGGGTCGTAGGCAATCGGACCGGTGTAGCCGTCAAGAAGGGTGATACCAGAGTCAACGACCCCTGTGACAGTGATCTTGGGCAACTGCGCAGCCTGGGCACCCGCACTGGCCAGGATCAGACATGCCAGGAGTACGGAGTGACGAGCAACATGTTTGGTTTTTGCGTGCCTCATGATTCCCTCTTTCCAGATAGTGGGTACTACAACGGCAATGAGCTGAGCCAGAGAACAGGGAGCCCCGGCACCCTGTCATCCGAAGTGCCTAAGCCCCACTCAAGGCCACAGCGACAACGCTTGGCCCGAGCATGGAGCGATTCAGCAGCATGATGTTCCTTCCAGCAATCAGATGCCAACGCTCATGATTGCGACACGTTCATGTGACATGCGAGGCCACAGGTGCAGGCGAGTTTCTAGCCCGTTTGGCCTAGTCCTGGCAATGCCCTCCGCAGCGCCAGGGAAGGATTGGACAAACAGCCTCTAGCCCGTGTTGACATTCGACGTCACAAAGTCGCCTTCCCCCTCCGGCCAACCGCGACGTAAAGAAACAACCTGCCTGCGTGACCTTGCGCTTTGGCTCAGACAACCCGCTTTGATCTGATTGGGCGAGAACCTGCCACCAAATTGTCAAAGGCGGACCACATCGCAGGACATTTGCTGCCGCCGCCCGACTGCCCGAGGCTCAGGGCGACGATGACGGAGCCGGTGTGCTGGTGACGAAAAACCCGTCTCTGCGAGCCCACCACGGGCAGGGGCGCGCTCGGACATTTTTCAGCGTCGAAATAGCCTCCCCCCTGGTCATCTTGAGTTCACGCGCGCAGTCGATGCTTGCCCGCATGAAGTGGCAAACCAAGCGCAGGGAGGAGCTCGCCATGACCGGGTACTACGTGCTCTCGAAGACCGAGGACGAACAGTTCGTTTTCACTCTCTACGCCAGCCATTTCGAGATCGCGCTGGTCAGCGATCCGTTCCGCACCAAGGCCTTGGCATTGGACGAGATCGAAGCGTTGCAAACCCACGGGACAAACGCCGCGAACTACCAGCGGGGTACATCCGGGCCTGGCGACCCGTACTTCCTCATCGAAGATGCTGAGGGTGATGTGATCGCATGCAGCGAACTCCACGCTTGCAACGCCACCATGGAGCGTGCCATTCAGCGTGTGATCAAAAGCGCCTCGTCGAAAACCATCAAGGATCTGACTGGATCGAGTTGATGGTTGGCATGCGGCGAACTCTGCGCGGTCAGCGCGTGCGGGAAGCCACGTACAGGCAGGACTCGTCCAGCTGCTCGCGCACAGCGAGGGCGGCCTGCTCGAAGCCGACCTTCCAGTCCAGCCGCTTCTTGGCCACCACCAGATCGGCCTTGGTGGGCGCGTCGAAGGCTGGTCCCAGGAGCCGGCGCATGGCCTGTTCGGCCAGCATGCGGGCCTCCGAGGGTGTGCATTCGCCGCGCTCGGCTGCGCCTTGGGCCACGTGCAGAACCAATTCGCTGTAGGCTTGGAGGATGAGATCGCGTGCGCGCTTCGGGTCGATGATCTCGTCTTCCGCCAGCTGCGGCATCGTCGGGAAGAGTTGTCGGGTCATGTTCAGATCCTTTCCCACGTCTTTTCGGCCGATCGGCGTGGCGCTGAATAGCCCTTTCGGATCATGTCCAGAGGCCCGTCGGCCTGGGTCTTTCCCTTACTCGATCGATCGTTGTCCTTCGCCGAGGCCGCGCTCAACGCCGACGCGATGGGGCTCGCCGGACTTGTCGTCCCCAGACCAGATCGGAGCGGCGGGAATCCCGGCGCTTCCATAATGCAGCGACGGGGGCAGAAGCTGTGGCAGCTCACGAGTTCCATGTCGGCCTCTGAGTGAAACCACGGGTGCTGTCGCGCTTTGCAATGGGTGTGGGCACTATGGTTCCTTTCTTGTTCATGGCCGCTGTGACATCGGCCTGCACCATGACCTCTGAGCCGCGCTCCATGACCGGTGAGCCGACGCTGCGTGGGCAGGCGCCGATCGTGATCGCGCATCGCGGGGCTTCGGCATATCGCCCCGAGCACACGCTCGCTGCCTACGCGCTGTCGATCGAGCAGGGCGCGGACTTCATCGAGCCCGACCTGGTGATGACGCGCGACGGGGTCCTGGTGGCTCGCCACGAGCCGATGCTCGCGCGGGTGGAGCTTGAATCCGACGGCAGCATCCGCCGCGCGAACGGCGCACCGGTGATCCACCGCACCGATACCAGCACCAATGTGTGGCAGTTGCCGCAGTACGCCTCCCGCCTGACGGTCAAGACACTCGATGGCCAGCGGGTCGGCGGCTGGTTCGTCGAGGACTTCACTGCTGCGGAACTGCGCACCGATGTGCGCGCGCAGGAACGCCTGCGTGACCTGCGCACCGCCAACAACGCCTTCAACGATCAGTTCTCGATTCCAACGCTGCAGGAGATCATCGATCTGGCCCGTTCCGAGACCGCGCAGCGTGGGCGCACGATCGGCATCTATCCGGAGACCAAGCATCCGAGCTACTTTGCCGCGCACGCCCGTGAGCGAGGTCTGGTGTCGATGGACGACGCGCTGGTGTCCATGCTGCACGCGAGTTACGGCAACTCGGCGGCCGCGCCGGTCTACATCCAGTCCTTCGAGGTGGCGAACCTGCAGTACCTCCGCACCAGGACCGACATCCGCCTGGTGCAGTTGCTGGCGGCCAGCGGTCAGCCCTACGACTTTGTGCTGGCAGGCGATCCGCGCGGCTATGTCGATCTGACCCAGCCGGACGGCCTGGACTTCATCCGGCGCCATGCCGATGGCATCGGTCCCAATACCGATCTGGTGATCCCGCGCGTGGACGGCCGGCTTGGCGCCGCGAGTGCCCTGGTGCGCGAGGCGCATGCGCGGGGGCTGGTGGTGCATCCGTGGACCTTCCGGGCCGAAGGCTTCTTTCTGCCCGAGGAGTTTCGCCGTGGCGATCAGCCCGCGGCGCCAGGCGATCTGACCGGCCAGTTGCGCGCGTTTCTGGCGGTGGGCATCGACGGCTTCTTCACCGACCAGCCTGACCTCGGCGTCGCCGCGGTCGGCCGGCCCTGAGGGGCGCGGCGCTGCGCCGCGCTTGAGCTCGGTCGCCTTGCCCTAGAACAGCTGCTACGAGAACACAGTGTGGGCCGTGAAGGCCGGCGCTGTGCACCGCGCCAGCACCGTGACGTGTTGTCAGCGACTCGCCTCACCGCCCGCCATGACTGCCGTCATGCGGAACATCGCATCGTGCGCGCAGCTGTCGACAGCGCCACCGCCACGATGCCCACCGAATCCCACCAGCAGCGGGCTGATATCGGGCGCCGCGCTGGCCGTGCGTGCGCCGGGCTCGAGTTTGAAGATCGTCTTGCCTTCCTTGACCGTTTCGGTGACCTTGATGTCGGCAATCGTGGTGGGCACGACCGCCGTCGGGTCCTTGGAGAGGATCGCGAAGTCGGCGAGCTTGCCGCGCTCCAGGCTGCCTTTGGTCTTTTCTTCGAAGTGGTGGTAGGCCGGCCAGATCGTCATGGCCTTCAGGGCCGTGATGACGTCGACACGTTGATCGGGCCCGACGATGCGGCCAGTGCCGCGTGCACGCCGTGTGACGGTGGCATCCAGCACGCGCATGGAATCCGGGAATGCGACCGGCGCGTCGTGATGGCTGGAGAAGATCATGCCGCGCTTCCTGGCCCAGCCGGTGGGCGAGATGTTCATGCCCGCGACCGGCCCGACGGTATGGTCGAGGTGCCAGTCGCCCCAGTAGAAGGTGTGCATCGCGAACAGCGACGGAATCACGCCGAGCGCCTTGTAGCTGTCGAGCTGGTCTTCGCGCAGGAACTGGCCGTGGATGAGAACGTTGCGCATCTCCTTGCCATGCGGGAAGCGCGCCTGAGCCGAGCGGTGGGCAGCGATCAGCAGGTCGGACGCGCGCTCGCCATTGGCGTGCGTGATCACCTGGATGCCGTTCTCGGCCGACCACTGCACTGCGCTCATGACCTCCTCGGCGGAGGCGGCCGCGTAGCCGGAATAACCCGGCGGGTAGTTGCCCACCAGCTTGAAGTACGGCCTGTCGCGCCAGGCCGTGAAGCCCTGCGGGCTGCCATCGATGGTGAGCTTGGCGCCTGCAACCCGGAAGCGGTTGGTGTACGTGGCGCTCTGGTTGGCCTTGATGAAGGCGCGGTCGACGAGCACGTCGGGATAGGTGTTCACGTCGTTCAGGAAGCCGCCCTCCGCAGCCACCTGCTTGAGCATCTGTGCGACCTCAGGCGTGGAACGGCCTTCCTCGGCCGTGGTGTAACCGAAGCGCGCCCACAGTTTCGCGCCCTCTCGTGCGAAGGCCTTCAGCCCATCCGGGCCGATGCGGCCGATGACCACCGGTGCGCCGGCAAAGAACGCGGTCTCTTCCAGCGTGCCATTGGGCTCGGTGGTGCCGGGCTTGCGCTGGATGACGCCGCCAGCCGGGTCCTTGGTGTTGGCGTCGTAGCCCATGGCCTTCAGCATGGCGGAGTTGACGGTCGCGAGATGCCCGGACTGGTGCACGACGAGGACCGGAACGTCCATGGACACGGCGTCGAGCTCTTCCTTGGTCGGGTGCCGCAGTTCCTTGAGCTGCGAGTTGTCGTAACCGAAGCCGACGATGAGCTTGACCTGGTCGACGACCGCGGGGTTCTTCTTCATCCAGTCGCGCAGCGTCTGCTGCAGCGAAGCGATGTCCCGGACTTCGCCGTCGGGCGGTGCCAGGAGATTGGCCGACAGGGCCTGCAGGCCACCGGTCACGACGTGCCCATGCGCATCGACAAAGCCGGGGACGAGGGTCTGGCCCTTCAGGTCGACAAGCTGGGTTGCGGGGCCCTTCAGCTTCATCACCTCGCTGCGCTTGCCTACGGCCAGGATCTTGCCGCCCGCCACCGCCACCGCCTCGGCACGCATGGCCTTGTCGTTCATCGTGAGGATGGGGCCACCTGACCAAATGCTGTCGGCGATGGGCTGGGCTGCAACCGGCGCGGCCAGTGCCATGCAGCCTGCCAGTGCGGCCGCGAATACAGGTACCGGCCTTTGAAGTCGTTCCTTCATTGAATTTCCCTTGGGGGTTGGTTCAGCGGTCCGTTGCATCGTCCTGGTCAAAGCACGATGAGCGAATGCACTCTGCCCAGCCACACCCATGGGTTCGCGCCGCTGGCGGAAGATTTTGCCATTGCAGCCATGCCGAAAGGCGCAGCCAGTTGCAGCTTGTGCCGGGCTCAAGTTCGGCCATCAGGTGCCGAAAGGCACTTGCAACCGCTGTATCGATGAGCCCGAAGATGCCGTACAACCCGAATGATGACGACCCCTTGGTCAGCCAGCCCCGCCGCGAACGCCGTGCGCGAAATGGCAGGCCAGGTTCGCTGCTTTGGGTGCGCGAGATCCTGGGCCGGCCGCTGGTGCTGGAGAAGCGCGGCTTGAGCCTGCACGTCGTGCTCAAGGAACGCCGTCGCCCCCCGGGAGTGATCCGTGCCGAAGCGATGACGCAGCTGCTCTTCGAGCTTGGGGTGCATTTGGTGGAAGCGGAATCACCAACCGCGCGCCGTACGCTGCGGCACCTGTCCACCGTGCACGACGCACTGCTTCGCAAGGGTTGGGCGGGCGTTGCAAATCTTCCGAGCAGCACGCTGGCCAGGGCCGTCGTGCAGGCGCAGATGGTCAGCCGCCGCGACGCCACCTCTCGCTTGCGCAACTTCATCGAGCACCTGCGACGGCTGCAGGTTGCTGCCGAGGTGCGCGAGGACCGCCTGCATCACGCGCCCCCAGGGGTCAATGACGAAGGCACCGTCGAGGTTCGCGAGACCTCTGCCGAAGAGTTCGACGCCAGCGAGCGGGAATGCGCGGGCACGGAACTGCACCGCGAAGACAAGCGCTGAATCAGGCGCTGGCAAATTCCCCACGCGACCTGCGCCACGCGGCTTCAGGTGTCGATGTCGTTTGCAGTCAAGCCGATACGACCTGACACCTCTACATTCCGCGACGTGGAGGGTAAGCCTGTATCCAGCCAGCCCGCGACGCAATGCCACCGCCCAGGCGCCCGGAGTCTCCGGTTCAGCCAGGTCCGCGGCCCGGCTAGTATTCCAGCCAAGCCTCACCGTGCATGGCTGAGCCCCCCCCTCGCAGGACAGCGGCCTGATGGAACCATTGATGATTGCGCTTGCCTTTGCCGCCGGCTTTGCTGCGCAGATGGTTCGCCTGCCTCCATTGATCGGGTTCTTGGCGGCCGGGTTCATCCTCAACGCAATGGGTTTTGAGCGCAGCGTGGCGCTCGACACCATTGCCAACCTGGGGGTCACGCTGCTGCTCTTCACCATTGGCCTGAAGCTCGACATCCGCACGCTGATGCGCGGTGAGGTCTGGGGCTCGGCCACGCTGCACATCGTGGGCTCGACGCTTTGCCTGGCGGCGGTGTTGTTCTTGCTGAAGGCGCTTGGGCTGGCCATGGCCAGCGAACTGGGCTGGACGGCGATGGTGCTGCTGGGTTTTGCGCTCAGCTTTTCCAGCACCGTCTTTGCCGTCAAGGTACTGGAGGAGCGCAGCGAACTCGGCTCGTTGTATGGCCGCATCGCGGTGGGCATCCTGGTGATGCAGGACGTGTTTGCGGTGATCTTCCTCAGCGCCAGCTCGGGCAAGTTGCCCAGCATCTGGGCCTTGGGGCTGGTGTTGTTGTGGCCGGCGGCCAAGCTGATGCGCGCGATGTTGGACCGTGTGGGCCATGGTGACCTGCAGGTGCTTTACGGTGCCTTCTTGGCCCTGGTGGTGGGTTACAGCCTCTTTGAGGCGGTGGGTGTCAAGGGTGACCTGGGTGCCTTGATCGTGGGCATGATGCTGGCGTCGCACCCCGCCACGTCGGGCCTGGCCAAATCCCTGTTCCACCTGAAGGAGCTGTTTCTGGTCGGCTTCTTCCTCAGCGTGGGCTTGGGCGCGCTGCCGGACCTATCGATGGTGGTGATGGCACTCTTGCTGCTGCTCTTGTTGCCCTTGAAGACGGGGCTTTATTTCCTGGTGTTGATGCGTTTTGGCCTGCGCACCCGCTCCGGGGTGTTGTCCACGCTGACCCTGGCCAATTACTCCGAATTCGGCCTCATCGTCGCCGCCATCGCTGTCACGGCGGGCTGGTTGTCCGATGAATGGCTGGTGGTGATTTCGCTGGCCGTGGCGGGCAGCTTTGTGCTGGCCGCGCCCTTGAATGCCGCCAGCGAGCGCCTGTATGCCTGGCTGAAGGGGCCGCTGGCGGGGCTGGAAGCCAAGGCGCTGCTGGCGGCTGACCGGCCGATGGCCATCGAGGCCGTGGATGCCGTGGTGCTGGGCATGGGACAGATCGGCAGCGGTGCCTACATGCGGCTCAGCCAAGGCCATGGCCTGAACGTGCTGGGCGTGGACAACAACCCGGACCAGTTGGCCAAACACCTGGCCGCCCAGCGCAACGTGATCGAGGGCGATGCGGTGGACTCCGACTTCTGGGACAAGCTGATCCTCACGCCGTCCGTCAAGCTGGTGCTGCTGGCCATGCCTGGCCATGCCGGCAACGTGTACGCCTTGTCGCAACTGAAGAACCGTGCCTTCACCGGGCGCATCGCCGCCATCGTCAAGTACCCCGAAGAGATTGCGGTGCTGAAGAACCTGGGCGCCGATGCTGTGTTCCACGTCTATGACGAGGCTGGCACTGCGTTTGCCGACGACGCTTGGGCGGGAGCAACAGGCCAGCCCATACCCCAAGCGTCGATGTGAAGTGCTTTGGGTTCTGCAAACAGGGGCTGTTCACATCGCGAGGGCTCGACCCCTACCGCCGCCAGAACTGCGGTGTGAGCAGCACCAGCACGCTGAGCAGTTCCAGCCGCCCCAGCAGCATGGCAAAGGTACAGATCCAGGTCTGGAAGTCGGTCAGCACGCCGTAGTTCACGGACGGGCCCACTTCGCCCAGACCGGGGCCGATGTTGTTCACGCAAGCCAGGATGGCGGTGAAGGCGCTCACCACGTCCAGGCCGCTGAGCAGCATCAACATCGTCAGGCCCACCAGGGTGGCGCCGTAGATCATCATGAAGGCAATCACACTTTGCATGATGCGGTCGCTGACCGCCACACCGCCCAGAACCACCGGGTTGACGACACTTGGATGAACGATGCGCACCAGTTCGCGCCGCGATTGCTTGAGCAGCAGAAGCAGGCGCACCATCTTCATGCCGCCCCCGGTGCTGCCGGCGCAGGTGGCGAAACAGCCCAGCAGGATCATCAGGAAAGGCGCAAACAGCGGCCACTGCGCATAGTCGTGGTTGGCAAAGCCGGTGGTGGTGGCGACGGAGATCACGTGAAACGCGGTGTGGCGCAGAGACTCCAGGAAGTTGGGGTAGGTGCCTTGCACGGTGAGATACACCGCAATGAGCGCAATCGTGCCCAGCACCACGGCATAGAAGGCACGCACCTCGGTGTTGCGCCACAAGGGGCCCAGTGAACGGCCGCGCGCGGCCGCAAAGTACACCAGCAGGTTGATGCCGGAAAGCATCATGAACAGCATCGCCACGGCTTCGATGGACTGTGAATTCCAGTGGCCGAAGCTCGCGTCGTAGCTTGAAAAACCACCCAGGCTGACGGTGGTGCACATGTGCAGGAAGGCGTCGATCCAGCTCATGCCGGCGATGCGATAGGCAAGAAAACAAGCCAGCGACAGCAGGCCGTAAATGCTCCAGATGGCCCGTGCGGTGTCGGCAATGCGCGGCGTGAGTTTCTGGTCCTTCATCGGCCCGGCGGCTTCGGCCCTGAAGAGCTGCGTGCCGCCCACGCCCAGCAGCGGCAAGATGGCCACCGCCAGCACGATGATCCCCAAGCCGCCTACCCACATCATGAAACAGCGCCAGACGTTGATCGACAACGGCAGCTCGTCCAGCCCGCTGATGGCGGTGGCGCCCGTGGCCGTGAAGGCCGACATGGCTTCGAAATAAGCATTGGTGGCACTCAAGCCAGGCACCGCCAGCCACAGCGGCAAGGCGCCAAACAGGGGCAGCGTGAGCCAGGTCAGACCCACCAGCACAAAACCGTCGCGCGGTTGCAGTTCGCGCCGAAAGCGCCGGGTCAGCAGGCTCATCAAGATGCCGCTGCCCCCCGTGGTGGCGGTGGCGATGACAAAGGCGTCTTCGGCAGGGTCACGCCCGAAAACCGCGAAAGCCAAAGGCACAAGCATCAACAGCGCAAACAGGGCAACCATGCGGCCCACCAGCGCAACAACGGCCAAGGTGCCCATCAGAACATGAAGGTGGCGCTGACCTGGAAGAGCTTTTCGACCTCGCGCACCATGCGCTTGCGCGGCACGAAGACGATGACGTGGTCGTTGGGCAGCACCAAAGTGTCGTGGTGGGCGATGATGACCTGGGGCTTGGCGTCTTCGCCGGCATCACTGCCGTCCGGCCGGTGCAGGCCACGCACGATGGCGCCTACCTGTGCGCCCTTGGGCAGGCCCACTTCTTCGATGCGCCGGCCGGCCATCTTGCAGGTCTTGCGGTCGCCACGCACGATGGCTTCCAGCGCCTCGGCGGCGCCGCGGCGCAGGCTGTGCACGGCTTCGATGTCGCCGCGCCGCACAAAAGCCAGCAACTCGCCGATGACAGCCTGCGCCGGTGAAATGGCGATGTCGATGGTGGTGCCCTGCACCAGGTCTGCATAGGCCTTGCGGTTGATGACGGCCAGCACGCGGCGTGCGCCCAGCCGCTTGGCCAGCAGGCAGCCCATGATGTTGTCTTCGTCATCGCCGGTCAGGGACAGGAACAGGTCCATGTCCTGCACGTTTTCGTCGACCAGCAGGTCTTCGTCGGTGCTGTCGCCGTTCAGCACCAACACTTCGGGCGGCAGTTGGGTGGCCAGGTATTCGCAGCGCTGGCGCACCGGCTCGATGATCTTGACCTGGCAGTCGCCGTGGATTTCGCGCGCCAGGCGCAGACCCACCTTGCCACCGCCGGCGATCATCAGCCTCTTGACCGGACGGTCGGCCTTGCGCAGTGCACCCAGCACGGTGCGGATGTGTTCGGTGGCGGCCAGTACAAATACTTCGTCGTCGGGTTCGATGCGGGTGTTGCCGTCCAGCGTGGCCAGGGCCATGTCGCGCCGGTAGATGGCCACGATGCGCATGTCCGCACCCGGCACCAGCTGCGGGATCTCGGTCAGGCTGTGCTGGACCAGCGGCCCGCCGGCCACGGCCCGCACGGCGATCAGGCTGACCAGACCATGGGCAAACTCCAGCACCTGCAGCGCTTCGGGGTATTCGATGAGCTTGCGGATGGTGCGCGTGACACTTTCTTCCGGGCAGATCACCTGGTCCACGGCAAAGCCGCTCTTGTCCATCAGTGCGCTGCCGTTGACAAATTCCGGGCTGCGCAGCCGTGCAATGGTGGTGGGTACGTTGAACACGTCATGCGCCACCTTGCAGGCCACCAGGTTGGTTTCGTCTGCCGGCGCGCAGGAAATGAACATGTCGGCGTCTTCGATGCCGGCTTCGCGCAGCACGCTGGGCTGGATGCCGTTGCCGGCCACGCCGCGCAAGTCCATGCGGTCTTGCAGCTCCCGCAAGCGCGCCGGGTTGGTGTCGATGACAGTGATGTCGTTCTTCTCGGACACCAGGCTTTCGGCCACACTTTCACCGACCCGGCCGGCGCCCAGGATCAAGATCTTCATGGAGGGTGATTCTCACCCGCAGCCGGCGTGGGAGATAAAACCCGCGACGCCTGATGACCGACGGCTGCTCAATCAAAGTCCGAAGGCTTCCCGCAAAGCCCGCCGCAATTCATCCTGGGTCTGCGGCGTGTGCAGCAGCGCCACGCGCTGGCCGTTGGCGTCAAACAGCACCACCGTCCCGTCGCTGGCCTGGTGCTGCGTGGCAAAAGCCTGTCCGTCCGGTAACGCCAGCGACACGACCAGAAAATGCACCGAATCGGCATAGCTGGGCCGCAGGTCGTTGAGCAGGTTCATCACCGACGCACCAGCGAGATAGTTGCTGTCCATGGCCAGCACGAGTGCCGCCTGCCCCTGACCTATGCGCGACAAGTCAGTGGGATAACTGCCCTTGGGCAGCTGGCTCCAGATAAGACTGCCGGATCCGACAATGATCCCGGTGACGATCAGGCGCCGTCGCCACGGCGACGAGATGCGATGGGGGGATGTGGGATGCTTTTGCATGGCCGCCAGAGCATAGCAAGGCGCCTTCCCGCCGGGCCTTGTGCCTCTCGTTTGATCTAGGTCAGAGCCCGTCGCGCGGTGGGACACTAGCGTCCCATCTTGGGCGGGCCGTGGGTCTGCCGAGTGCATTGCGAGGGCTGCCCTGACATGAATCTGTTCTCCCTGCTCGACCAGACTGCGCTGCGCTATCCCGACCAGGGGGCGGTGTTTCGGGGCCTTGAGCAGGTGCTGACCTGGCGCGAGTTGCGCGCACGTGCGCTGAGTCTGGCGGCGGGCATCCGCCAGCGCTGCACGGCGGGTGACCGCATCGCGCTGGTGAGTGAAAACCGGGTGGAGTTCCCCGAGCTGCTGTTCGCCGCCTGGGCGGCCGAGGCGACCATCGTGCCTATCAATTTCAAGCTGCACGACAAGGAAGTGCTGCAGATCCTGCAAGACGCCGACGTGTCGCTGGTGTTCGCCTCGCCGAAGCTGCTGCCTGATCTGCGACACACCGCAGCGGCGCACGCCGAGCGCCTGGTGGTGATTGGTGAGCCCGATTACCTCGCCATGCTCCAGGCCGAAGCCCTGGCGCCGCCCACCATCGATCCGCAGGCCCTGGCCTGGCTGTTCTACACCAGCGGCACCACGGGCCGCTCCAAGGGAGCCATGCTGTCGCACCGCAACCTGCTGGCGATGACGGTGGCGCACCTCGCCGACATCGAGGCACTCGACGCGCACTGCAGCCAGATCCATGTGGCGCCGATGTCGCATGGCTCGGGCATGTACCTGCTGAGCTCGGTGGCGCGCGGCGCGCGGCAGGTGGTACCAGCCTCGGGCGCGTTCGATCCGGCGGAATTTCTTGACCTGTGCGAGGTGCATCCCGGCTGCGGCGCCTTCCTCGCGCCGACGATGGTGCAGCGCCTGCGGCTGGAGGCCGAGGCCAAGCACCGCGCGCCGCCTGCCAACCTGCGCTGCATCGTCTACGGCGGCGGACCGATGTACGTGGAAGAGCTGCGCAAGTCCACCGCGGTGCTGGGCCCGGTGTTCGCGCAGATCTACGGCCAGGGCGAGTCGCCGATGACGATCACCGGACTCGACCGTGCCAGCCATGCGACGGATGACGACGCCATCCTCGGCTCGGTGGGCTGGGCGCGCAGCGGGGTCGAGGTGAGGGTGATCGACGCGCTCGGTGTGCAGGTGCCGCCGGGCGAGGTGGGCGAGATCGTCTGTCGCGGCGACGTGGTGATGTCGGGATACTGGCGCAACCCCGACGCGACCGGCCAGGCACTCAAGAACGGCTGGCTGCACACCGGTGACATGGGTGCGTTCGACGCGCATGGTTGCCTCACGCTGCGCGACCGCTCGAAGGATGTGGTGATCAGTGGCGGCAGCAACATCTACCCGCGCGAAGTCGAGGAGGTGTTGCAAACCCATCCGGCCGTCACCAAGGTCAGCATCGTCGGCCGGCCCGACCCCGAGTGGGGCGAGGTGCTGGTGGCCTTTGTGGTGTGCACGCCGGGGTGGGTGGTGACGCAGGAAGAGCTGGATGCCCACTGCCTCGACCACATCGCCCGCTTCAAGCGGCCGAAGGAGTATCGCTTCGTCGATGAGCTGCCGACCAGCAACTACGGCAAGGTGCTGAAGAACGAGCTGCGCAAGCTGTTGGCGAGCGCCGCATCCAGTTGATGGACAGGAACACGGGAGTGCAATGATGAGTGTGAACGTATCGGTCGTCGGCTGGGCTCAAACCCCTTTCGGCAAGTTCGACAACGAAAGCGTCGAGAGCCTGATCGTCAAGGCGGTTCACGGCGCGCTGGAATCCGCGGGCATCTCGGCGGCTGATGTCGACGCGATCTACCTCGGCCATTTCAACGCCGGCTTCTCCAAGCAGGACTTCACCGCCTCGCTGGTGCTGCAGGCCGACGACGCCTTGCGCTTCACGCCGGCCACGCGGGTCGAGAACGCCTGCGCGACTGGATCGGCAGCCATCCACCAGGGCATCCAATCCATCCAGGCTGGTCGCGCGAAGATCGTGCTGGCGGTGGGCGTCGAGCAGATGACGCAGACGCCTGGCCCAGAGGTTGGCACCAACCTGCTGCGCGCTTCTTATCTGCGCGAAGAAAGCGACATCCAGGGCGGCTTTGCGGGCCTGTTCGGCCAGATCGCCACCGCCTACTTCGAGAAGTACGGCGACCAGTCCGATGCGCTGGCGATGATCGCCGCCAAGAACCACCGCAACGGTGCCTCCAACCCGCTGGCGCACCTGCGCAAGGACCTGGGCTACGACTTTTGCCGGCAGGTCAGCGAGAAGAACCCGTTCGTGGCCGGGCCGCTCAAGCGCACCGACTGCTCGCCGGTGTCTGACGGCGCGGCGGCCGTGATCCTCACCGATGCCGCAACGGCGCGCGGCATGCAGCGCGAGATCGCGATCCGCAGCGTGGCGCATGTGCAGGACTTTCTGCCGATGTCGCGGCGCGATGTGATGAAGCTCGAAGGCTGCGCACTGGCCTGGCGCAAGGCGCTCGATGCGGCGCAGCTGCAGCTGAGCGATCTGTCGTTCGTCGAGACGCACGACTGCTTCACCATCGCCGAGCTGCTCGAATACGAAGCGATGGGCCTGACGCCTGCGGGGCAGGGCGCCACCGCGATCCGCGAAGGCTGGACGCAGGTCGGCGGCAAGCTGCCCATCAATGCCTCGGGCGGACTGAAGTCCAAGGGCCACCCGGTCGGTGCCACCGGCGTGTCGATGCATGTGATGGCCGCGATGCAGCTTGCCGACCAGATGCCTGAGGCGATCACGGTAAAGAACGCCAAGCTCGGCGGCATCTTCAACATGGGCGGCGCGGGCGTCGCCAACTACGTGAGCATCCTCGAGCGCGTGCGTTGATGGCATGAACAAGGTCATCATCACCTGCGCGATCACCGGGTCGATCCACACCCCGTCGATGTCGCCTTATCTACCGGTGACGCCGGAGGAGATTGCGGCGTCGGCAATCGGCGCGGCCGAGGCGGGCGCGGCCATCGTGCACCTGCACGCGCGCGACCCGGCAGACGGTCGGCCGTCGCAAGACCCGGCGCTGTTTCGTCAATTCGTGCCGCGCATCAAGGCAGCCTCGGACGTGGTGATCAACATCACCACCGGCGGCGCGCCGACGATGAGCGTGGAAGAACGGCTGCAGCCCGCACTGCAGCTGCAACCGGAGGTCGCTTCACTGAACATGGGCTCGATGAATTTCGGGCTCTACGAGATGCTCGGCCGATTCAAGGAGTTCAAGCACGACTGGGAGCGGCCTTATCTGGCCGGCAGCGACGACCGGGTGTTCAAGAACACCTTCAAGGACATCGCCTACATCCTGCAGTCGTGCAGTGAGAACCAAACCCGGTTCGAGATCGAGTGCTACGACATCGGGCACCTGTACACCGCAGCGCATTTCCTTGACCGTGCGCTGCTGACGCCGCCGCTGTTGATTCAATCGGTGTTCGGCTTGCGCGGTGGCATCGGCGGGCATGTCGAAGACCTGATGCACATGCGGCGCACGGCCGATCGGCTGTTCGGCAAGGACTACGTGTGGTCAGTGTTGGGCGCCGGCCGCAACCAGATTCCGCTGGCCACTGTGTCGGCCTCGATCGGCGGGCATGTTCGTGTGGGGCTCGAAGATTCGCTGTGGGACGGCCCGGGCCAGTTCGCGACGACCAACGCGGCCCAGGTTCAGCGCATGCGCACCATCATCGAGGCCCTGTCGCTGCAGGTGGCCACGTCGGCCGAGGCGCGGCAGATGCTGGGCTTGAAGGGCCGGGACGCGGTGGCGTTCTGATGACGAGGCTGCGTCCGTCGCGACCCAGACGCTTCTCCCGCTGATTGGGTTCAACCCAGTGCGTCGTCTGACTCAGTGGTGTTGCTGCCCTTGCCTGGCCGGCTATGGCGATGTGCTTCATGCTTGTCCACCACTGTGGTGATGGCCCGCTTGAGCTTGGCCACCGCGCCATTGATCGCCTGGTGTGCCGTATTGGCCTGGTCCTTCACCACCACCGGGTCCATCCCGACCAGCCGGGCTTCCAGCGTGCAGTGAATGTCGTCGGGCGTGTTCTTGAGATGGCTGTTCGCATCGGCCAGGTGAGCCTCGACCCGCGTCACGTGGTCTGCGAAGCGGCTCAGGGCGTCCTTCACGACGGCGTTGAGGTGCTCGGCCATCTGATGGCGCCCGTCGACATGGGGATCGGTGTTCAACAAGACTTGCACGGCATGTTCCTCGGGCAGTGGATCGGCTCAGCGTCGCGGCTGTTGGCCTTCAGGGGACTCTAGCCGCTGGCCGCTCCAGAAGTCGATCACTTTGGCGGACTTCTGGGTCGTCGCCAGGGAAAGCCTGTGCTGCGACGCGACATCGGCCTCTGCAAGCGCAGCATAGGTCATCTGGTTGGCGGCGCTCAGCCACGTGATCATGTACCGGGTTTTGGTCGTCCAATCATCCTGCATCGCAGCCTCCGACGGACCCTGTGGGTCAATGCGTCGATGGTGTCGAAACCAGGCGATTTGTCAGTCACCCAAAGGCATGAACTCGCGTGGTCCGTGTCCTACGCCAAACCGTCGGACCCAAAGAAAAAGGCCCGGTCGTTGGACCGGGCCTTTTCAGTGGGGACGCCCCTGGCGCTGGGCCGGAGGTGCACTCAGTGGGATGAAAGATCTCAGGCGCGCTTCGTCTTGGTCGCCGAGGCAGCCTTGACAGCCGTGCTGGTCATCGCCTGGAAGTTGGCTTCGGCCACTTCAACGGCTTGCTTCGACGCCTTGTGCACGCTTTCGTAGGCGTTGTTCGCGGCAGCGACGGCGGACTTCACCAGGGCCACGGCGTTTTCGCTGCCGGCCGGTGCGTTCTTGACAGCGGTGTCGACCACCGACATGAACTTCTTCTGCGCATCAGCAGCGGTCGCTTCCGCAGCCTTGGTCATTTCCGACGTGGTCGCGGTGGCGATGTCGTACAGGTGGCGGCTGTAAGCGGCTGCCTTTTCGGCGGCGGGCTGCAGCAGCGAGGTCTGCAGGGCCAGCAGTTCCTGAGCGTCCTTGGCCGACAGAGCGGCTTGGGTGGACTCAGCGGCTTCGCCCATCGCGGCCTTGGCCACTTGCAGGTTCAGCTCGACGAGCTTTTCAACGCCTTCGAAGGCCTTGGTGGTCAGGCCGAACAGCGTGTCAAGGTTGGACTTTTGCGCGGCGACGATTTGTTCTGCGGTCAACATGAATATCTCCTGGAGGTCGGGAAAAACGACGGCGATAGAGCAAGGGGTTGAGGCTCAAGGCCGGGGCCATACAACACGTTCAAGCTGAATCACAAACCTTGTTGCAGTGCAGCATGGGGTGAAGTATAGGAGTCCGAAATCTCTTGGCAAGCCTTTTTTGGTGCAATGCAGCAAAACTAGGGTGGTGGGCCTAAAACCCAGCTTTCGCTGGCTCGCAAGGGGATCTGCACAATCCGACGCGTGCAGGCCTTCTACTCCGACCATTTCGTGTTGCCGCTGCCCGAGGGACACCGTTTCCCGATGGTGAAGTACCGGCTGCTGAGGGACCGTGTGGCCGCTGAGTTGCCCGGTGTCACGCTGATGGAGGCGCCTGCGGCATCGGATGGCGAACTGGCGCTGGCACACACGCCGCAATACGTCGGCGACGTGGCGGAAGGGCGCTTGTCAGCCGCCCAGCAGCGCGAGATCGGCTTCCCGTGGACGGCGGCGATGGTGGCGCGCTCGCGCCGATCGGTGGGCGCTTCGATCGCTGCGGCACGCGCGGCACTGAACGGCGGCGGCGTGGCCTTCAACCTGGCCGGCGGTACCCACCACGCCTATGCCGATCACGGCAGCGGTTTCTGCGTGTTCAACGACGTGGTGGTCGCGGCCCGGCGGATGCAGGCCGAGGTGCCCTGTCGGGGTGACGGCCCGCTGCGCGTCGCGGTGATCGATCTCGATGTGCATCAGGGCAATGGCACAGCGGCCATCTGCCGCGATGACCCGACGATCACCACGCTCTCGATGCACGGCGCAAAGAATTTCCCGTTTCGCAAGGAGTCGAGCGACATCGACATCGATCTGCCCGATGGCTGTGCCGACGATGAGTACCTGGCCGCGCTGGATCACGCACTGGATCGGCTGTGGCGACACGCTGAGTCCACCGGCCTTCCGCAATTGATCTTCTACCTGGCCGGCGCCGATCCCCACGAGGGCGATCGCCTGGGCCGCCTGAAACTCACCGCAGCCGGCTTGGCCGAGCGTGACCGTCGTCTGTTCGCAGCAGCCCTGGAGCGCCGCATTCCGGTCGCCGTGTCGATGGCGGGCGGCTACGGGACGGTGATCGAGGACACCGTGGCGCTCCAGCTCACCACCTTGCGCCTGGCGTTCGGCCACTGGCAGACCTGGCAGTCGTTGCGCCCGCGCGCGTCTGCGCTGCACGGCGAGGTCGCCTGAGGCGCCTGAGACAATCGGTCGATGGAAAACCTGCCCTGGATCACGCTCGCGCTGAGTGTCCTCACGCTGCTGCTCGTGCTGTGGTTGGCGCTTCGCAATCCAGACAACGCCAGCGCGCGCGCCGACCACGAGACGCTGATCGATGCGGTCCGCAGTGGCTCGGAGCGCCTGGAGCGCGAACTGCGCGATGAACTCGGCCGCAGCGCCCAGGGCACGCGGGTCGAACTGGGCACCGCGCTCGGCACGTTTCAGCAGACATTGTTGAACCAGCAGGGCGACGTCGCCCGCACCCAGACCACGCAGGCCCAGGCCTCGCGCGAATCGCTCGATGCAGCGCTCAAGCGCTTTTCAGACACTTTGGGTGCGCAGCTGCGCGACATGGCCGAGGCCAATGAGCGGCGACTCGGCGAGGTCAAGACCAGCGTCGAGCAACGGCTGACCGTGCTGCAGCAGGGCAACGAAGCCAAGCTCGAACAGATGCGTGCCACCGTCGATGAGAAGCTGCATGCAACGCTCGAAGCGCGTCTGGGCGAAAGCTTCAAGCAGGTCGCCGACCGGCTCGACCAGGTACACCGCGGGCTGGGCGAGATGCAGGGGCTGGCCAAGGATGTGGGTTCGCTGAACCGCGTGCTGAATAACGTGAAGTCGCGCGGTGTCTTCGGCGAGGTACAACTGGCTGGCTTGCTGGAACAGGTGTTCACGCCGGACCAGTACGCAACGAACGTCGAGACCATTCCCGGCAGCGGCGCGCGGGTCGAATTTGCGATCAAGTTGCCGGGCCGCCGCGACGATGGCCTGCCACTGTGGCTGCCGATCGATGCGAAATTCCCGCGCGAGGACTACGAGCGCCTGCTCGATGCGCAGGAGCGCGCCGACCGGCCCGAGGCCGAAGCGGCCGGCAAGGCGATCGAGCTCCGATTGCGCGCCGAGGCGAAGACCATCCGCGAGAAGTACGTGGCGGCGCCGCACACCACCGAATTCGCGATCCTTTTCGTGCCGACCGAGGGCTTGTACGCCGAAGCGCTGCGCCGCCCGGGCCTGATGGAAGCGCTGCAGCGCGAACACCGTGTCACGCTGGCGGGGCCGACCACGCTGCTGGCCACGCTGAACAGCCTGCAGATGGGCTTTCGCACGTTGGCGCTGGAGAAGCGCTCGACCGAGGTGTGGGAGGTGCTGGGCGCGGTGAAGACCGAGTTCAGCAAGTTCGGCGAGGTGCTCGACAAAACCAAGAAAAAGCTCGCGGAGGCCAGTGACACGATTGACAAGGCGCAGACACGTACCAACGCGATGAACCGCGCGCTCAAGAGGGTCGAGGCAGTGTCCGAGCCGCGAATGCACGCGCTGTTGCCCGGCGCAGATGCTGAGTTGCAGGCGGAAGCCGACATCGACCCCTTGTCCGCCGAGGTTCCCGCGGCGCGCGATTGATGGCGTTTTCGCGGCCGCTGCTGGCGCTGATCCTCGGTCAGGTCTTCCTGCATGCCTGCATGACGGGTGCGCGCGTCGCCGCTCCCTTGCTGATGCTGCGGCAAGGTCATCCCGAGTGGGCAGTCGGTTTGCTGCTGGGTTTGTTTGCTGCCGCGCCGGTGGCCACTGCGCTGCACTCCGGGCGCATGGCAGACCGCCACGGTTATCACAGGCCGATGCGGCTGGCGGTCGCGCTGGCGGTTGGTGGGGCGCTACTGGCGGCTGTGGCGGTGTGGTTGACGCCCTCAGCGCCGAGCACTGGATGGCCTGTACTGGATGAGCTTCGCCTCGCGCCTCGTGGCGCCTCCTTTGCCATGCTGTCCGTGGCCGCGATGCTGTGTGGTGTTGGCGCCAACATGGGTCTGATCACAATCCAGCGCAGCGCCGCGCGCCTGGCTTCCGGAGGCGGAGCCGAGATCACGCGGGTGTTCAGCTGGCTCGGCCTGGCCCCGGCGGTGTCGAACATGATCGGCCCGGTCGTGGCTGGCACTGTCATCGACGCGGCGGGCTTCGGCAGCGCTTTTCTCGTGCTGGCCGTGCTGCCGCTGATCAGTCTGGCATGGATGCGGCGGGTGCCCGCCGAAGTGCCGGCAGCGCCCGCACCGGGTGCGCCAGTGACCAGCGCCTGGACGCTTCTGCGCCTGCCCGGGTTGCGCCGCCTGCTGCTGGTGAACTGGCTGTTGTCGTCGAGCTGGGATCTGCACGCCTTCCTGGTGCCCGTGCTCGGCCACGAGCGTGGCCTCAGCGCGTCGGCGATCGGGCTGATCCTGGGCACGTTCGCTGCCGCGGTGGCGTCGGTCAGGCTCGTCATTCCCTGGATCGCGCACCATCTGCGCGAGGCGCAGGTCCTGACTGGCGCCATGCTGACCACGGCGGCGGTATTTGCGATCTACCCGTTCGCCCAGTCAGCGCTCGCGATGGCGATCTGCGGCGCCTCCTTGGGCATCGCTTTGGGGTGCGTGCAGCCGATGATCATGACCGCCTTGCACCGTCTGACACCCCAGCCGCGCCACGGCGAGGCGCTGGCGCTGCGCTCGATGACGATCAACGGTGCCAGCACGCTGATGCCGCTGCTGTTCGGCGTGGTTGGCTCAGCGCTCGGTGCCGCGCCGTTGTTCTGGCTGATGGGTGTTGCCATGGCCACGGGAAGCATGGCGGCGTGGCAGGTCGGGCGTCGGTCGGATGACGCCCACCTCGCGGCGCTCAGAACTTGAAGTCGCCTGTGCTGGGCGGTGGGTCGCGGCGCACTTCCTTCGCGTCGGTGAGCAAGGAGGGCAGCCGGGCTGACGTGTCCTTGTCCGACGCGGCGCGCTGTTCGGTCAGCGGGGTCGCTGCCGCGAACTGGTAACCGGCGGGCAACTTCGACTCTCGGGGATATCCGGCCGCATCGAGGTAGGACGCCCAGCCTTCAGAAGACCAGCCGCGAACCACTTGCGAGCCAATGGTGACCGCCGGCAGGTCACTGCCGCCAGTCAGGCGCAGCAGCACGGCACCGTCCTCACCGGTGACCACACTCTTCTCCGTGTAGGGAATGCCACGCTGCTGCAGGAACTGCCGTCCCGATTCGCACGGGCCGCAGTTGGCAGAGCCATACAGCGTGACCGGGTAGCGCTGCACGGCCTCTCGGAGGTCAATAGGCAATGTCGCTTGAACCCCTGCTGTGGCGCCAGTGGTCTTCAAGGTGGACAGCTTGTCGCCGCTGGCCAGCGGCGGTCGGTCGGTGTAGGTGATCCGGCCATCGCTGCCGACGACCTTGTACTGTTGGGCAAAGCTCGGCGTGGCGATGCTGGCGAGGCATGCTGTGCAGGCGAGCGTGATAGCCCACCCCGAAGCTTGGCGCAACGAAACCGGGCATTGGGTGCTTGGCGTCGAACTCATCACTGTCTCCCCTCTAAACGTCTTGCGGTGCGGCATGGCGTAGGCGTTCACGTCATGCCCTGATGGCGAAGCAGGGCGTCAATGCTCGGCTCGCGCCCGCGAAAGGCCTTGAAGCTTTCCATGGCGGGCCGGCTGCCGCCAGCTTCGAGCACAGCCTGCCGATAGCGGCGGCCGGTGGCCACGTTCAGCACGCCGCCATCCTGTGCACACTCCTCGAACGCCGACCAGGCATCGGCCGACAGCACCTCGGCCCATTTGTAGCTGTAGTACCCCGCCGAGTAACCGCCGGCGAAGATGTGCGAGAAGCTGTGCTGGAAGCGGTTCAGCGCCGGCGGCTTGAACACCGACACCTCATTGCGGACTTCGTCGAGCACTTCGGCAATTCGGTCTTCGCTGCCGGGCTCGGCATGAAGCCGCATGTCGAACAGGGAGAACTCCACCTGGCGCAGGGTCTGTAAACCGCTTTGGAAATTCTTGGCTGCCAGCATGCGGTCGAACAGTTCGCGAGGCAGTGCTGCGCCCGTGTCGATATGGGAAGTCAAACGCTTCACCACGTCCCACTCCCAGCAGAAGTTTTCCATGAACTGACTGGGTAACTCGACAGCGTCCCATTCGACGCCGGAGATGCCGGCCACCCCGATGTCGTCGACCTGGGTCAGCATGTGATGCAGGCCGTGGCCGAACTCATGGAAGAGGGTGGTCACATCGTCGTGACTGAGCAACGCGGCGCGCCCTGACAAGGGCGGCGTGAAGTTGCATACCAACTGTGCTACCGGTGTTTGCAGCCTGCCTTCCGGCCGCGCCCAGCGGCCACGTACATCGTCCATCCAGGCGCCGGGCCGCTTGCCCGGGCGGGCGTAGGGATCGAGGTAGAACTGGCCCACCAACTCGGTATTCCCGTCGGCCGAGCCGGCACTGGCGCGCTCGATGCGGAAGAAGCGCACGCTGGGGTGCCACACTGGTGCACTGTCGGGACGGATCGTCACCTCGAACAGGGTCTCGATGATGCGGAACAGCCCTTCAAGCACCTTCGGCTCGGTGAAGTACTGCTTCACTTCGTGGTCGCTGAAGGCGTACCGAGCTTCCTTGAGCTTCTCGCTGGCGAACGGCAGGTCCCAGGCCTGCAGATCGTCGATGCCCAGCTCGGTGCGGGCAAACTCGCGCAACTCAGCCAGATCCTGCAACGCGTGTGGCCTGGCTCGGCGTGCAAGGTCTCGCAGGAAGTCCGTCACCTGGTTGGGCGAGGTTGCCATCTTTGGAACCAGCGAAACATCGGCATAGCTGGGATAGCCCAGCAAACGTGCCTCTTCCTGGCGCAGGCGCAGTAACTCGCGCATCACTTCGCTGTTGTCTTTTTCAGGGGGACCCAGATCGCTCGCGCGGGTGGCGTTGGCGACATAGAGCCGTTCACGCAGCGCGCGGTTGTGGGCGTATTGCATCACCGGAAAGTAGCTCGGGAAATGCAGCGTCAGCTTGTGCCCGGTCTTGCCCTCGGCGGCGGCTGCGGCCGCCGACGCCTCACGCGCATCGGCCGGGACACCCACGAGTTCGTCGGCCGAGGCGTAGTAAGCATAGCCATCGGTGGCGTCAAGCACGTGCTCGGAAAACTTCTGCGCCAGCTCGGCCTGCAATTCCTGAACGCGCTGGAAGCGTTGCTTGGCTTCGCCTTCCAATTCGGCGCCGGCAAGCACGAAATCTCGCATCGCATTGCCCAGAGCCTGCTTGCGGGCCGGACTCAGCACCTGGCCTTGCCCGACATCTGCAGCCTGCGCGATCGACTTGTACTTCGCATACAGCCGCTCGTCAGCGGCATGGCGACTGGATTGCTCCGTGACCTTGGGCAATGCCTCGGTAAACGCCGCTCGGAGTGCGGGGGTGTCGGCGACAGCATTCAGATGACCAATGGCTCCCCAGACAAAGCGCAATCGTTCCGCTGCGGTGTCGAGGACAGCCGACACGGCATCGTATTGCGCCGGCACATCCGGGCCGACGGCCAGTTCGAGTGCGTCGTCGGCCGCCCTCAGCAGGACATCGACTGCTGGAGCGACGTGCTCCGGTCGGATCTGATCGAAGGCGGGCAGGCTGTCAGCGCTGAGCAACGGATTGGTCATGGGGTGAACGCCGGCTGAATGTGGGGTGATCGAACAAGGGATGACGCATGGAGCCACTCTGTGCAGAGCTGATGCAGATGGTGCTGGCCAGCACCGCTGCAAGGGCAAAGATTACCCTTTGTCACTGCCGCGGCCCAATGCCCTTGCATCTACAACGAGAAGAACCGCACGCCTGAGGAGACCGAAAAACAGTAAAGGCCGCTGCAGGCGGCCTTTGGGGAGGAAAGGGACCGGGAGTTCAGGACTCCCACCGGTCACGACTTTCCTTGAGCGCCCAGCGCAATCTTCAGCAGATCGGCCACCGTGTTGGCGTTGAGTTTTTCCATGATGTTGGCGCGGTGAGCCTCGACTGTCTTGATGCTGATCCCCAGATCGTCGGCGATCTGCTTGTTGAGGCGGCCGGCGACGATGCGCTCGAGCACCTGACTTTCGCGGGTGGTCAGGCGCGACAGCAGGGCGTCCCGGCTGGCGGCTTCCTGATGGTGCGAGAACGCAGCGCGAGCCTGATCCAGCATGCGTTCGACAAGGTTGACCAGTTCGGCTTCCTTGAACGGCTTCTCGATGAAATCCATCGCTCCCTTCTTCATCGTCGTGACTGCCATAGGCACGTCGCCGTGGCCGGTGATGAAGACGATGGGCAGTGGGCTCTTGCGCTCAAGCAGACGGTCCTGCAACTCCAGGCCACTCATGCCATCCATGCGGATGTCGGCGATCAGGCAGGCCACTTCACGTGAGTCGAAGCGCGACAGAAAGGACTCCGACGAGTCGAAGCACTTGACGCGATAGTCCTTGCCTTCGAGTAGCCACTGGAGGGAATCGCGTACCGCTTCGTCGTCGTCGACGACATAGACAGTGCCTTTTTTGGGAATCAAGCTCATGAGATCACAGCCGCGTTGGGTGAGGGGAGCGCTTCGATTCGGCCGGGTTCAACAGGTAGTGTGAACACGAAACAGCAACCTGAGACCGACCCTCCATTGTAAAGGTTCTCTGCTCTCATTCGACCACGATGCGACTCGATGATCGAGCGGCACAGGCTGAGTCCGATGCCCAATCCTTCCGGTTTCGTCGAGAAAAATGCTTCATAAAGCCTCGCCAGCACCTCCGGCTTGATCCCGGGGCCCATGTCGGTCACCCTGAACTCGATGACTTCGCCTTCTTCGGCTGTGTGCCTTGGGACCACTCGCAGTTCGATGTTGCGGCGCGCCGATGGCAGCTTCGCCGAATCGATCGCCTCGGCCGCGTTCTTCAGCAGATTCAGCACCACCTGTTCGATCAGGATCGGATCGACCATCAATGGCGGCAGCCGCTGTGCGACGTAGGTGTGAATGGCCACCCGCCGACGGCGCAACTCGATGTTGGCCAGGTCGACCGCATCGTCGACGATGGTTTGCGCGCTCGCTTCCTGACGCTGTGGCTCGCTGCGCTTCACGAAGGCGCGGATCCGGTGAATGATCTGCCCCGCTCGTTGCGCCTGCCGGGAGGTCTTCTCCAGGGCTGCGATCAGATCGTCTTTTTCGATCGCGTCGTTCTTGACCCGCGACACCATGCCGTTGCAGTAGTTCGCGATGGCAGTGAGCGGCTGATTCAGCTCATGGGCCACCGACGAGGCCATCTCACCCATCGTCACCAGGCGGCTCGTGACCTGGGCCTTTTCCGACTGGCTGGCGGCCTGGCTTTCGGCATGCCGCCGCGCTGTCACATCGGTGGCGATCAACATCTGCGCGAGCCGGCCATCGGTCCATTGCAGGTAGCGCACCCGCACATCGAACCATTTGTTGAGCGGCTCGATCAGGACCTCGCGCGGGTCCGAGTTGATCGCCGTGAGCTCCTGCGTTGGCAGTCCGCCCATGTTCTCTACAAAATCCTCAGACACTTCCCCAGGGATCACATCCACATCATCGCCAGCGAGAAGCGCATGACCCAGCGCATCGCTGCCGAACCACAGACGATAGGAGCGGTTGGCAAACAGCAATTCGCCTTGCTGCACCGATAGCACCGACACGGCTGCGTCCAGTCCTTCGAGTACCGTGGTGAAGCGCTCGTGCGACGCGGCCAGTTGGTCGCGCACCCGCTTGGCGTCGGTGATGTTGGTCATCGAAGTCATCCAGCCGGTCTGCTGACCCTTCGGATCGACAAGTGGGGACACATACATCCGCGCGTCGAACAGGTCGCCGTTCTTGTGCATCGCCTTGATCTCGATGCCGCCAGCCGGGCTCCGGCCTTCAAGCTCCTGCTGGAGCAGACGGTGACTTTCTTCCTGGCGGTCTGGGGGCCAGTAGGGAAACGGCGGTGTGCGCCCGATCAACTCCTGTTCGCTGAACCCGGTCATTTCACAGAAGGCGGGGTTCACGTAGGTGATGCGACCCTCCTTGTCCATGGCGCGCATGCCGGTCAGCATCGAGTTCTCCATCGCACGGCGAAAGTTCGCTTCCGACACCAGCGCGGTCTGCATCTGCGAACGCCGACGCATGTGTCGCCATGTGATCAGCAGTGTCCAGACAGTCAGGAAGCTCAGAGCGACCACCATCCAGAACAGCGTGTTGCCGACCAGTCCGCCCGAGGTTCGGTAGCCCTGGCCGCGCAGCATCAGCGCATTGCCCGAGGAAAGCACGGGCACATCGTGCGAGATGGTGGCCGCACGCAAGTCCTGGCCCGGCATCAGCATCACCGTGCTGGCGAGCAACCGCCCCTTCGGATCGATCAGGCTGATGGCGTGTCGAGCGCTGACATCGTTGGGCACCAGCACCCGTATCAGACTCTCGGCCGGGTACTCGGCCACCAGCATCCCGAGAAAGACATTGCGCACCATCAGTGGCACATGCACCTGAACGACGTTCGTCTGGGCGTTGTCTGTGAATGCGGCGGAGTAGACCGTGTCACGCGTGTTGCGGGCTGCGCGGAATGCGCTCTCAGGCGCACTGTCCGTGCCTTCTCGGGGCAGCGAATTGCCACGCTGTGCCGCGACCTCTGCCGGATCGTTGTCGGTCCGGTAACCATGCGCGGACTGCGCCGCGACGACGCCGCGTCCAGTGTCCAGCCAGTAGATGCGGCTGATCTCTGGGTGCTCACGTATGAGGTCAGCCGCATTTCGCAGGAACAGGTTGCGGTCAGGCCGGTTCACCACCAGTTCCTGCGCGATGCGGCCGAGTTGCTCCTCGTTCTCGATCAGCCTCAGCCGGATGTGCTGCTGCGCCACCTCGGTGTCGCGCCGCACCGAATCGCCCGCCCGCTGTAACTCTTCGTTGCGCAGGTACCAGAACGCCGAAATGATCGCGGCCAGAAACAGCAGCACCGAGGCAAGCGGGGCCAGCGTCGCGTAGCGATCCTGCCGTGCTGGCGATTGACGGCGCCACCAACGCCCGAACAGTCGTCGCTCGAACGGCGCGGAGCGACGCAGTCGTTTGCCGATGTCGAGTGGTAGCCGCATGGATCCAATTATCGGTGGCGCCCGCACATTCGCGTAAACACGTATAGGTCAGAATCTAGGCCGTCAAACCGCTTACCGCACGACCAGCCAACACTCGACGACGCCTGTATCAGAGCCGCACCGGTGCGAAAATGCACCTCAATAACAACATTTCGCCCGTCTGGAGACACCATGTCCGCAATGCCTGATCAACCTGTCGGCGATGCCGTCAATGACACCGACGCACAGGAAACCCGTGAGTGGCTGGACGCGTTGTCCGGCGTCATCGCAGGTGAAGGTCCGGAGCGCGCTCATTTCCTGCTGGAACAACTGCTGGAGCACGCACGCCAGAACAGCATCGACATGCCGTTTTCGGCCAATACCGGCTACATCAACACGATCGAGCCCGAAGAGGAGCAGCGCAATCCAGGCAACCTCGAACTCGAAGGTCGACTGCGCGCCTACATGCGTTGGAACGCCATGGCGATGGTGGTCAAGGCCAATCGCTTGCACCCAGCCGACGGCGGCGACCTCGGCGGCCACATCAGCAGCTTTGCCTCGCTGGCGCACATGTTCGACGCAGGTTTCAATCATTTCTGGCACGCCGAGAGCGAGGGCCACGGCGGCGATTGCCTGTACATCCAGGGCCACAGTTCCCCCGGCGTCTACGCCCGCGCTTTCACGGAAGGGCGGCTGACCGAAGAACAACTGTTGAACTTCCGTCAGGAAGGTGCTGGCAAGGGCCTCAGCAGCTATCCGCACCCCAAGCTGATGCCCGAGTTCTGGCAGTTCCCCACGGTATCCATGGGCCTGGGGCCCTTGATGGCGATCTATCAGGCGCGCTTCCTCAAGTATCTGCATGCCCGCGGCATCGCCGACACCGCCAACCGCAAGGTCTGGGTGTTCTGCGGCGACGGCGAGATGGACGAGCCTGAAAGCCTGGGCGCCATCGGCCTGGCGGCGCGCGAGAAGCTTGACAACCTGATCTTCGTCGTCAACTGCAATCTGCAGCGTCTGGACGGACCGGTGCGCGGCAACGGCAAGATCATTCAGGAACTGGAAGGCGAGTTCCGCGGTGCGGGCTGGAACGTCATCAAGCTGATCTGGGGCAAGGAATGGGACGGCCTGCTGGCCAAGGACAAGGACGGTGCCCTTCGCAAGATCATGATGGACACGCTCGACGGCGATTACCAGGCCTTCAAGGCCAACGACGGTGCCTTCGTCCGCAAGCACTTCTTCGGACGCGACCCGCGCACGCTGGAGATGGTGGCCAGGTTGTCCGACACCGAGATCTGGAACCTGCGCCGCGGTGGCCACGACGCGGGCAAGGTCTACGCCGCCTTCCACGCTGCGAATTCCCACAAGGGGCAGCCCACCGTGCTGCTGGTGAAGACGGTGAAGGGTTGGGGCATGGGCGAAGCGGGTGAAGGCAAGAACACCGCGCACCAGACCAAGAAGCTCACCGATGACGACATCCGCCGCTTCCGCGACCGCTTCAACATCCCGATCCCCGACGCCGATCTGCCGAGCATTCCGTTCTACAGGCCGGCTGACGACACGCCTGAGATGAAGTACCTGCACGAGCGGCGCCAAGCCCTCGGTGGCTACCTGCCCAAGCGCCGCGCGAAGGCCGACGAGCAGTTCACCGTACCACCGCTGGAGACCTTCAAGGCGGTGCTCGAGCCTACCGCTGAAGGTCGCGAGATCAGCACTACGCAGGCTTATGTCCGCTTCCTGAACACGCTGCTGCGCGATGCGGCACTCGGCCCGCGAGTGGTGCCAATCCTGGTCGATGAGGCGCGTACCTTCGGCATGGAAGGCCTGTTCCGCCAGATCGGCATCTACAACCCTGCAGGGCAGAAGTACACGCCGGTCGACAAGGACCAGGTGATGTACTACCGCGAGGCCGAGAACGGCCAGATCCTGCAGGAGGGCATCAACGAAGCTGGTGGCATGGGCAGCTGGATCGCCGCGGCGACGAGCTATTCGACGAACAACCGGATCATGATTCCGTTCTACGTCTACTACTCGATGTTCGGCTTCCAGCGCATCGGCGACATGGCCTGGGCGGCCGGCGACATGCAAGCGCGGGGCTTCCTGCTCGGCGGCACCAGCGGCCGCACCACACTGAACGGCGAAGGCCTGCAGCACGAAGACGGCCACAGCCACATCCTGGCCGGCACCATTCCAAACTGCATCAGCTACGACCCGACCTTCGCCCACGAGGTGGGTGTGATCCTTCACCATGGCTTGAAGCGCATGGTCGAGCAGCAGGAAAACATCTATTACTACATCACATTGCTCAACGAGAACTACGCGATGCCGGGCCTGAAGGCCGGCACCGAAGAGCAAATCATCAAGGGCATGTACCTGCTGCAGGAGGGCGCCAAGAAGAAGCTGCGCGTCAACCTGCTGGGCAGCGGCACCATCCTCCGCGAGAGCATCGAGGCGAAGAAGCTGCTCGAAGCGGAGTGGGGCGTGTCCGCCAATGTCTGGAGCTGCCCGAGCTTCAACGAGCTGACCCGTGAAGGCCAGGACGTTGAGCGCTGGAACCTGCTGCACCCCACGGCAGAAGCCAAGGTGGCTTATGTCACCCAGCAACTGGCCGCGCATGCCGGGCCGGTGGTGGCGAGCACCGACTACATGAAGAACTACGCGGAGCAGATCCGCGCATTCATGCCCAAGGGCCGCACCTACAAGGTGCTGGGCACCGACGGCTTCGGCCGCAGTGATTTCCGCAGCAAGCTGCGCGAGCACTTCGAGGTGAATCGCCACTACATCGTGGTGGCCGCGCTCAAGGCACTCAGTGACGAAGGATCGGTGCCGGCAGCGAAGGTGGCCGAGGCCATTGCGAAGTACGGTATCGATACCGACAAGATCAATCCCCTTTACGCATAAGAAAACCGGAGAGAGAAGACATGGCCACGGTAGAAGTCAAGGTGCCGGATATCGGCGACTTCAAGGATGTCGAGATCATTGAGTTGCTGGTCAAGGTGGGCGACACGGTCGCCGTCGACCAGTCCCTGCTGACGGTGGAGTCGGACAAGGCGTCGATGGAGATCCCCTCGTCGCATGCCGGCGTGGTGAAGGAGATGAAGGTCAAGCTTGGCGACAAGGTCGGCCAGGGCGTTCTGGTCCTGCTGCTGGAGTCAGCGGGTGCGGCAGCGCCTGCCGCGGCACCGGCGACCGCCTCGGCTGCCGCACCTGCAGCGGCGCCCGCCCCAGTGGCTGCAGCCGTCGCGGCGCCCGCGGTGGCTGCAGCGTCCGTCGGTCCGGTCGAGGTGCGCGTGCCCGACATCGGCGACTTCAAGGAAGTGGCTGTGATCGAGGTCTTCGTCAAGCCGGGCGACAGCGTGAAACTCGAGCAGAGCCTGATCACGGTCGAGAGCGACAAGGCATCGATGGAGATCCCGTCGTCCCATGCCGGCGTGGTCAGCGAACTGAAAGTCAAGGTGGGCGACAAGGTGAAGGAGGGCTCGTTGATCGCTCTCCTGCAAGGTGTCGCCAGTGCGCCTGCAGCAGCGGCGGTTGCTGCTGCGCCTGCTCCGGCCCCTGCGCCAGCGGCAGCGCCCGCTGTGGTTGCGCAAGTGGTTGCCTCCGCTCCAGCGCCAGCCGCTGCCATGCCAGCCCATGATCCGACAGCGCCCAAGGGCGCGCTGCCCCACGCGTCGCCGTCGGTGCGACGATTCGCGCGTGAGCTCGGCGTGCCGCTGCATGAGGTGGTGGGCACGGGACCGAAGGGTCGCATCACGCAGGACGACGTGCAGGGCTTCGTCAAGCGCGTGATGGCTGGCAGCATCGTCACGGCGGCGCAGAAGAGCGCGGCGCCCGCTGGCGATGGTGGCAGCTTCCCCGGACTGCTGGCCTGGCCAAAGGTCGATTTCGCCAAGTTCGGGCCCATCGAGCGCAAGGACCTGAGCCGCATCCAGAAGATCAGCGGTGCCAACCTGCACCGCAACTGGGTGCTGATCCCGCACGTTACCAATCACGAAGAAGCCGACATCACCGACCTGGAGGCCTTCCGTGTGGCCACCAACAAGGAAAACGAGAAGTCGGGCGTCAAGGTGACGATGCTCGCTTTCATGATCAAGGCGACAGTGGCCGCGCTGAAGAAGTTCCCGCAGTTCAATGCCTCGCTCGATGGCGAGCAGATCGTGCTCAAGAACTACTTCCACATCGGTTTCGCTGCCGACACGCCGAATGGTCTGGTCGTGCCGGTGATCAGGGATGCCGACAAGAAGGGCATCTTCGAGATCAGCGCCGAGATGAGCGACCTCGCCAAGAAGGCGCGCGACGGCAAGCTCAGCCCGGCCGACATGACCGGTGGCTGCTTCAGCATCAGCAGCCTGGGTGGTATCGGCGGGCGGTACTTCACGCCGATCATCAATGCGCCGGAAGTCGCCATCATGGGCGTGTGCAAGAGCAGCATGGAGCCACGTTGGGATGGCAAGCAATTCGTGCCGCGACTGATCCTGCCGCTCAGCCTGAGCTGGGACCACCGCGTGATCGACGGCGCCGCTGCCGCACGCTTCAATGTCTACTTCGCATCGCTGCTGGCGGATTTCCGCCGGATCGTGCTCTGAGCCCAAGGAGCACGACATGGCAATCATTGACGTGAAGGTCCCGGACATCGGTGACTTCAAGAGCGTGGCAATCATCGAGTTGCTGGTGAAGCCCGGCGATGTGGTCAAGGCCGAGCAGAGCCTGATCACGGTGGAGAGCGACAAGGCCTCGATGGAAATCCCGTCCTCGGCGGCAGGCGTCGTCAAGGAGTTGAAGGTCAAGATCGGCGACAAGGTCGGCGAGGGATCTGTGATCCTGTCGCTCGAGTCGACGGCGGCCGCTGCGCCATCGCCCGCTCCCGCTGCGGCGGCTCCAGTGGCCGCTGCGCCATCGCCTGCCCCAGCGGTTTCGGCAGCAGCGCCGCAGGCGTCAAGCTACGCCGGCGGCGCCGACGTCGAGTGCGACCTGCTCGTGCTCGGCGCCGGCCCTGGCGGCTACTCGGCTGCCTTCCGTGGCGCCGATCTGGGCTTGAAGACTGTGCTGGTGGAGCGCTTCCCCACATTGGGCGGCGTCTGCCTGAACGTCGGCTGCATCCCGAGCAAGGCGCTGCTGCATGTCGCGTCTGTGATGGACGAGGTCACTCACTTCGCGGATCTGGGCATCACTTTCCAGAAGCCTGAAGTCGACCTGGGCAAGCTGCTGGCGCACAAGAACAAGGTGGTCGGCAAGCTCACGGGTGGTCTGGCCGCGATGGCCAAGATGCGCAAGGTGACGGTGGTGAATGGGGTGGGCGAGTTCGCCGATCCTTTCCACCTCAAGGTCACGGGCGCCGACGGCAAGGTCCAGACGATCAAGTTCAAGAACGCGATCATTGCGGCGGGTTCCGAGGCGGTGAAACTGCCTTTCCTTCCCAAGGACGACCCACGCATTGTCACCAGCACCGGCGCACTCGAGTTGCGCCAGAAGCCTGAGCGCATGCTCGTGATCGGTGGCGGCATCATCGGCCTGGAGATGGGCACGGTGTACAGCACCCTCGGCGCGCGGCTGGATGTCGTTGAGATGCTCGATGGCCTCATGCAGGGCGCCGACCGCGACCTGGTGAAGGTCTGGCAGAAGATGAACGCACACCGCTTCGACAAGCTGATGCTGAAAACCAAGACCGTGGGCGCCGAGGCAACGGCTGATGGCATCAAGGTTCAGTTCGAAGGTCTGGATGGCACCAAGAGCGAGGGCGTCTATGACCTCGTGCTGCAGGCCGTGGGGCGGACGCCGAACGGCAAGAAGCTCGGTGCCGACAAGGCGGGCGTGATCATCGGTGACCGCGGCTTCATCCCTGTCGACGTGCAGATGCGCACCAATGTCCCGCACATCTTCGCGATCGGCGACATCGTCGGCCAGCCGATGCTGGCGCACAAGGCCGTGCATGAGGCCCATGTGGCCGCCGAAGTGGCCGCTGGTGACAGCAAGGCACAGTTCGACGCGCGGGTGATCCCCAGCGTCGCTTACACCGATCCCGAAGTGGCCTGGGTGGGCCTCACCGAAGACGAGGCCAAGGCCAAGGGCATCCCGGTCAAGAAGGGCCTGTTCCCGTGGACGGCTTCAGGCCGCGCGATTGCCAACGGCCGCGACGAGGGCTTCACCAAGCTGCTGTTCGACGACAGCCCGGAAGCCCACGGCCACGGTCGCATCCTGGGCGGTGGCATCGTTGGTACTCACGCGGGCGACATGATCGGCGAGGTGGCGCTGGCCATCGAGATGGGTGCCGATGCCGTTGACATCGGCAAGACCATCCATCCGCATCCCACGCTGGGAGAAAGCATCGGCATGGCCGCCGAGGTGGCACACGGCAGCTGCACTGATTTGCCGCCTGTGCGGCGCTGAGGATCTTGCTTACGCGTGGCGCAGGGCATCCACGATGTTCATGTGCGCTGCGCGTGAGGCGGGCAGGATCGCAGACAGCGCGGCCACGATCACCAGGCCGACTGCACTGACCAGCATCAGCCCATGTTCGCCATGCAGGCTCACGGCCAGTGGCGTGGCCTCAATGCGGCCTGGGGCGATCCATGTCAGGCCGAGCTGATTGATGAGCCATGCGATGCCTAGCGCCGTGCCAATCCCGAGCACGGCGCCAAAGCAGCCAAGGACAACGCCTTCCGTGAGGAACATCGCCTTGATCCCTTTCTGCCGAAGGCCGATCGCGCGCAAGGTGCCGATCTCGACCGTGCGCTCGATCACTGCCATGCTCATCGTGTTGCTGACGGTGAACAACACGATCGCGCCGATCAGCATGGAAATGAAACCAAAGATCGATGCAAACATCGCCAGCGCTTGACCGTAATACGGGTTCAGCGTCTCGTAGTCGAACACCGCCAGCGGTTCGTCCTTCAGCGTTGTCCTCAAGATCTGGTCCAGCCGTTCTCTGGCTGCCGGAATCTGGGAGGTGTGATGCAACTGCAGCACGATGGCGGTGACCTGCGCAGGGCCGGCGCCATAGATCAGCTTCTGGGCCTGGGACAGGTGCAGTCCCACATAGACATCGTCCAGTTCTTTCAATCCCTGGAACTCGGCCCGCACGACATCGACAGAGGCCACATTGGGGGCGCCGCGCGCGTTGCCGGCCAAAAGCTCAATGCGTTGTGCACCGTTTACCGATCGAACGGCTTGTGGCATCGATGCAGTTCCTGTCAGGTCCGCAATGTCGCTGGGTAGATCGGCGCCTTGCGGCTCGATCTTGGGCGCAGCAGCTGCGCAATCAGGCACTTTCAACGCAGTACAGAGTTCCAGCACGCGGGCGACGCCCGTCCCGATCACTGCTGAATCTCGATCGGTGTCCGTCAGCGACAAATGTCGAGACAGGATGCGCATTCCGTAGTCGTTCCATGCGCGCATCCGATTCTGGTCTTCGACCACCACACCGTTGACGAGGACCGTGCGTGAAACGCCAGCCGCGAAATTGCCCGCGACGCCTCCGAACTGTAGTGTTGGCGTCACCACCACCAGCAGCGGTGCGAGCACGGGATCTTGCTTGATGGTGGATACGATCCGTTCGTAAGACGCTATTCCATAGGCTGTCGGGTTGCCACTGCCCAGCCGAAAGTAGTCTTGGTTTTGGACCTGGAGATGCCCCGTGCGTCGCACGAACTCCGATTGCAGGCCGTACCGGATGTCCGTGACGTACCCGCCGAACAGCAGCACCGCCACCAGACCCAGCACCATCGCGATCAGGGTCATCAGAGACCGCCGCCGATTGCGCAGCAGATTGCGCCAAGCCAACGTCAGTGTTCTCACGATCGCACCCTTTGCATGTCCGAACTAGGCAAGCCGCCGTCGATTCAAACATGCTAGCGGTTCCCAATGGCGCAGGAACAGCGCGGCTGTGGCCGGCCATTTCCACACCGCGCGCTGCGGAATCACTTGTACTATCCAAACAGCCTTGGCCTCGTCGTTCCGCACTGCAGCGACGGCCACCCGGCAGATCGCCCATGACAGATTCCTCGGAAGCTCGCCAGACACGACGCATGCCGCAACTCGCCCGTGCCGCATTGAGCGGACTGCCGCGCGAGACGCGCTTTGCGCTGTATCGACGCATGGCTGACTGCAACCCCAACCCCGACCCTCGGTTGACGCTCGGCATTGCTGCGACGCAACATGAGCTTGAAGGCTGCTTTTCACTGCTGCATGAAGCTTACGTGGCCAGTGGCTTCATGAAGCCAGACCCCTCTGGCCTGCGTGTGACTCCGTACCACGCATTGCCAACCACCACCACGTTGTTCGCCAAGTTCGACGAGCAGATTGTTGGCACGCTCTCCATCATCCGTGAAGGCGTGTTCGGTTTTCCCATGCAGTCGGCGTTCGACTTGACGGCCGTGCGAGCGCAGCCAGGTCGCATCGCCGAAATCTCGGCACTCGCGGTTCATGCTGAGTTCCGCGACGCCAGTGGAACGATCCTGTTCCCGCTGATGAAGTTCATGTACCAGTACTGCACCGAGTACTTCGACACCCGCCATCTCGTCATTGCGGTCAATCCGAAGCACATCGAGATGTATGAATCACTGCTGTTCTTCCAGCGGCTGGAGGCTGATGTCGTCAACAGCTACGACTTTGCCAACGGCGCACCAGCTGTCGGTGCCACGCTGGACCTGCAGGCGGCGCCGCAGAAGTTTTACGAGGCCTATGAAGGACGCCGGCCCAACAAGAATCTGCATCACTACTTCACCAAGGTTTCGCTGCCGAACATCAAGTTTCCAGCGCGCACCTACTACACGACCAATGATCCTGTCATGTCGCCCGCGTTGCTCGATCACTTCTTCAACCAGCAAACTCGGGTCTTTGAGCAACTCGACCAAAGGCGTCGCCGGTTGCTGAAGGCGATCTACCATGAAGACAGCTACCGCGCCGTGTTACCGACGGTTCAAGACGAATCGGCCATCCGGGAATCCTTGCGACGACATCGACGCTATTCGCTCAAGTGTCCTGCCACGCTCACACTCGATCATCAGGGCGGCGATCAAGCGGTGGCGCTGGAGGTCATTGACGCGTCGCTCAACGGATTTCTCGCTCGCGCTGCAGTTTCACTCCCGGATCGGGCACGAGGTCAAGTCAGCATTCACCTGGGTGCAGGGCTGATTGCCACTGCCGAGGCGGTGGCCGTCCGAAGCATCATCGCCAAAGGCGGCCCCTACTTCGGGTTTCGTATCGACAATCCCGACGTGGATTGGCGCCGCAAGATCGAGAGCATGGACGAGCACCACACTGAGCCGGGCGGCCTGTCGCGCACGAGCGAGGTCGCCGATGCCTCACAGGAGTGGTCGGTTCACGACGCAGAACCTGGCAATTGAGCCGGCGCTACGGCTTCGATGTCAGCCGTTGCCCTTGAGCTTGGATCGCACCAGCATCAACAGCAGCCGCTGCAGCGGATTGTTGTTGCCGAACGGCCGCCACGTGAGCCGCAGCGTCTGTTCGTAGGCGTCAAACTGCATCGCCCACGGAGCGGCCTTCAACGACCCTCGACCAAGTAGCACTTTCAACGCAGCGGTACCCATCAGGCCTGCGCACAGATCACAGGCCATCATCGTCGAGGGCCCTCGCATCTCGGTGAAGTTGACGGCCTCCGCGGCGACGAGATAGCGGCGCTGCAACATGGCCGGTGACAACCCGGCGATGAAGCGGGCGTACTGCTCCTGCACGGGTTGCCCTTCCAGCCGGAAGTAATCTTCGAAGCTCATGCCCTGCGGGTCGAAGTACAGCAGCGACACGCCCATGCCCAGCGGCGCGGCCGTCAGTGCCGGGATGCCACGCTCGCGACATGCGGCGAACACCATGCGCCTTGCATCGATGGCAAAGAAGTCGATCCCATCGACATACAGATCAACATCACGCAGAAACTCATCCACGTTCTCTGGCGTCACGCCTTGGCCGAATCTGCGCAACTCGGCTTCAGGGTTCACGTCCAGGGCCAACTGCGCCAGCACGTCCACTTTGGGCTGACCCAGAAAGGGCATCGAGGCACCGGCCTGCCGGTTGAAGTTGTGGACCTCGAAGTGGTCGAAATCGGCAATGTTGAACTTGGCGATACCGAGTCGGCACAAGGTCAGCAAATGGGCGCCGCCGACACCGCCAAGACCGGCAATGGCAATTCGGGCGCTGCGCAACACCGCCTGCTCAGGCTTGGTGACCCAACCGATGTTGCGCGAGAACGCGGCCGAGTAATCGAATGAGTGATTAGAGATGTTCAACCCGCAGTTTGAAGTGGCGGTGCGGATTATCGAGCTGCGGGTTTGCGCGCCAGCACGTTGTAACAGTTGCCAGAAACTCCCTCGGTCACGATCTCGAACCCTGCGGCGATGATGCGCTGGCGAATGTCGTTGCGTTCATAGGGCGTGTACAGGATTCCCTTGCGCATGCCCCAGCGATTGATGCGCTCGGCGAGCGGGCGAAGCGGCCAGCGTCCTCGGGGGAAGAGCAGCACATTCGCGGCCATCGTTCCGCCGGGCTTGAGTACCCGCAACACGCCGCGCATGCCGCCATCGACATCCGGAAAACAATGCACGGCATTTGCCACGTTGGCTGTGTCGAATGAGTCCGCTGCGAAAGGCATCTCCGCGACATCAGCATGCAGGAATTCGAGGTCGGGCTTGCCAGCAAAACGGTGTCGCGCGCCGGCCAGCATCGGTTCGGCGTAATCGACCCCGACCACCTGAACGTTCGGAAGTTTCTTCCAGCGGCGCCAGTGGAAGATCAACTCGAGCAGCGTGCCTGTACCACAGGCCACTTCGAGATGTTGCGCGCCGAAATTCGGACCGAAGAAGCGCAACTGCTCGGTCAGAGTGCTGTTGTAAGCGAAGGTGAGGATGAAGAAGCCACGGACGTCGTACCACCACGGCTCGGACTTGTAGGCGGCTGCAATGGCCTCCCGGCTCTTCGGTGTCGTCGGGGTTTGCATTGGTTGATCCTGGGTGTAGATCGCATCTCCCGGCCTTGGGCGGGGCTCAACTGGCTTTTAGGTTGAGACCATAGCCTGAAAAAGTTCATTGATCCGAAAGGTAGGTCGGGAAGCGGCAGGGATGTCGGAAAAACTTACATCAGATTGGAGCCTTTTCGAAGAATCTCCCTAAGTGATTGATTCGTATGGGTTTAATTTTCTGGCACGACTGGTGCTTAAAGAGTCTCGTGAGTGATTCACTCGACCCCAACCCCTCTGGAGGATCTGATGTCTAAGTATCTTGTTTCCATCGTCGCAACTGCCGCCGCTCTGGCGTGTGGTTCTGCGTCCGCTGCAATTTTCGAAGAGTTTACGGTCAATGAAACCGTGATTCCTGGTGCCAATGTTTTCAGTCTTGCCAACGCAACTTTGAAGGCTGGCAAGTTGAACGGCTCTTACACCGAGGCTCTGACGGTCACGGGCCCAGGAACCTTCGCGGCTTCGGCGTTTGCGAACTTCAGCCAATTTCTGGATACCAACGGCGGCGCTACGGTGACCAGCTTGCTGAACTCTTTTGATCCGATTGGCGGCTACAGGATTTACGCGGTGTTTTCGGCTTCCGGCAGCATCACAGGGCCTAACACCTTTGCTTCTAACAACAATGCATTTGACCTTTTTCTGGACCCGGGCTCGGACACAACGGGTTCCGTGACAAACGGTACCTTGCCCGCAGTCTTGGCCAACAACGGCGAAGACATCTTGCTCGCGTCCGCAGGTGCGGCTCTGTTCTCCAGTGCCGGTACGGGCAATTTGAATGGCCCTCCTGGCGCCTTCAACATTGATTTCACAGACTTCACGTTGACCGCCTTCGGCAAAACGGTTTTTGTGGCCCCCGATCCCTTCTTCCTGAACGTTCGCGTGAATGGAGACTATGACGGTGTCAATCCAACTACTGATCCTGTCACCAGGTTCATCACTGGTGATGTGAGCGCGAATTTTGCGGTTCCTGAGCCAGGCAGCCTGGCCTTGGTTGGTTTGGCCCTCTTGGGTGCTGGCGTTGCAAGCCGTCGCTCTGCATCAAAGAAGAAGTAAATAGTTCTTCGAGCCAAAAGCCCCAGGGTTTGCCTGGGGCTTTTTTGTTTCTGAGTGAACTCTTGAAGCGGTGGGAGCACTTGAAACGAACACGTCAGGTCATGCTCTGATGAGGTCTGCAGTGGGCAGTCGGGTGACGGCCAACATGGCAAAGCCTGAGCCGATCCTGAATGTTCGCCTTACATCGCGTTGATGAGCGCTGCCACTTCGGCATGAACGGGCAGCTTGTCGCCCAGTTTGGCCAGCGCATCAAGCTCTGAGCGAGCCTTCGCTTTATCGCCAGAGGCCAGATAGATTTTGGCCAGATTCAGCTTGAATCCGGCGTTTGCAGGTTCTGCCAGCAGCACCTTGGTCTGCAGTTCGATGGCCTTGGCATGCTGCCCCTTGTCGGAAAGCAACATGGCCCAGGTGTCCATCAGTGCGGGCTGATTCGGAGCGATCTGGTTGGCCTTTTCGGCATAGCCGATGGCGTTGTCTCTGCGGAGTTGCTGGCTGACCCAAGCCAGGTTGTTCAGGGCCGCAGCGTTGTTGGGTTGGGCTTGAATGACGCCCAGGTAATGGGCTTCTGCAGCTCTGTAGTCCTTGCGTTCCGTCGCTACTGCGCCAAGGTAAAACAGAAAGCGGGCGTCCTTGGGGTGTGTTTTGACCCAGGTGGCAGCCAACCGTTCTGCCTCGGCCGCCTTGCCAGCTTCCACCGTGACGGCGTGCAGCTTGATAGCGAGTTCCGGCGCCTCGGCGACCTTCAAGCCTGAACGGTAGGCGACAGTTGCGGCATCCCAGTTTTTCTGGGCCGCTTGAATGTCTCCTTCGAATACAAAACCTGCACTTTCGTTCGAACGCTGCTTTTGCACGGTGCGCGCCACCGCCATGGCCTGCGGATACTCCTTGCGCTCCAGATTCAGCAGGATCAGTTGGCGCTGTGCCTCCAGAAAATCCGGCTTCAAGTCCAGCGCCTTGCGCAGACTCTTCTCGGCGGACGAGGCGTTCTTGTTGGCGTGTTGGACCGCCGCGAGCCGTAGCAGGGCTTGTGCCGACAAGGGCTGAGCTTCCACCAATTTGGCGAAAGTCGTTGACGCTTGGTTGAGATCGCCGGAAGCCTGCTGTGCTCTACCCAGTGCGTCCAGCAGTTCTGGACTGCCAGGTACTCCGGTGATCGCACTCTGCGCGGCTGCAAGGGCGAGCTTGCTGTCGTTGGCACGCAAATGCAGTTCGATCAGCAGCAGGCGCGGCGCCACGTCCGTGGGGTTGGCATCGACGGCCTTGGTCAGCAGCCCGGCCACTTCTTCCTTGCCAGCGCCTTGCAGAGCTGCGAGTTCGGCCAGAGCCAACAAGGCCTGGCCCTGCTTCGGGTTCTTTGCCAGCAGGCTTTCAAACCGCTTTTTCGCATCGGCGGGTTTCATGTCGATCATGTCCAGCGTAGCCAGGCTGGCGGCGGCGGAAAAGTACGACGGGTCCAGCACCAGTGCTTGCTCGAAGCTCTTGCGCGCAGCCGCAGTGTCCTTTTGCGCCAGTTGAATTTGACCGCGTAGGTTGGCAGCCAACGGCTTGTCTGGTTGCTTGGCTTCCAGTTTGGAGACCGCTGCCAAAGCCTTGCCGAAGTCCTTGCGCTGCAGGTGCGCGCTGATCAAGGTCAGGTCGGCATCGGGTGCGCTGTTCGATTCGGCGATGCTTTCGAGTTCATCGAAAGCGCTGTTGTCGTTTCTGCCGCTCGATAGATGGGCCACGGCCAACGCGGTGCGCGTGGCTACGTTGTTCGGATCGGCTTTCAGTGCTTTCGAAAAGTATTCTTCAGCCGCCTTGGTGTCACCATTCTGAAGATAGACCTGCCCGGCAAGGCCAAAAAATCTCGGATCCAGGCCATCCTTACGAGTGATGGCTTTCAAGGTGTCCAGCGCCTTGCGGGCCTGACCTGACTGCAGGTATGTGTTGATCAGCAGTCGTTGCGACAACACGCTTTGTGGTTCAGCCTGGGCGGCCCGCGTCAGATAGATCTCGGCCTGTGCGAGCGAGTTGGTTTTCAACTCAATGGCGCCGGCCAGTTGCAGAATACGCGCATTGTTCGATGCCAGTCGCAATAACTCCTCTGCCAACTGCCGCGCCAGTTTGTAATCCTTCTTTTGATAGGCCAGTTGCGCTTCCGCATATTTGGCCTCCGCGCTCTTGGGTGCCAGCTTCTTGATTTGATCGAGCTGGATCGAGGCCTCTTCAAGCTTGTTTTTATCCAACAGGACGGCCAGCACCGCCAAATGGCCAATCACGAACTTCGGGTTGACCTCGATGGATTTTCGATAAGCCGCCAGCGCGTCGTCGGTTTTGCCCTGGGCGTATAGGAAGATGTCGCCCTTGAGCTTCCAGGCCTCGGCGTTGGACGGGGCTTTCGTCAGGATGTCCGCCATTGCCACCATCGCGCCGTCGATGTCGCGCGCTGCTACCTTTTGCCGTGCATTGAGCATCAACGCGGGCACGTGATTCGGGTCAGCAGCCAGTGCGGCAGCCAAGGCGGCCTCGGCCTCTTGCGGCTTGCCGAGGCTGTTCTGTGCGATGGCCAACGAGGTCTGAAGGCTGGCGTCGGCAGATGGTTGATTCAGCTTTGTGGAGCCAAACTGATCCACTATCTTTTGAGCTTGACCCAGGAGCACCAGCGTGCGGGCTAATTCAGGCACAACGATCGGTTCGGAATACTTCGCCGCTAGCGCCTTGCGAAACTCAATTTCAGCGCCAGTGGGGTTCCCTTCTTCCAGCAGGATCTTTCCGAGCAGGAACCGGGCTTCTCCGAGGTCGGGATTCGCTTGCAGCGCGTTCTTCAATTGAATCTGCGCCGACTTGTTGTCGCTCTTCTGAATGAACTCCTTCGCCGACACAAGCTGTTGTTCGGGGGATTGGTTGCTGCAGGCCGTGAGAAGAACCGAAGCAACGAGTGCAGTCAGCAGCGACTTTTTGTGGAGTGGTTTCATTTTCGATCCGTTGAGGCCCGTGGCGTCGACAGATGGCGCAGATATTCCTGCCCCACAGCCGCCAGCCGACGGATCATCGCTCGAAATTCACAGCTCGCCGGTTCACAACATGCTGCGGTCACCAGTGAGCATTAAATTCCTCACGATGTAGGGCAGCGTCCGCGGTGTCCGAGGAGGAACGCTCTGCCAGGAGGCAGACCACTCTGTTCGAAGGTAGGTCGGCTCGCCCACGGCGGCACTCAACGGGAGCACTCCCCGGCTTCAGCGGCCTCCGAACCGGTAGCTCGACACCGTGATACCGCCGAAGAAATCGTCCTGGTGGTACACACGGGTCGCCCGGTCGTCGCCCGCAGCGCCAACGGCCACCATCAGGGGCAGGAGATGATCCTCCCTCGGGTGCGCGAGCCGAGCCGCCGGGGCGCTCTCCCAGTTGATCAGGCGGGTGATGCGCTCGGCGGGGCTGGAGGCGACCAGGGTCTGCTGCAACCACAGGTCGAATGCCGCGGAAGGGTCCCTGGCCTGGGGCCCGAACTCGCGCAGGTTGTGATAGCTCAAGCCGCTGCCCAGTATCAGGATCCCTTCGTCTCGCAGCGGCGCCAACGCGCGGCCGACGGCAATGTGATCCTTCGGCTCGTACCCGTGCCGCAAGGACAGTTGGAGCACCGGAACGTTGGCTTGCGGGTAGATCACCGCCAATGGCGAGAACGTGCCGTGGTCGAACCCGCGCAACGGATCCAGCCTCGCTGCAAAGCCTGCGTCTTCGATGAGCCTGCGCACGCGTTCGGCGGTTCGTGGAGAGCCGGGCGCCGGGTAGGTGATGCCGTAGGTGTGCTGCGGGAAGCCAGCGTAGTCGTAGACCATCGGCGGCTGGGGGCTCGACATCGCGGTGAACTCGTGTTCTTCCCAATGCCCCGAGATCACAAGCACCGCTTGCGGTGTTTCGCCGATCTGGCCCGGCATCGCCTTCAGAGATGCCTCGAGCTGGTCGTAGGCGCCATTCGACTCGCTCTTCATCCAGGGCCAGGGGCCGCCGCCATGCGAGATGAAATAGGTCGGCAGTGTCATGGCATTCAGCTTAGCGCCTGTCCCGCCGGCCACTGCGATCGACGCTGGATCTCGCGCGCGCCCAACGCTACTTCAGTGCCTTCACCAGCGCATCGAACTGTGCATGCAGTGACCTGTCGTGCGGGGTCACCGGCGGAACCGGCTTCGTGATGCCGAGCAACTGGTAGACCGCCATCTGCGCGGCCCGCACCGAGAACTCGACCGTGAAGACGGTATCCAGCGGGATCTCGACGAACTGGCTGATGAAGGCGAAGTTCTTCGTGTCTGGCGGCACCGGCAGTGGGCGGTCTCCGGGCGCGCGGGGCATGAACATGCTGGTGATGTAAGGCATGCGGCAGGGGATGCAGTTGGCCGTGGCCACCGTGTCCAGATCGAAGCGCAGATGGCCGGAGAGCTCCTGCAGCAGTTCTGCTCCCGTGCAGTCGGCCATGGCTTTTGGAACGAAGTTGCCGATGCGGTCGGGGAACAGCCCGTAGCCCCAGAACACCTGCACACCAGCCGGCTGATTGGCGAAGTGTGGCTGGTGCGCCAGCACGATCGACATCAGCCAGTTCGAGCCCTTGAAGGTCACCAGCCCACCGGTGCCCGCCTCGTTGCCGCTGAAGCGCTGCATCTGCTCGAAGAAGACGGAGTCCCGGAGCGTGACGGTGAACGAGGCCCAGTCTGATTGCGCGACGCAGCTGTTGAACACGGCCGGCTTGCCGAATGACGGCCGGCCATCGGCGAGCTTTTCCCACAGGCTCCAGCTGCCGTTGTGGGCCTTCTTCAGTTTGGCGGGCGCTGTCGTCATGGAACCCAGACTCGACGCATCGGTCATCGAGCCGTTCTGCAAGAACACCAGATCGCCTTCCTCCAGGATCATCGATTCGCTGCGACCCTTCAGAGTGCAGTGCAAACCAATGACCTCGAACCGACCTTCGGTGAGTTTGTGGTCGAGATCGGTCACGGTGCAATCGTTGATCAACTGCACGCCTTGCGCCTCCAGCCAGCGATGCAGCGGAACGACCAGCGAGTCGTACTGATTCAGCACGGTGCGCTTGACGCCCGCCAGCGTCTCGATGCGCGAGAACTCCAGCATGAACCGGTGCAGATAGCGCCTGAACTCCACCGCGCTGTGCCACGGCTGGAAGGCGAAGGTGGTGACCCACATGAACCAGAACTCGGTCTGGAAGAACGTTGGCGACAGGTGATCGGTGATGCAACTGGTGCCCAGCGAGGCTTCGTCAGCGCTGACCAGCCGGAGCAGTTCCACCCGGTCGTGCATCGAAAAGCCCATTGACGCCACCGGCACCTTCGCGCGGCGGCTGTCGACCAGGCGGGACATCGCGTGCGAGACATGCTTCTCGTTGAAGGCCAGCGTCTCGTCGAACACGCTGCGGCCCGGTTGCGAGAGCGAAGGGATGGACTTGAACAGATCCCAGGTGCACTCGTAGTTGTCCATGGTCAGCATGCGGCCGCCGCGCATCGAGTAGCCGCGCTCGGCGTCGCCTGAACCGTCGAGGCTGCCGCCCATCACCGAGCCGGTCTCCAGGATGCTGATCTGGCCGCCAGGCATGCCGCCGTCGCGGATCAGGAAGGCGGCGCCAGCCAAGGAGCCAATGCCCCCGCCGACAAAGTAGGCCTTGCGCGTCGATTTCATGATGTCGCCTTCCTTGGGGTTGCTGTGCTGCTTGCGGGTGAACGCTGGAGCCTGTTCTTTCCCGCGTGCCCTGTCTGTGCGACAGCCAACGTGTGTCGAAGCCCTCAGTTCTGCAGTGTTCGCTGCCGCACTGTTCACCAGCTTGCTCGTACGTACGCTGTGACGTTCGCCCCTGCCAATTCAGCACGGCCCGATGCATTTCCAACTGGAGTTCACGATGAACCCGAAGAGCCCCCAGAAAACTCCCCACACGCCGACGCCATGATGCAAAGTGATGCGCTGACAACCCTTCGCCGGCGGCAGTTCATGGCGGCTGCGCCCGCGTTGCTGCTCGGCGCGTCGATGCTGCCCGGATGTTCGCGAGCCGCCGACCCCGAAAGCTACGAGTCTGTCGCCGCACGGATCCGAAGGGCGGATGCCTCGGTCGGTATCGATCGCACGGTGCTCGCTCCCGCGCTGTCTGCCGAACTCGTGCACGAACTGGTGAGGTTCGCGACGCTGGCTCCATCCAGCCACAACACCCAGTGCTGGAAGTTCGCGCAGGAAGACCTGGGGCTCACGATCGGGCCCGACGTGTCCAGGCGCTGCCCCGCGGTAGACCCCGACGACCATCACGTATTCGTGACCCTGGGCTGCGCCGCCGAGAACCTGGCGCTTGCTGCACTGGCCCACGGGCTGCACGCCGAGGCCCGATTCGATGCGGTGAGCAGCGCCATCCACGTGGCGCTGTCACCCACGCGTGCGCAGGCCTCACCGCTGTTTCAGGCGATTCCCGCGCGGCAGTGCACGCGCGGCGACTATGACGGCAAGCCGCTGTCTGGCGAGGAGCTGAAGCTGCTTGAGCGCGCGGGCACGTCCAGCGGTGTGCGGATGCTGTTGCTGACCGATCGGCCGGCCATGGAGCGCGTGCTGGAGCACGTGATTCAGGGCAACACCGCCCAGCTGGCGGATCCTGCCTTCGTCAAGGAGCTTGAAGCGTGGATTCGCTTCAACCGCGCAGCGGCAGTGCGTACACGGGATGGTCTGTTCAGTGTGTGCTCAGGCAGCCCGAGCATCCCGACCTGGTTGGGCGACCTCGCCTTCGGTTTGCTTTTCACCGCCAAGGGCGAGAACGACAAATACGCGCGCCAGCTGCGCAGTTCGGCTGGCATTGCCGTGTTCGTGGGCGACGCAGCCGACAAGACCCATTGGGTGGCGGTGGGTCGCGCCTATGAGCGCTTTGCGCTGCAGGCCACGGCGCTCGGCATCCGCAACGCCTTCCTCAATCAACCGGTCGAGGTGGCGGCGGTGCGCTCGCCGTTCGCCGCGGCGCTCGGCCTGGCCGGGCTGCGGCCGGACCTGGTGGTGCGCTTTGGTCGCGGGCCGACCCTGCCACCGTCGCTGCGCCGGCCGGTCGAGGCGGTCATGGTGTGAAGGCGTGTGGTCGGGAACGGTGCGTTGGGCCCCGGGGGTACCAGACAACGCAAGAAAGTCTGATTGGACGGGCCCGTACGGACTATTCAAGCGCCGCGAGCCTTGTTCTGCATGACACAAAAGGTGAATAGGCTTCAGTGATCAGTCCCCCAAGGGACGGCGAATGTCCACAGGAGCATCGAGCATGTTGAAAAGCAGTTTTCTTTCGGCTGCGGCTTTGATGGCGGCCCTGCTGTCGCCGGCGGTTTCTCAGGCGGCTTTCGTCAACGGGACTCTCGGATTCATTCCGTTCGGCTCGCAAGCCTCCTTCGTTGGTTCTAACTGGGCGAGCGCGACAAGTCTCACGTTTGCGTCGAATCCCCACTACGTCAACACCCTGCCGAGCGGAAACGACTTCAACGCGGGCACGGGCGTCACACAGTTGACCGGCTTTCCGGCCGCGGCAAGTGCTCAGGTCTTCGTGTCGACCGCAGCACTGACCCTCTCCGGCGTCGGTACGACCCCGGTCTCGGTTCCGGTCACCAGCCTCTTCTCGTTCGGCAGCGGTCGCTGGCTTTTCGATCTGGTGACGCTGTCGCGCTCGAGCAGCGGGCCCAACACTGCGTCGCTGGCGGGTCAGGGTGTCCTGCGCGACACCACAGGGTTCTTCCAGAACACTCAGGCAGCATTCACCCTCAGCAATCCGACGGTGAACGGCAACAACCTTAGCAACTATTCGGTGAGCTTTGCTGCCGGCGGCGTCAGCCCAGTCCCCGTTCCGGCGGCGCTTCCGCTGCTGGCCGCGGGTTTGGCGGCTTTTGGCGCGTTCGCGAGGCGTCGCTCCACCGCACTTGCTTGAGGTCGCCGCATCGTCTGCGGCTTGCCGCAACACTCCGGGCGCTGAATCGAACTCCGTAGCCGCGAGCAGTGGTGGCTCGGTGGGCGGCTTCGCGTGAAAGGTATTCGGGAGCCAGCGCGAGTCATGGCGCGTGCTCCGGGGGTGTCGGGCTCGTCGAAACGCAAGGTCGTTTACTCATCCTGCGTACCTTCACATTGGCGACCGGGGCATCACCTGCTGCCTGTGGGAGGCGTTGAAGCCGTGCCCTGAACCGCTGTCTGACGTGGGACGCGCATGGCGGCGTCTTCGAATGTGCCCGCCACGGCATCCAGGTGGCATGCGGCGCAGTTGCTCTTGCTCTTGACGAGTGGAAGCTGCCAGTCGGCCGCGCTGATGTCGGCGTGCTTCACCACCCAATAGGGTGTTTCGGTGATGCGCAGCGGCGTCGCGCCAGTCGGAATCGATCGATTGATCTTGAATGCCGCTTCGGTGGAACTGTTTTCGGCCGCATGGCGAACCAGGAAGGCCAGAACGCCGGCAGTTGTCTGCTCATCGAGCGCCAGGTCCGTGCCGAAGTGATCTGCTTGGCCCGCCATGATCAGCCTCCACGACCGCACAGGCAGCAGATTCGGATGGAATGCCAGATGGCAGCTGCCGCATTCCTCGCGCCACACGGGATCGTCCGGGAGCGGCCGCCCCACGAAGGCGACGTGTGGCGAGTCTGGGCTGGCGCCGACCGGGGCAGACCCACTCAGACCGAGTTGCGCTGCGACGGGCTCATGCCACGCATAGAAGAACCACCAGCCGCCGAAGGCTGCCACCGCCAGCAACATCACTGCTGCTGATGCATTGAACGGTCTCGAGGCCACCGTGCCATCGGGCTCGTCCTTCCTGCCGGTGAACATCGACAGCGGCAGGTTCTCCTTGTGCAGCCAACTGCCCAGCGCCACGCCCGTCAGGTGGCCGCCCACCGTCACCATCATCAGGATGGCGAGCACTTCGTGCGCCTGCTTCATCCAGCCGGCGGCGCCAATGGACAGCAGCCCGGTGACCGCACCTTGCCCTTCCTCGCCGCCCTGCGTGAAGATGCCCGTGACGCCGACCGCCACACCCAGCACCAGCATCGCGATGATCGCCAGACTGGCGGCCGGGTTGTGGCCGATGTACGCGGCGTCTCGCCTGGCCGCGAGATCCCGCAGGTAGCGCAGACCGGCCTGCGGACTGGCGACGAAGGAGGTGAAGCGCGCGTAATGCCCACCGGTGAAGCCCCAGACCAGTCGGAAGGCGATCAGGCCCAGCATCAGATAGCCGAGGAAGATGTGAATCGACAGCCAGCGGTCGGACGTGATGGTCAGCCAGGCGCCTGCGAAGCAGGTGACGAGCAGCCAGTGGAACAGCCGTGTCGGCAAGTCCCAGACGAGGGTGCGTTTCACGGCGGGCTGCGGTGCCAAGGGCGATGTGATCGACCTACAGCGGGATCTTGATCGAGCGCTCGTTGAAGTCGGCCTTGTCGGCACCGGCGTGGCACGCCTGACAGTTGGAAGCGCTCTTGACGGAGGCGCGTTTCCACACGCCGGGCGGCACTTCCTCGGCGCTGTGCTTGCGCTTGAACCATTGCGCCTCGGTGATGCGCAGTGGCGCGCCTGTGCCCGTCCAGCGATTCGAAGCGTTGGCCACCAGGAAGGCACTCACGTCCTGAACTTCCTGGGCCGTCAACGAGGCGTCCGTGCCGAAGTGCTTGTCCAGCCCCGACATCAGCTTGCGCCACGACTCGGCGGGCAGCAGGCCTGGCGCGTACGGGATGTGGCAGGCGCTGCACTCCTTGAGCCAGGTCGGGTTCAGCATGGCCGGCTGGAGCGTGCGCCCGCGTTCCTCGCCGCCATGTTTGCCGCCTTTTTCATCATCGGCCAGCACGACGCCGGGAAGCAGCGCCAGGATCAGGAGCAAGGCAGGCAGCGATTTCATGGCGGCTCCTATTTCACCGACAACAGGTAGGCGATGAAGTCGCCCTTCTCGTTCGCGGTGCAGGCACGCTTGAGCACATCGCTGCAATTGCGTTTGAACCATTTCTCCACCTTGGCTGCGTCGGTGAATCTCTCGGCATTCGCCGCGGGTGCCATCGGGAGGATGTCCTTGCTCGTGGTGGCGTGCTTGCCGTGGGCCTTGGGCGAATCACCGTGGCAACTCGCGCAGGAGACACCCGCGCTCTTGGCCTGGTAGAACGCTTCACCTCGCGCCGCGGAGAAATCGACAAACGCTGCGTTCTCCTGCTTCGCCGCGGCGCGGTAGCTGTCCTGAACCGGGTTGGCCGCAACCAGCAATGGCAGTGACAGCGAGACGAGCAAGACCAGAGTGCGGTGCTGCATGGTGTGGTTCCTCGGCGCGTCCCATGGCGGTTCGCTGACCAGGATCAGACACCTGTTGCGCTCCCTCAGTCTGTGCACTGGCGAACAGAGGGCGCGCGATCCACCTCGAGAGGCCGGGCGCCGCGCGTCAGCCGTTCAACCCGATCAGCAACCCCAAGGCCAGCACGGCCACAGCCAGATGGAACGCGCTCCACCACAGGTAGCGCCGTCGCGTTTTGTGCGGGGGCAGGGTGGAGATCAGGAACATGCGACCGTCGGTGGGGGCCCGCAGGATGCTGAGTTCGCCCAGCTGGCGCATCTCACGGTGCTGTTGTTCCACGGTCTTGGTGGCCAGGCGCCGCGCCAGCTCCCATTCACGCAGATCGATCTCGCCATTGCCGTCGAGGTCGAAGCGCTTCTTCAGTTGAACGGGGTCCTTTTTCCAACTGGCCAGCAGCGTGCTGACATCGGCACTGACGCTCAATGCCGTTTGCTCGCCACGCACGGTGGTGTATTCGCCCAGCACATAGATCAGGCTGCCGGCGAACAGCATCTCCTCGACCAGCTTGTCGCCGTCTCGATACGTCACCCGTTGCTCAGGCGCCATCACTTCGGCGTGCTCGGGGTCGACCCGGCAGGCGCCGGTGCCATCTGAAATCTCGAAGGTGGTGTGGCTCGATCCGCTGTCGATCTGCTGCCATTCGCCCCGGGGCTCTTCGCGGGAGTACACGCGGTAGCGATACCAGATGCAGGCGATGTGGCTGTATGGGGTGAATATCAGCTCGCTGGGGTCGGCCTTGGCCTTGCCCATCACTTCGACATAGCCCTGGGCCGCCGAACCGATGCGAGAGGTGGCGATGTCGGCGATCGCGCGCGCGCGCCGGTAGCTGGCGGCGCTGGCCAACAGGCCGATGGCGGCGATCAGCAACAGGCAGATCGTCCTGCCTGACGCCTCCTCAAGGTGCAGCCCGAAGCCCCCCAGCAGGGTGTAGCCGATCAGGGCCAGCTGGTGGGTGTGCCGTTCGCGCAGGCCGGCCAGACGGGGCACATCGATCACCCCTGACAAATCCATGTGTGTCAGGCGGTGAAGCGCTGGCCGATGTCCACGTCCTTCAGTTCCTCGCTGGCGAACTGCAGCATCTCGAAGCGCTTGAACTTGAACCACTTCGCGATCAGCAGCTCCGGGAACTGCTCGATGCGGACGTTGTTGATGTTCACGCTCTCGTTGTAGAACTCGCGCCGGTCAGCGATGGCGTTTTCGAGCCCGCTGATGCGCGACTGCAGGTGCAGGAATTGTTCGTTGGCCTTCAGCTCGGGATAGGACTCCACCAGTGCAAACAGGCTGCCCAGGCCGCTGCGCAGGGCGCCCTCGGCCGCGCCGAGTGCGCCGATGTTCTGCGACTCGCGTGCATCGGCGACCCGCGCGCGCGCCTGGATCACCTTCTCCAGAGTGGCCTGCTCGTGCTGCATGTACTGCTTGCAGGTGTCGACCAGCTTGGGCAGTTCATCGTGTCGCTGCTTGAGGAGCACATCGATGTTGGCCCAGGCTTTTGCCACCGCGTTCTTCACGCTCACCAGGCTGTTGAAGAGGATCACGCCATACACCAACAGGATGGCCAGTACGAGCCAGAAAACCATGCCCAAGATCGTTCTCCTTGTGTCGAGAGGGACTGCAGTCACAAGCTGTCTGTGCTGCGCCAATAGTCTGCCTGTCAGAGGAAGTGCTGCCGCAGTTGAGCCTCGAACGCGCGCTGTCGATCCGTGTAACCTGCACGCCAATCGCTGTGGGCAGGGGTTGCGCTGACCGTGTCGACGACCTTCTGGGCGACGTGTGGGAGGCTTGCCTGCGGCACTTCGCGCTTGGTCTCCCCCGCGATGTGAATCACTGCGCGATCAAGCCCCACCATGCCAAGCAGCACGGATTTCTTCAATTCGTTCAGCGTCGATGAGGCAGGCGGTTCGTCGCGCACGATGCATACCGGAAGGCTGCCCTGCGACATGCTGTTCAGGGCGAAGTGGTAGGTGTCGGTCAGGCAGAAACGGGCATGTCGCATCAATGCCAGGTTGGCGACGAACCGCGTGTGCGTGAAGCGCTTGGGCCATGTTCGACCCAGCCACTGAATGGGCACCCCGCGCAGTTTCGTCAAGCGTTCGACATGTCGGACCAACTCGCTTGCGTTCTCGGCCGTCAGCGCGCGTCCAAAGCTGTAGGCGAAGTAAGGCCCGCGCCACTGCGCCGGCGCACGGCTGCGCATCAGGCTGGCGCAGTCGAATCCGAGACTCACGTGGGGATCGGCCTGGGTTGCTTCAGACAGCCGACCGAATGAGGCGGGGTCCCTCACGACGACCGCCTCGCTGCGCTGGACGAATCGGCGCAGCGACTCGCTCACCGAGGCGTCGGCCAGCGCTGCCTCCATGCCGATGAAGCAGCCGCCGAGCGCCAGCACGCGCGTTGATGCGGGGAGCGTGCTCTCGTCAGGCAGGTACAGGCGCTGCCAGTTCTCATACGCCTGGCCCAGGTCCTCGACGCCGTGGCGTTTGATGTCCCGCAAGGCGTAGTCGGCTTGCCCCCACATGGGGTTGTTGAGAAAGTCGCCCCAGTAGACGATGGTGTCGTAGCCACGAAGCTCTTCCAGCGATCGAACCAGTCGGTGGCGCAGTGCACCGAGCCGGGGTCGCTTCTGGGTGACGAACAGGTCGTGCGTAAGGCCAAGCTTGTCGAAGAAATGTCGCGCGCCCAGGTCGACGGAATACATGCCGCTGTTGCGGACGTTGTGGGCACAAATGACGGCGATCTTCCTCAAGAGGCTAGGCGCTGGAGGGCTCGATGGAGTGCTTTGCACGCCGTCGGTAACTCGCTCTTGCCTGGCTGAAGGCCAGCGCTGCGAGAAAAACCATGGTCTGAACCATCACGATGGTGGGTCCGGTCGCGGCGTCGAGGTGGAAGCTGGCGATGGTTCCGATCACGCAGGAAAAAACGGCCGCCGACACGGCGATGAGGGTCAGCATGCCGAACTGCTTGGCGAGGAGGAAACCAATGGCGCCCGGCGTGATCAGCATGGCGATCACCAGGATGACGCCGACGGCCTTCAGCGACGCCACGATGGCCAGAGCGACCAACGCCAGCAATCCGTAGTGCAACAAGCCGACCGGCAGGCCCATGGCCCGGGCATGCGCCGGGTCAAAGCAGAACAGAAGCAGATCGCGGCGTTTGGCGATCACGATGGCGCTGATCGGCGCGGCGATCAAAGAGGTCTCGATCACATCCGACCAGCGCACGCCGAGCATGTTGCCGAACAGGATGTGATTCAGATGCTGATCCGAATCTACCTTGACGAAAAGGACCAGTCCCAGGGCGAACATGCCCGAGAACACGACCGCCATGACCGCGTCTTCCTTCACGCGGCAATGCTCACGCAGATAGGCTGAGCCTGTGGTGCAGATCAAACCGGCAGCGAACGCGCCGAGCACGAGCGGGATGGACCACAGATAAGCGAGCACGATGCCGGGCAGAACGGCATGTGAGATGGCGTCGCCCATCAGCGACCAGCCCTTCAGGACCAGATAGCACGACAGCAGCGCGCAGACCGTGCCTACCAGGACAGCGATCACGAGCCCACGTTGCATGAACTCATGTGTCAAGGGCTCGGTGAACCAATGGAGCAGGCTCATGTCGTGCTGCTCGCGGCGCGTTGGGCAGCGCTCCTGCGCCAGGTGGCCAGCCGCCCATGCTTGGGCGCGAAAACGAACGCCGCAAGGAACACGAGCGTTTGAAACACCACGATCAGGCCGCCGGTCGCGCCGTCGAGAAAGTAGCTCGCATAGGCGCCGAGCCCGCCGCACAACACGCCGAACGTGACGGCCAGCATGATCATGCGGCCGAAGCGGTCGGTCAGCAGGTAGGCGGTCGCTCCGGGGGTCACAACCATCGCAATCACGAGGATCGCGCCGACGGTCTGCAAGGCGGCGACCGTGCAGGCCGACAGCAGCACGAAAAACAAGATGCTCAGGCGCAACGGATTGATGCCGACGATGCGTGCCTGCGCCTCGTCGAAGAAGGCCAGCATCAGGTCTTTCCATTTCAAGCCGAGGATCACGAGGGAGACGGACGCGATCACAACCACCTGATTTGCATCTTCGTCAGCAATGGCAAGGATGTTGCCGTAGATCACGGATTGCAGATTGACCGAAGTCGGGTTCATCGAGACCAGGAAAAGGCCGAAGGCGAAAAGGCTGGTGAAGATGATCCCGATGACCGCGTCTTCACGCAGCAGCGTGATGCGTTTGACGGCGAGTATCGAAACTGCAGCGAGCAATCCCGAGACGAAGGCGCCCACGGCATAGGGCAGCCCCACGAGGTAAGCGATGGCCACTCCCGGCACCACCGCGTGCGACAGCGCGTCGCCCATCAGCGCCCATCGCTTCATGACGAGGTAGCACGAGAGGAAGGCGCAGACGCCAGCCACCAGGGCGCTGACCCAGATCGCCTTGAACATGTAGCTGTACTGAAACGGCTCGAGGAGCAGGTCGATCACTGCTTGTCCTCGCGTTCGCGGTCGAAGATGGCGGGGTCGGCCTTCTCGCCATAAAAGACGAGGGGACGTTCATCGTCGGTCAGCACGGTCACGGAGCGCGTGTCGGCGTCGTCATGAAGATCGCGGCCGCCCAGTCGGATGTGGCGCAGCACACCGCCAAAGGCGGTGGCGAGGTTGTCCTCGGTGAAGACCGCTGCGGTGGGGCCATAGGCAAGCACCGTGCGGTTGAAGAGAATCACCTGATCGCAGAAATTCGGAACCGATCCCAGGTTGTGGGTCGACACGAGCATCAGGCAGCCGTGATCGCGCATGCTGCGCATCAGGGCAATGATGGCGTCTTCTGTCTTGACGTCGACGCCCGTGAATGGCTCGTCCAGCAAGATGACCGTGGCCTCCTGCGCCAGCGCCCGCGCCAGGAAGACGCGCTTTCGTTGCCCACCGGAGAGCTCCCCGATCTGCCGATCCGCGAAGCCGCTCATGCCCACGCGATCGAGCGCGGCGGCAACCGCCGCATGGTCGGTCCTTGAGGCGATTCGCAAGGCATTCATGTGGCCGTAGCGGCCCATCATGACCACGTCGCGAACCAGGACAGGGAAGGTCCAGTCCACATCCTCGCTTTGCGGCACATAGGCCACGAGTCCTCGGGCCAGGGCCTCGTTGACTGGCAAGCCGGAGATGGCGACGCTGCCGCTGGCCGGCGTCAGGAAACCCATCAGCGTTTTGAACAGCGTCGATTTGCCTGACCCGTTGATCCCGACCAACGCGCAGATCGATGAACCGCCGAGCTCGAAACTGGCCCCTTCAATGGCCCGAACGCCGTTGGAATAGACGACGGAGATGTCCGTCACGCGAAGCCCTGCCGCGGGCGCTGCAACTCCGGAGCGTGAGCCCGCCCGCGTTCCGCTACTGGTCAGGCTCAGCATCGATCGGCCCAACGAAACGACCCGGCTGATCATTGGCCGAAGCCATTTGCAATGGTATCCACGGTCACCTCGAGAAGCTTCAGATAGGTCGGAACGGCGCCGGTCTTGGCCGAAAGCGAGTCAACAAAAAGGACGCCACCGTAGCGAGCTCCCGTTTCCCTCGCCACCTGCCGAGCCGGCTTGTCAGACACCGTGCTCTCGCTGAAGACGACCGGAATCTTATTCCTGCGAATCAGATCGATCAGGCGGCGAACCTGTTGCGGCGACCCCTGCTCGTCTGCATTGATCGGCCAGAGATAGGCCTCCCGCCAGCCGAAGTCGCGGGTCAGATAGCCGAATGCGCCCTCGCTGCTCACCAACCAGCGCTGAGCCTCCGGCACCTTGGAAAGCCGGGCTTTCAGTGGCTCCGCGAGGGCGCGAATCTGCTCTGAATAGGCGGCGGCATTCCTGGCGTAGACCTCGGCGTTCGCCGGATCCGCATGAGCAAGCGCCTTGCGGATGTTGGCCACGTAGATGAGCGCACTGGAGGTCGACATCCATGCGTGCGGGTTGGGTCTGCCAAGGTAAGGGCCTTCGCGGATGCCGATCGGGACGATGCCCTCACTGGCCACAGCACTGGGGACGTTCTTCACGTTGTCAAAGAACTTTTCGAACCAGCGTTCCAGGTTCAAACCGTTCCACAGCACGAGATCGGCAGATTGGGCCTTCACCACGTCCAGCGGTGTGGGCTGGTAATCGTGGATTTCGGCGCCGGGCTTGGTGATCGATTCGACGACCGCCGCGGTCCCCGCCACGTTCTGGGCGATGTCCTGGATCACCGTGAAGGTGGTCACCACCCGCAACTTCTTTGGTGTCTGCGCGACCGCTGGAGAGCCACTGGACAGAAGCACCACGCCGGCGGCGCAAGCGCCAACCAGCGAGCGTCGTGAGACATGGCGGTGATGAGGCGAGCGGGTCGGATTCATGGGTTGGGCCACAAGAGCAAGCCCCGTATTGTCGGATGGAGCCAGCCGCCGCGACCAAGTCAGGGGCACTGGGTGCCAGATCCGCCGACCGCTCGTGGCTTGATCGGCCACCTCGGATGCGATTGCTGTCGATCAGGCCTCTGCTGCGGCGCCCGGGCATCTGGCCACGCGCGACCCTCTTCAGAACAGCCCCGAAACCCGCCCGTCGTCGTCGATGTCGATGCGCTCGGCCGCGGGCACCGCTGGCAAGCCGGGCATCGTCATCATGTCGCCGCACACGGCGACGACAAAGCCAGCGCCGTTGGCCAACCGCACCTCACGGACATTGAGTGTGTGTCCGCTCGGCGCGCCGCGCACCGAGGGGTCGGCCGAGAACGACATCTGCGTCTTCGCCATGCACACCGGAAAGTGGCCATAGTCGGCATTCCACTCGTCGAGTTGCTTGCGGGCGGCTTCGGTGAAGGTGACCTGGCCGGCGCCATAGATCTTGGTGGCGACGGCGGTGATCTTGGCCTGCAGCGTGTCGCTGTCGGGGTAGACAAACTGATGGCGGCCATGGAAGTTCTCGGTCAGTTCAACCACCGTTCGTGCGAGTGCCTCGGCACCCCGGCTGCCCTCGGCCCAGTGTCGAGCCACCACGAAGCGTGCGCCCAGCGCCTCGATGCGGCCCTTCAGCAGCGCGATCTCGGCGTCGGTGTCGGCGGTGAAGTGGTTGACCGACACCACGCACGGCAGGCCGAAGTGCTCGGTGATGTTGCGTAAATGGCGCTCGATGTTGACGATGCCCTGGTCCAGTGCTGCCAGGTTCTCGTGGCTCAGGTCTTCCTTCTTGACGCCGCCGTGGAACTTCAGCGCGCGGACGGTGGCCACCAGCACCACGGCAGCGGGGTGCAACCCTGCCATGCGGCACTTGATGTCGATGAATTTCTCGGCACCCAGGTCGGCGCCAAAGCCGGCTTCGGTGACGACGTAATCGGCCAGCTTCAGCCCGGCCTTGGTGGCGGTGACGGAATTGCAGCCGTGCGCGATGTTGGCGAACGGCCCGCCGTGGATGATGGCTGGGTTGTTTTCCAGCGTCTGCACCAGGTTCGGCTTGATCGCGTCCTTCAGCAGCGCGGCCATCGCGCCATGGGCCTTCAGGTCGCGCGCGTAGACCGGCCGCCTCTCTACCTGGGTGTAGCCGATGATGATGCGGCCCAGGCGTTCCTTCAGGTCGTGCCGCGACAACGCCAGACACAGTATCGCCATCACCTCCGACGCCACCACGATGTCGTAGCCGTCTTCGCGCAGGAATCCGTTGGCAGTGCCACCCATGCCAACGACGATCCTGCGCAGCGCCCTGTCGTTCATGTCGACGACGCGCTTCCAGGCGATCAGCCGTGGGTCGATGCGCAGCGCATTGCCGTGATGGATGTGGTTGTCGATCAGCGCCGAAAGCAGGTTGTGCGCGGCCGCAATCGCGTGGAAGTCGCCGGTGAAATGCAGGTTGATGTCTTCCATCGGCACGATCTGCGCGTGCCCGCCACCGGCCGCGCCGCCCTTGACGCCGAACACCGGGCCCAGCGACGGCTCGCGCAGGCAGATCATGGTTTTCTTGCCGATGCGGTTCAACGCATCACCCAGGCCGACGGTGGTGGTGGTCTTGCCTTCACCGGCGGGCGTCGGGCTGATGGCGGTGACCAGGATCAGCTTGCCGTCGTGGCGACCTTTCAGGCTGTCGAGGTATTCCAGCGAGATCTTCGCCTTGTAGTGGCCGTAGGGTTCGAGCGCGTCTTCGGGGATGCCGATGCGCTCGGCCACCCGGGTGATGCGCTGCATGGTGGCGCGCTGCGCGATGTCGAGGTCGGAAGGCATGTCGTGTCCGTGATGTGGAGTCGGTGTCGCGCGGTGATGATTTCAGCGCGCGGCAATCGCCTCTGCCTTGGCAAGCAGGTTTTCGGCCATCAGGATGTTGACCGTGTCGATCAGCCGGCCATCGAGCGACACCGCGCCCAGGCCTTGCTGCCGGGCCTGATGCATCGCCTCGATGATGCGGCGTGCCTGCAGCACCTCCGCTTCCGTTGGGGTGTAGACCGCATTCCCCGGCTCGATCTGCGATGGGTGGATCACCCACTTGCCCTCGTAGCCCAGCACGGCGGCGCGCTTGGCGGCCGACAGGAAGCCCTCCGGGTCGCTGAAGTCGCCGTACGGCCCGTCGATCGGGCGCAGGCCGTAGGCGCGGCAGGCGATCAACATCCGCGTCTGCGCCGCATGCCAGGGATCGGTCCAGTAGGTGTGGCGCTCGCCGTGCTCGTCCGCATGGCTGAGGACGGCGCTGTCGGGGTGCACACCACCGATGCCGGTGGTGCGCGCGCGCGTCGAGGCCGCATAGTCGGCCACACCGAAGCTCATCGCTTCCAAGCGCTCTGATGATTGCGCGATGGCTTCCACATTCGCCATGCCGAGTGCGGTCTCGATCAGCGCTTCGAACCCGATTCGCTTGGTGCGTTGCTTCGCCGCCTCGATCTGCGACACCAGCACGTCCACTGCATAAATGTCGGCCGCCACGCCGACCTTCGGGATCAGGAGCATGTCCAGTCGCGGGCAGCGCTCGACGATATCGATCACGTCGCGGTACATGTGGTGCGTGTCCAGGCCATTGATGCGCACCATCACTGTCTTGCCGCCCCAGTCGATGTCGTTGAGTGCGGCCACGATGTTCAGCCGTGCCTGGTCCTTGTCCTCGGGAGACACTGCGTCCTCGCAGTCGAGGAACACGCAGTCTGCGGCCGATCGCGCAGCTTTCTCGAACAGATGCGGCTTCGACCCGGGCACCGCCAGCTCGGTGCGGCTCAGGCGAGGTGTGGCTGGCTGGATGCGGGTGAAGCTCATGGCAGTCCTGGTGGCAAGGATGTGGCGACGAGACGCCAACGCGGGATTTTGATCGAGCCGGTTGCATGATTCGCGCGATCATTCGGCGAAATCACGAGCAGGCTCCCATCCATCATGACCGAACACCTGGTCTTCCTAGACCGCTCCACACTGCAGGCGACGCTGCGTCGACCGTCCTTCGACCACACCTACACGGAGCACGCGACGACTTCCATCGACCAGACGGTGGTTCGCCTTCGTGACGCCACGATCGCGCTGACCAACAAGGCGCCTTTGCGCGCCGAGGCACTGGCGCAGTTGCCGGCCCTCAAGTTGATCGCGGTGGCAGCAACTGGTTACGACATCGTCGATGTGGCCGCCTGCCGCGAACGCGGCATCGCGGTGTGCAACATCCGCAACTACGCAGTGCACACCGTGCCGGAGCATGTGTTCGCGATGCTCCTGTCACTGCGCCGCAACCTGTTTGCGTATCGCGTCGATGTCGAGCGTGGCCGCTGGCAGCAGTCAGAGCAGTTCTGCTTTTTCGACCACCCGATCGGCGACCTGCACGGCAGCACGATGGGCATCGTCGGTGGCGGGGCGCTGGGGCAAGGTACGGCGGCGCTTGCACGCGCCTTTGGCATGCGGGTGCTGTTTGCCGAGATCACACCCGGCGCAGCGGGACGCGCCGACCGCACGCCGCTGGACCTCGTGCTGGCCGATTCCGACGTGATCTCTCTGCATTGCCCGCTGACCCCCGCGACCCGGGGCCTGATCGGGCCCGCGCAGCTGCGCCAGATGAAGCGCAACGCGATCCTGATCAACACCTCGCGTGGCGGGCTGGTCGATGAGTTGGCACTGGCCACCGCGCTCACCGAAGGCTGGATTGCCGGCGCCGGCTTCGACGTGCTGACCAGTGAGCCGCCCACGCAAGGCAATCCGCTGCTGGACTTGAGGCTGCCGAACTTCATCCTGACGCCACACGTCGCCTGGGCGTCCAAGGACGCCATGCAGGGCCTCGCCGATCAGCTCATCGACAATGTCGAGTTGTTCGTCAAAGGCACGCCCCGGAACCTGGTGACCTGAGCTTTCACCGAGAGAAACCCATGAAGAAACTTCTGTTCCAGCTGGACACCGACGCGATTCCCTCGGTGTTCGACACCGTGGTTGCCTACGACGGCGGCGCCGATCATGTGACCGCCTACGGTGGCATCACGCCCGAGAACGTCGGCGCCCTGGTCGATGGCGCCATCTTCACCCGCGCCCCGAAAGACAAGAAGCACACCGCGCTGTTCGTCGGTGGCAGCAATCTGCCGGCCGGCGAGGCGCTGCTGAAGGCGGTGCGAAAGAAGTTCTTCTCGAACTTCCGCGTGTCGGTGATGCTCGACAGCAATGGCTCGAACACGACCGCTGCAGCTGCGGTGGCCTGCGTCATCAAGAGTGCCGGCGGCAGCGTGGCGGGCAAGCGTGCGGTGATTCTGGCGGGCACCGGTCCGGTCGGGCAGCGCGCGGCGGTGATGCTGGCGAAGGAAGGCGCGGTGGTCACCATCACCTCGCGCACGCTGGACAACGCGCAAAAAGTCGCTGATCACCTGAAGACGGCCTTTGACATCGAGGTAAGCGCCATCGCGGCCCCCGATCTCGATACGCGAGCGAAAGCGTGCGAGGGCGCACTGATCGTGTTTGCCACCGGCGCGGCCAGTTCGGTACTGCTGCGAGAGGCCGACTGGAAGGGCAATCCGACGATCGAGCTGATGGCCGATGCCAACGCGACGCCGCCGCTGGGTCTGGAAGGCATCGACATGATGGACAAGGGTGTGGCACGCCACGGGAAGATCTGCTGGGGCGCGATCGGCTTTGGCGCTGTGAAGCTGGCGGTGCATCGCGCCTGCATTGCCCAGTTGTTCGAGGCACCTGACCAGGTGCTGGATGCCGAGGCGGTTTACGCCAAGGCCAAATCGATGGTCTGAGCTGGAGCACCCCCATGATCGTTGAACAACCCGTCACCACCTTCCTCGACCAACTTGCGAGCGGCGCGGCCACGCCCGGCGGCGGGAGTGCTGCCGCCATCTTGGGTGCCATGGGTGCGGCACTGGTCAGCATGATGTGCAACCTGACCATCGGCAAGAAGAACTACGCCGAAGTCGAAGGCGAGATGCGTGCCGTGTTGGCCGATGCCGAATCGCTGCGCCGCAGGTTGGCTGACATGGTCGCCGAAGACATTGCTGCCTTCGACGGCTTGATGGCCGCCTATGGCCTGCCGAAGGAGAGCGACGAGCAGAAGGCGCAGCGCAGCGCGGCGATCCAGGTCGGCCTGAAGGCGGCCACCGAAGCCCCACTGGCCTGTGCTCGCGCCAGCGCGGAAGTGATCTCGCTGGCGCTGCGTGCGGCGAAGGTGGGCAACACCAACGTCATCAGCGATGCGGGTGTCGGTGCGCTGGCTGCGCAGGCGGCGTTACGCAGCGCGGCACTGAATGTGTACATCAACGTGCCGAGCCTGAAGGACCTGACCTATGCCGCGGCGTGTCGCCAGGAAATCGATGCACTGCTGGCCAGTGCGGTCCCGATGGCCGAGCAGACCTACGACCTGGTGAAGTCCAAGCTCTGATGTGCCCGCTCGGCTGAGCTGACGGCCTGGCAGCTCAGCGCGATTCAGCTCAGAATGCCACCACCCATCGCGTGGCTGAAACCGCCGTCGACATAGGTGATTTCCGACGTCACACCGGCAGCGAGGTCGGACAGCAGGAAAGCGGCGACATTGCCGACGTCGTCGATCGTCACATTGCGGCGCAACGGGGCGGTGGACTCGACCACCTCGAGGATCTTGCCGAAGCCCTTGATGCCCGACGCCGCCAGCGTCTTGATCGGCCCGGCCGAGATGCCATTCACGCGGATGCCACGCGGGCCGACGCTCTCGGCCAGATAGCGCACGCTGGCCTCGAGAGAGGCCTTGGCCAGCCCCATCGTGTTGTAGTTCGGCACCGCCCGCAGCGCGCCAAGGTAGCTCAGCGTCAGCAATGCCGAGCCTGCCCGCAATCGCGGCAACGCCGCCTTGGCCATCGCCGGGAAGCTGTAGGCGGAAATGTCGTGCGCGATGCGGAACGATTCGCGTGACAGGCCGTCGAGGAAGTCGCCTGCGATCGATTCACGCGTGGCGAAACCGATCGAATGGACGAAACCGTCGAATTCCGGCCAGACTTCCCCCAGTTGGCTGAACAAACGCTCGATCTGCGCGTCGTCGGCGACGTCGCAGTCGTATAGCAGCGTCGAGCCGAAGTCGGCAGCCAGTGTGCCGGTGCGCTCCTTGAATCGGTCGCCCACGTAGCTGAACGCCAGTTCGGCGCCTTCGCGGTGGCAGGCCCGGGCGATGCCGTATGCGATCGAGCGGTTCGACAGCACGCCGGTGATCAACAGACGTTTACCGGTCAGAAATCCCATGTTTTGTTCCAGGCGGTCAAAGGCGGCGGATTCTTGCACGCAGGCGGCTCAAGCTGTTCGAAGCTGTCCGTGGCCATTCGCGTACACAGAACAGCATGAGGTGTTGCCGGTACAAACCCCACAAGCTACAATGCTGGTTTTCCGGGACGTTAGACCAAGAACATGGGCGGACTCTTCCAGCCCTTTTTTTTTGGCCGATCGGAATGCGCCGAATTGAGTTAGCCGAGCGGGGAATTGATCGGGAATGAGTTGGCAGAGCGCCGTTGAGAAAACTGTGACCGGGCTGGGTTACGACTTGGTGGACACCGAGCGCAGCCCGAAGGGGTTGCTGCGCGTGTACATCGACAAGCTACCCTCGACGGCGCCGGTGTCCGGTTCAAGCGAGTTCATCACCGTAGAAGACTGCGAACGCGTGACCCGGCAATTGCAGCACGTGCTCGAAGTTGAAAACTGTGCGTATGAGCGCCTGGAGGTTTCGTCGCCGGGCCTCGATCGGCCGCTGAAGAAGCCGGCGGATTACTTGCGATTCAGCGGCGAGCGGGTCGACCTGACGTTGAAGCTGGCATTCAAGGGACGCAAGCATTTTCAGGGTGTCCTGGAACCTTTCGGGGAAAGCTGGCGGCTGGTTTTTAACGCCGATGGCGTCGACCAGGCACTGGGGTTCGCTTTCGACGAAGTGCGAGAAGCCCGGTTGGTGCCGGTAGTGGATTTCAAGGGGCGTCGGTTTGCGGCGCCCGCGCAAGAGCCGACCGAGCAGGTCGAGTCGGCCGCAACTGAAACGGATGGAGACCGCAAACGATGAACCGCGAACTGTTGATGCTGGTGGATGCGATTTCGCGCGAAAAGAGCGTGGACCGCGAAGTCGTGTTCAGCGCGGTCGAGGCGGCGCTGGCATCGGCGTCCAAGAAGCTGCACGGGGGCGAAGTCGACATGCGGGTGACCGTCGATCGCGATACCGGCGCCTACGAAACCTTCCGCCGCTGGCATGTGGTGGCCGACGAGGCGGGTCTCCAGTTGCCTGACTCCGAGATACTGCACTTCGAAGCGCTGGAACAGATCGCGGACATCGAGGTCGATGACTACATCGAAGAGCCGGTCGAATCGGTGTCGATCGGCCGCATCGGCGCTCAAGCCGCCAAGCAGGTGATCCTGCAAAAGATCCGTGATGCCGAGCGGGAGCAGTTGCTCAATGATTTCCTGTCTCGCGGCGAAAAGATCTTTGTCGGCACCGTCAAGCGTCTGGACAAGGGCGATGTGATCGTCGAATCCGGTCGGGTCGAAGGCCGGTTGCGCCGCAGCGAGATGATCCCGAAGGAAAACCTCCGCATCGGTGACCGTGTCCGTGCCTACATCCTGGAGGTCGACGCGACACTCCGCGGCCCGCAGATCATCCTCTCGCGCAGCGCGCCGGGGTTCATGATCGAGCTGTTCGCGCAGGAAGTGCCAGAGATCGAGCAGCGTCTGCTGGAGATCAAGTCCTGCGCGCGCGACCCAGGTTCACGCGCCAAGATCGCTGTGCAGTCGCATGACAAGCGCGTCGACCCGATTGGCACTTGCGTCGGCGTGCGCGGTTCACGTGTCAATGGCGTGACCAACGAGCTGGCCGGCGAGCGGGTCGACATCGTGCTGTGGTCGGAAGACCCTGCGCAGTTCGTCATCGGCGCGCTGGCGCCGGCGAATGTGCAGTCGATCGTCGTTGACGAAGACCGTCATGCGATGGACGTGGTCGTCGACGAGGAAAACCTCGCGATCGCAATCGGTCGTGGTGGACAAAATGTGCGCCTTGCCTCGGAAATGACCGGCTGGCGCATCAACATCATGACGGCTGAAGAGTCGTCGGTGAAGCAGGCCGGCGAGAGCGATGTGGTGCGCAAGCTGTTTGTCGACAAGCTCGACGTCGATGCCGAAGTCGCCGATATCCTGATCGCCGAAGGCTTCTCCAGCCTGGAGGAAGTCGCCTACGTGCCGATGCAGGAAATGCTCGAGATTGAAGGCTTCGACGAGGACACCGTCAATGAGCTGCGCACCCGCGCCAAGGACGCGCTGCTGACGATGGAAATCGCGCGTGAGGAAAGCGTCAGCGACGTATCGCAGGACCTGCGCGACCTCGAAGGCCTGGACCCCGCATTGATCCCGAAGCTGGCTGACGGGGGTGTGCACACTCGCGATGACCTGGCCGATCTGGCGGTCGACGAACTGATTGAAATCTCTGGCATGGAAGATGAACAGGCCAAGTCGCTGATCATGAAGGCGCGTGAACACTGGTTTACCACCTGATCACGCTTCAAGCATTCGCCCCCCTGACACACGCACGCTGCGCCGCTAGACCCGAAGCAAGGATTCCACAATGGCTGTGACCACCGTCGCCCAACTCGCCGCCGAGCTGAACCGCCCCGCTGCTGCACTGCTCGATCAATTGCAGTCTGCGGGGGTCAGCAAGGCGTCGACGGACGATGCCCTGACCGATTCCGACAAGGAGCGGTTGCTCGATTACCTGCGTACCGCCCATGGCACCACGGGGGCCGAGCGCAAGAAGATCACGCTGACGCGGAAGTCGACCAGCGAAATCAAGCAGGCGGATTCCAGCGGCAAGGCGCGCACCATCCAGGTCGAGGTGCGCAAGAAGCGCACCTTCGTCAAGCGCGATGACGCGCCTGCAGCCTCCGAGGCTCCCGAAGCGCCGGAGATCGACACCGCTGAGCTCATGCGCCTCGAGCACGAAGCGCAGGCTCAGGCCGCGCTGTTGCGCCAGCAGGAGGCCGAACTGGCTGAGCGCCAACGCTTGCGCGACGAGAAGGAGCGCGCCGAACGCGAGGCGGCCGAAGCAGCTGCACGCGCCGAGGCGGAGGCCGAGGCCAAGAAAGCAGCGCTCGCTGCTGCTGCACGCATGGCAAGCACTCCCGCCGCTGAAGCCAACGCCCCGGTGAAAGCAGAGACCCCAGCGCCCGCCGAACCACCGAAGCCCCAGCTGCGTGTCATCAAGGCCGCCGATGTGGTTGATGAAGACAAGCAGCGCGCTGTCGATCTGGCCAAGCGCCGCAAGGCTGCAGAGGACGAAGCGTCAGCAATTCGCGCCATGATGTCGGCGCCGAAGAAGGTGCTCAGCGCGAAGAAGCCGGAAGAGCCGCCAAAGCCGGTCGAAGCGGGCAAGGAAGGCATCAAGGGCACCATTCACAAGCCAGCCGCCGTGGCCGGTGCGCCGGCTGCGGCTGGTGCGGCGGTTGCCAAGCCGGGCGACAAGAAATCGGTCAAATCGGAAAAACTGTCGTCCAGCTGGGCTGACGACGCTGCCAAGAAGCGCGGCCTGAAGGCCCGGAATGACGCACCTGGCGGCGCCCGCGCCGGCTGGAGGGCGCCGCGTGGCGGTCGCCGTGGCGAGCGAAGCGACGGGTCCGTTTCGACCTTTGTTGCTCCAGTCGAGCAGCAGGTGCAGGAAGTTCACGTTCCTGAAACCATCAGCGTTGCCGATCTGGCGCACAAGATGAGTGTGAAAGCCTCCGAGGTCATCAAGCAGTTGATGAAGCTGGGCCAGATGGTCACCATCAACCAGCAGCTCGACCAGGAAACGGCCATGATCCTCGTCGAGGAAATGGGGCACAAGGCGTTTGCCGCGAAGCTCGACGATCCGGACGCCTTCCTCGAGGAAGACGTCGAAGGCGAAGCCGAGCACGAATTGCTGCCGCGAGCGCCGGTGGTCACCGTGATGGGTCACGTCGACCACGGCAAGACATCTCTGCTCGACTACATCCGCACCGCCCGCGTGGCAGCGGGTGAGGCGGGCGGTATCACGCAGCACATCGGCGCGTACCACGTCGATACGCCGCGCGGCATGATCACCTTCCTCGACACCCCGGGTCACGCGGCCTTCACCGCGATGCGTGCGCGCGGTGCCAAGGCGACCGATCTGGTGATCCTGGTGGTGGCGGCCGACGACGGCGTGATGCCCCAGACCAAGGAAGCCATTGCCCACGCCAAGGCGGCTGGCGTTCCGCTGGTGGTTGCGATGAACAAGATCGACAAGCCCGGTGCGAACCTGGAACGCCTGAAGAGCGAACTGGTCGCCGAGGAAGTCGTGCCGGAAGAGTTCGGTGGCTCGTCGCCGTTCGTGCCGGTGTCGGCCAAGACTGGTGCCGGCATCGACGACCTGCTTGAGCAGGTACTGCTGCAGGCCGAGGTGCTGGAACTGATGGCACCAAAGGCCAGCATGGCCAAGGGTCTGGTCATTGAAGCCAAGCTCGACAAGGGTCGCGGCCCGGTCGCCACAGTGCTGGTGCAATCAGGCACGCTGCGCCGCGGCGACGTGGTGCTGGCCGGCTCGACCTACGGCCGCGTGCGCGCCATGCTCGACGAGAACGGCAAGTCGATCACCGAAGCCGGACCATCGATCCCCGTCGAAATCCAGGGCCTGACCGAGGTGCCGCAAGCTGGTGACGAGTTCATGGTGCTGGCCGACGAGCGCCGTGCCCGCGAAATCTCGACCTTCCGCTCCGGCAAGTATCGCGATGTGAAGCTCGCGAAGCAGCAGGCCGCCAAGCTGGAGAACATGTTCGAGAACGTGGGCGAGGGCGCTGCACAAACGCTGGCGCTGATCATCAAGGCCGACGTGCAGGGTTCACAGGAAGCTCTGGCGCAGTCGTTGCTCAAGCTCAGCACGGCCGAGGTCAAGGTACAGGTGGTGCATGGCGCGGTGGGTGGTATCAGCGAAAGCGATGTGAACCTGGCCATCGCCTCGAAGGCCGTGATCATCGGTTTCAATGTGCGAGCCGACGCCGGGGCGCGCAAGCTGGCCGAGCACAACGGCGTAGACCTGCGCTACTACAACATCATTTACGACGCGGTCGACGAGATCAAGGCAGCGATGACCGGCATGCTGGCGCCGGAACAGCGCGAGGAAACCATCGGCACCGCCGAGATCCGCACGGTGTTCGTGGCCTCGAAGATCGGCACGGTCGCCGGCTCGATGGTCACTGCGGGTCTGGTGCGCCGTGGCGCGAAGTTCCGCTTGCTGCGCGACAACGTCGTGATCTACACCGGTGAAATCGAATCGGTGCGCCGCCTGAAGGATGACGTGAAGGAAGTGGCCGCAGGTTTCGAGTGCGGTATCAAGCTGAAGAACTACAACGACATCGCCGAAGGCGATCAACTGGAGTTCTTCGAGGTCAAGGAAGTGGCTCGAACCCTGTAAATCTCCCCGATCGGCAAGACAACCCCGCCTTGCGGTTCAGGCGGGGTTTGTTTTTCCCGGCGGCTGACACATGAAACACAAGCGTTCCATTCCCAACCGCGGCTTCCGCGTGGCTGACCAGATCCAGCGAGATGTGGCGGTGCTGATCCGCGACCTGAAGGATCCGCGCATCGGCATGGTGACGCTGCATGCGGTCGAGGTGACGCCCGACTATGCGCACGCAAAGGTGTTCTTCTCGGTGCTGGTCGGAGATCCACAGGAGTGCGAGACCGCGTTGAATGAGGCTGCCGGCTTCATTCGCAACGGCCTGTTCAAGCGCCTGCAGATCCACACCGTGCCGACCTTGCACTTTCATTTCGACCGAACCACCGAGCGCGCTGCTGAACTCAGCCTGCTGATCGCACAGGCGAACTCGACGCGAGCGAAGGAAGATTGAGTTGAGCTCCGCAGTACGTCAGCGCATCCCGCGTCGCGCCGTCCATGGCGTGTTGCTGCTTGACAAGCCCCTCGGCCTGTCGAGCAACGACGCGCTGATGAAAGCCAAGCGCCTGTACCGTGCCGAGAAGGCCGGCCACACTGGCACGCTTGACCCTTTGGCCACCGGCCTGCTGCCGCTGTGCTTCGGTGCGGCGACGAAGTTTTCACAGATTGGCCTCGATGCCGACAAGGCCTACCGCGCGACGCTCAAGCTAGGCATCACCACCACCACCGGCGATGCCGAAGGTGAAGTGCTGCAACGCGCCGAAGTGCATGTCACGGGTGCGCAGTTCGAAGCCGTCTGCGCGACCTTCCTGGGCGACATCGCCCAGGTGCCGCCGATGCATTCGGCGCTCAAGCGAGATGGCAAGCCGCTGTACGAATACGCGCGGGCGGGCATCGAGATCGAGCGGGAAGCACGCTCGGTGACTATTCATCGCATTGACATCGCCGAGCGGCAGCATCTCGGCTTGGCCAATGGCACCGACGATGTCTGGAGCATCGACGTACGCTGCAGCAAGGGCACCTACATCCGCACACTCGCCGAAGACATCGGCCGCGCGCTCGGATGCGGCGCCCATCTGGTGGCGCTGCAACGCACCGGCAGTGGGCCGCTGACGCTGGCTGGTGCGCAGACGTTGGAGACCCTGGCAGCGATGACCGAAGCCGAGCGCGATGCGCTGCTACATGACGCCGACAGCCTGATCGCCGATTGGCCGCTGGTTCGCCTCGATGACGAAGGTGCCGGCCGATTCTTGAGCGGCGTGCGCCGTCGCCTGCCACTGCCTAACACGCCGCGCGTGCGCGTCTACGGTCCGCAGGCCAGGGCCTTCCTGGGCAGCGGCCATATCACCGGTGGTGAACTGATTTCAACCAGGCTCCTGAGCCCGCTGGAGGTGCAAGGCCTTCTTGCCCCGATCCGAGAGACGAACGAAGTGATTACGACATGACCCAACAGATCCGCAACATCGCCATCATCGCCCACGTGGACCATGGCAAGACCACGATGGTTGACCAGTTGCTGCGCCAGAGCGGCACCTTCGCTGAACATGAAAAGGTGGTCGACACCGTGATGGACAGCAACGCCATCGAACGCGAGCGCGGCATCACCATCCTGGCCAAGAACTGCGCGGTCAGTTGGAAAGACACGCACATCAACATCGTCGACACCCCGGGCCACGCGGACTTCGGCGGCGAAGTGGAGCGGGCCCTGTCGATGGTCGACGGCGTGCTGCTGTTGATCGACGCGCAGGAAGGCCCGATGCCGCAGACGCGCTTTGTCACGAAGAAGGCGCTGGCACTCGGTCTGAAGCCCATCGTGGTGGTCAACAAGGTGGACAAGCCCGGTGCCAAGCCCGATGCCGTCATCAATGCCGCCTTCGACCTGTTTGACAAGCTCGGTGCTAACGACGAACAGCTCGATTTCCCGGTCGTGTACGCCTCGGGGATCAACGGCTGGTCGTCTTTGACAGAGGGTACTGCCGGTGAGCAATGGGGTCCTGACATGTCGGCGCTGTTCGACACGATCCTGAAGCATGTACCTGCGCAGAGCGGAGACGCGGCTGCTCCGCTGCAACTGCAGATCTCGGCGCTGGATTTCTCGACCTTTGTCGGGCGCATCGGTGTGGGCCGCATCAGCCAGGGCACCATCAAGCCAGGCATGCAGGTCGCCGTGATGGAAGGACCCGACGGCAAGTCGATCAATGGCCGCATCAACCAGGTGCTCACGTTCCAGGGCCTGGACCGTGTGCAAGTCACCGAGGCGAGGCCCGGCAACATCGTGCTGATCAACGGCATCGACGAGATCGGCATCGGTGTCACCATCACCGATCCGTCGAATCCGGCGCCGCTGCCAATGCTCAAGGTCGATGAACCGACGCTGACGATGAATTTCTGCGTCAACACCAGCCCCTTGGCCGGCCGTGAAGGCAAGTACGTCACCAGCCGCCAGATCTGGGACCGGCTGCAGAAAGAGCTTCAGTCGAACGTGGCGCTGCGCGTTTCGGAGACCGACGAGGACGGCATCTTCGAAGTGTGCGGCCGCGGAGAACTTCACCTGACCATCCTGCTGGAAAACATGCGCCGCGAGGGCTACGAGCTGGCCGTTTCCAAGCCGCGCGTGATGTTCAAGGACGTCGATGGGGTAAAGAGCGAGCCGATGGAACTCGTGACCGCCGACGTCGAAGAACTCCACCAGGGCGGCGTCATGCAGGCCCTGGGTCTGCGCAAGGGTGAGATGCTCAACATGGAACCCGATGGGCGCGGTCGCGTGCGGTTGGAATACCGTATCCCGGCGCGCGGCCTGATCGGCTTCGCCAATGAGTTCATGAACCTCACGCGTGGCTCGGGCCTGATCGCGTCGATCTTCGACGGCTACGAAGCGTACAAGGGCGAGATCGGTGGTCGCAAGAACGGCGTGCTGATCTCGATGGACGACGGCGAGATCTTCACCTATGCGCTGGGCAAGCTCGACGACCGCGGCCGCATGTTCGTCAAGCCGAACGACCCGGTCTACGAGGGCATGATCGTCGGTATCCACAGCCGCGACAACGATCTGGTGGTGAACGCCACCCGCACCAAGCAGCTGACCAACTTCCGTGTCAGCGGCAAGGAAGATGCCATCAAGATCACGCCACCGATCGAGCTGACGCTGGAGTACGGGGTGGACTTCATCGATGACGACGAACTGGTGGAGATCACGCCGAAGTCGATTCGCGTGCGCAAGCGCTTCCTGAAAGAGCACGAGCGCAAGAAGGCGTCTCGCGACAACTGAGGGCCTGAGGCGGCCATGGGCCGGAGTGAACACTCGACCATGATCATCACCGGCGCCTCTTAGCAATACGCGGTGAAGGCCATCGACCTCGGTTCGCAGCCCAAGGCCAACAACGAAGCTCGCTCAAGCCGACTTTGGGATCTGAGTGAACGGATGGTCGGGCTGGCTTGAAACCTTGCCCTGGCTCGTCAGTAGCTGACGCAGCTCTCGCTACCGATGCCGGAGCGAACCGACTTCATCACCGTACCGTCAGGCCTGGAGGCGTCTTCCAGGGCGACAGGCAGTGCTGGCAAGCCCGATTCATCAGGCTCGACGGTTGAGGCACTGCTCGGAACTGGCTTGCGCGAGCGCAGTCCCCAGTTCCACAAGGCTTCAAAGGGCAGCGGCAGCACCAGAAACCAGTGCTCCAGCACCGCCAATGTCAACAGGGTGGCTGCGAAAGTCAGTGCGGTGATTTCGAACGCATCCTTGTCGGCGAGATTGGCTTCCTGCCAGATCAGCGCTGCCACCAGTGTCGAAGTGATCACGGAGACTGGGAAGAGCCGGTTCATCGGTCTCCGGGTGAAGTAGGTCTGCAGGTATTTCAGGTGACTCGGCAGGAACCCTTCGTTGAGATTGCGCACGCCGAGAAAGACATTGAGCTTGGCGCTTTGCCGCATCACCCACAGAATCAGAAAAGTCCACATGCCGGTCTGGTTCGCTCCACCCCAGGTGGCCGCGAGCACTGCAGCCCCCAGCATCACCAGCGCCAACTCGTGGTGCATCACGGCCATGAATGCATACCGTGCGCGCCGCCAGCCTGTCGAGTCAACCGGGCATTCAATGCGCCGCGGGCCGGTGACATAGCCGAGCAAAAACGCGACCTCCTGCCATGCCCACACCAGCAGCCCGAAGGTAAAGGCCAGGTAGGCGCCGGTGATCCGGGTGTCGTCGCGGGTCGCACCGAGGCCGACCAACGCCATCAGCAGCAAGAAGGTCGTGCCGCCCATGGTCCACTTGAAGGTCCAGCGTGGCAGCCCGTTGAGGTAGAGGATGACGCCTGTGCTGAACCACCAGATGAACAGGGTGTAAGCGACGGGCAAGAGGTACTGGGACATGGGGCTTTACTGCTGAAGAGCCGGGTCGCAGGTCAGCTGATCACCACGCCGGCGCCACACGCACGTTGACGGGCAACTGGTTCGGCTGGGCTGGCAGGCAGTACAGCCGAACGAAGGTGGCACCAGCGGCGATGCCGTAACCGACTCGCTTGACGGCGCCGACGAGGCCGCCACGGGCCCGGGCAGCTTCTGTGGCGTCTGACAACTTCCTCAACCGTTCAAGGCCGTTGCGGAAGCGTGGGTCATCAATGTTCAGCGTCAGCGGGAATACCTGCTTGGTGATTTCGGAAGTGATGCGGAACACGTGGTAGTCGTATTCGGTCGGGTTCAAGCCCATCGCAGCGTGCATCTCCGGGCGCTGGTGATCTCGGACGTACATCGTCGCGTAGACCGCCAACACGAAGAAACGGATCCACAGCTTGTTGACACCAGTCAGCAGTTTCGGGTTCGCGCGCATCAACAGCGCGAATGCCTCGCCATGACGGAATTCGTCGTTGCACCAGAGCTCGAACCACTTGAAGATGGGGTGGAAACACAGTTCAGGGTGCCGCTCGACCTGACGATAGATCGCGATGTAGCGTGCGTAGCCGATCTTCTCGGAAAGGTAGGTCGCATAGAAGATGAACTTCGGACGGAAGTAGGTGTACTTCTTCGCCTTCACCAGGAAGCCGAGATCGACGCCGATGCCGAAATCCTTCAGCCACTGGTTGATGAAACCAGCGTGGCGGCTCTCATCTCGCGCCATCAGCGACATCAGCTCCTTGATGTCAGGGTTGGTGACACGCTTCTTCATCTCGGTGTACAGCACACAGCCGGAGAATTCGCTGGTGACCGAACTGATCAGGAAGTCGCCGAATTCCTTGTACAGCGCAGGCGGCAGTGTGGAGGAGTAGTCCTTACCCACCATGTCATCCGGGCGCTGGAAGTGGTCGGTGTTTGAGTCGGCACGAAACTCTTCCATCAGTACATCCCATTGCGCGCGCACCGAACTGACGTCCATGCGGTCCATCGCGTCGAAATCGGTGGTGTAGAAGCGCGGCGTCAGCACTGTGTTTTGCAGTGCGGTGGTGGTGGCTTCGTTGGGGGCGCGTTGGGCGACTGTGTTCATTTACTGCTCCGAGCGTTGTAGATGTTTCCGGCCTCAGTGGGGAGGCTAGTTGGTCATGAAACGGGCAAAAACGGCTGCATTGGTGGGGCCGAAGGATTCAAGGTCGATGCGCTGTCCCGTCGCGGGGTCGACGAGTGTAAGTCGACCATCGGCGCGGCCGATCAACTGAAACGGCTGCTCCGAGCCCAGCCCGGCGCGGCGGCGTTCGCGAGCCAGACCGCGCAGCGCGCCACGAAAGAAGCCGTTCTCTCCTGTCATCGTGTGGATCACCGATTTGGTCGTGGCGTCGATCACCACCACGCTGCCATCCGGCCGATCTTCGAATCGCAATTCACGGACAGCAACCGCTGCCTCGTCGGGCACCGAGATGTTGGTGCCCGAAATTCGAACCGCTGCCACAGCGATCAGCGTGGCGAGCAGCACAAGGCCGATGCTCAGCAGCACACGGCGCGGGAGAACGTTGGTCGCAGTGAGGGCAACCATCTCAAGCGCCTTGAGTCAGGCGAGGTTCGCTCGACACATTGAAACCGCGATGACGTGGCGCTGTTGTCGTGTTCGGCGTCATCGGATTCAGTTCGAGGCCACGGGATTGCGACCATGCTTGCCCGAGCACCCGTGCCACTTCTTCGCCTTGCGGCACGCACCTGAGCATGGGTTCGGACTTTGCGATGCGCCACGGCCGCGCGTGCGGCCAGAGGTGCAGATACGCGATCTGGTCCGTGCCAGCCAAGGTCAATGGAATGTCTCCCGCACCGTTGCCGACTTGGCGAAAGCCTGCGCCAGCGATGCGTTTGAAGGGGAGGTTGAGGGTCAGGTTCAGCACGATGCCGATGCGCATCGTCACGCGCTTGTCGGTGATGGTGTACACAGTCGTGCGTGCGCACAAGATCGCCAGTCCGAGCGCGATTCCGATGGCCAGTGCCACGAGGGGCAAGGTCATGCCAATCGCTTTCAGGGCGGCGGCGGATGTGCCGCCATCGCTCAATACGAAAGCACCGCGGAGAGCCAGGATCGCCGAGAAGTACAGTGCCAGCGTTCGCACATGAAACACATGGCGTGCCAGCACCCGCCAATCTGGCGAACCCTGCCACAACACACGCTCCCCAGCGGGAAGCGGTTCAGGCAGGCCGTACTCAGGCTCGAACTCGTGTTCGTGCGTGTGGCCTTCGTAGTTGACCTTCATACCAGCGGTTCCTGACGATCAGGGGTGGCGTACAGCGTACCGCCACCGTAGTAGGCCATGATCTTCTCTTCTTCCAGCATCGTGATCTGTTCGGCGCTCTTGGTTCCAGGCACCTGCGCGAACTGATGGCTGAGGATCGATGCAACCTTCACATGGTCAGACTTGAAGCGGGCGAAATTCATTGGCAGCAACACGTTGCGGGTTGCGGCGCCGGCAGGCACGGTGACCTCGATGTAGCGGAACATCATTTCTGATTTGTCGACCCACAGATCGTGCACCGTGCCAGCGACCTCGCCATCGGCCCCGATCACTTCCTGGCCGCGTGGGTCGCGATCGTTAGATGCGACTCCGAAATCGGAAGCCATGCGCAATGGCACGATCTTCGCGTCACCTTCCCAGGTGTAATCAGGCACATCGGCACGGTCGGCATAAGCGCCGGGTCCAACACCGTCGAGCATCGGGTTGCCGGTGGGCACGAGCGGCGCACCCATCATGTGATGCAGCGGCTCGGCATGCAGCGTCTGAGGCGAGACCTTGTCATTGGGAACCGTCACCGACTCACCGTGTGGCAGCAGGAAAGTCTTCGGTGTGGGCATGCTGACAAAGCCTGGTGTCTGGCGCATCTCGCCGGATGGATAGACGGTTTCAAGCGGGAAGCCTTCGCGCTTGCTTTCCATCTGGAGGTAATACACCAGACCGAAAAAGAATATCCAGAAAGCGTAGAGCACGAGTTGTGCAACGTCGACGTACGCCGTGATGGCTCCAGTACCCATGATTTGATCTCCTTCTTCTCTGAAACAAAAGATCAGCCGGGAAACTCGGCCAACCCAAACTTATGACTTTTGTTGACACGTGGTTCGGTGGACATGCGTACCAGCGGACCAATCGCAATCAGTGCGGCAAACATCAACGCGATCTCGACGTGATAGACGACGCTGTATCCGACGGATGGATCAGACAGCCCCGTTCCCAGCATGCCTTGGGATGCCATGCTCGTCACGACGTCGCGCAGGGCGCCGCCGACAGCAATGGACACGCCAGCGGCTGTCGCCTGGACCGCGCCCCAGGCCCCCAGCGCCAGACCGATCTGCCCGGGCTTTTCGAGGCTCATCGCCACTGTCAGGGTGCTCACGGCGAACAGGCCGCCACCGAATCCAATCAAGGCGGCACCGATGCGAAAGAGCGCTGGCGAGTCGAGGGGCGCAGCGAAGATCACCGCGGAAAATGCCACGATGCCGACCATGATCCCGATAGACGCGAGTCGCAAGGCGTCGACGCCCTGACCAAGCCAGCGCGCCGCGAGGCCGAACGCCAGCAGGGCACCACCGGCCAGCAGGGCCGTGAGCACGGTTGTCGCGCCCACTGTCAGCTTGAGGATTTCGCCACCGTAGGGCTCAAGGATGATGTCCTGCATGCTGAAAGCAGCCGTCCCGAGGCCAACGACCACGAGGAAGCGCAGGGTGCGACCTTGACTTACGAACGATTGCCAACTGGTGCTGAAGTCAGGACGAGGCCGGCTTTTCGCGGTGCCGTCTGGGTTGCGGGCTTCCTGTTTCCACAAGGCAATCAGATTGAGTGCCAGCGTGACTGCAGCAGCGCCCTGCACGACCTTGATCAGGCGCAATTGACTGAAGTCGGCCAGCAGCAAGCCGAAGATCAGACCACTGAGCACCATGCCCACCAGCAGCATCACGTACATCAGTGCGACCACGCGCGGCCGGGCTTTTTCGGGGGCGATGTCGGTGGCCAAGGCGAGGCCTGCGGTCTGCGTGATCTGCGAACCAGCGCCCACCATCAGGAATGCCACCGCTGAACTCACTTGTCCCAACCATGGTCCGGCGTGTGAGTCTCCCGACAGCAGGATCAGGGCGAACGGCATGATGGCGAAGCCGCCAAATTGCAGCCAGGTTCCGATCCAGATGTAGGGCACACGCTTCCAGCCCAGCACGGATCGGTGTGTATCGGACTTGAAGCCGACCAAGGCCCGGAACGGTGCGAACACCAGAGGCAGTGCAACCATCAGCGAGACCAGCCAGGCGGCCATTCCCATCTCGACGATCATCACCCGGTTGAGCGTACCGATCAGCAGCACGGTTGCCATGCCGACCGTGACCTGGAACAGAGACAGACGCATCAGGCGGCCGAGCGGCAACTCGTTGGTTGCCGCATCGGCGAACGGAAGGAAGCGCGGCGCAACGTCGAGCCATTGCTTGGCTCGCAGCATCAGCAGCGTCGGTCTGCTCATCGCCGCACAAGCTCCAGCGCTTGAGAAGTGTAGAAACCGCTGGAGATGCGCTGCGTGCGCCCGCGCTTCCAATCCTGCAGGGAAGGATCGGCTGCCAGCAGACGATGCAACGTCGACTCGGCCACCGGCTCGATCCACGGCGCGCGGTCGCTGCGGGGCAGCATGCGTCCAATCGCCCTGAAGACGATCAACGCCGGGTTGCTGGGTGCGTAGGTGAACAGCAGGCCGCGGCGAGTTCGCTCGGCCAGACCCGCAACGACACGCACTGCATCCGGCGTGCAGTAGTGGATCAGCGAGTCCATGCCAACCACGTAGTCAAATTCGCCGAGCGCCGGATCCAGCATGTCGCCCGATCGGAAATCAATGCGACCCGTGCTGTATTCACTGGTCAACTCGGCCGGTTGGCGGTCGCGCGCCAGATCGACGAGTGTCGGAGACAGATCAATCGCCAGCACGTGCGCACCACGTTGCGCCGCTTCAACCGCAAGGGCGCCAGTACCACAGCCGGCATCCAGCACGCGCATTCCGCTGAGGTCGTCGGGCAGCCATCCAAGCAGCGTCGAGCGCATGCGGTCTCGGCCGGCACGCACGGTGGCGCGGATGCGACCGACCGGTGCGTCTGAGGTGAGCCGAGCCCAGGCCTGCACGGCGGTGCGATCGAAATAGTCTTCGATCTTGCCGCGGCGTTCGAGATAGCTCAGTGGATTCATGGGTTCCTTCAGTACTTCAAGGAGAGGCTAGTGCGAACGATCAGTCGAAACCGAGCAGGTCGAAGATGTCACGGTCTTTCATGGGGACGGCATTCATCGGCTCGGTGCCCAGCCACAAAGAGGCCGCCAGTCGCATGTATTCCTTCTGGACCGCTTCGAGCTCTGGCGAGTACTCCATTTCGAAGAGGGTCGACTTCTTGAGGCGGCTGCGGCGGATCACGTCGAGATCCGGGAAATGCGCGGCCAACTTCAGTCCGATGCGTTCGTTGTACTTGTCGATCTGATCGGTTTCGCGGCTGCGGTTGGCAATCACCCCACCCAGGCGCACGTTGTAGTTCTTGGCCTTGGCGCCGATGGCCTGCACGATGCGGTTCATCGCGAAGATCGAATCGAAGTCATTGGCGGTGACGATCAGCGCCCGGTCGGCGTGCTGCAGCGGTGCCGCGAAGCCACCGCAGACCACGTCGCCCAACACATCGAAGATCACCACGTCGGTGTCCTCGAGCAGGTGGTGCTCCTTCAGCAGCTTGACGGTCTGACCCACCACATAGCCGCCGCAGCCAGTGCCTGCCGGCGGGCCACCGGCCTCGACGCACATCACACCGTTGTAGCCGGGGAAGACGAAGTCCTCGACGCGCAGCTCTTCAGCATGAAAGTCGACTGTCTCCAGCACGTCGATGACGGTTGGCAGCATCTTCTTTGTCAGCGTGAAGGTGGAGTCGTGCTTCGGGTCGCATCCGATCTGCAGCACGCGCTTGCCGAGCTTGGAAAACGCAGCCGACAGGTTGCTCGATGTGGTGCTCTTGCCGATACCGCCCTTGCCATAGATCGCGAACACCTTGGCGGTGCCGATCTTCAGGTTCGGATCAAGCTCGACCTGAACGCTGCCCTCGCCATCAAGGCGAAGATTTTTGCGAACACCGGGGTTCTTGATGTCTGGGATGGGAATCGTGGTCGTACTCATGCATGAGCTCCTTCGCGAGTATCAGAAAACACACCTTCGAGCCGGTCTTCGAGCTCTTCACCGGCACGTCGCAACGCATCGAGCGTGGCGGCGTCCGGTTGCCAATAGTTACGTTCAGAGGCTTCCAGCAATCGGTTGGCGACGCGGGCTGAGGCCGTCGGGTTCAGCTTGGCCAAGCGCTCGCGCATCTCCGGGTCGAGCATGAAGGTCTCGCTGAGTTGCTGGTAGACCCAGGGCTGCACCTGTCCGGTGGTGGCTGACCAGCCCATCGTGTTGGTGACATGCACCTCAATCTGCCGCACGCCTTCGTAGCCATGTTCGAGCATGCCCTCGTACCACTTGGGGTTCAGCATGCGAGTGCGCGTCTCGAGGGCAACCTGCTCGCGCAAGGAACGCACAGCGCCGTCACCCTTGGTCTGGTCGCCGATGTAGACGGGCGGCGTGTCGGAGGTGCGGCCGCCCTTGGCGGCCTTGACCGCCTGTGTGATGCCACCCAGCGTGTCGAAGTAGTTGTCGACAGTGGTCACGCCCAACTCGACTGAGTCCAGATTCTGGTAGGTCAGCTTCACATCGGCCAGTGCGCTCTTGAGGAGTGCAGTTTGCTGCACAGCACGGCCTGTGCGGCCGTAGGCGAAACCCTTGCGCCGTGTGTAGGTCTCGGCGATTTCGCCTTCGTCCGCCCACTTGCTGCTCTCGACCAGGTTGTTGACGTTCGAGCCGTAGGCACCTTCGGCGTTGCCGTAGACGCGCAGCGCGGCGATCTCGAGCGTGCAACCATGCTCGTGCTGGTAATCCAGCGCGTGCTTGCGGATCCAGTTCATCTCGAGCGGTTCGTCAGCGGCTGAGGCCGCGAGGAAAGCGGCCTCGGCCAGCAGCTTGATCTGCATGGGCAACAGGTCCCGGAAGATGCCCGACAGCGTGATCACCACGTCAATGCGCGGACGTCCGAGTTCGGTCAGCGGAATCAAGGTGGCGCCAGCGATGCGGCCGTAGCTGTCGAAGCGTGGCAGGGCGCCCATCAGCGCGAGCGCCTGTGCGATCGGCGCGCCTTCGTTCTTCAGGTTGTCGCTGCCCCAGAGCACCATCGCGATCGACTCGGGGAGTGCATGGCCGTCAGCGATGTGCCGATCGATCAGCAACTGGGCCTGCTTGGCGCCGTCTCGTACCGCGAATGCGCTCGGGATGCGGAAAGGATCGAAGCCGTGGATGTTGCGCCCGGTCGGCAGCACCGCCGGCGTGCGCAGGATGTCGCCACCCGGCGCCGGACGGATGAAGCGGCCGTCCAATGCCCGCAACATCGCGCTGACCTCGGTGTCGACTGCGAGCATCGCATCGGCCTCGGCGAGTCCGCGCATCATGGCAAGCGAGTCATCGTCGCGTCCGATATGGGCCAGCTCCAGCGCGTGCTCAGCGCTGCGTCCAGCCACCAGCGCCTCGATCGAGGCGCGCTCCAGCTGGCGGCCATGGGAGGCATCAGCCATTGCGAGCAGCATGTCCACCCGTTCGGCAACGCTGGGCGCGCGGCCGGCCACGTGCAGGCCATGAGGAATCAACGTGTATTCCAGCTCGAGCATCTGCTCCGACAGGTGGGCGATGCGCACGTCAGCGTCACCTGAAAGTGATGCATCCCACAGCGGAGTGGCGTCGGTCAGGTTCAGCTGCGCTGCTTGAGATTGCAGCATGGCCGCCAACTCGGGGCGCTCTGCCGAGTTGCGTTCAATGGCACGCCAGCGATCGATGGAGGCCTTGAGATCTTTCAAGCCGCGATACAGCCCGGCCTGGGCGACGGGTGGAGTGAGGTAGCTGATCAGCGTGGCGCCAGACCGACGCTTGGCGATGGCACCCTCTGACGGGTTGTTTGATGCATAGAGGTAGATGTTCGGCAGGTCATCGATCAGCCGATCTGGCCAGCAGGTGCCTCCCAGCCCGCTTTGCTTGCCAGGCATGAACTCCAGCGCACCGTGGGTCCCGAAATGCAGCACGGCCTGCGCCTTGAAGTCTTCACGCAGATAGCGATAGAAAGCGGAGAACGCGTGCGTCGGTGCGAGGCCTTTCTCGAACAGCAGTCGCATCGGGTCGCCTTCGTAGCCGAAGGCCGGCTGTACCGCGATCAACACATTCCCGAACTGCTTGCCGAGCACGAAGATCGAGCTGCCGTTGCTCAGCTGGCGACCTGGCGCCGGGCCCCACTGGCCTTCAATCTCCTTGAGCCAGCGTTCGCGCCGAACGTGGTCTTCGGCCGATATGAGCGTGTGAACGTTCGCGTCGGCGCCGTACTGCGCGGCATTGCCCTTGAGCACAGCATCCCGGAGTTCGTCGATGCTTGAAGGCACGTCGACGCTGTAGCCCTGTGCCTTCATCGCGGTCAGCGTGTGATGAAGCGACTCGAAAACCGACAGGTACGCGGCGCTGCCGATGTTGCCCGCGTTCGGCGGGAAATTGAAGATGACAACGGCCACCTTGCGTTGAGCGCGCTCGCTGCGGCGCAGTGCGACGAGTTTGAAAACGCGGGCCGCCAGCATGATGGCCCGCTCGGGGCATGTGTGCATGTCCTGCGCGTTGTCGTTCTCTGTGAACGTACACGCGTGATGGCAACCGGTGCAAGTCACGCCTGGAGCCCCCGGCCGACCACCGAAGACGATCGGACTGGTCGATCCGTCAAGCTCGGGGATCGCGACCATGATGGTGCTTTCCACGGGCAACAAACCACGGTCAGACTCTCCCCACTGGGCAAGTGTCTGAAATTCAACCGGGTGCGCGGCCACGTAAGGCACATCCAGCTGAGCCAGAACTTCCGCAGCCGCCTTGGCGTCGTTGTATGCCGGGCCGCCGACCAGCGAGAAGCCCGTCAGTGAAACGACTGCATCGACGGTGACCACGCCGTCCTGCATGAAGAACTTGTCGATGGCCGGACGCGCATCAAGACCCGCAGAGAAGGCCGGCACCACACGCAGTCCGCGCGCTTCCAAAGCCGAAATCACACCGTCGTAGTGGCCTGCGTTGTTCGAGAGCAGGTACGAGCGCAGCACCAGGATGCCAACGGTGCCATGGATCTCCTTGCCCGGTGGCTTCGGCAAGGCAGCGGCCTCGGCTGACAGACGGCCGACCATGCGCGGGTGGTAGACACCGACCTCTGGGTAGTCGACCGGCGTGGCGACTTTCACCAGGCCACGCAACGCGCGACGCGGACCATCGGCGCCGCGATCGACCACGTGACGCACGAGATTCAGCATGTTCTCGTCGGAACCGCCCATCCAGTACTGGAGCGTCATGAAATAGGCGCGCACGTCTTGTGCCGTGCCTGGAATGAAGCGCAGCATCTGCGGAATGCGGCGCAGCATCTTCATCTGGGCTGCACCGCCGGGCGCTGCCTTTTCCTTGTTGCCCCGCAGCTTCTTCAGCAAGGCCATGGGGCCACTGGCAGGCTTGGACATGTCGAAGTTGCCAAGCCGCGTGAGCTTGACCACTTCGCTGGCGGAGGCCATGCAGATCATCGCGTCACAGTGGTCGCGACGGGCATGCAGGGCCGGCAGGATCGGCAGGAAATGATCCTCGAGGAACAGCATGCCGGCGACGACGATGTCAGCTTCTGCAATATCTGCCTGGCAGCGCGCGAGTGCTGCTGAATTGCCCGCATATTCCGACGCAGCGTGCAGTGACAGCTGAAGCCCCGGCAGCTCACGCGCCAGGGTGCTGCGTGCTCGTTCGATGGAGCTGGCCAAGTGCGTGTCCATGGTCACCACCACCACGCGGATCGGCGTGCGGGACGGACTCGACCGAGGGTCAACTGCCGAAGTGAGCTTTTGCGTCATAGAGTGTCTCTACGGTGATCACCGGTACGTTGTGTTCTTGCGCGTATCGCTCGGTGTTGCGGCGAGCTTTGCCGCGCACGAAGAAGGGGATCTTTCGAAGTTCCTTCTCCGCATCCGGAGCCCAGCTTGCCGGGATCGCGGCCGCGGGGCTTTCTGAGTGGGTGGGTGGCAGTTGTTCTTCACTTGCGACCGCTTCCATGCGGGCATCGCCGGCGTCGCTGTTGGCAGGCGTGGGCGCTGCGGGGCGAGGGCTCGCATGCCCACCAAGGTGCGATGGCGCTGCATCTTCGTGGAACTCGGAATCACCGCGGAACATGCCGATCAGGTGTTCTTCGAGACCCATCATCAAGGGGTGGACCCAAGTGTCAAACAGCACGTTGGCGCCTTCGAAACCCATCTGCGGCGAATAGCGTGCTGGGAAGTCCTGCACATGCACTGGCGCGGAGATGACTGCGCAGGGCAAGCCGAGCCGCTTGGAAATATGGCGCTCCATTTGCGTTCCCAGCACCAGCTCGGGACGCAGCTCGGCGATGCGCGCCTCGATCTCGAGGTAGTCGTCGCTGATCAGCGCGTCGACCTCGTACAACTTGGCGGCTTCTCTGATTTCGCGGGCGAACTCTCGGCTGTAAGTGCCAATCCCGACCACCTTGAAGCCGAGCTCCTGGCTGGCCACGCGTGCGGCGGCCACGGCGTGCGTCGCATCGCCGAACACGAACACGCGCTTGTTCGTCAGGTAGGTCGAGTCAACCGACTTGGCGTACCAGGGCGAGCGCGAATCGGCACTCGCCAGCACCGTGCTCGGGTCGATGTCAGCAAGTTGGGCGACTTCCTTGATGAAATCGCGCGTCGCGCCCGCGCCGATCGGGATCGTCTTGGTGGCCGGCTGACCGAATGTTCGGGTCAACCACGAGGCGGTCAGTGAGGCGATTTCAGGGTACAGCACCACGTTGAATTCGGCATCACCCAGGCGCGACAGATCGTCGGCCGTCGCGCCCAGCGGGGCCACGACGTTGATGTCGATGCCCAACTGCGTCAGAAGACCGGTGATCTCGCGCAGGTCATCGCGGTGCCGGAAGCCGAGCGCGGTCGGGCCGAGGATGTTGCAGCGAGGGCGTGCGCCTGTCGCTCGGCCCGGCTTCGCCGTGCCCGGTGTCGGTGCGTTCGGGCCCGCCAGCGCGCGCACCATCTGGTAGAAGGTTTCGGAGGCGCCCCAGTTTTCCTTGCGCTGATAAGACGGCAGCTCCAGCGCAACAACCGGAATTGGCAGATTCAGCGCCTTGCAAAGGCCACCTGGATCGTCCTGGATCAGCTCCGCCGTGCACGAGGCGCCAACCATCATCGCGTTCGGCTTGAAACGCTCATAGGCTTCGCGCGCAGCGGTCTTGAAAAGCTCGGCGGTGTCGCCGCCCAGATCGCGTGCCTGGAATGTGGTGTAGGTGACCGGCGGTCGCTTGGGCAGCCGCTCGATCATCGTGAACAGCAGATCGGCGTAGGTGTCGCCCTGGGGCGCGTGCAGCACGTAATGCACGTCCTTCAGCGCGGTGGCGATGCGCATCGCACCGACGTGCGGCGGGCCTTCGTAGGTCCAGAGCGTCAACTGCATGGTCTGGGGGTCTTGGTCGAGGAGTGGAGTGGTTAGGCGACCAGCTTCATGCGGCGAACCAGCGGCCGCGCGAAGAGCTCGGCGAGGTCGGCCGCTTGCTCGTACCCGTGAATCGGCGTGAAGACAAGTTCGATGGCCCACTTGGTCGTCATGCCCTCGGCTTCGAGCGGGTTCGCGAGCCCCAGGCCGCAGACGACGATGTCAGGCTGCGCCGCGCGGCAGCGGTCGAGTTGCTTGTCGACGTGCTGACCTTCTGACAGAAAAGTGTCTGCCGGCAGCAGGTCAAGCTCTTCGGCCAGGTGCTGACGGTGCATGTACGGCGTACCGACCTCGACCAATTGCATCCCCAGTTCGCGGGCGAGGAAGCGGGCGATTGGAATTTCGAGCTGCGAATCGGGGAAGAAAAACACCCGCTTGCCAGCCAGCTGCACCCGATGGCGAGCCAGTGCCGTGTTGGCCCGCTCGCGTCCAGCGGCAGTGACCCGGTCGAAGGTGGCCGAATCGATGCCGAACGCGGTGGCAGCCGCTTGCAGCCATTGCGTCGTGCCTTCGACACCGAGCGGGAAGGGTGCTGGCAGCCGCTGGGCGCCCAGCGACTCCAGCGCCCGTGCGGTGTCGGCGAGGAAGGGTTGGGCCAGCAGGAATCTGGTGTTCGGCCCGACGGCGGGAAGGTCGGTCGCATGCCGGGGCGGAAAGAAGCGAACTGGTGCGTGGTTGCTGCCGAAGCCCAGGCCTGAGAAAAGCCGCGAGAACTGGTCTTCAACGACATCGGCCAGGGCGCCCACGATCAGCAGTGAGGCCGGTGCGTCGGGTGGGGCCACGGGAAGGCTAGGAACCAGCGATGCCAGGCAGGCGTCTTCACCCTGTGTGAAGGTCGTCTCAATGCCGCTGCCGGAGTAGTTCAGTACCCGCACGCCTGGAGCGACGCGACCCGACAGCCGCGATGCGGCGCGCGACAGATCGAGCTTGATGACCTCCGACGGGCAGGAGCCGACGAGAAACAGCAGTTTGATCTCTGGGCGCCGGTCGAGCAAACGGGTGACCACGCGGTCAAGTTCGTCGTTGCAGTCGGCAAGACCTGCAAGATCGCGCTCGTCGATGATCGCCGTGGCGAAGCGTGGTTCTGCAAAGATCATCACACCGGCTGCGGACTGAATCAGGTGTGCGCAGGTGCGCGATCCAACGACCAGAAAGAACGCGTCCTGGATCTTGCGATGCAGCCAGATGATGCCGGTCAGCCCACAGAACACCTCGCGCTGGCCACGCTCCTTGAGCACGGGTGCATCGCCACAGCCGGAAGCCGTTTCGGCCCGTATCGGGATGACAGTGCTCATGCGGCCAACCCGGGTTGGCGAGCCATGGCATCGCGCTGCGCCATGTCAATTCGCGCCATGCGCAGCTTCCAGATGAACTGCCCGGCATTGATCGCGTAGGTCGCATACGCTGCCAGAGCCAGATACATCAGCTGGGTCGAGTTCAGGGCCCCGGTAAACAGTGCTGCGAGGTACGCGGTATGAAGTGCCAGCACCAACATGCTGAACACGTCTTCCCAATAGAAAGCCGGAGCAAAGAGATAACGCCCGAAGACGACCTTTTCCCAGATGCAGCCGGTGATCATGATGGCGTAGAGGGTCAGCGTCTTCACCACGACCGACCATGTCGCGATCGCCAGACCCTCGCCTGTTGAGAGGTAGCGCAGAACGAAGAACAGGCTGGCAAGAAACACCAGGAACTGCACCGGCGCCAAGATGCCTTGGACCAGCGTCCAGACCGTGGAGTCGCGACGAATACGTTCCTCGGGGGAGTAAAGCGGAGGCCTCGGTTCCGGCGGTGATCCTCTCTCGAACATCAATTTCCTCTCGCGGGTACGGCTTCGTTGAAGGGAATTTAGACGGCGACTTCGTAAATGTCAATCCAGATTGACGTAAATCCAGCTTGACAGTTCTGAGGGCGCCATTGATCATCTGCAAAAGCTGTCGGATCGCGGTTGCCCTGATGCGCCTGCCTTCGATGCTTCCGTTAGCGCGACCGCCTTGGGCGTTGGCGCTCCATGAAGGTCTTCAACCGGTGTGTCAGCGATGCGAATGCGTGGCGAAGCCTCAGCTTTAGCACCGGTTTTGGCGGAGTCGCGCGTTCGTCAGGCCTTGCCGGGCCGGGCAACGCCCAGGGCTGGATGGCCCCAGGCGCTTTTCGAGGCGGCCGTTCAGTCACTGGTCTCCACCAGGCGACTTGAAGGTCCAGTCCTCGGTGAAAGCCGGGCGGCCAACACAGCGGAAGTCTTGAAAGCGATAGGAACTGGAAGCACAGGGGAGACCTTGTTTTCAACAGCCTTTCTGGCGGGTGCTCCCCCAGACCGTTGCGTGCCGCTTGGTGGGGCGGCAATGCTTCGGTCTCCGCCATCGATGAAGAAGCAGCGCGGCCCGGGAGTTCGCTCTGCCAGGAGACTTGCAATGACTCGAACGACGCCGCAAGCGTTGTCCACCGACGCGCAAAATGATGCTGTCGCATCCAACGACGTTGATTCCGATGCTTGGTCCGAGGTCCACCGGCTTCCCTTCAATACTGACTCGCCCACTTGGCTGCAGAAGCGGTTGGAGCGGCCCGAAGCCGAAGAACGAATGAGCCGCCTTGTCAAAACGCTCGAGGCCGAAGTGATTCCTCGGCTTGTCGAGGCCTACCGCTCCGCGCCCATGGGCGAAATGCTCCCTGCCGTCGTCAGCCCGACGCCCACTGCTGGCGAAGTTGAAGAGTTTGTTCAATTGCTGCTGCATCGCGATGATGCGTCGGTCTCGACGTTCATCGCGAATCTGCGCAGCAGAGGCATGTCGATCGAGGTGGTGTTCCTGGAGTTACTGGCCGCCGCGGCCAGTCAACTGGGCGGCCTCTGGGAAGACGATCGCTGTGATTTCACCGACGTCACCATCGCGCTCGGTCGGCTGCAGAATTTGCTGCAGGTGTTGAGCCCCTTGATGGGGGCAGAGGCTGCATCGCCTGCCAATGCGCGTCGCGTGTTGCTGGTCCCGTCTCCGGGCGATCAGCACACCTTCGGGCTCTCGATGGTTGCTGAATTCTTCGTGCATGCCGGTTGGGAAGTCGCGAGCGGCAAGGGTGCTTATCGAGACGAAGCCCTCGACATGGTCAGCCGCGAGTGGTTCGATGTGATTGGCTTTTCGGTTGGCAGCGAAGTCCGTCTCGAGTGGTTGACGACGTGCATAGCTTCGGTTCGTCAGCTGTCGCGCAATCCGGCGATCGGAGTCCTCGTTGGGGGGCCGGTCTTCACGGCCAATCCCGAGTATGTGGCGATCGTTGGCGCTGATGCGACCAGCAAGGACGGCAAGCAGGCGCTTATCGCGGCTGAAGCATTGATTCCAAATCGAGTCACTTGCAGCTAACAATATCAAGGTAATTCAGACCTGCCTCATGAGCTTTGCCTGCTTTCCTTCCCCAGGTGACTCCCGATGATCGGGTTCGCGCAACCTTCGCGCTCCCTGGGGCCCCTGACGATTGAGTCCGTCAGCAAACTGATTGCTGCGGCTGCAGATGTGTCATTGGTCGTCGATGCCAACGGCGTGATCTGCGACATGGCCTTCGGCAGCGACAGCCTGAAAAACCTCGGCTATGACCGGTGGATCGGGCAGCCGTGGATTCAAACCGTCACCAAGGAGAGTCGGCCCAAGATCGAAGCGCTGCTTCGAGACGCGGATTCGCAAGCGACGCCGCGCTGGCGGCAGGTCAATCATCCCTCCGACTCAGGGCCCGATCTCCCGCTCTCCTATTACGCCGTCAAGGTGGACGGCGATCCATCCTCTGCGTTGCCACGGCATTCCGTGGTCTTTGGGCGAGATCTGCGCGCCGTGGCGGCGACGCAGCAGAGCCTGATTGACGCGCAACAAGCCTCCTTGCACGAGCACTGGCGATTGCGCGATGCGCAGTCCCGCTACCGGCACCTGTTCCAGGGCTCTAGCGAAGGACTGCTGATCATCGACAGCGTGACCCAGAAGGTCACAGAGGCCAATCCAGCCGCCCACGCGCTTCTGGCCGACGTCTCGCGCAAACTGGTCGGTGCGTCCTTCCCGCTTGGCCTGGAGGAGCGTGGTGCGGAGGCTGTGCAGGGCATGCTGGCCAGTTTGCGCGCCACAGGCAAAGCCGATGACATTCGCGCGCGTCTGGCCGATGGTGGAGCAGAACTTTGGGTCTCCGGCTCGATGTTTCGGCAGGAAAGCGGCTCGATGCTGTTGCTGCGACTGTCGCGCGTGGCGCCCGACGGCGTGGTGCTGTCCCAGCCCAGCGCGCATTCACTGCTTGTCAAGTTGCTGCAGAGCTCACCCGACTGCATGGTCATCACCGACCTCGACGGGTCCGTCGTGATGGCCAATGATTCGTTCGTTCAACTGGTGCAGCTGGCCTCAGAAGATCAGGTGCGCGGCGAATCACTTGGGCGTTGGCTGGGCCGTACCGGCGTTGAACTGAATGTGCTTATTGCCACCTTGCGGCAGCGCGGCTCGGTGCGGCTGTTTCCAACCACCCTTCGCAGTGACCAAGGCACACCCAACGATGTCGAGATTTCGGCTGCGATGGTCTCGGAAGGCGAGCAATCCTGCATGGGCTTCACCATTCGGGACGTCAGCCGGCGCCTGAACAACGATGCCCGTGCTGCCAAGGAATTGCCCCGCTCCGTCGGCCAACTTTCGGAGCTGGTCGGACGTGTGCCGATGAAGGACATCGTCGGCGAAACCACCGACCTGATCGAACAGTTGTGCATCGAGGCGGCCCTTGAACTGACTCGCGACAACCGCGCTGCAGCGGCAGAGATGTTGGGCCTGTCGCGGCAGAGCCTGTACGTCAAGCTGCGTCGCTACGGGCTGAGCGATCCGACCTCCGAAGGCGAAAAGTAGGGTGGATCGTGGCGCGGTCGCCGTGCTGGTGCTGGTGGACATCGCGCCTGGGTCCAGGGCGTGGGGCTTCGGTCGCTTCGTTGTCGGTCGCTTCGACCTCTATCGCATACCCGGCTTGAGCTTCTTCAAGGTCTTGGGCAGCGGCTATGAGTCCGGCTTCGGGCTGAGACCAAGCCTGTCGCGCCAAGGACTGTTCTGCCTCTTTGACGACGAGCAGGCAGCCGATGCATTCCTGGCTGACTCGACGCTGACTGCCAGCTACCGTGCCCATGCTCGCGAGTTCTTTGCGGTCAAGTTGAGGGCGTTCAGCTGCCGAGGCAGTTGGGCGGGGATGAGCTTTCCCGTCAATGCACAAGCGCCTGCGCACGGCCCCATTGCGGCGCTGACCCGTGCGTCGATCCGATTGCCCAAGGCTGCCGCGTTCTGGCGCCAGGCGCCGCTGACCCAGCGCTCGCTGGACGGCGCGCAGGGCTGCTTGTTTTCAGCGGGCGTAGGCGAAGCGCCGCTGCTGCGCCAAGCCACCTTCACCATGTGGGACAGCGTTGCGCACATGGATGCCTATGCGCGCAGCGGTGCACACCTGGAGGCGATCAAGGCCGCTCAGCGGAACGGCTATTTTTCCGAGTCGATGTTCGTGCGCTTCGTGCCCAGCGGTGCGCAAGGCACCTGGCTCGGGCGCCGCTATGGCTGAGGCGTTGCGGGCGCATCGGGTGGTGGTGATTGGTGCCGGTGTAGCAGGCCTGGTCAGTGCGCTGCTGCTGGCCTGTCGTGGTCTGGAGGTCACGCTGGTCGAGCGGGCTGACACTCCTGGCGGAAAGATGCGCCGGGTGATGGTCGATGGTGCGGGCATCGACTCCGGCCCCACGGTGTTCACGATGCGTTGGGTCTTTGAGCAGATCTTCGCGGCCGCCGGTTCGTCGCTCACAGAGCAGCTTCGTCTGCAGCCGCTGGGCGTGCTGGCACGGCACGCCTGGAGCGCTGACGAACGGCTCGATCTCTTCGCCGATGCGAAACAGTCAGCCGATGCGATCGCGCAGTTCTCCGGGCCTGGCGAGGCTCGTCGCTTCACGCAGTTCTGCGCACAGGCGCGTACCGTCTACGACACGCTCGAGGGCCCGTACATCCGCTCGCAGCGGCCGACGCTGCTTGGCATGGCACGTGATCTCGGGCCGCGGGGTCTGGGCGTTCTGGCCGGCCTCGGGCCGTTTGCGTCGCTGTGGCGATCGCTCGCCAAACACTTCCACGATCCTCGGCTGCAGCAGCTGTTTGGCCGCTATGCCACTTACTGCGGCTCATCGCCGTTTGCTGCGCCAGCCACGCTGATGCTCGTCGCGCAGGTCGAGATGGACGGGGTCTGGGCGGTCGATGGCGGCATGCTGGCGGTGGCGACCGCGCTGGCGGGATTGGCGCAGCGTCGTGGCGCGACGATCCGCTATGGGCAGACCTGCGAGCAAGTGCTGGTGCGTGACGGACGCACGTGCGGCGTGCGTCTTGTCGGAGGCGAATGCATCGAGGCCGATTCGGTGGTGTTTAACGGTGACGCCGCGGCACTGCCGCTGGGCTTGCTGGGTGCGGATTGCAGTCATGCGGTGCCGCCAGTGCCCGCCTCGGGTCGATCGCTGTCAGCGATGACCTGGTCGATCAACGCTCGCACCTCAGGCTTCCCCCTGGTGCGGCACAACGTGTTCTTCAACGCCGACTACGCATCGGAATTCAGCGACATCTTTCAGCATCGCCGGCTGCCGCGTGAAGGCACGGTCTACGTCTGCGCGCAGGACCGCGACGACAGCGGTCGTCTGCCGGCACGTGATGGTGATCCGGATGGCAACGGGCCTGAGCGGCTGCTGTGCCTTGTCAACGCACCAGCGAATGGCGATTCAACCCCTCTTGAACCCTCGGAGATAGAAGCATGCGAGAGGACCCACTTTGCGCTGATGCAGCGCAGCGGACTGATCATCCATCGCACCCCGCACAACACCGTGCTGACGACACCGACCGATTTCCATCGGCTGTTCCCGGCGACGGGCGGGGCGCTGTATGGCCAGGCAGCGAACGGCTGGATGGGCGTGTTCAAGCGGCCCGCGGCACAGAGCCGCTTGCCGGGGCTGTATCTGGCGGGGGGCAGCGTGCACCCGGGGCCGGGCGTGCCGATGGCGGCGATGTCCGGGCGGCTGGCGGCCGAGACGCTGCTGGGGCACCTCGATTCGACCAGCCGGTCCCGCCGGGGGGCTATCTCTGGTGGTACGTCGACGCGATCAGCGACGACGGGCAACACGCGCTGAGCATCATTGCCTTCGTCGGCAGCGTCTTCTCGCCTTATTACGCCTGGGCCCGTCGGAGCGGTGCCGCCGACCCCGAGAACCACTGCTCCATCAACGTCGCCCTCTACGGCCGAGCAGGCAAGCGCTGGACGATGACCGAGCGCAGCCGCGCCAGCATGACGCGCGACGCTAATCGCCTGGTGGTAGGGCCAAGTCAGGTGCATTGGAACGGTGAGTGCCTGACGATCGACATCGATGAAATCACCGTGCCGATCCCGAGGCGTGTGCGTGGCCGGGTGCGTGTCTATCCGAAAGGCCTGTGCCGATTCGTGGCGTCGCTAGACGATGGCGGCCTGCATCGCTGGGGGCCGATCGCGCCATGCTCGCGGGTCGAGGTCGAATTCAATGCACCCGCCATGCGTTGGTCTGGACACGCCTACCTGGATTCGAACGAAGGCGACGAGCCGATCGATCGGCCGTTCACCGAATGGGACTGGTCGCGCGCGCCTCTGAAAGACGGCAGCACCGGCGTGATCTACGACGTGCGCCAGAAGCAGGGCGGAGACAGGGTGATCGCGGTGCGCTTCCAGCCCTCGGGCGACTTTGAGCACTTCACACCACCCGAGCGCCAGCCGCTGCCGCGCACCGCATGGCGCATTGGCCGAACAATGCGCACCGAGGCGAAGCAGCCCGCGGTTGTCACGCAGACGCTGGAGGACACGCCGTTCTATGTGCGCTCGGTGCTGTCGTCGGGGCTGCTCGGAGAGTCCGTGGCCTCGGTGCACGAGACATTGAACGTGCCGCGTCTGGTGTCCACCGCCGTGCAACTGATGCTGCCATGGCGGATGCCCCGAGTACGCTGACGTGACCCGTCAGCGCGCCGGGCATGCGCCGTCAACCGCTCAATACCGAAGGTGCTTGCCGGCCGGCACCGGCGAAGGAATTGTTTTCGAGCTGACGTTCTTCGAGGCGCTCGAACAGCCCGATCGCCCACAGGAGACGCTGATCGAATCGCTGATTTCGTGGGCGGTCTTCTGATTCCACGCTGATGTCGGCTTCTGGCTCATTCGGCCTGACAACCGGTGTGATGGCCGCCACATCGACCAGATACTGGATGGCCGGCACCGGAGCCGGATCGCTCTCGTTGCCGGACCGGCGTCGTGCCGGTGACATGGCTGCTGCACCAAAGGCCACGGCCATCAAGCCGAGCTTGCGCTGCGATGAGACGCAGGCGCGACGGGACACGGAGTCGAAGCCTGCCCGCTCGACCTCGCGCCCGATGTCGGCATACACCAGACGCGCCGCCTGGATCGCCGGCCGGCAATCGCGTGGCAATGCCGGAATGCCGAGCGCAGCGCGTTCGTACAGGGTGTCTGCCTCGGCAAGCAGGCGCGACACCACCGAGCCCAGCGCTGGGCTGAAGTTCGGCGCACGCAGCCAGGCATCCGGGTCGATGCCGGCTTCACGCATCCACTCGCGTGGCAGGTAAAGGCGTCCGTTGCGGGCGTCTTCGCCGACATCGCGCGCGATGTTGGTCAACTGCATCGCCAGGCCCAGCTCGCAAGCCCGCGCTTGGGCCTGCGGGCCGCGGGCGCCCATGATGATGGCCATCATCGAGCCGACCGTCCCCGCGACCCGTGCGCCGTAGTCGTGAAGCTGCGCGATGGTCTCGTAGCGGCGTGCTTGCAGGTCCCACTCGAAGCCTTCCAGCAGGGCATCGAGCAGTGCCTTCGGAATGCTGAACTCGGTCACCACGGCAGACAAGGCTCTGTCCGCAGGCACCGGCGACGGGCAGCCGTCATAGATGCGCTGCAGGCGCTGCTGCAGGTGGTGGAGGGCGCCCATCGGCCCGCCATGCAGATGGCTTTCCAGATCGATGGTGTCGTCGGCCAGTCGGCAGAAGGCGTAGAGCGCGGTCGCTGGCCCCCGCACCCGGCTGGGCAGCACCAGGGATGCGGCGAAGAAGGTCTTCGATCCTGTGCGCATCAGCGACTCGCAATCGTGCAAGTCCATGCTGTGTCGGGTGTCGACGCTGGGGCCGTGGCTGGAAACCAGGGTGAGCGATGGTTGGGGCACGGTATCGACCACGCGATGGGCCAAGGCTTTTTGGGGCTGCATGAGGCTCCTTGTGGTTCTGTGCTTCAGTCGGATCGGGCCGGGGCCAGGATCGTGTTGGATGGTGAGGCGAACGAGGCGACATCGGGCACCACCGATTCAAGCGCCTTCGCCGATGCCAGCACCCCGGGAACCCCAGCGCCGGGGTGGGTGCTGGCGCCGACCATGAAAAGTCCGGTGATGTCTTCGCTGCGGTTATGCGGACGGAACCAGGCACTTTGCAGCAGCAAGGGTTCCAGCCCGAATGCTGCGCCCTTGAAAGACAGCAGTCGGTCGTGGAAGTCTTGCGGCGTGGTCATGCGCGAGGTGGCGATGTGCTTCTGGAACCCTGGCATGACCTTGCGATCGAGCGCATCTGCAATGGCCTGCCTGTAAGGCTCGGCCTTCGCTTGCCAGTCGGTGCCGCTGTCCAGGTGTGGAACTGGCGCCAGAACGTAGAAGGCATCGCAGCCGGGCGGCGCCATCGATGGGTCGGAGGCCGTCGGGCGATGCAGGTACAGGCTGAAGTCCTCGGCGAGAACGTGCGCCTTGAAGATGTCGTTGAGCAGTTCGCGGTAGCGCGGGCCCAGCACCATCATGTGGTGCGGCACGTCGGGGTACTGGCGGTCGGTGCCGAAGTACCAGACGAACAGGCTCATCGAGTAGCGGCCTTTCTCGATCTTGCGGTCGCTCCAGTGGCGCCGGAATTCTGGGCGGATCAGGTGCCGGTAGGTCCAGGCGGTGTCGGCGTTCGACACCACGATGTCGGCCGCCAGGTGCTCGCCGCTGGCCAGCGTGACGCCGGTGGCGCGGGGTTGATCGCCGGGAGTCGGCACGCAAGTGATCTCCCTGACCTCGGCATTCAGCCTCAGGCTTGCGCCGCTGGCTTCCAGCAGGCTGACCAGACCCTGAACCAAGGCGCCTGTGCCACCCATCGCCCAGTGCACACCGAATTTGCGCTCCAGTGCGGTGATCAGGCTGTAGACGCAGGTGCAGGAAAACGGATTGCCACCGATCAGCAGAGGGTGGAAGCTGAACACGATGCGCAGCTTCGGGTCGCTCAGATGCCGCGCTGTCATCGCATACAGCGACTGCCAGGCGCGCATCTTCATCATCGATGGCACAGCAGCCAGCAGGTCGCCGACGGTGTCGAAGGCGACCGTGGCCAGTTCCTCGAAGCCCAGCTTGTAACAGCGGTCGGACTCGACCATGAAGCTGTCGAACCCGGCCAGATCCGATGGTGCGAAGCGGGCGACCTCGGCGCGCATCGCGGCCAGGTCCCCGCTGTAGTCGAAGTAGCTGCCGTCGTCGAACTGGATTCGGTAGAAGGGATCGAGCGGACGCAGGTCAACGTCGTCTGACATCTTGCGACCGCATAACGCCCACAACTCCTCCAGCATGAAGGGCACGGTGATGATGGTTGGCCCGGCATCGAAGGTGTAGCCGTCCTGCCGGTGCACGTAAGCACGGCCGCCGGGGGCGTCGAGCTTCTCGATCACGGTGACTTGATAGCCGCGAGCGCGCAGACGGATGGCGGCAGCCAAGCCACCAAAGCCGCTGCCAATCACCAAGGCGGTGGGCGCGGTATTGGCACGACCCGCCGATTCAGCATTGGAAGGGGCGGAAAAACCGTGTTCAAAGAATGTGCCGGGCTTCATCGGTCGCGTGACCCTCGGGATACTGCATGGCCAGTGTCTTCACGATCGTTGACAGCCGCAATAAGTGTAAGTTTAGATTGACACTCGCAAGTGTCAATCACAGAATCATCGGCATGTCGTCTCGTACCTTGTCCGTTCCCTCATCGGTACCTGCTTGGCCCGTCGTTGCCGAACTGCTGAAACCGATCACCTGGTTCCCGCCGATGTGGGCCTTTTGCTGCGGCGTGATCGCCTCAGGCGTCTCACCCGACGGCCGCTGGTTCCTGATCATCACCGGCGTGCTGCTGGCCGGCCCGCTGGTCTGTGCGAGCAGTCAGGCAGTGAACGACTGGTTCGACCGCCATGTCGATGCCATCAACGAGCCGCACCGCCCGATCCCCTCGGGCCGCATGCCTGGCCGCTGGGGTCTTTATATCGCCATCGCGTGGACCGCGCTCTCCCTGGGCGTCGCCACCACGCTCGGCACCTGGGGTTTTGCTGCTGGTGCCGCCGGTCTCGTGCTGGCCTGGGCCTACAGCGCGCCACCTTTGCGGCTGAAGCAGAACGGCTGGTGGGGCAATGCCGCATGCGGTCTGTGCTACGAAGGTCTCGCCTGGGTCACCGGTGCTGCAGTGATGGCGGGCGGGGCGATGCCCGACAGCCGCACGCTGGCGCTGGCCGCGCTTTACAGCGCCGGTGCGCACGGCATCATGACCTTGAATGACTTCAAGTCTGTCGAAGGCGACAAGCGCATGGGCATTGCCTCATTGCCGGTGCAACTTGGTGTTCAGGGTGCCGCCCGCACCGCCTGCCTGATGATGCTGGCGCCTCAGTTTGTCGTCGTGCTGCTACTCATTTTCTGGGGTGCCCCGATGCACGCCATCACGGTGGGCGCGCTGATGCTGCTGCAAGCGCTGCTGATGGACTATTTCCTGGACAAGCCGGTCGATCGCGCCCTGCTCTACAGCGGATTTGGTGTGCCCCTGTTTGTCGCGGGCATGATGGTCAGCGCATTCGCGCTGCGCACGCTGGGACAGGCTGCTGCATGAGCGAACTGGGCCGCTCGCGAGCGATCATCCCGCCGTGCGTGGCGCGAGGGGGCGTCCAGTGAGCCGCCAATTCGGCTGGATCGACATCGCCCGGCTTGGCTTGGTACAGGCTTGCATGGGTGCCGTTGTGGTGTTGACCACTTCGACATTGAATCGAGTCATGGTGGTCGAACTGGCGCTGCCGGCGCTGCTGCCAGGCATCCTGGTGGCCTTTCATTACTTGATTCAGGTGGTGCGGCCACGCATGGGGCATGGCTCAGATGTCGGCGGGCGCCGCACGCCGTGGCTGATGGGTGGCATGGGCTCGCTCGCCATCGGTGGGGTCGTGTCTGCGCTGGCTGTGGTGTGGATGGCGACTCAGCCCGCTGCGGGTATCGCGCTGGCGGTGGTCGGCTTCGGGTTGATTGGCCTGGGCGTCAGTGCCTGTGGCACCTCATTGCTGGTGCTGCTGGCCAAGCGAGTTCCGGCCGAGCGGCGAGCCGCCGCCGCGACGATCGTCTGGATGATGATGATCGTGGGCTTCGCGGTCACGGCTGGCACCGCCGGCAAGCTGCTCGATCCCTACTCTCCACAGCGCCTGCTGATGGTGTCGAGTGCCGTGTCGCTGCTGGCACTCGTGATCACCGGGCTGGCGTTGCGTGGACTCGAAGGAGCCACCGAGCCTACGCAGGCAGTCTCCACCAGCGCCGCTGCGTCGGCCTCACCTGGATTTCGAGTGGCTCTCACCCAGGTCTGGGCAGAGCCCACTGCGCGCCGCTTCACGATCTTCGTCTTCGTCTCGATGCTGGCCTACAGCTCGCAGGATCTGATTCTTGAACCCTTCGCTGGGTCGGTTTTCGGCTACACGCCTGGCGAGTCGACGCAGTTGGCCGGAGTGCAGCACAGCGGGGTGTTGTTGGGCATGGTGCTGGTAGCCATCGCGGGCAGCGGGGTGCTGGGTCGCTGGATGGCGCGACTGCTCGGGCGTCCCGTCGAAGCCGGCCGTGCGAGTGGTGGTCGCTCTGCCTCGCTGCGCGCATGGACGGTAGGCGGTTGTCTGGCGTCGGCACTCGCGCTGGCTGGCCTGGTGATGGCAGGGCTCAACAACGGTGCCTGGCCGCTCAAGGCAACGGTGTTCCTGATGGGTGTCTCCAACGGCGCGTTTTCGATTGCGGCGATCGGCTCGATGATGAGTCTGGCCAGCCAGGGGCGCGAGTCCCGCGAAGGCGTGCGCATGGGCCTATGGGGCGCAGCGCAGGCGGTGGCGTTCGGCCTCGGGGGTCTGGTCGGTGCCGGTGCCAGTGACCTGGCGCGCTGGTGGTTTGGTGCGCCTGGGGTGGCTTATTCCGCGGTCTTCGCTTTCGAGGCCGCACTGTTCGTACTGGCCGCCTGGCTGGCGCTTCGCGCCGTAGGCGATGGGTCGTCGGTGCCGTCCGATCGCAGTACCACTCACGAGGCATCGCATCGCGGTGCCACTCTGGTCTCCACGCCGCGTCTGGCAGTGCGAGATCCCCAAGCCGGTGACGCCCCTGTCGCCATCATCAAGTCGAGTTGAACGCGAGGTGAATGACATGAGCACGTCCGAAATTTTCGATGTCGTTGTCGTCGGTGGCGGTCCTGCAGGCGCAACGGCTGCGGACGATCTGGCACGTCAAGGCCGGTCGGTACTGTTGCTGGATCGCGTGGGGCGCATCAAGCCCTGCGGAGGGGCGATCCCGCCGCGCCTCATCAAGGATTTCGCGATTCCCGATGAACTGCTGGTCGCCAAGGCTCGATCGGCGCGGATGATCTCTCCCAAGGACAAGCGGGTCGATATTCCCATCGAAAACGGGTTCGTTGGCATGGTCGACCGCGATGTGTTCGATGAGTGGCTGCGCGAACGCGCGGCAGCCAGCGGTGCAGTTCGGCGCAGCGGCACGTTTGACAAACTGACCCGCGACGACGACGGCGTCAGCGTTGTGCACTACACCGCACGCGATGGCCGCGAACGCCGCAGTGCCAAGCCGGGCGAGTTGACCGAAGGCGTGCCGACTCAAGTGCGCGCGCGTGCAGTGATCGGTGCCGACGGCGCGCGGTCCAAGGTGGCCAGTCAAGCCGTGCCGGGCGCTGAAGACACTGAGTATGTGTTTGCATATCACGAGATCGTCCGTGCTCCCGAGGTGAAGCCTGCGGGCTACGACGGCTCACGCTGCGATGTGGTCTACCGCGGTTCCGTCTCCCCCGATTTCTACGGCTGGGTGTTCCCGCACGGTGACACGTTGAGCATCGGCACCGGCAGTGCGGACAAGGGCTTCTCGCTGCGTGGCGCGGTCGGTGCCTTGCGCGAAGCATCGGGATTGGGTGACACCGAAACGCTGCGGCGCGAAGGCGCGCCGCTCCCGATGAAGCCTCTGAAGCGCTGGGACAATGGCCGTGATGTGGTGGTCGCTGGCGATGCCGCTGGGGTGGTGGCGCCAGCGTCGGGCGAGGGCATCTACTACGCCATGGTCGGTGGTCGGCTGGCTGCTGAGTCGGTCGATGCCTTGCTACGAACCGGTGATGTCAAGTCGCTCAAACTTGCGCGCAAACGCTTCATGAAGGCGCACGGCACCGTGTTCCGGGTGCTTGGCATCATGCAATGGTTCTGGTATTCGACCGACAAGCGGCGCGAGAGCTTCGTCAAGATCTGCGAGGACAAGGACGTTCAACAGCTCACCTTCGAGTCGTACATGAACAAGGAATTGGCGCGCAAGAAGCCGATGGCGCATGTGCGGATCTTCCTCAAGGACATGGCGCACCTGATGGGCTTCGCCCGCGCTTGATGCGCGGTCCGTGGTGGTGAGCGACTGGTTGTCGCCCCAGGGGCTCATCACCATCGTCATTGGATTCACCCTGCTTGAGGGTGTCGCCCTTTGGCTCTACCGGGCTCGCACCGGCAAGGGTGTGGCTGCCAAGGACTTTGTCGCCAACTGGGTATCTGGTCTCTGCCTGATGTTCGCGCTGCGCAGCGCGCTCACCGATGCATGGTGGGTCTGGGTTGCGCTGTGGCTGCTGGCCTCAGGACTGATCCACGCCAGCGACCTGTGGTCGCGTTGGCAACGCTGATGCGGAGTCGGCCGATGAGTGAGCCACGGGCGACTGCTTAAAACAGAACACGGCGCAAGTCTGCCGAAGCAAACTTGCGCCGTTCCTGCGAGCGGGGGATTAGCCCGCCTTCGGTGCGTAGGCGCTACACCATCCCTTGTTGGACACTTTCTTGCCGGCGAACAGCGGGCAACCACCCGCTGCATCCGTTGCCTTGCCCTGAAACAGGGCGCAGTTGCCGCAAGCCTGGGTCGTCTTGTGGGCCGGGTACTTCTTCAGGTCGACCTTGGTTGAGTCTGGCTTGTAGCCGAGAGCCACGGCATTTGCGTCGGTCTCTGAGACCATCGAGGCGCCCTGCGCCATGACCTGCGAGGCAGCGAGGGCGCCGCTTCCGGCTACGACATGCAACATGAAAGTGCGGCGATTGGTGATGCTCATGGTGAAACTCCGTTGTTAGAAACTCAAGTAACGTCCGAAAGCGTGTTCGGATGACAAAATTTTTGCACGAAGGAGACGCCTGAGTCATTTAGTGAACTATGGCGTTTGCGTTTGTTCGCCACACTCACACGGGTAAATCCGTTGGAGGCACCGTGAATCAGGCTCCTAGAATTTGCTGCAGCCGCACAAATCAATCGTTCAAAACCTCCGATGCCATCCACGCGACGATCTGCTCAGACTCATGCCGCTGATGCCAAAGCACCCGAGGTGAACGCACCAACTGGCGATCTCAGGGTGCTGAAGAAGTACCCGAACCGACGGCTCTACGACACGACAGCCAGCAGCTACATCACCCTGGCGGATGTGAAGAAGATGGTGATGTCAGGTGAAAACTTCGTTGTTCGAGACGCCAAGACTTCGGAAGACCTCACTCGCAGCATCCTGCTGCAGATCATCCTGGAGGAAGAAAGCGGCGGGGTGCCGATGTTCTCGAGCCAGATGCTGGCTCAGATCATCCGCTTCTACGGGCACGCCATGCAGGGCATGATGGGCTCCTATCTTGAAAAGAATCTGCAGACCTTCACTGAGATTCAGGGTCGGCTGGCCGATCCGGCGCTGGGTCTGTACGACACGGCCGCACACACCCCAGAGCTGTGGACCCAGTTTCTCAACGGCCAGGCGCCCGCCGTGCAAGGCTTGATGAGCACCTACCTCGAGCAATCGAAATCGATGTTCACGCAAATGCAGGAACAAATGGCGAAGCAGGCTGGCACGTTGTTCCCTGGCGTGCCCGGGTTCCCGCCGAAACGCTGACGCGCATCGGTCGCCCGGCCTGTGTCAGGCTTTGAGGCGAAAATGCCAAGATGACTTCTGACGCCAGCACCGCCGAACGCACGCCCCCCACTGGCGCTCCAAAAATCGGTTTTGTATCCCTCGGGTGCCCAAAGGCGCTGACCGACTCCGAACTGATCCTCACGCAACTGCGCGCCGAGGGATACGACACCTCTAAAACCTTTGCCGGCGCTGATCTGGTGATCGTCAACACCTGTGGATTCATCGACGATGCGGTGAAGGAGAGCCTGGACACCATCGGTGAGGCACTGGCCGAAAACGGCAAGGTCATCGTGACCGGCTGCCTGGGCGCGAAGGCGGACGATGCCGGCGGTAATCTGGTGCGCCAGATGCACCCCAGCGTTCTGGCCGTGACCGGCCCACATGCCACCAACGAGGTGATGGACGCTGTGCATCTGCATGCACCGAAGCAGCACGACCCGTTCACTGATCTGGTTCCTGCGCCTGCAGCACTGAACGACATCGGCGTCAAGCTGACGCCGCGCCACTACGCGTACCTGAAGATCAGCGAGGGCTGCAACCACCGCTGTACCTTCTGCATCATCCCGAGCATGCGCGGCGATCTGGTTTCGCGGCCCATCGGCGACGTGCTGGGCGAGGCGCAACGCCTGTTCGAGTCCGGCGTGAAGGAGTTGCTGGTGATCAGCCAGGACACCAGCGCCTACGGTGTCGACATCAAGTACCGCACCGGTTTCTGGGACGGCAAGCCGGTGAAGACGCGCATGCTCGATCTGTGCGAGAAGCTCGGTGAGCTCGCCGCGCCTCATGGCGCCTGGGTGCGACTGCACTACGTGTATCCCTATCCGCATGTCGACGAGGTGCTGCCGCTGATGGCGCAGGGCCTGGTGCTGCCGTACCTTGATGTCCCGTTGCAGCATTCGCACCCCGATGTGCTCAAGCGCATGAAGCGTCCAGCCAGCGGCGAACGCAACCTTGAGCGCATCCAGCGCTGGCGAGAGGTGTGCCCCGAGATCGTGATCCGCAGCACTTTCATCGCCGGCTTCCCGGGAGAGACCGATGCAGAGTTCGATCACCTGCTCGATTTCATGCGTGCCGCCGAGATTGATCGCGCCGGGTGTTTTGCCTATTCGCCTGTGGCTGGCGCGACGGCCAATGAACTGCCCGGCGCGTTGCCCGCGGCGCTTCGCGAGGAGCGCCGCGCGCGTTTCATGGAAGTGGCTGAGGCGATCTCCGCTGCCAAGCTGGCACGCCGCGTGGGGGCGACGATGCAGGTGCTCGTCGATGCCGCGCCAGCACTCGGTCGCCGTGGCGGTACCGGACGCAGCTACGCCGACGCGCCCGAGATCGATGGCGTGGTGAAATTGTTGCCGCCCGAAAAGGCGTCGAAGACCCTGAAGGTCGGCGATTTCACTCGCGCACGCATCGTCGGCACGCAGGGCCATGACCTCATCGCGCTGCCGGTCTGACCATGACCGACGTCCATGGTGACGGGGGAGCCGTCAGCGCGACCGCGCTGATTCACCACGGCTACACGCCGCCGGGTGGTTTCGCTGCCGTGCAGCCCGCCGTGCACAAGGCATCGACGGTGATCTTTGCCAACACGCAGGCGCTCCACGCCCGCCAGTGGAAGGACAAGACCGGCTACACCTACGGGCTCCACGGCACGCCCACCACCTTCACACTGGAAGAGCGCATCGCCACGCTGGAAGGCGGCCAGCAGACCTTGCTGCTGCCCAGCGGTCTCGCGGCGATCGCTCTGGTCGGCATGGCACTGCTGCGCGCCGGCGACGAGGTGCTGATCCCCGACAACGCCTACGGCCCGAACAAGGAGTTGGCGCGCGGCGAACTCGCGCGCTGGGGCATCACGCATCGCTTCTATGACGCGATGGACCCATCGTCGCTGGAGGCGGTGCTGAGCCCGGCGACGAAGCTGGTGTGGCTCGAGGCTGCGGGCTCGGTGACGATGGAGTTCCCCGACCTGTCCGCCCTGATCCGGCTGGTGCGCTCACACGGCGCGCTGATCGCACTCGACAACACCTGGGGTGCCGGCATCGCGTTCAACGCATTTGAAGTTGAAGCTGGGCTCGGTGTTGACATCTCGGTACACGCGCTGACGAAGTACCCGTCCGGCGGCGCCGATGTGATGATGGGCTCGGTCACCACTCGCGACGAGCCATTGCATCTGCGCCTGAAAGCCACTCACATGCGCATGGGCTGGGGTGTCGGCGCCAACGATGCCGAACTGCTGCTGCGCTCGCTGCCGACGCTGTCGCTGCGCTATCACGCACAAGACGCGGTGGGCCGCCAGTTGGCCGGGTGGTGGAGTGCGCGCCCTGAGGTCGTACAGGTCTTGCATCCAGCACTTGCTGGATCACCCGGACACGCCGCCTGGCAGCGGCTCTGCACTGCGTCGGCAGGGCTTTTCTCGGTGGTGTTCGATGACCGCTACAGCGCGGCGCAGGTGCACGCCTTCGTCGACGCGCTGCGGCTGTTCAAGATCGGCTACTCCTGGGCGGGCCCCGTCAGCCTGGTGGTTCCTTACCAGCTGAGCGTGATGCGAAGCCGACCGGCATGGCCGGGCACACTGGTGCGCTTTTCTGTCGGCCTGGAGTCGGCGACGGACCTGATCGCGGACTGTGAACAAGCCCTGTCGGTGCTGCGATGAGCATGTCTCATTCCCAGCGGTTGCCTCTGATCGACCTCTTGAAGGTCGTTGCGTCTCAGCTGATCGTGCTGCACCACCTGGCTTTCTATGGGCCGATGGCCGACCACGCGGCACCGCTGATGCCTCGGCTGATCGACTGGCTGGCCGACCCCGCACGCATGGTGGTGCAGGTTTTCCTGGTGGTGGGTGGTTACCTGGCCGCGCTCAGCCTTGCGCCGGATGGCCGGGTACACACGCCCACGCGGGTGACGTCCCGCCTGCTTGAGCGCTACTTGCGCCTCGCTCTGCCGCTGACGCTGGCTCTGTTGCTGGCCATCGTCGCCGCTGCGCTGGCTCGCAACTGCATGGAGCACCCGTCGGTGCCCGTGTCGCCGAGCCCGATCCAATTCTTCGCGCATCTGCTGTTGCTCCAGGACGTGATCGGTAAGGAGGCGCTATCGGCCGGTATCTGGTATGTCGCCATCGACTTGCAGCTGTATGCGGCACTCGTGTTGTGGCTGGCCATGGTGGTGGCGCTGCTGAAGCGACCGGACAGGGTGCGTCAAGTCCTGCCGTTGGGTGTGGTCGTGGCGGTGGCGTGGTCAGCGGTGTGCGTGAACCGGCAGTCGAGCTGGGATATCTGGGCACCGTACTTTTTTGCGGCCTACGGCCTGGGCGTACTTGCCGCCTGGGCGCGTACAGGGCGCTCGGCACGCATGGCGTTCTTCCTGGCGCTGGTCAGCGTGCTGTTGGGTTTGTGGCTGGAATGGCGAGATCGGCTGGCGATCGCTGCATCACTGGCCGTGCTGCTCTGGGCTTCGCATGGGATCCGTAGCCGAATCGCACATCGGTCGGTCGATACGCGCTCCACGTGGCTTGACGCGCTCCATTACCTGGGTCAGATCAGCTATGCAACCTTCCTGGTCCACTTCCCGGTGTCCATGGTGATCAATGCGCTTTTCACGGCGTACGTACCACCCGCAGCCGGATTGCAAGCCGTGGGGGTGTTGCTGGCCTGGGTCTGCAGCATCTTGGCCGGCTCACTGTTTCACCATGTGGCCGAAGCCCCGCTGATGAGGCTGGTCTCGCGCTGCAAAGCGTCCGGCTGGGGATGGGGTCAGCGCCGTCACGGCGCGCTAACGGACTGAGTCAGGTCCTTTGCGTGCCGCGAAACGGGAGCCGTCGCTGCTCGCCGTAAGACTCAGGTCTTGGATGAGACTTTATGTCTCATCAGTCGTCCCTTTTCCCGATCCCAGTCTCGCTTCTTCTCGGTGTCACGCTTGTCGTGTTCGGCCTTGCCCTTCGCCAGCGCGATCTCGGCCTTCACCAGCCCGCCCTTGTAGTGCAGGTTGAGCGGCACGAGTGTGAAGCCTTTCTGCTCAACCTTGCCGACCAGCCGCTTGATCTCTTCCTTGTGCATCAGCAGCTTTTTCGTGCGGTCGGCTTCGGGGCTGATGTGGGTCGAGGCACTGCGCAACGCATTGATGCGGCAGCCGATCAGAAACAGTTCACCGTCACGGATGACCACATAGCCATCGGTCAACTGAACCTGGCCGGCGCGTATCGCCTTGATCTCCCAGCCCTGCAGCATCATGCCGGCTTCGTAGCGTTCTTCGATGTGATAGTCGAACCGCGCGCGTCGGTTCTCTGCAATAGACATGAGCGGGTAATCGCGCGGGGAACGCGTCCATAGAATGGCGGCATTGTATGAAGCACGTCAAAAAGTCAGTGCTGTTGTGGTACTCGCCGCACGAGATGTATGAGTTGGTCACTGCGGTGGCCGACTATCCGAAGTTCTTGCCGTGGTGCGCCCGCGCCGAGGTGCTTGAAAGCACCGGAGCCAGCATGACAGCCCGACTGCATCTGGCATTTGCAGGCATCCGCCACGCGTTCACCACCCGCAATGAACACGAGACTGACCGTGCTGTGCAGCTGAAACTGGTCGACGGGCCGTTCTCGGTGCTTGAAGGTCAGTGGTTGTTCCAGCCCGTGGGTGCTGAGACCCAGGCCTGCAAGATCGAGTTCGAATTGCGCTATGCCTTCGCCAGTGTGGCGCTGGAAGCCGTGGTGAGTCCGGTATTCGACCGCATTGCCAGCACCTTCGTCGATTCCTTCGTCAAGCGCGCAGCGCAGGTCTATGGGGACCGCTGAACATGCTGGCCTCATCTCGGTGGCTGTGCTGAGCAGTCCGGCCCCCGGACATGTTCAACAGATTGACTTGCAATTGCCCCTTGGCGCCTGCGTTCGTGATGCCCTGAGGATGAGCGGTGTGACCTCAACCGCAGGGGACGCGCCATGGAAGGTCGGTGTGTGGGGGCAGTTGCGCACGCTCGACCATGTGCTGCGGGATCGGGATCGCGTCGAGATTTATCGCCCGCTGCGGATCGATCCGAAGGATGCGCGGCGCCTGCGACACCGTCAGCAAGCTCGGGGGCGGCGCTGACGGGCTAGCCGTTGTTGATCAGCGTGCTACTTGCAATCGGCGCTGATCGTGTCCCGCGTGCGGGCGACCTCTTCGGCGCGAGCCTTGTCGTCGAGCAATTCTCGTTCGCCCTTCTGATTGACTCGGGCGACCCGGAGACCGTCTTCAAGGCCGCGCAACTGAAGTCGGGCGCGGTTGCAGTTGTCGGCTTTCTGGGCCGCCAGCTTCTCAGCTTCCGCCTTCGCCTTGGCAGCCTTTTCCTGCTCTTCCTTGCGGAGCTTGGCCTCAAGTTCAGGCTCGACGACCTTTACAGGCGCCAGTCCGGAGGTCGCTGAAGCCGCAGCCTGCGCTGACGAGGCTGCTACCGCCGGAACTGGGCGGCGGTTGGCTGCGGCGGGCCGCTGAAGGATGCTGGAGTCAGGCACGCCCTGTGGAGGTGGGAGGTCGCTGTATTGAACCTGGTTGTTCTTGTCGCGCCACTTCCACTGCGCAAGCGCCGGTGTACACAAGGTGGCGATGAGCAACGCTCCGCAGATCGCAACGAACCCTGTACGCATGGCGAACCCCTCAAGCCTGACTGACGAAAAGTGTAACCGTGGTGCCACGTCCTGCGAGGCACAGAGAACGGCAGAAAGCGTGCGTCTGTTGCGGCATCCCTATAATTTCGTTTTGCGTCAGGAGCCCTTTCCATGCGCCTTCTTGGTAAAGCGCTCACCTTCGACGATGTGTTGTTGGTGCCAGCGTTCTCCCAGGTGTTGCCTCGCGACACCAGCCTCGCCACCCGGCTCTCCCGCAACATCGAGTTGAACCTGCCACTGGTGTCCGCTGCGATGGACACGGTCACCGAAGCCCGCCTCGCGATTGCCATTGCGCAAGAAGGTGGCATCGGTATCGTGCACAAGAACCTCAGCGTGAAGCAGCAGGCGGCCGAGGTGGCGCGGGTCAAACGGTATGAGTCCGGCATCTTGCGTGACCCCATCACGATCACGCCCGACACCCCGGTGCGCCAGGTCGTCGAACTGTCGCGCCAGCATGGCGTGTCAGGCTTTCCAGTGCTTGAAGGCGCGCGGGTGGTTGGCATCGTCACCAACCGGGATCTGCGCTTTGAGACCCGTCTCGACGCGCCGGTGCGCGAGATCATGACGCCGCGTGAGCGTCTGGTCACCGTCGATGAGCGCGCCACGCTTGAAGATGGCAAGGCGCTGATGCACCTGCACAAGCTCGAGCGTGTGCTGGTGGTCAATGCGGCAGGTGAACTGCGCGGCCTGATGACAGTGAAGGACATCACCAAGCAGACCAGTTTCCCGAACGCTGCGCGCGATGCGCAAGGCAAGTTGCGCGTCGGCGCCGCGGTCGGCGTCGGCGAGGGCACGGAGGAACGCGTCGATGCGCTGGTGCGCGCTGGCGTCGATGCCATCGTGGTCGATACCGCGCACGGCCACAGCGCTGGCGTGATCGAGCGGGTGCGCTGGGTGAAGCAGCACTACCCGACTGTCGATGTGATCGGCGGCAACATCGCCACTGGCTCGGCGGCGTTGGCGCTGGTCGAAGCCGGTGCCGACGGCGTCAAGGTGGGCATTGGTCCCGGCTCGATCTGCACGACCCGCATCGTTGCCGGAGTCGGCGTGCCGCAGATCACTGCGATTGACAACGTTGCCAAGGCGCTGTCTGGCAGTGGCGTGCCGCTGATCGCCGATGGCGGCATCCGCTACTCTGGCGACATTGCGAAGGCGCTGGCCGCGGGCGCGCACACGGTGATGATGGGTGGCATGTTTGCCGGCACCGAAGAGGCGCCGGGCGAGATCGTTCTGTTCCAGGGGCGCAGCTACAAGAGCTACCGAGGCATGGGCAGCATCGGTGCGATGCAGCAGGGCAGTGCCGACCGATACTTCCAGGACAACACCGGCGCCAACCCGAACGCCGACAAGCTGGTGCCGGAAGGAATCGAAGGCCGTGTGCCGTACAAGGGCTCGATGATCAGCATCGTGTTCCAGATGGCAGGTGGCATCCGTGCGGCGATGGGCTACTGTGGCTGCGCCAGCATCGAGGCGATGCGCAGCCGGGCCGAGTTCGTCGAGATCACCAGTGCTGGCATCCGCGAGAGTCACGTTCACGACGTGCAGATCACGAAGGAAGCACCGAATTACCGCATGGAATGACGACGCCCGTGACAGACGACACTGGCGTGGCAGCACCGGCTGACGCCCTGAGCACCGTTCCCAAGGCGCCGCGCGACAAGCGTGAAGCCGCCATGCCGTTCATCCTGATCGCGGTGCTGATCGACATGGTGTCGATCGGCATCATCGTGCCGGTGATTCCGGAACTGGTCGGCAGTCTCACGGGCTCGCAGGCAGATCACGCGTTCTGGCTCGGGGTGGTCAGCTTCGCGTTTGGTATTGCCAATTTCTTCGGCGCGCCGATCCTGGGCGGCCTGTCCGACCGCTACGGTCGACGCCCAGTGCTCTTGCTGGGCTTCTGCGGACTCGCTTTCACCTTCTTTGCCACGGCGTTGTCGACCTCGTTGTGGATGCTGATCGTGGTGCGCTTGCTGGGGGGCGGCTTGCAGGCCAATGCAGCGGTGGCCAGCGCTTATGTGGCCGATATTTCCGCGCCCGAGGAGCGGGCCAAGCGCTTCGGCATGCTGGGCGCCATGTTTGGCATTGGCTTCATCATCGGCCCGGCGATGGGTGGCGTGCTCGGCGCTATCGATTTGCACCTGCCGTTTTTTGTGGCCGGTGGGATCGCCCTGATCAACCTGGCCTATGGCTTCTTTGTGCTGCCGGAATCCTTGCCGCTGGATCGGCGACGTGCGTTTTCGTGGAGCTCGGCCAACCCCATCACCGCGCTGAAGGCGCTCGCCAACCTGAAGGGTGTCGGCCGCTTGGTCGGCGTGATCGCCTGCACTGGCCTGGCTCAGGGTGTGCTCTACAACAGCTGGGTGCTCTACGCCACCTTCAAGTTCGGCTGGGACTCGAGCGCAAACGGCTGGTCGCTGGCCGCGATTGGCGTGGTGTCCGTGTTTGTTCAAGGTTATCTGCTTGGCAAGCTGCTGAAGAAGTTTCCGCCGACCCGGCTGGCGGTGTTCGGGCTCATTTCCTCTACGCTGGCCTATGCGCTGTGGGGAGCTGCGGTGGCGGGCTGGATGATGTATGCGGTGATCTTCGCCAATGTGCTCGGCTTTACCGTCAGCTCCTCTATCCAGAGCATTGTCTCGAGCGCTGCCGACGATCGAAGCCAGGGTCGCACACTCGGGGCTGTGAGCTCACTCAACAGCCTGACCGCCGTGTTGGGGCCGCTGATCACCACACCATTACTGGTCTCGGTCTCGCACCTGCCGCAAGGTCACTGGGCGATCGGCGCACCGCTGTATTGCGGAGCGCTGCTCCAGGCGACGGCGCTGTACCTGGCCTGGTCGCAGTTCCGCCGAATGGGCCCGCAGCCACCACACCCCGCGGTGGCGACGCCCGGCACCCCGTGAGGGTGAAGCCGAGCGCCTCGCCTCCTTTCATTTGATCGCCATGCACGACAAGATCCTCATCCTCGATTTCGGCTCTCAGGTCACGCAGCTGATCGCGCGCCGCGTGCGCGAGGCGCAGGTGTACTGCGAGATCCATCCCAACGATGTGTCCGACGACTTCATCCGAAGCTTCGGCGCCAAGGGCATCATCCTGTCGGGCAGCCATGCCAGCACGTATGAAGACCACCAGCTGCGCGCGCCGCAGACGGTGTGGGATGTCGGCGTGCCCGTCCTCGGCATCTGTTACGGCATGCAGACGATGGCAGTTCAGCTGGGCGGCACGGTCTCGTGGAGCGACCACCGCGAGTTCGGCTATGCCGAGGTGCGCGCGCATGGCCACACTCGGTTGCTGAACGACATCGCTGACTTCACCACGGCCGACGGCCACGGCATGCTCAAGGTGTGGATGAGTCACGGCGACAAGGTCACAGCGTTGCCACCGGGCTTCAAGCTGATGGCCAGCACGCCGAGCTGTCCGATCGCCGGCATGGCCGACGAGGCACGCGGCTACTACGCACTGCAGTTCCACCCCGAAGTGACGCACACGGTGCAGGGCATGGCCATGCTGACGCGTTTCGTGCGCGATATCGCGGGCTGCCGCGGCGACTGGATCATGGGCAATTACGTCGACGAAGCGGTGGCCCGCATTCGCGAGCAGGTCGGCGACGAGGAAGTGATCCTTGGCCTGTCAGGCGGCGTCGACAGCAGCGTGGCCGCGGCATTGATCCACCGTGCCATCGGCGACCAACTCACCTGTGTCTTCGTCGACCACGGCCTGCTGCGCCTGAACGAAGGCGCGATGGTGATGGACATGTTTGCCGGCCGGCTGCACGCCAAGGTGATCCATGTCCAGGCGCAGGCGCAGTTTCTGGGCCACCTGCAGGGTGTCACCGACCCGGAGGCCAAGCGCAAGATCATCGGTCGCGAGTTCGTCGAGGTGTTCCAGGCCGAAGCGGCCAAGTTGAAGGCCGCCGGCAACGGCGGGACCGGCCAGGACGGCGCGGGCCGCGCCGTCAAGGGCGCCAAGTGGCTGGCGCAAGGCACCATCTATCCCGACGTGGTCGAGAGCGGTGGCACCGCCAGCAAGAAGGCCACCATCAAGAGTCACCACAACGTCGGCGGCTTGCCCGCCACGCTGGGGCTGAAGCTGTTGGAGCCGCTGCGCGAACTGTTCAAGGACGAAGTGCGTGCGCTCGGCGTGGCGCTCGGCCTGCCGCACGACATGGTTTACCGCCATCCGTTCCCCGGCCCCGGTCTGGGCGTGCGCATCCTGGGTGAGGTGAAGCCGGAGTTCGCGTCGCTGCTGCAGCGTGCCGATGCCATCTTCATCGATGAATTGCGCGCCACCATCGACCCCGCCACCGGCAAGAGCTGGTACGACCTGACGAGCCAGGCTTTCGCCGTCTTCCTGCCGGTCAAGAGCGTGGGCGTGATGGGCGATGGCCGCACGTATGAATGGGTCGTGGCGCTGCGCGCGGTGCAAACCAGCGACTTCATGACCGCCGACTGGGCAGAGCTGCCGTATTCATTGCTCAAGCGGGTGAGCAGCCGCATCATCAACGAGGTCCGAGGCATCAACCGAGTCACCTACGACGTGAGCAGCAAACCACCGGCGACGATCGAGTGGGAATGACGGGCGAGATGTTTGCTGCACAGCAAATAAATCGGTTTTCCTGAAGTTGGTGGGCACCTAGGAAGTCGGGAGACGCCGCAGCGGGTCAGCGCATTGCGCGAGTCTGCGCGAGGAGCCACGCGTTGAACATCGGCGGCAACAAGTACGGGCCCATCCTCCAAACCGAGGAGCAGACTCCAGACGCGGACGCCCGTGACGTGCTGGTCAAGTGCGATTGATTTGTAAAACGCGTATTGTGGTTAAATACCGTACAAGGTCGGTGACAGCGTGGATGCGGTGCGGCGCAACGACCAGATCACGCGCGCAACATGAAACCGATCTTCCCCCTGCGGCAAGAAATCCAGATGATGGTGCCGAGGCGCACAGAATGAACGCACGGCTGAGTCTGCCTGGCCGAATTGCGCGGCTGCTGGCTGGCGCACTTCCGCTGGTCTGGCTGCTGGCCGCCTGTGCACCGGGAGGTGAGCTGGTGCGCAGCGGCAACGAACTGATCGAGCAGGGCAAGATAGACGAGGGCCTGTCCCGGTTCGAGAAGGCGCTTGCGCTGGAACCTGGCAACACCGAGTACCGGCTTCTCGCCATGCGTCAGCGCGAGGCGCAAGTCCAGAAACTGATCAAGCAAGGCGATGCTGCCCGTCAAGCATCGCAGTTTGAGGCAGCTCAGCTCGCCTACCAGCAGGCGCTGAAGTTCGATCCAGGCAACCACCGCGCGCGCGCGGGCGGCGAGGATGTCGAGCAGCTGCGCCGTCAGCAGCAACGCCTGGGTGAGGTCGAGGCCGCTGTCGAGCAAGGCCACCTCGACGAGGCCGAGCAGCGGCTGCGCCAGGTGCTCGCCGAAAACCCCAAAGATGCACGGGCGCTGGTGTTGCGCCGGCAGCTCGACGAGCAGCAGCCAGACAGCACGCGTGAGTCAGCCGACTCAATGCTCAAGGCCCGGCTGAACAAGTCCGTCGCGCTCGACTTTCGTGACGCCAACCTGAAGGCGGTGTTTGAGGCGCTGTCGCACAGCACAGGCATCAACTTTGTGTTCGATCGCGATGTGAAGTCTGGCACCAGGGTCACGCTGTCGGTCTCGAACCTGAGCGCCGACGACGTCATCAGCGTGATCGCCGTCACCAACCAGTTGGGGCGCAAGACGCTCAACGAAAACACCGTCCTGATCTACCCGAACACACCCGACAAGCAAAAGGATTACATCGAACTCGTCGTCAAGACGTTTTACCTTGCGAACGCCGAGGCCAAGGCCGTGCTCACCATGCTCAAGACGGTGCTCAAGACCAACGACCTGTACGCGGACGACGCACTCAACACCATCACGATGCGCGACACCCCCGACGCGATCTCTCTGGCTGAAAAGCTGATCGCCGCGCAAGACCTCTCCGAGCCCGAGGTGATGCTCGATGTCGAGGTGCTCGAGGTCGCGCGTTCGCGGATGACAGAAATCGGCATCGACGCGCCGGGAAAGTTCACCGTGCTCAACATCGTGCAGAACCCGTCCTCCGTGTTGTCCACCGCCGGCGCCCTCACCGAGGTGAAGAACAACACGCTGACGACCACGCAGTTGACGGCAGATCGGCTGCGCGGTATCCGCGGCTCCAGCCTCGGGATCGACAGCCCATCGGTGAATCTGCGTGCCGAGAACGGTGACACGAACATTCTGGCCAATCCGCGCATCCGGGTCAAGAACCACGAGAAGGCCCAGATCCTGATCGGTGATCGTGTTCCGGTGATCACCACCACCTCGATGCCCAACGTGGGCACGTCTGAATCAGTGTCGTATCTGGATGTCGGGCTCAAGCTCAACGTCGAGCCCAGGGTATTCCTCAATAACGAGGTGGCCATGAAATTCGCCTTGGAGGTGAGCAACATCGTCAAGGAGGTGCGTAGTCAGTCGGGCTCGCTCAGCTACCAGGTCGGCACACGGCTGACCACCACCGAGTTGCGTCTGCAGGACGGCGAGACCCAGATGCTGGCCGGGCTCATCAGAGACGAGGACCGTGGGGGTGCGGTCGGTCTTCCGTGGCTGATCGACCTGCCGGTGCTCGGACGTCTGTTCTCGAGCAAAAGCAGCGGTCGCAACAAGACGGAGATCGTGCTGCTCATCACACCGCGTGTCGTGCGCAACCTGAACCCCGCCATCGCCTTGCGCAGTGAGCAGCTGGGCGGCACCGAAAAGAGCGTGGGTGCACCACCACTGCTTCTGCAAGGCGATGGCAAGCTCTCGATGGCGCCATCGAGAGGCGACGTGACTTCGTCGCTCGACCCGGCAGCACCGAACGCGAATCTTGTCGAGAACGCGGCGGCCGCGGAACAGGGAGAGCAGCCGGAAGTTCGTGCTGGCGGTGCGCGCCAGCGCACCACGCGTCGGCGAGCAGCGGAGCCCGACTCGGACCCATGAGGCCTGTCGCCGCCAGCGCGGCCATGGTCGGACCAGTGAATAAATGATTACGTGAACGTTTCATGACTCAGTCACATTAAATGTTTAGAGTGATTTAAACGTTTGAGGGCGGGTTGGAAAATGAAATTCAAGTGGCTCGTTTGTTGGGCAGCCATGTGGCTTGTCTCGATCCCGGCATCTGCCCAGACGGCCTGCAGCAACACGACTGACGTCTCGGCACACCGCGAGCCAGAGCGCAGTTCGGTCGTTCATCGGGTGGGCGACTTGACGCTCATCACCTGGCAGGACGGGACCACCACGACCATGAGCCGGCAGGGCGAATTCAGCGTGGTGACCGATTCCAGCCACGGTGCGAACTGCGTGGCACACCATGTTGGCGACACCACCATCGTGAACCTCGAGAAGTTCACGGTGGTCTGCACCACGACCGGACCGAGCACTCTGTGCATCAAGAGTTGATCAATCGGGTTCACGCACTTGTTCGCGTGGCGGTCCTGATGCGTGGCCGTCTTCGGGTCTGGCTCCTGCTGAGCATCGCTGCTGCCAGTGTGGCCGGCTGGGGAGCCTGCCTGGCGCAGGGCCGGGGTGCGCCGGGGGCGGCCTCCGATGGAGACATCAGCCTCATCGTCAACCAGACCTACACCGCTGGCGGCCTGGAGTTTTATCGCCGATTCACTGACTACTGGCGCGAAAAATCCGATGGTGACCGTTACACCCTGGTCATCGTCGAGCGACCTTCCCGACGCTACGGCAACCAGGTCATGGTCAGCCTGGCGCAGCGCCCCGTCTTTGTCTCGCCCTTGCCACTGAAGTTCGATTCGATCCGCGACATCAGCCTTGATGCGGTCGAGCAGGTTTACACCGCCGCCGTGGCCAGTAACCTGCGCTTTCTAGACCAGTCCGATCCTGACATGGCTCGCGATGACTGATGGCGCAGGTGTTGGCCGCAGATCGCGAAACACTCACTTTCAACAGACTAATCAACTTCTCCACCACGCCATGAACTGCGTACCCCGCTGCCAAATTTTGAGTGCGTTTGTCATCGCCTGCGCCCTGCAGGCAGGCCCGTCCTGCGCCACCGAACTGGTCTACACGCCGATCAACCCATCGTTTGGCGGTAATCCGAACAACGCCCCCAGCTTGCTGGCGCAGGCCAATGCGCAAAACAAGTACAAGGCGCCGGAAAGATCGGATCTGGACGCCTTCAACGAGAACTTGCAGAAGGCCATCCTGAACCGGCTCTCAAGTCAGGCGCTGACCAACCTGTTCGGCAAGGGCAACACTCTGGCGCCCGGAAACTACGACACGGGCGCTTACACCATCACGGTCACCGACATAGGCAACGGGATCTTGAAGATCCTCACCACCGACAAAAGCACGGGCTCGGTTGTGGCGTTCGAGGTGGGCAGCGCCTCGCTGAATGGGATGCCCTGACATGACCAAGCCCGCCGATGTGATGGCGCTCTGGCGTGAACGCTGTGGTTACTGCGCGTTGGTGGTGTCGTTGGCGCTGACGGCCTGTTCGACGGTACCGCCGTCCAACGTCCGCTCGAACGCCCAACTCACCCCGACCACCCAGATCACGCGCGATCTGTCGCGTCTGCCGCGGCCTGCCGTCAAGGTGCCGGTGGCGGTGTACGGCTTTCGTGACCAGACCGGGCAGTACAAGTCCGGGGCCGAGAGCGCGTATTCCACGCTCGTGACCCAAGGAGCCGCCTCGATCCTCGTGAAGGCACTGGAAGACTCCGGCTGGTTCGTGCCGGTGGAGCGTGAAGGCTTGCAGAACCTGCTCACCGAGCGGCGCATCGTTCGCGCCATCGAGTCGCCCACGGACAAGGGCAAGCCGGTGATCAGCCTGCCCAACATGACGCCCGCCAGCCTGATCATCGAAGGCGGAGTCATCGCCTACGAGTCCAATGTGCGCACCGGCGGCAAGGGCGCCAGCTACCTCGGTATTGGCTCCAGCACCCAGTACCGGGTCGACCAGGTGACGGTGGGGCTGCGCAGTGTGGATGTGCGCACTGGTCAGGTGCTGACCACGGTATCGGTCACCAAGACGATCTATTCCACGCAGTTCTCGGCGAGCGTGTACAAGTTCGTGGACTTCCAGAAGCTGCTGCAGGCCGAGACCGGCTTCACGACCAACGAGCCGGCACAGCTGGCAGTTCGCGAGGCCGTCGAGTCCGCCGTTCTGCACCTCACGGCCTTTGGCATACGCGACCGATATCTCGAGCTGCAAGATCCTGGCGAATGGGACCATCCGGTGGTGCAGACGGCGCTGATCGAGGCCCTGACCAACATCGGCGAGCCACTGCCCGCTGACAACGCGCCGGTACCGCTGCGCAGGAAGCTGGCCGAATGCGACGCGATCATTCGGCCCCTGTCGGCGGAAGGCTCGGCCGCTGGCGGCCGGTCTGCGGCGGGGCGCGCAGCTCAGCAGCGGCCTTGTCTCGATCCCGTCTCATCAGCCCGGTCCGGGCCCTCGGAGCCTGATCCGGCCGAGTGGGAATTCAACTTGCCGACACCGCCTGTCCCAGCGGTCCGCACGGTGCCGCCACCCCCTGCGATGCCAAAAGCACCGCCAACCGCAGCACCACCAACGGCAGCGCCGCCAACCGCAGCGCAGCCAACCGCAGCGCCGAAACCTGGTCTGCAAATTGAGCAACCGGTTTCACAACCGGCGGCACGGTCGACGCCGCTGTCAACTGCGACGCAGCCTGCACCGGCTGCTGCAGCAGCGCGGGCTGCTGCATCCGCGCCGGCTGCTGCATCCGCGTCGGCTACAGCATCCGCACCGGCTGCTGCATCCGCGCCGGCTGCTGCATCCGCACCGGTGCGGCCGACGGTGCAGCAACCTGCGCCATCCGCCGTACCACAGGCGGCAACGGTTGCCCCATCCGCACCGTCGCCGGCACGCCCGACTTCACCGCCGCCCGCAATGCAGTCCGCGCCACAGGCCGCACCGTCAGTTGTCGCGCCCCGGGCGGCTCCGGTGGCTGATGCCGCCTTGGCGCCTGTATCAGCAACCAGGACACAGCCATTGCCGAAATCGCCAGCGGCTGCCGCCTCCGGCGTTTCGGCACCTGTCGGCGACATCTTCAACCAGTACTGGAAATCGCGGTGAGTCCGGTGGCTATCAGGATGGGGATCGCGATGGAGTTTGATTGGCCGATCTCATCGTCCCCTTGAAAAACAACGCTACGGCAGGCATGCAGGATCTGGTGCTGCTCAACCCGGCTGAAGAAAAAGCCCTTTTGCAGGCCATCGAGGCCAGCGCGGAAGTCCAGCGCCTTCGCCAGTTCTTCCTGTGGTCGCAAGGTCCGCTGCGAGCCTTGTTGCCATACGAAGTGCTGGTGTGCCTGAGGCTCAACGAACAGGGCCGCGTCACCCATGCCGAGTACCTCCACAGCGTGGCCCATGCGCCTGAGGTGCTGGCCGGGCTGGTCGACCCGGTGGACGGACTGGCGCTGCGGATTGCCCGGCACTGCGCGGCCACTGGGCGCTCGCCCTGCCTGTTTCCGTCGCCCGAGGATTCAGCTGATGCGAAGGTGCAGGCCGCCGGTGCAACCGATGATGGCCCGTACGACACGGCTGGCGCGTTCTGGGGCGCGCTATGCGAAGAGGTGCGTCAGCTGGGCCTTCGCAATGTGCTGGCGCACGGCACCGGGCCATTGGCCGGCGGGGGAACATTCTTCTCGCTGTTCGGCCTGACTCACGGACCCAACGGCCGTGATGCTTTCGCTTTGTCGCTGCTGCTTCCCCAATTGCACATTGCCTTTTTGCGCGTTTTGGCCAGCCGAAATGCCAGCGTGCCGGCGTTGCGACCGGGGGTCGTGCTGTCAGAGCGCGAGCTCGAGGTGCTGGACTGGGTCGTTCGCGGCAAGAGCAACCCGGAGATCGGCATGATCCTGTCGCTGAGCAGCCTGACGATCAAGAATCACCTGCAGCGCATCTATCGCAAACTCGATGTGCACAACCGCGTGCAGGCCATCACGCGTTGCCGCGAGCTCAAGCTGCTGGTCAACACCGAGCAGTGAGCGCTGCAGCGTGAGCCTTTGGTTCACATGGACCAACGCCCTTGGGCCTTATCGCTCAACCGAAGAGGCGTCCAGCACATCGAAATGTCGCATTGACTGTGCAAACTAACGGAAACGGTTAGAAGTCTGATTCAACCCACACTGGAAATCACGATGAGTGTTCCCTCTGATCAATGCGAGCCTGATCTGGCAAGTGCGATGCGCATGATTGTGCGCCGTGGTGGTGTGCTGGGTGTGGCCTTGCTGCTGTCGTACTCGCCGGCGAGGGCTTGGGTGGATCTGACCGAGTACTCCGACTTCGGTCAGTCCGACATCCTGCTGACCGCTGCAACCATTCGCCAAAGTGGCGATGACCACATGGCTCTGATCGACCAGACCAACGATGGCGGCATCGGCAACATTGCCCAGGTCGATCAGGAGGGCGCGACCAACGCGGCCTACGTGACCCAGATTGGCGACCTCAACCGCGCCCGCGTCGTGCAGTACGACTCGGACAACATGGTCACCATCACCCAGGAGGGCATCGGCAACAGCATCGACGTCTCGCAAACCGGTTACGGCAACGTGCTCAACGGCTTGCAACGGGGTGAAGGCAACGTGGCCAATATCACCCAGACCGGCGACAGCAGCATCACCTTTTTCGAAATTGGCAACAACAACATCCTGAACATCAGCAATCCCGCTGCCGGTGTGCCGGTTCAGGTCTACATCCAGGGCGATGGGGTGACGGTCACACAGCGTTGATGGCTGCCGGGTGTGAGTGCCCGAGCAACCGAGCCCTTTGCCATGGTTTAAAAATAACAAAAACAACACAAAAGATAGTTGGTCATATTCAAGTAATTTGAAGCTTTTAAAGTGGTAATGCTGCTTGAAAAGCAAATGCGGTCAAGGATCAAAAGTCCGACCACCGCCCCTGCTCACAGGCAGTACGTTCTTTGTTACTTTCTCCGTCCCTTTGTTTACTCTTATCCATAGAAAGAAACTTTCATCATGAACTTCAAGAAAATCTCTATCGCTGTTTCCCTGGCCCTTGCTGCAGGCGCTTCGTTCGCCAGCGACATCGAGCTGTCTTCTGGCACCACGTTGACCGGTGACGACATCATCACCGCAGCAGACGCTTGGCTGGCTGGTGACGGCGCCGATTCGAACAACGTCGTGATCTTCCAGGACATCACCGCCACCAAGGCAATCGCTTTCGTTGACCAAGCCGAATCGTCCGCTTCGATCGCCGTGATCTCGCAGTCGGGTTCGAACGACTCCGTGGCCTACATCAACCAAACCGCCACCACCGGTGCAGTGGCTGTGATCTTCCAGCGCTGATTGCGGTTGTTTCTCGACAGGGCCTGAATGGCCCTGGCCTTTCACTGAAGCTTCTTTGTCATTCGCCCGTGGCTGACTCATCAGTTTGAGGTCGTAGCAAAACTGTCGACAGCATGCCCGCTGTCGACCCCCATCTTCCACGCGCACCCCAGCCCTTCCGGCTGGTCTCACTGGTGTGCAGGTACTCGCCAGACCGGGCCCTTGCCGCCATGCCCTCGCGGCACAGCCGCCGGCAACCACGTCGCACGACCTTCAAGACTGCCTTTCGGTATGGCGTTGACGCCATGCTTGAATTTTGATGTTCGCGGTGGTGGTGACGATGACTTTGGCGCTGGTGCGCTCAAGTTCGGATCCAACGCGCACGACAACCGGGCCATTGAAGTCATGGCCGCCGCGGGGTTTTCCGATGCACGCATACAGGGGGTCAAAGTTGATCTGTCCCGTGCATTCGGGATCTACTTGAAGCCCAAAGTCAACTTCGGAGATGCCGAGGTTTTTGGCCGCCTGGGCTACACGGATTTCAGGGCAAAAGCCCGTGCGTACGGATATTCCGAGAGCGATAGCGACGGAGGTTTTTCTTTCGGCGCCGGTGTCAGTTTCTCAATCACCGAAAAGGTGTATGCGCAGGTGGATTACACGCGCTACTACGACCGCAAGGGCGTCGAATTGAGTGGCCCGTCTCTGAGCATTGGATACAAGTTCTGAAGCAAGCCGCCGCAAGGCGGCTTGCTTCATCCAGCCACCCCTGCGCGGGTGGCTTTTTCGTTTTCGATGAGCGGCTCCTGAAAAGGGGCTGCCTTTGATCCGCATGGATCAACGAGTTTGAGCCTGTGCGCTCAATCACAGCGCCGCTCAACACATCGAAATGTCGCATTGACTGTGCAAACTACTCGAAGTCGGTAAAAACAATTGAGGTGTGCAAGCGACAAGCTTCCCCCTTTCTTGTTACTGATTGTCGGCGTGGCAGCCATCCTGGGCGAAAGGGTGGTGACTGCGACTGGGCTGCCGCCGAGGGCATTCGGCGGCAGCGCACCGGCCGCCTTTCAATTCAACACTCATGAGGATTCCATGAACCTGAAGCTCCGTCTCATCTCCGCCGCAGCCATCGCAACGTGCTCGATGGCCTCGCAAGCCCAATTGGTTACCGCAGCGTGCTCTGCCGCCATCACCGACGCTGCTGCTGCAGAGGCACTGGTGGCCAACTGCACCCCTGTCGCCACGCTGTTCATCGGCGGCGCCTCGACCCAGTCGGCCAACACGCTGACCGTGCTGAACGCCAAGCTGTTCGACACCGCCTTGATGGCCCCGATCGAGATCACCGACAACGCCTCCCCGACCAAGGCCAACATCAAGGCTTACATTGGCAAGACCAAGGCCATTACCGGCGGCTACCCTGCCGGCTCGCTGATCTATGTGGTCTACAACTACAACAACGGCTCGGCTGGTGGCGTGTCGCAACTGCTGGCCAAAACGCCCAAGCTGACCGATCAGACGATCCCCGCGAAAGCGATTCCTGAAGCCACCGTGGCGTTCGTCGGCCCGGCCAAGAACATCAACACGCCCGGCGGTACGGTGAAGAACGCCTTCTGCGGCACCGTTGCCACTGGCGTGACCTCCTCGGCCACCAAGGTCGCTTGCAACTCGATCACCACGATGACGGCCGACGTGGCGCTGAGCGATGTGCGCGCCCAAGAGCTTTACTCCCTGTACCCTGCCGCCACAAACAAGCCTTCGACCCTGACGCAAGTTCCGCTGTTCGTGCAGTCGTTCGGCGTGGCGGTCAGCCAGCCTCTGTACATCGCGCTGCAAAAGAAGAACGGTCTGGACACCACGGTCTGCGGCGTTTCCCCCGGCATCGACACCGCTGCCTGCCAGCCAAGCATCAGCCGCGCTGACTACGCCAGCCTGGTCGCCGAAGGCGGCAAGGTCAACTCGCTGGCCGCCCTGACCGGCGACAGCACGCTGACCGCCGAGCTGAAGCTGTCACGCCGTGACGACCTGTCGGGTACGCAAGCCGTGTCCAACATGTTCTTCGTCAACGGCCAGTGCGGCGGCAACGACGAGGTCACTGTGCCCAAGTCCATCGACATGGCCGTGGCCAAGGCTGGTGGCCTGATGGGTGGTCTGGCGATCCGTACCGACGTCGCCGATGACGTGACTGGCGTTCTGGACGTTCAGGCCAATGCGACCAGCACCAACGTCAGGACGTTCGTCGGTTCGACGACGGATTACGCCATCGGCGTCGCGGGCGTGGGTTCTGGCGGCAAGCAGGGCACTGCAGGCCGCTTCGTGAAGATCGACGGCGTGAGCCCGAACTTCGACGGCACGAACTACTCGACTGCCACGGCCACCCGTAATCAGATCAACAACGGCTATCAGTTCTCCTATGTGATGTTCGGCATGTACGTGACGGCCATGAAGGACCTCGCCAAGAAGGCCACGGTCCTCGCAGTGCTCGACGGCTTCAAGTCGTCGGCAGTGACCAACCTGTCTGGCATTGCTTACCTCGACTCGGATGCTTCGAACGCTGTTGCGGCCCAGCAGGCCAAATACAGCCGCGTCGACTCGAGCGGCAAGACCAACAACTGCTCGCCGATCACCAAGCTGTGATCGGGCGCCGGGCCCGCAGGCCCGGCTTCTTGCAGGTGTGTTCAACGGCCCCTTTCGAGGGGCCGTTTTCTCATCAGTAAAAATGAATTGATCGGTTAAGTGTTGCCGAAAGGCGATTTACGTTGTTTTCACGATTGCGTCACAGCACTCTCAGATCATCTCGGGATGACGACGTTTAATGCGCTTGTGCCTTCCCGGCAAACCCGCCTGAAGGCGGCCTTGTGGTTGGCTGGCATGACCGTGGCGGTCAGCGCTGTGGCCGCAGACGGCTCCTCAACGGTTGCAGAGCGGGCCTTGCCGCGCTTTGACATCTACCAATATGTGGTCGGTGGCAACAGCGTGCTCAGCGCGCTGGCCATCGAGCTCGCCGTCACGCCCCACCTGGGTGAACGCAAGACGCTGCGCGACGTGGAAGCCGCCCGCGCGGCGCTCGAAAAGGCCTATCAAAGCGCGGGGTACCTGACGGTGGCGGTGTCGATCCCCGAGCAGGCGGTCGACACGGGCGAAGTGGCGCTGCAGGTGGTCGAAGGCGAGGTGGACCGCCTGCGCGTCAGCGGCACCGAGTACACCTTACCCAGCGCGGTCAAGGCCGCCGTTCCCGAACTTGCCGAGGGCAAGGTGCCCAATTTCCCGGTGCTGCAGGCCCAGCTGGCCGCACTGAACCGCACGGCAGATGCCCGCGTCACGCCGGTGCTCAAGGCGGGCGCCTTGCCCGGGACGGTCGAGGTGCAGCTCGATGTCGACGACCAGTTGCCCCTGCACGGCAGCGTCGAGCTGAACAACCGCCAAACGCCGAACACCACCGCGACCCGGCTGTCGACGTCGCTACGCTATGACAACCTTTGGCAGCGTCGTCACAGCGTTTCCTTGACGCTGCAGACCGCGCCCGAGCGGCCTGCCGACGCGCGCGTGGCCTCGCTGAGCTACACCCTGCCGGTGGAGCCCATCGGCGGTGCGCTGTCGATCTACGCAGTTCACTCGCGCAGCAAGTTTGCCAGCCTGGCCAATGCGCCCGGGCTGGGCTTGCTGGGCAATTCCGACACCGTCGGGCTGCGCTTGAGCTCTTCCTTTGGCGCGGGCACCGACCTGCTTCAGACCGTGTCGGTCGGGCTGGATTACAAGGATGTTCAGCAGACCATCAAGGTGCGTGGTGGTGGTAGCAGCGACTCGCCGATCACCTATGCACCACTGGTGGCGAGCTACAACGGCATGCTGATCAAGGGCGAGCGCAGCAGTGCGCTGGACCTGACGCTGACCCTCGGCGTGCGCGATATGCTGGGCGATTCCGACGCCAAGTTTGCTGCCAAGCGTGCGGGCGCGTCCGCCAACTTCCTGTCGTTGCGCGGTGGCCTCGCACACACCGAACCGCTGGGCCGGTGGTCGCTCTACGCGAAGCTGGATGCCCAGGGTAGCAACGGCCCCCTGGTGCCTACCGAGCAGATGGTGGCTGGTGGCGCTGACAGCGTGCGCGGCTACCGTGAAGGAGAAGTTTCCGCCGACCTTGGCGTGCGCACCACGTTCGAGCTACGCACGCCGCGTGCAACGCTGGGCTCGGCGTCTTCCGGTTGGTGGCTGAGCGGTCTGGCGTTCGTCGATCTGGCGCGCCTCAAAACCTTGAAGGCCGTGGCGCCGCAGCCGCGCTTCGCGTCGCTGCGCGGTGCTGGCTTCGGCTTGCGCTTGGCTGCGCCCGCCGGCCTGAGCCTGGAAGCCGATCTTGCCCGTGCCCTGGTGGCAGGCGAAACCACGCGTTCGGGTGATCTGCGCTTGCATGCGCGCGCCCTTTGGGCTTACTGACATCATGAACCTTCGGCGCGCCAGTGGTTCCTCTCGTGCCCCGTCGGCCAGCCGGCCGCACGGCAACTCGCTGCAGCAGCGACCGGCGCTGAGCCGTCTGGCGCTGTGGGTCGCACTGGCCCTGCTGGCGGCAGAGATGTCGCATGCCCAGCCGGCGGGCAGGGTGGGCGCGACCGCGCTGCCCAGCGGCAACACCCAGCGCACCGGCACGCCGGTGACCTACAGCGCGCCGGTGAAGGACCCAGTGACCGGTCGCACCACGGCCCGGCTCACGCAGACCGATGCCACCAACATCGTCAACTGGCAGACCTTCGACATCGGACGCGACGCGCAACTCAACATCGTGCAGCCCTCGAGCACATCGGTGTTGCTCAACAAGGTCTCGGGTGGCGCCTTCGAGAACAAGACGGTGATCGAGGGCGTGCTCAACGCCAACGGTCGTGTCTATCTCTACAACCCCAATGGCATCGTCTTCGGCTCGACCGGTCGTGTCAACGTCAACAGCTTGATCGCCAGCAGCCTGAAGTTCGACGAATCGCGGGTGGTGGGCGGCCTGTTGCGCCAGGGTGCCGCGCCGGTGCTCGGGGCCGATCCTTCGCTGGGTGCGGCGCCGGGGAGCGTGCTGGTCGAAGGCGGCGCCGTGATCACCGCTGCGCGAGGCGGACTGCTGCTGCTGGCTGCACCGCAGGTTCGCAACGAGGGTGCGTTGAGTGCGCCCGATGGCCAGGTGATGCTGGCCGCGGGCAGCAAGGTCTACCTGGCCGCACCACGGCCGTCCGAGACCGGCACCAGCCTGCGCGGTCTGTTGGTCGAGGTCAGCAACGACCAGGCCGTGGGGCTGCTGGCCGGTGGTGCCATGTCGGACAACGGCACCGCAGAAAACGCCGCGACCGGGCGCATCGACGTGGAACACGGCAACGCCACGATGATCGGCTACGCGGTCAACCAGAACGGTCGTGTGTCGGCCAGTACGTCGGTCAACCTCAACGGTTCGGTCTACCTGCTGGCCCGCGATCAGGCCGTGCCGACTGCCACCGGGGTCGTGGCCACCCGCTCCGGGCCGCTGGTGCTGGGCCCGGACAGCGTGATCGAGGTGCGGGAAGACAGGCAAGACACGTCCAAGGTTCCAGCCACCAACACTTTCAACCGTTCGCTGGTGCGACTCAACGGCAACAACATCGAGTTGCAGTCGGCCGAGTCGCAGTCCGGCGAGAAGTCTGCCGCGAAGATCGTGGCGCCAGGCGGTAATGTGCTGATGCTGGCCGAGCGCCTGTACGCCGAGGCGCCGGGCACCAACCCGCCCGACCCACGCACCGACAGCTCGCGTGTCGATTTCGGTGCAGGCTCGTTGGTCGATGTGTCTGGCAGCCATGGCACCACGCTGGCGATGGACAGCAACATCGTGACGGTCGAGTTGCGTGGCACCGAACTGGCCGACAACCTGGCGCTGCGCGATTCGCCGCTGTATGGCTCCAAGGTGCGCATCGATGCACGCAAGGGCACCGCCGTGGGCGATGTGTCGGGCTGGCTGAAGCAACGCCAGTTCAGCCTGGGTGAGATCAATGCCAACGGCGGCACGGTCAGCGTGGTGGCGGGCTCGGCCATCATCCAGCGCGGCGACAGCTTGATCAATGTCGACGGAGGCTGGGTGGACGTGGCTGGCGGCCTGCTCAACACCAGCCAGTTGCGACTGGGCAACACGCTGGTGGACATCGGCGCGGCCAAGGCGGGCGTGGCCTACGACGAGGTGGTCAACCTGCCCGACAGTGCCGCCCGTTTCCAGGCTGGTTACCGGCAGGGCGCGAGCGCGGGCATGGTCCAGTTCTCGGCGCCTGTCATCGTGCAGCAGGGCGAACTGAGCGGCAACGTCGAGCGCGGGATTTACCAGCGAGACCCCGGCGGTGTCAGTTACCCGTTGGCAGCCCGGCTTGAGATCGGCACCCTGTCAGACACCGCTGTGTCGACCCCGGTGCCGACCATCAAGGTGTCGGATGATCCGAAATCGGGCAGCTTCGGTTGGGGCTGGTTCGGACGGCCTGCCGATGGCGACTACGGTCTGGGCTGGTACGGCGGGCGCTCGGCAGGCTATGCCAGCCAGTTTCGCTACCAGGGGTTGTTGCAGCTGAGCGCCTCTGATGCCGCCGCACGTGTGCTGCCTGCTGTGGGCGAGCCGTTGAATGGCCTGGCCGACACGTTGACGCTGAATATGCAGGCGCTGGGGAATGCGGGCTTCACTGCCTTGTCTGCCCAGACCGGCGGCAACATCGAAATCACGCAAGCCCTGACGCTGGCACCGGGCAGCATGCTGCAACTCGACGCGTCGCAGCCAAGACTCACACCCAATGAGGGCGAGACGCAACCGCCCGACGGCGGCAAGTTGACGGTGGGCGCCTCGGTGTCGATGGCCGGTGGCAAATTCACCGGCAAGGCGCTGAGCATCGACGTCAGTGACGGTGTCACGCTCGACGTGGCCGGCCTCTGGACCAACGACCGTTCCTTTGCCAACCCAGGGCGCGATGCCACTGGCAACCCGAGCGATCCAGTCGCCAAGGCCGGTGGTGAGGTGTCGCTGAGTGCCGCTTCGATCGCGCTGGGCGATGACGTCGGCATCGATGTCTCGGCCGGTGCCTGGTTGCCAGCCACGGGCGGCGTCGACAACGGCAAGGCCGGCTCAATCTCGATGGTCGTCAAGCCGCTTGACACCACAGCTCTGGGCATGAATCTGGCCACCCTGGGTTGGGGAAGCGACCTGAGACTGGCAGGTTATGGTTTTGGCGGCGGCGGAACCCTGAGGCTGGTCGGACGCGATGTCGTGCTCGGCAATGTGCCGCTGGCGCAGCAATCGGCCGGTGACCTGGTGCTGGCCCCGGTGTTTTTCGAGCAAGGCGGCTTTACCAGCTATGACATCGGTGCCAACCGCAATCTGACCTTGGCCGCCAACACCGCGCTGCGGCCGATGGCCAGCCAGCGCGTGCTGAACAGCGGCGCCGAGCGCACCCGCAGCGGCAGGCTGAGCGACGTGACCTACGAGCAGTTGTCGCCGCTGGCGAGGCCGGGACTCGTGCGCCAATCCACCAATCTCAGCCTGCGCGCCGGGGTCAGTCTGGCGCCGACCGATGGCAGCGCCACCGCTGGTCGTTTGCGCGTGCTCGACGGAGCGAGCGTGGTGCTTGATCCGGGTGCGTCGCTGAACCTTCGCTCGTCCGGCCAGCTCGAGGTCTATGGCAGCCTCAACGCCCCTGGTGGTCGCATTGCGCTGGGATTGACGCCGTTCGGCAGCGACACCAACTTGTACAACCTGTGGCTGGGTCCGGCCGCCACGCTGCGCGCCGATGGCAGCGCTGCACGGCTTTACACCAACGGTCTGGGGCTGACCAGTGGCGAGTTGCTCGGCGGTGGCAGCATTACCCTGGGCGGCACCACCGACAGTGCCTCCGACGGCAGCAGCGTGCTCAACCCGGCGGCTGCCTATGTGGTGATACAGCCGGGCGCGACGCTCAGCGCCGGCGGCGTTTCGGCCTTCGGGTTGAAATTCCAGTCGGGCAGCGGCACCACCACGGTCGATCGTCTGACCAGCGCGGGCGGCAGCATCGACATCCGCTCGTCGAAGGGCATGGAGCTCTACGGCAGCTTCCTGGGCAGCGCTGGCGCAGGCGCCAACGCGGGCAGCCTGACGGTGGCGCTGGAGGGCGACACCGAAGCCGTGCTCAACGTGGTGAAGTCAGGTGCTCCGGTCGGTAGCACCACCGCCAAGGACGCCCTGAGCGCCAGCACCTATCGGGGAACGCCAGGCAGTGCGACCGTGTTGGCCAGTGGCTTGACCGACGGCGGCTTTGGCCGCCTGCGCTTGCGCAGTTCGGGGGCGCTCGGCTTCTCTCTGGAAACCGGGGACCAGGCGCTGACGGCATCGCATTCGATCGTGCTGGACGCGCCCACCTTGCTGGCAGACAGAGCGCTGCGTACCTCGGTTTACAACGACCTGCTCAAGACTGCCATCGCCGAACTGAAGGCCGCCGACAAGCTGGCCGGCATCAAGCGCACCACCGAAGAGCTGGCCGAAGCGGCCGCCCCGCTGGCAAGCACCCGTCTGGCCAGCAGCACCCTGCTGCAGGACACGCCTGCGACGCTGTCGCTGCAAGCGGCGTATGTGCAGCTGGGCGACAGCAGCGCCTTTCAGACGGTGTTTCCGCTGGTCCCGCAGCCCGACGAGGCGGCCCCACGTGTGGCGATGGCGGGCAACTCGGTTCTCAAGGTCAAGGCGTCGAACATCGATCTCAAGGGCCACAGCGCACTGCAAGGCTTCGGCACAGCGTCGCTGGATGCAGCCCAGGACGTGCGTCTGGTCGGCGTGGCGTGGTCCGATCAACAGACCGGGTACTTCGACGGCACCCAGCGGGGCTCGTTCTGGATGATGGGCTCGTTGGACCTGACCAGCGCGCAGGTACTGCCCACCACCTTGAGCGATTTCACCTTCGCGGTCGCCGGCAGCGACCTGGACGGCTCCGGGCGCCTGAACTTCGCCGCCAACGGCCTCACGCCACAGGCGCCGCTTTCGGCCGGGGGCTCGATCACCGCCTGGGCGCCGCACATCGTGCAGGCCGGGCGGCTGGTGGCACCGTTCGGCAGCATCACGCTCGGCAACACCGATGCCGCCGTGTCGGACATCCTGACGCTCGACCTGCGCTATGCGGCTGGCAGCCTGACCTCGGTGGCCGGTCAGGGTCCTGTGCCGCTGGGCACGGTGTCCAACGGCAGCGTGCCGACAGCCAGCAGCTGGACGACCTTGCTGTCCGACGGCACGGTGGTTTCGTTGCGCCAGAACCCGAGCGCCAATGCGCTGACCGCGCAACGCGCGTTGCCGGGCAAGTCGATCACCTCACTGGCCGGCAGCATCACCACCGACGCGGGGTCGACGCTCGACCTGTCGGGCGGTGGCAGCCTGTTTGCCTATGGCTTCACGCCGGGCAAGGGCGGATCGAAAGATGTGTTGTCGAACAACACCCTCGGCACCGCTGCGCGTGCCAAGACCACGGTCTTTGCCATCGTGCCGGGCTACACGAGCCAGCTCGCGCCTGTGGACGGGCAGTACGGCATCGACGGCGGACTGGGCATGGGCGATGCGGTGTGGCTGTCGGGCGCGGGTGACCTGAAGGCCGGCACCTACACCTTGCTGCCCGCGCACTATGCGCTGATGCCCGGCGCTTACAGCGTCACGGTCGCACCCGGCAACCGCGACATGGTGGCCAGCGCGAACCGCTTGCGCACCGACGGCGCCTGGCTCATGTCCGGCCGCCTTGCCAATGTCGCCGACGGGGCGATGGATCCGCGCAGCCAGGGCTTCGTCGTCGCACCGCGTTCGGTGGTGCGGCGCCAATCCGAATTCACTTTGTACGACGCTGGCAGCTACTTCACCGACAAGGCGAAAGCCGCTGGCATCGCCGCGCCTGAGTTGCCCGGCGACGGCGGCCACGTGGCCTTTGCCAGCCAGAACGCGATCAACAGCGCGCTTCGCTTGCAAGGCCGTGTGCTGCTGGGCGCTGCCACCGGCGCCTTGGCGGGTACGGCGGACGTGGCCGCACCGAAGATGGAAATCACCTCCGGCAGCACGACTGGTCCGGACGGCGTGGTGGCTCTGTCTGCCACCCTGCTGGCGGACTGGCGCGCTCGCGCGTTGACGCTGGGCGCGCTGCACAAGACCGTGGATGGCCAGGAGCAGCTCGACGTGCGCACCAGCGAATTGACGCTGAGCAACGACGCGGCGAACCCGCTGACCGCGCCTGACGTGCTGCTGGCGGCAAGCGACGTTCTGCGGGTCAAAACGCAGGCCACGGTATTGGCTGAATCTGGCGCTGCCGGCCCCGCCGCCGATCTGGTGTTGCCATCGGCGGGCGCGCTGCTGCGGGTGAGCAGCGGTGCTGCCATCGGTGTGAAGCGCAGTGAGGCACCGTCCAGCGGCGGTGGCGTGCTGTCCATCGCTGCGGGCGCCGTGGTGTCGGGCAAGGGCGCGGTGCAGATCGATGTCACGGGCAGCGCGGTCAACGCGGGCTCGATCCGGGTGGGAGATCGCGGCACCTTCACTGCGGCAGCGCCCGACATCAGCCTGGGCGATGCGATCCCGCAGGACGTGGCCGCGTCCACGCTGGCCTTGGACGAATCGGCGCTCGCCTCGTTGTCCAAGCTGGACCGCATCAGCCTGGACAGCCGACAAGGCTCGATCACCGTTTACGGCTCATCGCACGTCGGCAGCGACGCCACGAGGCGACTCTCGCTTGCGGGCAGCGGCATCGTGGCGGGGGGAGAGAACGCCTCGGAGGCCTTATTCCAGGCTGAAAACGTCGTGCTGAACGGCCGCGCCCTCAGCGAGGTGCCGACCAGCTCCACCAGCGGCGGATCGTTCACGGTCCAAGGGGAAACGATCGAGCTGGGCTCTGGCCTCATGGCGCTGCAAGGCTTTGCACAGGCCACGCTGCAGGCCGGCAAAGCGGTACGCGCCGCTGGGCAAGAAGGGGCGCTGTCAGCCGACCGCACGCTGACGCTTGACGCTCCGCGCATCACGGTGGCTCCGGGTGCAAGCGGGCTGTTCCAGACCACGGGCGAGTTGCACTTGACGGGCGCGATCAGCAGCGCCGATGACGAGAAAAAGCCGGAAGGCGGCGGGGGACAACTGGGCTTCCAGGCCGCGTCCATTGATGTGGCCACGCGCATCGAGGCGCCCTCGGGCCAGATCAAGATGTCCGCCACCCGAGAGATCACGGTGAATTCCGGTGTGGTGACGGTTGCCGGCGCAGTGCTGCAAAAGAACGGTGCCAGCGCCTACGGGCCGGGTGGCAGCCTGGTGCTGCAAGCACCGCAGATCACGCTGGGCGAGCAGGCGATGCTCGACGTGTCGTCCACCGCGGCGGACGCAGGCCATTTGACGATCAACGCGACCACCCCAGACGGCACGGGCTCGGTGAGTTTCGGGGCGCAGCTACTTGGCGCAGCGACACCAGTGGCTGGCCTGGGCCTGCCCGCTCAGGGCCGTTTCACGCTGGACACCGACAGCGCTGGCGCGGCGGGTGACTTCGGAACGCTGAACAAGACGCTGAACCAGGCGGGCTTCACCGGCGCGCGTGACTTCCGGTTCCGCCATGGCGATGTGACGCTCGACGGCCAGGACAGCATCGTGGCGCACGACTTCACCTTGGCCACGGATCAGGGCAGCATCACCGTGACGGGCGACAGCGTGATAGACGCTTCGGGCCTGGCCGGTGGCAGCATCCGTTTGCTGGCCTCGCAGCCCACTGCTGGCGGCGTGTCCGGGAAGGTGACGATCAGCGGCCAAGCCGTGTTGAATGCGGCTTCTGTAGCCGACAGCGACGCCGGGGCTGGCGCCGTGGGCCGCGGCGGCCGGGTGCTGATCGGCACTGCGGCGGCTGATGGCTCCGACATCAGCGATGTCGATCAGGCGGCCAGCTTGCATCTGGCGGGCGGGCGCATCGATGTTTCTGGCGCGCCGGCGGCTGGCGATGCTGCGCGGCGCGATGGCCGCGTGACCCTGCGCGCGCCGCGTCTGGCCGACGGCAGCGATGTGGCGGTGGCTGTGCTGGACACCAGCATCTCGCCGGGCGCGACGGCAGTGATCGAGGGTGTCAAGGTCTACCGCGGCAGCACCGTCAGTGAACAGGCCGACAGCGCGACCAACCTCGACGCCACGACCAGCGGCCAGATGTACAGCGATGCACAGGACTTTGGCCAACAACAGGCCGCGATTGCAGCACGCCTGCTGCTCGGCGATGTGGCAGTTCGCTCGGGCGTCGAGATACGCTCGGACGGCGATCTGTCGGTGTCGGTCAACGAGTTCGCGTCCAACGCCGCCGAACGAGGCTGGGACCTGAACGCCTGGCGCTTTGAAGGCCAGCCGGTCAACCTGTCCTTGCGTGCCGCGGGCAACCTGACGGTGGTCGGGTCGATCAGCGATGGTTTTGCAAAGCCGGACGACAGCGGGCTGGCCATGCCGGTGTGGGCGCTGGCCGGTGGGGCATCGGCCGACTTGCAACTGGTGGCCGGTGCCGACCTGCAGGCAGCCAGCACGACGGCGGTGCTGAGCGCCGATCGACTCGAGGCGGGCAAGGGCAACCTGAGGCTGGACTTTGCCGCACGCACCCCAGTCCCGGTCGATCGCCAGAAGCTGGATGAATACTTCCAGCCCCAGTACGACGACGATGGCGACGCGGTGACATACACCCCCGCCATGAAAGAGGCAGGCGGCACCGGAATCGTGGCGCCCAACACCAATGCGCCGGTGACATCGACCGATGCGCCGGTGGCGGTGGTGCGCACCGGCACCGGACGCATCGATGTGGCTGCGGCCCATGACATCACCCTGGCCATGGCCAAGGTCTACGTCAGCGCCGAGCCCGACGAGACGCTGGACAAGCCTCTCATCAGTACCGAGACTTTGTACGGCGCCTCGCTGTACACCGCTGGCGCACCGCTGGCCCCTGATGCCGGCGTGGTGGCACCGAGCAACGCCCTGAACACTCGCTACGGCGCGGGGGGCAAGGTGGCGGCCGCCACGTTCGCCGACGGAGGCGGGCCGATCAGCGTGAGGGCTGGCCGGGACATCAATGGTCCGCAGAACAACAGTGGCTGGTACACACGCACGGGCGGCACTGAAGCCATCGCGGGTGACTCCGAGTCCAAGCCGAAGGTGGCGGGCACGCCGGCCGTGCCAGGCACCATCGTGCCCCTGCCGCGGGTCGTGCCGCAAATGGTCAACAACTGGTTGTTCCGGCAGGGCCGCAGCACCACGGATGCCGACGGCAGCGTGGTGTTCGAGACGCTGGCAGACCAGACGACCACGCTGAACACTGCCTGGTGGGTGAGGCCGGACTATTTCAATCAAGGCATCGCGACCCTGGGTGGCGGCGATGTGACGGTCACGGCCGGGCGCAGCATCAGCAACTTGTCGGTCAGCGCGGCTGGCAATGGCCAGGTTGCGTTGGCCGGCACGGCAGCCACCGAACGCGGTGGCGGCGACCTGCACGTGCAGGCCGGTGGCGACATTGCCGGTGGGGTGTTTTACGCCCAGAAGGGCGATCTCTCGCTTCGCGCCGACGGCTCTCTGACAGCCGGCGGACTGGCTGTTACCGACCAGCTCGGAGTCACGCAGAACTTTGCGCCCGTGCTGGCCTTGGGTGATGCCACGGCCAAGGTGGTGGCCGGACGCACGCTGGCTCTGGCCACGGCCTACAACCCCACGATGACCGAGCAGAGCATCAACAACCTGCCCGGTGCGATCGACCCACTGTACGCGCCCAACGGCAACTGGGACCCGACCTATGAGCCGAAGGCGGCCTTCCGGACCACCTACGCGCAGTTCAGCAACTTCAGCACCTACGGTGCGGCCTCCTCGCTGGCGCTGACCGCCCTGGGCGGTGATGTGCGGCTGTCTGCCGACGCCAGTGCGCTGGCCGATGCAGGCCGCGGCGAGATACCCAACCGATTCCAGGACCAGAGCAGCGCAGGCAGCTTTTTGAACCTGTACGCGCTGCTGCCGTCGACCCTGCTGGCCGCGTCGATGGGTGGCGATGTGGTGCTGGCCAATGGCGTGACGCTGAGCCCGGCGGCCACGGGTCAGCTGGACCTGCTGGCCTCAGGCTCCATCCGCTTGAACAACGGCAGAACGGGACCGCTGCGCATGCTGGACAACAGCCCGGCCGGCATGTCGACCGCTGCGGCGCCGCGCGTGCTGTCCGTGGCAGACACCAAGATCCTGGACGGGAGCTCGACGGCGCTGGAGGCCCACGCATCCCCGGGTCTGCACAGCGCCGATACGGTGGCTGCGCGCCTGACGGCCGTCAACGGTGACATTCAGGGCGACGCCCTCGCTGCCCATTCACTCTCGCTGCCCAAGGCCACCATCATCACCGCAGGGCGCGACATCGTCGACCTCGGTTTCCTCATCCAGCAACTGGCCGCAAGCGATGAGACCGTGCTGCAAGCCGGCCGTGACGTGGTCGACACGACGCAGTCGAAACCCCCGGACGGCTCCCCCAGTGCGGTGTCCCATGTGCTGGGCGGGCCAGGGCAGCTCACGATCAGTGCCGGGCGCCATGTCGATCTGGGCAACGGCAACGGCGTGGTCACACGCGGCAACCTCGACAACGTCTACCTGCCCGAGGGCGGCGCCGCGATCCGTGTGGTCGCTGGTAGCGCTCCTCCGTCTTACGCGTCTTTTGTGGACTTCGCCCAAGGTTACGGCTCGGCCGCCGATCTGGCCGCAGGGGCCGACCTGGCCGCGCTGGCCACATTCGTGAGTGCGCTAGGTCAGGGTGGGGCGGTCGATGTGACGGCGCTCGCGGCGTTCTTGCGCACTCAAGGCCAGAACTTGCCAGGCAAGGCCACAGCAGCGCAGGTCTGGGCCGGGTTCCAGGCGCTGCCTGCCGAGCAGCAGTTGACCTACATGGCCCAGCATCCGGCATTGGCGGCCCAGGCCTGGACGGCGTTCCGTGCGCTGCCGAGCGCTGCGCAAAGGCAGTACCTGAACGGCCAATTGGCGGCCGACGTAGCGGCGTTGGCCACATTCGTGAGTGCCCAGGGCGGGCCAGTCGACCTGACGGCTCTGGATGCGTTTGTGCGTGAGCAAAGTCCGGCCTTGCCCGTCAACGCCACAGCAGCACAGGTCTGGGCCGGGTTTCAGGCGCTGCCTGCCGCACAGCAGTCGGACTACATGGAAAAACATCCGGCACTTGCGTCTCAGGCATGGGAGTCCTTCCGTGCGCTGACGGACGATGCGCAATCACAGTACCTGAAAGACCAACAAGAACTGGCCGCGCGCCTGAACCTGGGCGCACGCGCCAACCAGCGAGCCGATGCCCTGGCGGATGCGCTGTCACGAAACGATAACGGCCAACTGGACAAGCGATTTTTCAACCTGCTGGTGGAAACCGGCAACGCGAACCGCAAGTCCGACGACGGCAAGGTCATCGACGAAAGTCTGCGCAGCTTCGATGCGCTGGTCGCCAGCCTGTTCCCCCAGGCGGCCGCTTCAAACGGTGGCGATATCTCGAACTTCGGCAGCCAGTTCAAGACCGAGCAGGGCGGCGCAGTCACGCTGTACGCACCGGCAGGCTCGGTGTTTGCCGGACTGACGGCAGGTAACAGTCAGAAACCGTCGGAGGCCGACACGGGCATCTTCACGGTGCGTGGCGGCGACGTGAACGGTCTGGTGAGCAAAGATTTCCTTGTCAACAAGGGGCGCGTGTTCACGTTGGGCGGTGGCGACATCACGCTGGTGTCTCAGCGCGCCAACATCGACGCGGGCAAGGGCGCCAAGACCGCCGCCTCGGCGCCTCCACCGCTGATCACCGTGGACAAGGACGGGCGCGTCTCGGTCGACGTGGCCAGTTCGATCAGCGGCTCGGGCATTGCCACGCTCAAGACACGCGCCGATGCGGCACCGGGCGATGTGTTCGCCATTGCGCCGCGCGGTGTGTTCGATGCTGGCGACGCCGGTGTGCGCTCCAGTGGCTCGGTGCTCGTGGTCGCGCCCATCGTGCTGAACGCCTCCAACATTTCCGCGGGCGGTGCGATCGCCGGCGCCCAGGTCAGCGTGGCCGCCCCCTCGCTCGGTGCGGTTGCCGCTCCGGCCAATGCCTCCCAGAAAACCGACGACGCGGCCAAGGCGGCCGCCAACCCGAATGGGGCGGGCGCCGCCAGTTCGCTCGTGTTGACAGTTGAGGCCATTGGGTTCGGCGAATCGGGCGAGGGCAACAAGGACGACGAGGACGACGACCCCAATTCAAAGAAGAAGAAAAAGCGATGAATCACTTCAACGAACTTCGTGCCATGACCCAGAGCCGCACCATGAATCTACTGTTCTCAGCCATTTTTTCCTTGGGGGCGTTGTGCGCTTCGACGGCTGTCAATGCCGCCGATGGCAGCCAAAAGAAAGTGCTCGTCATCGACACCACGGCCGCTGGCGTCGAGGTGACGGAGGAGCTCACGCAGGTGCCGGTGCTGGTGCGCTTGCACAGTGGCAACTTCACCTTCACTGAAGCCCAGCCCGATGGCTCGGACCTGCACTTCTTCGCCGCCGACGGCAAGACACCGCTGCCGACGCAGGTCGAGAACTTCGAAGCCACGGATGAGCTCGCCAATGTCTGGCTGCTGCTGCCCAAGGTGGCGGCACTTGGCAAGACCCCGCTGGTGATGACCTGGGGCGGTGACAAGGCGGGCGCTGCGCCCGCCGGCGGGAAGGTCCAGGACCCGGCAGCGGTGTTCACCTTCCACTTCGCCCAAGCCGATGCGCTCAAGGACAGTACGGCCAATGCGATGACAGCCACCAGCAGCACGGCGAAATCCGTGGCGGCTGGTCCCATCGGCGCGGCGATTGCTCTGGACGGTGGTAATGGCATTGCTCTGGCGGCATCACCGTCATTGAAGTTGCAGGCCAGTGCAGGGTTCACCTTCAGCGCCTGGGTCAAGCCGACTGATGTTGGTGCCCCGGCCGCTGGTTTGCTCGCCTTGCCCGCCACCGGCAAAGGACTTCGCATTGGCCTGGCTGGCGGCAAGCTGGAAGTCGGCCAGGGCACGACCTCGGTCAGTGCCAACCTGCCGCTCAAGCCTGGCGTTTGGCAGCATGTGGCCGTGGTGGCCAGCGCAGACAAGGTCACGCTGTACGTTGACGGTCTGGAAGCCGGGGCCGGCAACCTTGCGCTCACCGATGCGGTCGGTGACGCGCTCATCGGAGCAGGCTTCGGCGGCGAACTGGACGAGGTGACCCTGCTGGCGGCCAGCCGATCGGCTGACTATGTCAAGTTGCAGGCGCTGGGCCAGGCCGCTGACTCGCCACTGGTGAGCACCGACGAGGAGGGCGCGAGCGCCGAAGAGGTGTCCTACGCCGCCATTCTGCTTGGATCGGTCACGCTCGACGGCTGGATCGTGATTGTCCTGCTGGCGGTGATGGCGGTGGTCAGCGGTTGGGTGATGGTGAGCAAGGCGGTGATGCTGCGCACCGTCGGTCGGGCCAATGATGTGTTCCTGGCGACCTTCAAGGCCAAGTCCCGCGCGCTTCTCACCCCTGGCCACACTGACATTGCATCGGTGGTGCAGAACCCCCTTAGCCAACGCTCGTCGGCCTATCGCCTCTATGCCATCGGTATGGAAGAAGTGATGGAACGTTTCACGCTCCTGGACGAGGCCGGTAAACCCCGCAGGCTCAGCAGTGCCGGGCTGCAGGCGATCCGCACCTCACTCGACGCAGCCATGATGCGCGAGAACCAGCAATTCAACAGCGGGATCGTTCTGCTCACGATCGCGATTTCGGGCGGCCCCTTCCTGGGCCTGCTGGGAACCGTGGTCGGCGTGATGATCACCTTTGCCGCGATCGCCGCTGCCGGCGAGGTCAATGTGAATTCGATCGCACCAGGCATTGCCGCGGCGCTGGTGGCCACGGTCGCCGGCCTGGCTGTCGCCATCCCGGCGCTGTTTGCCTACAACTGGCTGGCCAGCCAGATCAAGAACCTGTCGGGCAACACCATGGTCTTTGTCGACGAATTCGTCTCCAAGTCGGCCGAGATGTACGCCGACTGAGCGCGGGAGCTGAGCCTTGCAGATCCAGGAAGACAACGCGCTGTTCGACGACATCAATGTCACGCCCATGCTGGATCTGGCGTACGTGCTGCTGGTGATTTTCATCATCCTGACAACCGCCTCGGTGCAGGGGGTGCGGGTCGAGGTGCCGCGCGCCGACATGAGCGCCGCACTGGCCAAGCCGCGCCTCAAGGCGATCACCGTGTCCGAGGCCGGCGATGTCTACCTCGACGCCTACCCGGTCACGATGGAACAACTTGAGACAAGGCTGAAGCAGCTCAAGGCCGTTTATCCCTCGCAAGCCATCGTCATCAAGGGCGATGCTCGCGCGCAGTACCTGAAGGTGATGGAGGTGCTGGAGATCCTGAAGAAGTCCGACATCACCGACATCGGTCTGGTCACCGGGCGGAAGGTCTGACATGCAGGTCCAAAGCGAAGCCAAGCCGTACGACACGATCAACGTGACGCCAATGCTGGACCTGGCCTATGTACTGCTGGTGATCTTCATCCTGATGACCACCGCAGGGGTGCAGGGCCTGAAGATCGACCTGCCCAAGCCAAGCAACCAGCCGTCCACCGAGAAGAAGGAAGTGCGGATCATCCAGATCCAGGCCGACGGGCGGCTGCTGCTCAATGGCGCGTCCATCGAGATGGCCGAACTCGAACAGCGCTTGCAACAGGCCCGCGCGCGCGACGCGGATGCGGGGATCGTGATCAAGGGTGACCCGCAGGCGTATTACGCAATGGTCGTCGATCTGATCGACATGGCGGCGCGCCTGAACATCACGAACGTCGGTCTGGTGACCGCGCGGATCGGAAGCTGAATGAGCCAGCGCTGGAGGATCGTTGCGGTCGTCGTCGTGACGCTGGCCGCCCTGGTGGCCGGGGCTTACCTGGTCATGGGCATGGAAAAGTCGGAAACCAAGAAGAAGGCGCCCAAGATTGCCTTGATCACCCCCCCCGCGCCGCCACCCCCGCCACCGCCGCCTCCGAAGTTCGAGAAAAAGCCTGAGCCCCCCAAGGAGCAGCAGGAAGTGAAGATGGCTCCGCCCGAGCCGAAGCAGGACGATCCGCCCCCCTCGCCGGAATTGAAGATGGAAGGCGCTGCGGGCGATGGCCCGAGTGCCTTCGGCTCCGGCAAGGTCACCAGCGAGGACCTGAGCAAGCTCGGTGGCGCTCAGCGCGCGGGCGCCGGCACCGGCACCGGCATGTTCGACCCTTACGCCAACTACATGAATCTCGCCAAGGGCGAATTGCAGAAGTACCTGAAAAAGAACGCCGCCTTGCGTCGCTGGAGGTACTCGCTCGATGTGCACCTGTGGGTCAGCCCCAACGGCGCCATCAGCCGCTTCGAGCTGGCCAGCGGCAGTGGCGATCCGGAAACCGACGCGGCTGTTTCGCAGGCGCTGGCATCGCTGCCAGCACTGTCCCAGGCGCTCCCCAACAACATGCCGCAGCCACTTCGCCTGCGGGTCAGCACGGGCAGCTGACGCTGCCAGCACCCACTTCTACTCTGGATGGAACCGACGTGAAAAGACCTCCTTCTTCGCTGCCACGAACGCGACTCGTGGTCTTGCTGATCACCACACTGATGGCCGGCCCCCAGTTGGCTCAAGCGCAGGAGCGCGAGGACCTCGAAAAGTTGCGAGCCACGGTGCTGAGCCTCGTCAGCACCCTGGTGAAGAACGGCGTCATGTCGCGCAGCCAGGCCGACGCCATGATGCGCGACGCGCAACGGGCGGCGCAAACCCAACTGGCGGCGGCGCCTCCGCCTGACATCGGTGCTGACGGTAAAAAGATCGTGCGCGTGCCCTACGTGCCTGAGGCCGTGCGCACCCAGATGCGCGAGCAGATCACGGCTGAGGTCCTGGCCAGCACGCGTGGCTCGGGCGGCACCGAATCGGCTGGCGCGAGCGAAGCCGGTGGGCGGCTGAAGATTTTTGGCGACATCCGCTTGCGCGGCGAGGCCATCCGGCAAGGCTCCGGCAACACTGCCGCCACGGACTACAGCCTCGGGCAGCCGAACCTGACGCGTGCGGCCGACGTCTGGGGCTACACCTTCTCCGATCTGAAAGCAGACACTCAGGAGGATCTGGATCGCACCCGTGTTCGCGCCCGCATCGGCTTCCAGTTTGCCGTTACCGAAGAGGTCACGGCCGGGCTGACCTTGTCCACCGGCGGTGTGACGGGGCCGACCTCGACCAACCAGACGATGGCCTCTGGCGGTGGCCAGACCCCGGGTTTCTTCAACAAGTACGCGGTCACGGTGGACCGCGCCTTCTTGTCGCTGGAGCCGCTCAAAGGGCTGCGGCTGAACGGCGGCCGGTTTGCGAACCCATTCATGGGCACCGACCTGGTGTGGGCCGACGACCTGAACTTCGAGGGCTTCGCCGCGTCCTACAAGATGCCTCTCGACAGCCAGTGGACAGGCTTCGCCACCGCCGGCTGGTTCCCCCTGTCGTTCAAGGGCCAAGCCAACCAACGCAGCCTGACGGCGATCCAGGGCGGCGTGGACTGGCGCTTCGGCACGCGAGCCAATGCGTTGAAAGTGGCAATGGCCCTGTACGACTACAACGGCATCGAAGGCATCAAGGAGACTGCCCTCGACACGCAGGGGCGTAACTACGCGGTGCGGTCAGAGTACGGCTCCAACTACCGCCAGCGTGGCAACACGCTGTTTCGCGTCAACAGCGACCTGGCGGGTGACACGGAGGCCAAGTCAACCAAATGGGGCCTGGCATCTGGCTTCCGCGAGCTGGATCTGACTGCGGTGCTCGACCTGAACTTGTACGACCCGATTCATTTGGTCCTCACCGGCGACGTCGTGATCAACATGGACTACGGTCGCAACAAGATCAAGCGCAAGACAGGCCTGAGAGTGTCCGACGGCAGTGACCTGGGCTATCTCGTCAAGGCGCAGATCGGCATGCCGGTGATCGCTCAGACTGCGGACTGGAACCTGTCGCTGGGCTACCGCCAGCTCGGCAGCGATGCGGTACTCGATGCCTTCACCAGTTCGGACTTCGGACGGGGCGGTACCAACAACAAGGGCTTCACCCTTGCCGGCAGCTACGGCCTCTGGAAGAACACGTGGCTGTCTGCGCGCTGGATGTCGTCGGACCTCGTCGACTCCATGGTTCCGAGCCAAGCCGGTGTCGGCAAGCGGACCAAGTTCAGCGTGGACACGCTGCAGCTTGATCTGAACGCGCGCTTCTGATGCGCTCCGCTGAAGTGCGCAACGCAGGGTGGGTGTTGTCGCTGGGGGCGGCGTTGCTTCTGGCCGGGCCGGCCGCAGCAGTCGCCCAGGATGCCAAGAACGCCAAGGAGCAGGTCAGGGCGTTGCAGCAACGCCTGCGCGCCAGCGAGGCGGAAAAGGCCAAACTGGCGCAAGAGCGCGCGGCCCTCGACGGGGAGGCCAAGGCGGCGCAGGCCAGTTTGACCGAATCCCTGCGCAAGTCCGCCGCAGCTTCATATCGGCTGGGCCAGAGCGACAAGGCACTGCAGGCGGCGCTGGACGAAAAAGCGGCTGTGGCCGAACGTTTGGCGGCTGCAGAGGCGCAGCTTTCGGTCTTGAGTGCTTCGTTGGCCGAGCGAGAGGGAGAGTTGCAGCGCACAGGCGTGGTGTTGGGTCAGTCCGAAGCGACATTGGCGCTGCGCACCACGGCCCTGGGCGAGTGCACCGAGAAGAACGACGGGCTCTACCGCCTGGGCCACATGCTGCTGTCGCAATACCCGGCCAAGGCGTTGACCACGCCGCTTGGCAAGGAGCCAGTGACCCAGCTGTCGCGCGTGACTGTCGAAAACAAGATGGAAGAGCTGCGCGATGCACTCGATGAGCAGCAATACGGGCCGGCGCGACAGGCTCGCCGCGACGCTGAGGCGCGACTGGCTGCCGAGGTGGCGAGGCTCCCTCCAGCGACCGCGACATCCGCCGAGCTCGATCCGGCAGTCATCATGGCGCGTGAGCGCAACGAGCGCGCCTTGCGAGCCCAGCAGGCGAACGTGGACAAATGGACAAGCAAGGCGCTGACATTCTTCCAGGGCCTCGAGTGGTAAATCGTCGCGAGCGCGACGGCACTGTGCTGCTCTGCTGAGTCAAGACGTAGCGATCGCCGCCGCAATGGCTCGGATCAACGAGCACCGAATACTCAACCAAGAGCCGTATCGATGCGGCGGCGCACGGCCGAGCCCCATGGCAGACCTGGAAAGGGTTGGCTATCGATCGTCATTTGATTCGTGGTTTCTTGCGCACATTTGACATATATGTAAAAAGCGTTATATGGTTAAATAGATCAAAGCGGTTCACTGCGTCGGTCTCTGGCGAAATCACGTGCGTATCGAGCATCGGGTCTGGGCCTTGTGCGGCACCGTTGTGAACAGCGAGCCTGAAACTTCAAACGAGCCGAGACGCGATGAGTAAAGACAAGAGCCGTTCAGCATCTGTCATCAAGGCCAAGCCGGCCGACACCTTTGAGGGCCTCGAAGTGGCCGTCGAATACGGCGCTCCGCCAGTGGCAGATGATTTTTCGCCGGCCGTGGAAGCGCGGCCTGCCAAGCCCAGGCAGCGGGGAGCCCGGACTCCGCGAGTCCCGGCCGTCGAGAAGGCAAAGACTCCGAGTCGGGGGCGGCGCCTTGCAGTCCCGGCAGAAGCGGCCAGTAGCCCCGCCGTGCCGATTCACCAGATCTACTTTCGAGACGACCAGCGGCAAGGCCTGGATGCCGACCTCGTTCCATACAACAACTCTGGCCAGGCCGGCGCCTTGCTCGAGTTCGAGGTCTTCGAGCGATTGATGGGGGCAGGGGGCATGGGATCTGCGCCTCGGTGGGGCGCTGTCTCGTGGAAGTTCTTCGCGAAAACCGGCCTGCGCGGCGCCGACCTGGCGACCCTGATACAGGCCGACCCTGGTTGCGACCTGTACTTTTGCAACCCCAGTCCGGACAACGAGGCCATCTACATCAACCTCTGGCAACAGGGGGTGGTTTCGCACCCCGGGTTCCGCGAGCTCAGCCAGGCGGTGCTCGAGGCCGCCGGCCTGCCGTCGCAGCAGCTCGACGCGATCATGCCGTCCCAGGCTTTTTCGACCTGCAACTATTTCGTCGGCAGCCAGGCCTTCTGGTCCAGTTACCTGCCGTTCGTGCGCGGAATCGTCGACACCGCCCGGACCACGCTGCCGACCGCCGTGCTCAGCGTGCTGGATTCCAGCGCCAGCGACCCACGCGACCTGCACGCAGGCGCGAGCTACTGGCCGTTCATCGTCGAGCGCTTGCTGCCGGCGTACCTTCGCGGTCCGGGCTCCTCATTGAACGTGCGCAAGTTGACGCTGCCTGAGCCTGAAAACCGGCTCAATTCACACCTCCGCCGTTTGCGGGAGATGAAGGACGTGGCGCATCGCACCCGCTCGCAGTGGCTTTACTCGTGCTGGCTGCATTACCGCAACCTGTACCTGCTGCAGGCCAACGGCCGCGAATGGTGTGTGCGCTACCTGCCGCAGTTGACGCCGGCCGAGATAGTCTTCTGGTAGCACCGATGTCGGCAGAAGCGTTGCAGGGCTTGCTGGCGCAGGCCCGACAGGCCATGTCTCTTGGTGACACGGCGTCGTCGCAACGTGCTTACGCGCAGGCCCATCAGCTGGCGCCAGAGAGTGACCCGGTGCTGATGGATCTGTCGGCTGCGTGTCTGCTGAACGGCGAGGTCGATGCATCGCTGCGCCTCGCGCGCCATGCGATCTCGCGCAGCGGTGGCTGGCGTGCCCAGCTGTTGGCAGCGCATGCCACCCAGCGTCTGCAGCAGCTCGACGAGTGCGCGCGACACCTGCAGCTGGCCCTGAGCGATGCGGAAATGCCGCTGGCCACGCGCACGTCGGCCTTGCAGCAACGGGCGCAAGTGCAGCTCAACGGCTTTGGCGATGCCTCGGCGGCGGCATTGTCGACGCGGCTGGCCGCCGAGCTGGACCCCGAGCTGGACCTCGCAGCCGAACTGGCGGCTTGCGTGGCCGCGCTCTACATCGGCGAGCAGCCCCGCACGGAAATCATGGCCCGGTTTTCGGCCTTGGGCCGCCGACTCACGCCGCCGGTGCATGCGTCGCCACGCCACCGCCGGGCGCGGTCGGCCCGGCTGCGCATCGGGCTGGTTTCGCCGCAGTTCTGCGCATCGCCGGTGGGATTCCTGACGATCGGCGCCTTGACCTGCCTCGCGCGCGAGGCGGACCTCGTGTACTTCGATCGGGGCGGCAGGGCCGACTGGGCGCAAGCGCTGTTTCGACAGACGGCCAGTCATTGGCACGACTGTGCGGGCATGGGGGCCTTGCAGCTCTGCACCGCGATGGTCGACGCACAACTCGACGCGCTCATCGACCTCGGCGGATGGACAGATCCGGTTGCGCTGCAGGCGCTGCTGGCACGGCCAGCGCCCCGGCAGCTGAAGTGGGTGGGCGGGCAGGCCGCAAGCACGGGATTGAGCTGCTTCGATGGCTTCATCACCGATGCCCGACAGGTGCCAAGCGCTGCTGCCGGTCTCTACACAGAGCCGCTGCTGAACGCGCGCATCGGCTATGTGAGCTACACCGCACCGCCTTACGCGAGCGGCCTGGCCGCAGCCGCAGCGCACCCGCCACCACCTTCACCGCCGTCCCGTAAAGGTATGGTGGCAGTGGCCGCCAACCCTGCCAAGATCAGCGCCCTGACCGCTGAGCGTATCCGGGCGTTGCGGCCGCGGCGCCTTGTGCTGATCGATCACCGTTGGCGCCACGAGGGCACCCGGCAGGCGGCATCGAGACGCCTCGGCTCTCTGATGGACGTGGCCGAATTCCAGGCGCCGACGGACCACCCCGGCTACCTGCAGGCGCTGCAAGGACTCGACGCGACCTTCGTCGATACCGAACCCTATGCCATGGGGCTGGCGGCAATCGAGCTGCGACTGATGGGCAAGCACATCCACGCCATGCGGCGGCCTCGCTCGGCCCTGATGTGCGAGCGCCATGCCGTCTCGCATCTGGCGGCCCGCCGTTTCGACCACCACGCCGGGTTGGCCCGGCAACTGTTGCAGTGGTGCGGGTCATGACGGGGCTTCACTGGTGCCGGCTCTCCGATCTGTCGGCTGGCCGCTGTGCGCCGCTGCCGGCCTGTGCCGTGGTGGCGGTGATGCCCTGGTTGCGCCGCGCCGCGGCGCGGCGCGCTGCGCAACTGATGCACGACCGCGCAGGAGCGCCTCTGGTGGTGCTGGCCGTGCAGGATGACCTGGGCGCCGGCCCCGTGGCGGTGTGGAACGCGGCACTGCGTTTCGTCGCCAGCCCATGGATGATCTACTGCGCCGAAGACGCATTTGCAGGCCGTCAGTGGCTGCGGCTGGCTCTCGACCGCATGGCACAGATGCCCGGCTGCGGTCTGCTGGCCTTCAACGATGGCAAGTGGTTCGGCCAGCTGGCCGCCTTCGGCCTCGTGCGCAGGAGCTGGCTGCAGGGCCTGTATGGCGGTGCCCTTTTCCACCCCGGCTACACCCGCCACTACGGCGACACCGAGCTGACCCTGATCGCGCGCCAGCAGCAGTGTCTGGCCTACCACCCGCATGCCTTGCTGATCGAGGTGGACCACGACAAGGACCGGCGCGCCGTGGACGCAGCTGATCGCGACTTGTTCCTGCGCCGTGCCGCCACGGGCTTCGACAACCTCGTTCTCGACCCGGCCTTGCTGGCGGCCTTTTCCTGAACGGCTCCCGCCGCCATTGATCTCACGCACCTCCGTATGAGCCTTTCACAGTTGCCCATTGAATGGCGAAGCTGGCTCCTCGGAAGCCTGCAGCGCGGCTGCAAGCCGGCCGATCTGCTTCGCAGCATGAATGCCCACGGCGCCATCACCGCCCAGGTGGCCATGGCCGCATTGACCGAAGCGCGCCACAACAGCCGTGACGTTCACCTCGCGGGGCCGGACAGCACCACCGTCGCCGCGGCGCCGTGGTTGGACTCACGGCAGCGAACCATGGCTGTACCCGGCCACCAGGTCGACGTGCGCGTCGTGCTGTCGCAGCCCGACATCGTGGTGATGGATCACCTGCTGACCCCGCCCGAATGCGCTGCGATGTGCCGGCTCGCACAGTCGGCCGTTTTGACTCAGTCGCCTGGCGATGATCCCGTGCTGTCGGTGCTGGAGCGGCGCGTGAGCGCGTTGGCGCACTGGCCTCTCAGCCATTTCGAACCGTTTCAATTCAGCCGCTTCGCGCCGGACGATGCCGACGGCACGCACGGCGTCGGTGCCGATTTCGAAGTTGCCTCCAATACCCATCCCGTTGGCGACGCCAGCGGCTCACGTGTTGGCCTGTTCGTAGTCGTGCTGGAAGCGCCGCAGACGGGGGGCGGGATCGCCGTGCCGCAGGCCGATGGCTTGCGCGTGATGCCATGTGCCGGCTCGGCACTGTGGATCCAGCAGCGAACCCACCACGACGGGCATGTTTCGCATGGCGCCCCGGCCGTCGTTGACCCGGTGCGCTCGGGTGTGGCGTGGCTTGCCACTGTCGGCCTGCGCGAAAGCGTCTGGCGCCACGCGCAGGCATGAATCGATGGCGTCTCGGCACCAGCCGCTGGGACACGCTCGGCTTGCGCCTCCAGGCGAGCTGGCCGTTGCCCGCCCTGCTGTGCTGGGGGCTCAGCTGGTGCCTCTGGCTGCTACTGCCCACGTTGGGCGTTCCCCCGCTCTGGGCGCTGGCCTTGTCGGCCGCCCTCAGCGGGCTTTGTGCCCTGGCCTACCGGGCCGTCTGGCGCAGCCTGATCGTTGCGGCTGGCTGGCCGCTTTCGTTGCTGCTCGCCCACCCCAGCCTCGTGGTGCCAGGCTGGCTGTGGCTGATGCTTCTGGCGCTGCTGATGACGGCCTACCCCTTGCGCGCCTGGCGCGATGCGCCCTGGTACCCCACGCCACACGGTGCACTGGCGGGGGTGGCCGCCTTCACAGGCATGGCCAGCGCCGACGGAGGACCGATTCGGGTGCTGGACGCCGGTTGCGGCTCGGGCGCGGGGCTGCGGGCACTGCGCCGGGAGTTTCCCGAGGCCCGGCTTTCGGGGGTGGAATGGAGCCTGCCGCTTTGGTTGCTGTGCCGCTGGCGCTGCCGCGATGCCGATGTGCGCCGTGGCGACATGTGGGCCGGCTCCTGGGCCGACCATGACGTGGTCTACCTCTTCCAGCGGCCCGAGTCGATGCGCCCGGCGCTCGACAAGGCCATGCGCGAGATGCAGCCAGGCAATTGGCTGGTCAGCCTCGCCTTCAGCCACCCCACGGTGGCGCCTGTGGCCCATTGGCCCACGGCGAACGGCCGCTCGGTGTGGCTGTACCGCATACCGGCCAAGCCGCGGCGCGCAGGCCCCCTTCATTCACTTTCCCGTTGAGCCGCGCACATGAGCCGATCGACCCCTGTCCGCGCTGTGGCCGCCCCCGCGGCCCGCGAGCCGAGCTCCGCCGCCAGACAGATCGCCCCGTCTAAGCGGCCCAAGACGCCGACGAAGGAGCCCAAGCTGCCACGCATCTTCGTCAGCATCGCTTCGTATCGCGACACCGAGTGCCAGTGGACGATCAAGGACCTGTTCGACAAGGCCACCCACCCCGACCGGGTGTTCGTCGGTGTGTGCTGGCAGTTCTTCAAGGACCAGGACGCCGACTGCTTCGAGGTGGTGACCCGACCCGAGCAGTGCCGGGTGATCGAGGTGGACGCCCGCGAGAGCCAGGGGGTGGGGTGGGCGCGTTCGCAGGTGCAAAGCCTGTGGGCTGGCGAGGAGTACTTCTTTCAGATCGACGCACATTCACGCTTCGAGCCCGGCTGGGATGAGCTGTGCCTGCAGATGCTGGCTGCCTGCCCCTCGCCCAAGCCGGTGCTCAGCGCCTACCCGACCAGCTATCTGCCGCCAGACCAGCTCGGGCCGCGCAATGTGGTCGTGATCCTCCCCAAGGAGTTTGACGACCGAGGACTGCTTTCATTCAGCTCGGTCGCCACACCGGAGGCCAAGGCCCCGACCCTGCCGACGCCGACGCCTTACGTGGCCGGCGGCCTGCTGTTCGCGCCGGCGGCGGTGATCACCGAGGTGCCGTACGACCCCCACATCTACTTCACCGGCGAGGAGATCGCCCTGGCCGCTCGCTTGTGGACTCACGGCTGGGATCTGTTTTCACCGAACAAGGTGGTGCTGTATCACGAGTACGCCCAGCGGCCCAACAAGCGCCGCCATTGGCACGACCACCAGCAGTGGGCGAAGCTGAGCGACCTCGCCAGCGATCGGGTGCGCCACCTGCTGGAGGACTGGCCCTGCAGCGATCCCGAAGCGCTGCGTGACTTCGACCGGTACCGGCTGGGCCATGCCCGCAAGCTGGTCGACTATGAGGCGATGGCCGGAGTGTCCTTTCGCGACAAGACCATCCGCGGCAAGTCCACCGACGAACTTGAGGCCGACCTGCCCGCCGAGGCCCGCACCATGCGCATCGGCCAGCGCTTCACCGACATCTGGCGCACCAACGCCTGGGGCAACGCCGAGTCGCGCAGCGGGGCCGGCTCGACACGGGCCCAGACCGCGAAGATGCTGCCCAAGCTGCAGCAGGTGCTGCACGATTTGCAGGTCAGCAGCCTGCTAGATGCGGGCTGTGGTGACCTGAACTGGTTGCAGACCCGCTCATCGGATCTGGGGCTCTACCTGGGCGTGGACATCGTCGACGAGCTCGTGACCGACCTGCGCCAGCGGTTTCGCAGCCGCAAGAGCCACTTCTTCAACGTGGCCGACATCACGTCTGATCGCTTGCCCCGTACCGACGCCATCTTGTGCCGTGACGTGCTTACCCATCTGAGTTTGCCGCTGGTGCAGCTTGCCCTGGAGAATTTCCGGGCGAGCGGCGCCACACACCTGATTGCCACCACCTTTCCCAGGGGCAGCAACGACGCCATCCGAACCGGAGCCTGGCAGATGATCGATCTGAACGCGCCCCCATTCAACCTGCCGCCGCCGGTGTCGCTGATCGACGAAGAGCTGCCGGGATCCCGCAAGTCGCTGGGGGTGTGGTCGCTCAGAAGGCGATGACGGGTCGAGCACCGAGTCTGAATGGCTGGCCACCAGTGGCCTGCCGCCTGGGCAGTGTCTCTTGCTCGAAGGCGGCAGTGTGCTGGACACCTGCGTCGCGACGGTGGCGTTGTGGCTGGCGAGGAGGCGCTGACGAGTGCTGCGGCCACCGCGCCTGAGCAAGCCGCGCCGCAGGAGGGCCTGCGGCGCCTCGTGCTGGACTTCTTGGCCTGACCCGTGGCTCAGGCGTGTCACGCTGGCAACAAGGCGATCCGGACCGGATGGTGGCAAACGATTGATCTGACCGCCTCCACGCTCGACCCTCCGTCGCCGCAACTCCTGATCGACTAAGAACTGTCCGGAACCCGCAAATCGCTAGGTGTGTGGGCTGCCCCGTGCGTGGCAAGTACCGCTGACAGAGGCACTCAATCCAGTGCGGCGCTGTCGGTGCCATCGCCGGCTACCTTTGGGGATGGAGGCGCCCCGAGGCAGGGCCACGAATTCAGGCTCAGTTGATGAGTTGCTCAAGCAACCGAGCGTTCACGTCAAAGGAAGATTTGTGTTTGGGCTGACGCTCCTGCACCAATGCTCCACACCTCAATTCATTCCACTCCACGCCCAGGCTAGCGGCGAGTCCGAAGAAGAAGTTGTCACCGAACCAATCGGGCGTGAGCATGAAGACCTTTTGTACGTTTCCGAAAACAAGATTCGTGAAGTCGCTACCCAGTACACCTGCCGCTTGCTTTGTGGATTGCCACAAGGTCACTTGCTCGCTGAATGACAGGCCGCCAATGTTCACCGTATTGAACTTGCTCGCTAGTATCTGGGAGATTTCCTGAAAGTTGTTTATCTCGCGAGATTTGGCCGCGCGGTGGATGAAGTGTTCTCCCTGCTTTACGCATAGGGGTTGCTCGGTGGGCTTGGCAAGCGACCAGTTGATTTTTATGCTGTTAAAGAACGCATTACTACTCGGGTGGTGCAGGCCACTTTCGGTCGCAAAGGGCAGATCAATGAAAACCAGTTGTTCAAACTCTGCCACCTCCTGTGGTTGGATACTGATGATGCGAGATTCTGATATCCCGCTCAATCGAAGTACATCAATGAAGGATTGGACGGATTGGCCAACATAAGCGGCCGGTACCACCAGGCGACCTTCAGGAAATGCCTCTAGGAACAATGTGGCACGAGGTGCGTTATGTACGATCCAGTGCCCCCAGGTGCCGCTACCTTCATTGGCACACAGGTAGGCTGGTCCTTCGATTCGCTTTTTAACAGGGCCTCTCTTGTTTGTGAGCAACGCCATCTTTTCTTCAAAAACCCGTAGGGCGGCCTGTGGATGCATGCAGGCCACCAAACTTGCATCTAGATAAAGGAATTCATCATCATAAACCGCATGCTTGGCCGACATTTTATAACGCACCGGTCTTGGAGCCTTCCAGGCATATAGTTCGGGGAAGTGGGCTTCGATTCGATAGGGTCTGGCCGAATATTTTCGGGGCGCACAAAAATCGTCACTCAAAACCTTTCCGATCTGGACCTCATATTTTACTCTCGCAGCACTTGCCAATTGAATTTCAGGCTTGGCCAAATCCTTCAGGAATACGGGCTTCATCTCTAATTTTATCGGTATGGAATTTAAATTCTAAAAAATTCACTTCACCGCAGATAAGTTTTTGAAATCCATGAATTCTGAGGTTTATGTTCAAGGGGCCAGAAAATATTCGCGACACACCGTAAAAAGGTGGTGTGCTTGGGCTCCCATAGGCTTGGGCTGTTCGGACATTGAGAATAAAAGCCGTGCAACTCTGAAAAATTCAAAGCCTACGTGTGACCAATCACATCGACAACGCTACCGGGGGGGCGTCTTGGCGTGACGGCATGGCGGCTGAGGACGACTGTTCGTTTTCCGTGAGGCACCCCAAAGATTGCGCGGCCTAGCGCCGCGCTATCCCCGGCATGTGGCTGGCCGTCGGTTGGGAGATGACCCTGGACTGCACGGTGAAGTCGACGATCAAAGGTTCTTTTTAGGCTGACTTGTTGGGCTTGACGCCCACGGCGGCCTTGAGCATCTTCTCGACGCAGTCCTCGACGAGACTCTGGTGGGAGTGACCGATATGCGTGGCGTCACGCCGCATGCGCGGATCGTACTAGGCCATGCTGCTGAGGAATTGCTGCTGCACGTTCTCGGCCCATCGATTGCCGAGTTCCTCGTCGCTAAGGTTGAAACTGTTCTTCGGTTACCTCAGGCGGGACATCGGGCGGATCGGCAAGTGCGGCAGGCCGCCGGGCCGATGCCGCCGCGCTAACTCACCGTCGCGCGCACCGCCCAGATCCACGCCCGCCATCCGATTTCCCGGCGCCGCTTGGTGTATCGATGCCCGGTCATTTACTCAGCAAGGGACAAGCCGGAAATTGGGGATTCGTACGGTTTGCAGGCGAATTTCAGGGGCGATTGATTAATCACCTATTTCAGCCAGCTCCTGTGCGGTGTATGTTCTTCCAATATATGGATCTATCTGCCCTAAATTAATCATTTCCCGGATTTTTTCGATAGATTTTTCGATGTTATCAAGCGGGGCTGTAAACATATCGTAAACAGAATATCTCCACCATTGCAGCTCCAGCAAATCGTCGATAATATTTTGAGGAAATCGCATGCGAATGGTTTTTGCGGGTGTTCCAGCCACCACGGAATAGGGGGCGACATCTTTGGTGACTACGGCATGTGCGGCAACAACCGCGCCATCGCCAATTTTTACCCCTGCTTTGATATAGGCGCGGTATCCTATCCAAACATCATTGCCAATTTCTGTGATCTTGCAGGCTTCGGTGTAAGCGAATGGATTCTTTTCCACGTGCGTGGCCTGAGGCTCTGGGAGAGTTTTGTTCCAGTTATGCATGGTCGGCACATGAGGTATTCTGCTGATGGTCAGCCTATCTGTCGGGTGTTCATTGGCACCAATTCTCACCTCATCGGCAATGGATGCATACCTGCCAATTTTTACATTTCCGATGCGTGCAACAGCGATTGAAGAAAATGCTCCAATATTTATTCTGCAATAATCATCAATGGCGGCATGAGCTGCACATGGCGATTCAAAAGATGAGCTATGCCATAAGTTGATGGGTGCTCTAAGGGCCGCGATTTTGAGATTTACGGAATCCTCGTGTAGCTTTTGGATGCTTTCGCGAGTTAACTTAATGTTAACAAATCTCATATTGCGGTCTCCTCTTGTATGCGATTCGATATTTTATTTTTATGGTAATCGGTATTAATTATTATATTTAAGATATTTTTATTTATATATTATTTTGTCGATAATATCAGTGGCTCGACATAAATCAATTATTCTCATAAATAGTGTTTCTACTAGGTCTGATGGGGAATTCTTTCCAACTGCCCGCCGAGTAAGAACAGAATTACCGGAAATTACCAGTTGCTGAGTTTTTCAGCCCAGCAGTTCAGATTGGTGTGGCCACCGATCTGATGGGCGCCGCAGATCACCGCCTGGTCACAGCGCGCTGACCGAGTTAGGTCCTTCGCCGCACTGCAGACGCCCGCCGGGATTGGAGTGCAGGCTGTTCATGCCGCCGACAAAGGCGAGGTTGCTGGTGTTGCCTTCTGCCACGGCTCTGACTTCGGCTGCGGGCAGTGCCTGCGCTTGCTGACCGTCAATTGCGGCGCCCGGGTTATCTGCAAGTCCGATGCGTTTCATTGGTGTGCCTCGTCATTGGAAACACTGCGCTCAGAGTTTGCTGATCGGTATGCGGGGGTTGGACTACCTGACGGTCTTGCTGGTTTCAAGGCCGGCGCTGGTGCCACCCTGGCGACAACTGCCAAGCCACTGCCGTCCGCTTCTGGCGGCAGCAAGCTGTTGTAGATCGACTCGACCGCCGTCAGCGCCTCGACGCGTGCTGCTGGCAATGCGACATACCGCGCCATGGCGGCCTTGCGTGCTGCGCGGTAGTGCGCAGGGGTCAGGTTCCTGAGCGCGTCGGCCAGGCTGGATGCCTCACCGGGTTGGAAAAGCACCGTGGTGGCGTCTGATTTTTCTTTCATGCCGCCGTGGTCGGGCAAGATCATCGGCAGACCCGCTGCAATGGCTTCCTGGATGACGACCGGCGAGTTCTCGTACCAGCGCGAGCCCATGACCAGCCAGTGGCAGCGCGTCATCAGCCTGTGCACATCGGCCTGCTGGTATGGCCCATGGTAAGTGACGGTATCGGGTAGGGTGGAGATCGTCTGCTTGAGCCGGTCGATGTAGTCCTGCCCGTTGACCGCAGAGAAGGACCCGTATATCGACAGCTCGACGCGCGTACCGGCCTGTGCTGCCAGGCGAACGCCGTCAAGGATGACGTCTAATCCTTTGTAGAAATTGATTTGACCGAAGAAGCCCAGTCGCCACACCGGTGTTTCGACCGAATCGACGTGGGGTGCTGCGCTTGCGCTGGTCTCGGCGCGCGGTGCGGGCAGGGGGTTTTCCACCACATGCATCCGCTGGGGTGGAATGCCCCAGTGCAAGTACTGGTCTGCCAGGAACTGCGAAGGCGCGACGAACGCGTCGACAAATCCCAGAGCCGACTTCAGGCCGATCTCGCGCATGAAGAAACTGGCTGAGCTGATCGTCGGGAAGCAGCGATTGCAGCGCTCGGGCTGGTAGCCCGCGCAGACCTCGCCTGCGGTATTGAGTAACTGGCCGTTGTTGGCGCAGATGGCCAGGTACTCGTGCAGCGTCAACACCACCTTGGTCTGTGGGCGAATCTGCTTGATCAGCGCAGGCAGTTCCACGCCAAGGTGGATGTAGTGGTGCAAGTGAACGATGTCGGGCTCTACTGTCTCGATCAGCGCCTGCAGCCCTTCGCGCACCGCAGTGGATGCGAGCGAAAAGCCGAAGTACTCGGTCTGCGAATACAGCAGGTAGTCGTCCAGGCCATGTTGCGCAAGCACGGTGCCGCCGGGCGACTGTGGCGCTCCGCCCCAGCCGACGAACACCGAATGGTGGCCCTGGGCCTGCAGCAGGTGGTGCAGCGCATAGGCGGCCACCTCACCGCCCCCTTTGTGCAACGACGGGTGGCCGTGGGCCATCATGAGTATCTTCATGCAACGAGCTCCAATGGCGCCAGATTGCCTGTCAGCAGCTTTTGCCAGCGGCGGCTGTAGATGAACGAATTGACCAGCGTGATCTTCTGCCTCACGCCTCCCTCCTGGCTGACGATGGTTTGTCTTTCGAGGTGAAACATCGTGTTGGTGCGCACGATACCCAGCCGCAAGCCGCGGTCGATGAGCTTCAGGCAGAGGTCTGAATCCTCGAAGTCACCGCGCAGGTAGATCAAGTCGAAGCCACCCACCGCCTGGAAGGTCTCGCGCCTGATCAGCAGGCAGGCGGCCGTCACCATGCAGGCACGGTCATTCAGCGGGGTCTTCTGCACGAGATTGGCGGGCAGACCGCGGCGCGGGTGCTCGTTGAGCACGAAGGCCTTGTTATCTGACCACAGCCCGATCGACATGCCGTCGTGCTGGACGGTGCGGTCCGGGTAAAGCAGCCGAAAGCCCACTGCGCCGGTTCCGTCGCCGCGCAGCCAGGCCATCGCCTGGTGGATGGGCGTCGCGTCGCTGATGAAGCAGTCGCTGTTGAGGAACAGTAGATGGTCGGCCCGCGCATGCTGGCTGGCCAGATTGTTGATACCCGAGAAGCCGAGGTTGCGCTCGGAGGCCAGCACACGGATGTCAATGCCATACATCGTGCTCAGCCGCTTCGCGTTTTCGCGTACCGCAGCCAGGCTGCGCGGGTCATCGACCGCCAGGATGATTTCCCAATCGCGCTGGCGCAAGGCCGCCAGCGCCGGGATCTGTGTTCGCTCGAAGCGAGTCGGGCCATACAGTGGGATGATGACCGACAACACCGGCGTTTCGGCGGGCGCCAATTTCACCTGATCCGCGTCCTTGTAGGTCTGATCGAACGCCAGGCGAGCGTCGTCCTGGGCGCTGGTGATTGCCGCAAACAGTGGCTCGTAATAGCGTTCACAGCGTTGCGCGTCCATCTGCATGTCGGGCAGGATGCCGAGCAGTGATGCCAACTGGTCGCCCTCGGGCGAGATAGCGACGATCGGCACCGTCTCGACATAGGCATTGCCGTTGGCCGAGACGAAGCCAATGGCCAGACGCTCCAGGTGAGCGACGTCAGGGATGTCATTGAACGCCACCGCAAAGCCGCCGCATGTCAGCGGCGAAGAAGCGTCGGCCTTGAAAGCGTTGGCCACATCGGCGCGCTCGAATCGGACAAGGCGGCTCAGCAGTTCCAGGCTGTGCGACGAGCCGGGTCGGCCTAGCGCGATCGACCGCAGGCGCATGGCCGGGTCGATGATCCAACCGTGCAGGATCAAGGTCGACCCCACGCGCTTCAGACCTTCGATGTTGAAGCTCAGACCTTCGCCCAGTTCTTCCTTGGATTTGACGATGTTGACTGCCATGGTTTGCAACGCTGGGAGGTTTAGGGTGCGGTCTCGGCGGCGAGGTTCTCGATGAACGAAAGCCGCAAGTTTGCTTGCGCAATGTTCAGGCGCGCATTGACCAGTGCCACCTCGCTGTCGGCCAGCGTCTGAAAACTGGTGACGACGTCGATGTTCGACTTCACGCCGCCCTGGTAGCTCTTGAGGTTGCCTTCCACCGCCTGCTGGGCGGCCTGCACGGCGCGTTGTCGCACGCGTATCTCGGCGTTCAGCGAGCGCAGGGAGTTGAGAAGGTTTGCGGCGTCGTTGACGGCCGCGTCCTCGGCAGCACGCAACGATTCCTGTGCGCGGTCGAGTTCGATGGCCGCGTTCTGCTGCTCAAAATAGGGTGTAGCGCCAAGTGGGGCGTTGAACACGATGCCTACGCGGCTAGAGCTGGTGCTTTTCGCGCCGTTGGCCGACCCATAGCCGGCTACAGCCGACACGGTTGGCAGGTACTTGGCCCAGCTGCGGCGGCTGTTGATTCGCGCGAGTTCGAGGTTCTGGCGTGCCGCCACCACTGCATGATCGAGCGCACGAACGATGCCAAGCACTGCGGCCTCGTCGGTGCTGTCGGTCGTTGCCGGTGCGACCACGTCTATGCCTGCGACATCGGGCACGAGGTGGGTCACGAGCGTGAAGTTGCGCCGGGCAGCATCCAGCGTGGTCTTCAGGTTCAGGCGATTGCCCTCGGCTACGGCGAGCCGCACCTCGAAGTCGCTGACCTCGGTGACGGTCCCCTGTCCCAGTTCGCGCATGCGCTGTGCGCGGCGGTACTGCACCTCCAGGCCGTCGATCTGTACCTGGATCGCCCGCAGGGATTCCCGCGCCCGCACGATGTCGGCCATCGCGTTGAACACCCGTAGCGAGAGATCGTTCTCGGCCAGACGCAGTTGAGCGTTGGCCTGGGTCGCCAACGGGCCACGCGAGCTGAACTGCAGGTACTTGTCCACGCTGAACAGCGGCTGAGTGATGTCGACGGCTCGCGAAGAAGCGCTGGAGCCGGTCGCGTCTGCCTTGCTGTAGCTCACGCTGACGCCAGGCAGGAACGCCGTGCCGGCTTCGCTGGCTTGCATCCGGCGACTCTTCAGGTCGGCCATCTTGGAGATGTAGACCGAATCGACCTGGCGGGCCGCCGAGAGAGCAGCCTGGAAGGTCTGCGCGACGGCGGTAGCCGGGAACAGCGTCCAGCCGAGGGCCAAGAGAGCAATGATCTGGAAAAGGGGCCGCTCGTGGCGGGACTGGCGCATTAATCTTCCTTGAAACTGCGCGCCAGTCTATCAGTAAGTGGTTTAAGCAGATATGTCATAAAACTGCGTTCACCAGTTTTTACAATTACCTCGACCGGCATGCCTGGCTGGATCTTGTTGGCGCCCAACAGCTCGAGGCCTTCCTTGGTGGTTTCCACCTGAGCCAGGTAGAACTCCATCCCAGTCTGACTGGATGCGGGCTGCTTGTCGGCACCCACCAGGGTGACCGTGCCGGGAATCACCGGCGTGGTCCTCTGGTTGAAAGCCGAGAAGCGGAGGTCTGCGTCCAGGCCGACCTTCAGCTTGTCGATCGAGACCAGCGGGGCCTTGGCCTCGATCACCAGGCGGCCATCCTTGGGCACGATCTCCATCAGGACCTGTCCTGCCGTCACCACACCGCCCACGGTGTTGACCTTCAACCCGATGACCGTGCCGCTGACCGGCGCCTTCACCTCAGACGCATTGAGGTCGAACTTGAGCGAAACCATCCGGGTCTGCAGGGCTTCCCGCGTTTTCTGTGCCTCCGACAACTGGTTGTCGATTTCCTTGTTGGCAGACATCCTCAGCTGAGCGATCTGCATCTCGGTGGCCGCCATGGCGGTGCGCAGGCGCTCGGCATCCGACGCTGCACTTTCCAGGTCTGCCTGCATCGAACTCTGGGCCCGTTTCATCTCGTTGGCCTTGGTCTCGGGCACATAGCCCTCTTTGGCCAACTGGATGGTGTTGCGCGCCTCCTCGGAGATCAGCTTGAGCTGCCCGCGTTTTTCCAGCATCACCTTGGCCATGCCCGACGCCTGCGCTCTTTGACCCGAGAGCTGTTCATTCAGGATACGGCTCTGACTTTCCAGCTCGCGCTGACGAGATTGCAGCAGCTGAGACTGCAGCTGCTTGGCCTCGATGACGCGCTCGTCCTTTTCGCCGAACTTGGCCAGCTCCGCTTTCCATTGGATTGCCGAGCCAGCGCGTTCGGCCAGCAGGCGCGATTCGGTGGCCAGCAGGTTGATGTATTGCAGTTCTACGCCGGTGAGGTCGGCCTCGGAGCTCAGCGGATTGATGCGCACCAGCAGCTGACCCTGCTGGACGGCGTTGCCTTCCTTCACCAGAACTTCCTGAACCACGCCGCCGGACGGATACTGGACTGCCTGCCGGCTGCCGGCCACAACCACCGCGCCTTCCATCACCACACCGCCGTCCAGTGGCGCGGTCATCGACCAGGCCAGGAACGCCAGGAATGCGGCGCTGGTCATCAGCACCAGGTTGCGGCGCAAGCCTGCCTGCTCGAGCACCACCGGCTCCAGCCCACGGCCCTTGCTGGGCAGCTCGCTCGGGTTGTAGGGGTTCCAACTGCCGACCCACGAGGCCAGGCGGCCCGAACCGCTGGCGCTCACGCGGCGCTCCGGTGGTCTGCTTGCGCGGCCGTCTTTGCGCCGGCGTCAGTGGGTACCGGGTGCACTCGCTTGACTGCGTCCAACAGATCCTTCGGGGTGCCGAAGCCCACCTGGCGGCCCGACTTGAGCACCAGCATCAGGTCGACAGCGCCGATCAGGCGCGGCCGGTGCGTGGTGACGATGACCGTGGTGCCTTGCGTGCGCATATGGCGCATCGCCTCGATCAGCGCCTGCTCGCCCACTTCGTCGAGGTTCGCATTGGGTTCGTCCATGACCACATAGCGTGGGTTGCCGTACAGCGCACGTGCGATGGCCAGGCGCTGGCGCTGGCCTCCCGACAGCTCAAAACCGTCTTCGCCCAGCACCGTGTCGTAACCCTTGGGCCACTGCAAGATCGTCTCGTGAAGTTCCACAGAGCGGGCCGCCTGCACCACTGCGTCTGCATCGACGGCGCCCAGGCGGGCGATGTTCTCGGCGACGGTGCCTTCAAAAAACTCGATCTCTTGCGGCACGTAGCCGATCAGCGGGCCGAGCTCATCCGCATTCCACTGCGAGATCTCGACACCGTCGAGGCGGACGGAGCCTTGTGTGGGTTTCCAGACACCGACCAGCAGCTTGGACAGCGAAGTCTTTCCTGCAGCGCTGGGCCCAACGATGGCCAGTGCCTGACCCGCTGGTAGTTCGAAGCTGATCGCCTGCACGACGTTGCGCTCCGCGCCATTGGGGGCGCCGCTCACGTTGTCAACCAGGATGTGGCCAACCGGTGCTGGCAGAGCCATGGCGTCGGCCGGTCGATCATCTTCGACCAGAAGCTGGTTGAGCCGGTCATGGGCCTGACGTGCGGCGACGATGGACGGCCACTGCGCGATCAGACCCTGAAGTGGCCCTACGGACTTGCTGATCAGCATGGTGGCGGCCATCACCATGCCGCCGGTGATCAGGCCTTCGATGGCCAAGTAGATGCCGAGGGCCAGACCAACCGACTGAGAAGTGTGGCTCATGAAGCCGGTAACTCCCTTACCGCTGCCAGCGGCATCTGACGCTTGCACTTGCAGGGCCACGAACTCTCTGTGCTGCGTATACCAACGCTGCCTCAGGGCCGGCATCATGCCCAGTGCACGTGTGGACTCGGAACTTCGCAGCAGACCGGCGGCCATGCGCGTGGCTTCGTGCTTGGCGGTGTTGGAAGCCTTGAGTGTCGATGTGGTCATCCGCTGATTGGCCAGGGCGGCAATCAGCATGGCCAGGGCCGTGCCCAGCGAGTAGAGGGCGAGGATCGGATGAAAGGCCGCGCCGACAGCAATGAACAACAACGCGAACGGTGCCGAGATGACGGCCAACACGCCGTTGCCAGACAAGAACTGGCGAAGAACCAACAGGTCGCCCATCGACTGCTCGACATTGACGGCCCTGCGGTGAGCCTGCCTGCGGAAAGCCGCATCGAACACGTCGGCCGCCAGCTCCCAGTCGATGCGCAGCGAAAGACGCACCATCAGCCGGCTTCGCGTCCACTCCATCGCCGAGCTGAACATGTAAACGCCGACGATCAGCACCGTCAGCGACAGCAAGGTGACCACGCTGCGACTGCTCATGACGCGGTCGAAGCTGTTCCACATGTAAACGATAGGCGCCAGCGACAGCACTTCCAGCACGAAGCACAGGCCCGCCATCATGATGAAGCCACGGCGGCATTGGTTCATAACGGCCGCAACCGGACCCGTGCCAGATTTGGTCGGTTCCGTGCTGTCGTTCAGGGGCTCCTCTGTCATGGCTTGGTCGGGTGCAGGTGATACGGATCAGCCTGGCCCTGTTCCCAATCGGTGCTGAGACCCAGCAACTCGACCTCAGTGGTCGACAGCGGCGCAGAGCTCCAGTGCAGACCGCTGTCGTGCAGAGCTGCCTGCAGATCGGTCAGTGCAGCGTCTGGCACCGGATCGGCCAGGCGCAGGTCGGTGAAGCCAGCGTTGTGCAGCGTGTCGTATGCATCCGTCGCGTTCATCAGCGCGGCCAGATCGGCGGCATGGAGCTCCAGGGAGACCGACTGGTTGTCGGCATACTGGTAGCTCGGCATGTCTTCGAGGCGCAGATCCGGGCTGACCATGAAGCCCGCGCCATGCAGCGAGACATCGACCTCGGTGTCGTCGCTGTTGTCGGCAGTTGCCGGCACTTCGATTTCCGGCAGCGGGCCGTCGGCAGTGCGTGTGTCCAGGAAAGCGACGTCGCTTTGCGCCAGTGCGGCAGTCAGGTCGTCGGTCAGAACGAACTGGTCCACCCCTGCCTGACCCATGTCGGTTTCCAACGTCTGCAGGACGTCGGCCAGGGCTGCGTGATCGGTCGGCAGTTGTGCAAGGTCTCCCATGCCAAACAGCGTCGAGACATCGGCGCTGGCCGCAAAGTCGTGCAGCGCGCTGAGCGAAGCCGCTGAATGTTCCTCGCCATGAAGCAGCTGGCTGAAGAGCTCTTCCCCGTCGGCTTCTGGCGAATCGAGACCAGCCACATCGGTGTCCGACAGTTTGTCGGTGAGGTTGGCTGCGCCGAACAGATGCTCGGCTGCCGCGACACCGACCGCATCGACCAGCGCATTGGCGTCGTCGACCACGATCTCGGTGCCGGCGTTGAAAGTGAGCGCTGCGTTGCCAGCCAGTGCCAGGGCCTGGGCTGCGCCGAGCTCCAGGCGGTCCATGCCGACGCTGATGAGCTGGCTAACCAGCTCGTCGAGTTCGGCATCGCTGCCGGCAACCAGGCGAGCCACGTCGGTGTCGTCAAGCTTGACAGTGACGTCTGCCTGGCCGACCAGACCGGCCACGTCCGCCAGGTTCGCGCCGCTGTGCAGGAACGAGGTACCCACCACCGTGAGGTTCGTGCCGGCGTTGAAGTCCAGCGAGCCGCCCGCGGCATTCGACAGCGTGTCGAGCTGAGCGGCACCCAGCTCCAGACGGTCCATGCCGGCTTGAGACAACTGGCTGACCAGCGCGTCGAGCTGGGCGTCGGAGCCAGCGGCCAGGCGGGCGACATCGGTGCTGTCGAGCTTGACGGTGACATCGGCCTCGGCCAGCAGCGCCTCCACCTGCGATTGGAACGGCTCTGGCGGCAGGAAGCTGGCGCCACCGATCGTGACGTGTGCGCCCGCCTCGAATATCTGGCTGGCAGCCGCCAGGGCGGTGATCTCGGTGTCGCTGAATGACACCGATGTTTCATTCAGCACCCCTTGCAGGACAAAACTGAGCGGAATCGGGATCGGCGCGTTTATGCCGTCACTGGCGCTGATGCTGAACGCCAGCGGCTGCTGGTTGAGCTCTAGGCTGCGAACGGCCCGTTCGTCGGGCAAGAACTGGTAAGTGCCAGTACTGGTGTTGAGATACAACGTACCTAGCGGCGTACGCAGAGCGCTGTCGTACCCTTCCAGTGCATTCGACGGCTGACCACCCGCGACAGAGAAGGTGAGTCTGTCGCCTTCCGGATCCGATACATCCAGACGCCCAATTACCGGTGGAATCAGGGCTGTTGGGCCCGCAGAATCGCTGATGACGGCAATAGCAGCGGCAGCGTCGAGCGTCGGCGCCCTGTTCTCCAGGGTTGGAGTGGACGGCGTGTTCAGCGCTTCAAAATTGCCACCGGTGGTGCTGGTGATCTTGGCGTAGGCATCGCCCGGGCGCACGATCACCGGCTCGCTACGGCCTACGGAGCTGCCCACCGCGATGGTGATGATCAGGCCGTTGTCGAGCGTGATGAGCAGGTCGGTGCCCGTGACCGGGTTGCTGACCGAGGCGGTGTAGACGATCGAGCCACCCTCGCTGACC